>JBGSKQ010000016.1:0-20741 GCA_041741095.1 Saprospiraceae bacterium
GTATATGCCGCAATTGCCGGTTTCGAGACCGCTGCCTGAGTAAAAATGACCTGGAATACCGGCATGGCAGGACGCTGGAACGTAGCGAGCACCAGGAAGCGGTGGATGAAAACCGCCGACGCATGGAGCAACCCGGCGGCACGGAAAAATATAAGCGCCGGCAGGCGATCGTGGAGCATCCTTTTGGGACGGTGAAGCGAAGTTGGGGATATTATTATACGCTGTTGAAGGGAAAGGAAAAGGTTACGGGCGAATATGCCATAGTCTTTACGTGTTATAATATGAGGCGGGCGATGACGATTTTAGGAATTCCGGCACTGTTGGCAAAGATGAAGGAGGCGAAAAGCCTCTTTTGGGGTGTTTTTGAGGGGTTTATAGGCTTCGTTTTAAGCAGTTTTTATCTGGAAGATAGAATTATGCTAATTTGCAGGATTGAAAATTATCGGGGCGTAGCGGGTTGCAGAAAAGATGACAGGTAGGTGGAATGGACAACTTTTTATGAAAAAATGAAAATTTGACTTTTTTCACAACCTGCGTTTTGCGCAGCAAATAACATTTGAAAGCTTCCCGCCATATTGGTTGCTGTGCCAAATATATCTACTGTTTCACCCTGGCAGATGTTGATATTTTCAACCATATAAAACGTGTCCAGCAAGCTCAATTCCAATTGGGTATGTACCGTGCAGCCTGCCGAGTTATCATAATGATCGTAGGTGCCCGCTGCGTTTAAGTTTGTTCCAAAAAACAAAAAGGAATCACCTTGGCAAATGGCCACTTGTTCTTGAATTTCACTAGTATCTCCGATTTCCAAAAGCGTAATGGTGTGGGTGCTGTCGCAGCCGTTTTGGGCGCTAAATACTTGAAAATAGTCGCCTGGAGTATCCACCGGGTTACCAAAAACAATGACCGTTTCGCCCTGGCAAAACTGGATGGTATCGAAGGTGGAGGGCGACGGCGTTATTTGCAAACAAACCTTATCGGCACTGAAACAGCCATCGCTGCCAGCAGCCAGCAAAATCAGGCAGGTATCAACGGTAGAGGAAGCCACCACCGTGGGGCAAGTGCTGCAATCCACCAGATCGGGCGGGAACCACTGGTAGCTGTTGAAGCCACTTACAGAAAAAGTGGCGCTGCCGCCTTCGCATATTTGCGCCGTATCCATCCCGATTTCAACAATAGAAGATGGCACTACGGTAATGGTAATGTCGTCCACTTGCGTTCCGCCGCAGGCGTCAGTCACCGTTACCGAATAAGTACCGGGTTCCCATGCCGTGTAGGTTTGGCCATTGTTGCCGGGCACTGACCACTGATAAGCGGCGAAGCCTGGGCCAGCGTCCAGTTCCGTTACCTCAAAATGGCAGATGCTGATATCGGGGCCGAGGCTAAGCAAGGCCGCTATGAAATTGACCTCAAAACTGGCTATGTTGTTCGTAAAGTCGCACTCGTCGATATTGGTATTTGGGAAATCGGTGGAAAGGTCAAAAGGCGTGGGAGTGGAGCCGTTGTCGTTTACCACGGCAAAGATTTGCTGGTTGATGGGCAATGCTATTTCTACATTGAATACTATGCAGGCACCAGTGGCGACAGCATTGGGAAGCAAGACCGTGGCCAGCAAGCTGGCCGTCGTGGCGGTGGGGTTGTTTTGGTAAAAACTGAGCGGCGTTCCAGCGGGAAGGGCCACGCTGTCAATATTGCAGACTTCCAGGGCGACGAGGATGCTATCGCCGTTGCACTGGCCGGAAATGCTATGCAGAACAGCATCCGGCATGGTGTGGAGCGGCAGGCCATTGGCGCAGGTATCGGGACAGGGATTGTAGCAAAGCTGGACTTCTGTGAGCGTACTGGCTTGTGGGTTGCCCGGCAAACTCACAAGAGATGTCGCAGGAGTCCAGGCGGTAAGCGGGTGCGAGCCATCGTAGGGGTTCGGAATGGGGGTCGTTGTAACTATGAGATCGGTTGAAAAATCACAATCCGTATGCTGGATATTGCCGTCCAGATCCAATTTCAGCAGCAACGCATCGTCGCCCCCGTTGCCAAAGCTGCTGGTTTTACCGACCAGGAAAATTTTGCCGTTTTGGTATTCCATGTCCCATCCCAATTCATCCCCTGTCCCCCCGTAAGATTTGGCCCATTGAAGGGTACCTTGTTTGTTGATTTTCAACAGGCAAATATCCCGGTTTCCTTGGGTGAAAAAACCCAACATCAGGAACCCGTCCGGAGTGCTCAGGGCTCGTGTGGCGGCCTCGCTTGTCGCCCCAACGATGTCGTAATCCATGGCCCACTCAATATCGCCGTTCAGGTCAGTTTTGTAAAATTGGTAAGACACATCGGTGAGGCTGATACCGTTCAAATCCCCGGTGCCGAATGTATAAAGGCTGTTGTTCTCTTCGATCAGGTTGACCCCATACAGCCGGGCATCGCTCCCCGCTGAAACCGGCACGAGGTACAGCCTGGACCACAGTTCATTCCCGGACCAATCCAATTTGGTGGTGGGCCCACGGAATTTGTTTTGCCCGCCCCCTGCCGTGTTGTACCTGCCGGTCACATACACCCCCGTGCCGTCGCTTGCAATGACTGGGCTGTAGAAAGTTTCGCAACTGCCGATGTTGAAACTCCTGACAAAGGTGATGTTCCCCGTATTGCGATCCACTTCCACCCAAGCGGCATCACAGCCATGTCCCATTGGGGCAGTGTTGCCCTCAGAGCCACCGATCAGTACAAAGTTTCCGGCGTTGGGTTTTTCAACCATACCGATGAAAAAAAAGGTATTGCCGGAGTCATAGTTGTACCTGTTTGACCACAGCATGGTGTTGTTTTGGTAATCGTACCTGAATGCAAAGCTCTCCCAGGCAGCCGGTGCGCCGGTTGATTTCGTGCCACAACCGAAGATATTTCCTTCTGAATCCAGGCTGAGTTTCAAGACCCGGTTGTCCCCATCAATAATGTGCTTGGAGCGTTGCCAGATCAGCTTTCCTTCTTCATCCAGGCCCATAAATAGCAGGCTGTCCGGTTTCGATGTTACGAAAACAAAACCGCCCGGTACAGCTACTATATTCCGGCCCTCTTCGTTGGCTGGGCTGCCGTAGGCGGTGACGAAGGTTTCGTTGCAGTCAGAGGGAGGTTCAGGGCATTCGCAGCCGGGGATATCGTTGACTTCCAATTCGGCGGGAAGCGGGCTGAAACTACTGTTAGCGAAAGCGTAATTCGCCGTAAAGACATCGGGCAACAAGGAACCATCGTAAGGATTGGAAATGGCATTTTCAACTAAGTTTATATCTTCAATGAGTTCGCAGCCAGCGCCTACCACTTGCCCATCGAGCGATATTTTTCCAAAAAGGATGTCATTGTTTTGCCCCGAATCATATTGGTTGGTTTGGGCGGCAAAAAAGACAAAGCCGCCGTCAATTAGCGTAAGCGGCTTGGTGATGCCAGCGGCCGCAGTAGCGGTATTTATTTTTTTGGCCCAAATTACATTGCCGTTTTTGTTCAACCTTGCCAAAAACAAACGTGCCGTTGACCCTCCCTCGTCGTAAGTGCCTTGAACGATGTAGCCACCTGGAATGGCATGTACCTGAAATCCGGCTACGCCCGTTCCTCCTGTGATGGTGTAGCTTTTGGCCCAAATCAAGGTGCCGTTAATGTTCGTTTTGTAAAAAAGCAATTGGGAGAGCGAAATATTATCGTTGGTCAGGCTGCCCCTTCCGCAATTCACGATGGTATCGTTTTCAACCAATAAATCCATATTGTACAACCTGGAAGACTGGTTGGGGGAGCGCAGGTGTATGCGTGCCCATTGTAGGTTGCCGTTCAAGTCGAATTTGGTGAGCGTGGGCCTAATGTCGTCGAGGTTGGCACCGAGCCTGCCTTCACCAGCATAATATACTGCGTTATTGGTTAAAAAATGACTTGTATATACATCAGCATTGCCACCATAATCCGAAACGAATTGCCAGGATATATTGCCCGTATTTTCGTCCATTTCAATAATATAATCATCAATTGCATTGGTAGTAGCGCCATAGTGGAAATAATTGCCGGTTTGAGGATGTTGGAACAATCCATCAAAACGATTATAGGCCGGATCGTCCAATCGTTTGGCCCATAGCAGGTTGCCCGTTGTCCAATTTAATTTAAACAAAATATTGGTGGTATTGGAATTTACCTGATCACGGGCGGTGCCGACCAAAAAACCATCGCTGTCCACCATCAAAGTCGCCACAAAATCGCTGCCTCCGGTAAAGTTGTAACTACGTTGCGCAAGTATATTCCCGGATGGATCTACTTGCAATATGACTGAGTTGTTGCCATCCCGGCCGGTGACAAAATAATTGCCATTGCCATCGGGTATGAGGAAAAAACTCTCCTCATTAACCCCAAAATCGCCCAAGCGGCGGATGAACGTTGATTCACAATCGTCATCATCCGGTTGCTCTATCACAAATATCAATTGGCAAAACTACTCCGAGCAAAGGCCGTTGCCCGCATTTAAACAAATGTTGTATTGCCCTGGCGAATTAAAATCCGTGGAAAAATGGGTGGCTGTGGAGACATTCGTGCCGTTTACCGTCCACGTGTAGCTGCTGGCCCCTGTGCTGGTGTTTGTAAAGCTGACCGTTTCGCCGGGGGGAGGGTAGAGGCTGCTGGTGGTGAATGAAGCGCTGATGGGGCAGACCACCTCAATGGTAGCCGTTGCCGTGCCGCTGCAATTGGGATCGGCATTGGCCACATCCAGCGTTATTTCAAATGTGCCGAGGGCGTTGAAGGTATAATTGGCATTCAAAGTTGTAGCAAATTGCACCCCGTTGACTGCCCAGATGTAGGCCGTGCCGCCGATGCTGGTATTGGTGAAATTACCCGTGGTGCCTATGTTCACCGTGGTGGCGCTGGTCGTGAAACCGGCAAGGATGGTGTTCAGGCAAGGGTTTTGGCAGGCAGGAGAATTGAGCAGGCTTTGCCGGGCATTTTCAATAAAAAACGCCATGCGGTCGGACTGGCCCTGGGTGTAGCCGTTGCGGCAGGGCTGGTTTCCGTAGTCCACATAGTTCCAGTTGATGTCGTTTTGATCGGAAGGGAAGCCAGATTGGGCATCCGTGGTGCAGGAATTGACGATGGCCGTGCAGTTGCCAGGGGAAACTGTTGAGTTGTCGGGCGGTGTGTCGCAGACCCGGTCGCCGTCGAGCAGGCAGTCGTTGTTGGTACAGCTGCCCTCGAAAGTATGGTAGAGGCCGAGGTAGTGCCCCATTTCATGCACGAGTGTAGAGTGGCCGCCGCCAAGGTTGGGCATGATAGAGCCGAGCATGACGATGCCGTCTTCGGGGCCGCCATGCGACGAGGGGAAGTAGGCATAGCCCGCCACCCCGCCGCCGTTAATGCTGCGCACGAGCCAGATGTTGATGTATTCCAGCGGGTTCCAGCGGATGAGGTCTTTCATGGCGATATCTGTGCTGAAATCCACATTGGTGAGCGGGGACACGACCCGGTTGATGCCGGTAGTGGCGTTGCCGTTGGGGTCACGTTTGGCGAGGCAAAATTCAATCTTGGTGTCCACGCCGTTGTTTTCATCGTAAAAATTAACGTTGGCGAAGGCGTCGTTCAGGTTGGTGAAAGCAGTCAAAATTTGGGCATCGGTGATGTTCTCGGGCCCGTTTTGGTGGATGATATGGAAAACGACAGGCAGGGTATAATCCGCCATCAAGGCCGATTCTTGGCTGCCGGTTTGTTTTTGCTGCAAAAATTGATAAGCTTGGTTTTCAAGCGTTTGTTGAAGTTGTTGGCGTGCAGGGTTGGCAGCGAAAAGCAGTTCCTGCATTTCTGTAGCAAAACATTCCAGTGTATCGCCCGCTGCAATGGGACTTGGCTCGGTTTTACCGAAGAATGGGGCACTGTTTTTTTGAAAAAAAAGAAATCCGGCTATCAAGGCGATGATGGAGAGACGCATAGTGCTATGGGTTTTAGTGAATCAAATCTGTTACGTATCAGGAATTTTGTGAATTTTGCCGCCCGTTGGAGAAGCGGCTGCAAAATAGCAATTCTCCTGGCCCCTCTTAGTGCAACAAAAGTGAAAATGGCGGGGATGGTGTAAAATTCTCATCCTCTCATAGTCTCATTCTCTCATTCTCTTTGTATGGGCGTAGTCAAAAGGCAGGGCATCAAGCAGAGTATCGTGACCTATTTCTCGATGGCGATAGGTGCGGCCAACCTGTTGTTCCTGTTTCCTTTGGCTTTGTCCAAGGAGGAAATCGGCATTATCAACTTTGTCAGGGATACGGCCATTCTGGTCACGCCTTTCCTGTTTTGGGGGAGCGTCGAGTTGGTCGTCCGTTTTTTCCCGGCTTTTAAGGATCCAGACAAGGGCCACCGGGGTTACCTGTTTTTTCTGCACCTTATTTTTTTGGTAGGCTCCATCACCCTACTTACCCTCAGCCTATTATTTAGGGGTGAAATACTGACGTATTATGCTGAAAAATCTCCCTTGTTCACATCGTATTTGCCCTTTGTGCTGCCCTTGGCATTCCTGATTACTTATGCCGCCATATTCTCTACCTATTCCTCCAATTTCCACCGGATAGTGGTGCCTTCTATTTTCAATGAATTAATACCTAAAGTGGGCATGGGCATTATCATCCTTGCCTTCTTTTTTCATTGGATCGCCTTCGACGGGATATTCTGGGGCCAATTGGTTTTCTATGCCGTTATCGTGCTTGGCCAAATTTGGTATGTACATCAATTGGGCGAACTGCATTGGCGTCCGGATTTCCGCTTTTTGAATTTTCCATTAGTAAAAGAAGTGACCATTTTTGGCCTTTTTGGCTTGGTAGGCACCTTGGGCAGCAGGATTGGGGAGCGCATAAACACCGTCATGCTCGGCACCATTAGCTCCTTGGGGGATACCGGGGTTTACGCAGTCGCTTTTTTTATCAGCGATGCCATTGATGCGCCCCGCCGGGCAATTTCCCGTATCAGTTCGCCCCTGTTGTCGGAAAAATGGAAAACGGGAAAAATGGATGAAATCGAGGAGATTTACAAAAAATCGGCCTTGAACCAGCTCATTGTTGGCTTGGGCTTGCTCATCGCAGTATGGGTTTCTGTGGACGATATTTTTTCCATTATGCCCAACGGCGAGGATTTTAGGGAGGGGAAATACGTGATACTCATCTTGGGCCTGGCGAGGGTATTTGATATGCTTACGGGCGTTAATTCTGAAATCATCAATTATTCCCGTTTTTATAAATACAACTTTTACCTGATCATCCTGCTTGCCCTCTGCAGCATCGGATTTAATAAATTGTTCATCCCCATTTATCAAATCAACGGGGCAGCCTTGTCCACGCTCATTTCCTTGACGCTCTACAACATTATCAAATTCATCATATTGTGGGCCAAACTGAAAATGCAGCCGCTCACATGGGCTGTATTATGGGTTTTCGTTTGCGGGGCAATTGCATATTTTATCCCAATATTGTTATTTCCAAAACTCTCGATACCGTTCATTGAGATTGCCTTAAAATCCAGCCTGTCGCTGGCTATATTTGGCGGATTGGTCATTTATTTTAAACTATCGCCCGATATTAATGCACTTGTTTTGGCAGGTTTGAAAAAAATAAAAAAACATGATTGAAACATTATTGATAAAAATAGCCCGGATAAAAAAGCTGTTCAATATTTATGGGAACCGAACATGGGGGCTTTTGGCAGCACCTATTTTGGGCAAGGAAATATGGATCCCCATCAACGGCACAAAAGCATACCTCAATTACGACGGCTCCACCTTTTACCACCTCGAACATTCTATTGATAAGGTCAAAAAATTGGTGGAAGCCATTCCGCCAGACCTCACAGGAGCCATCATTGATGGTGGGGCCAACCACGGCCTTTTCTCTTTGCTTGCCGCCCAAAAATTCCCGCATGAACGCATAGTCGCCGTTGAACCCTACGACAAAATCTTGCCCTTTTTGAAAAGAAACGTGGCGGGAAAAAACGTGAAGATTGTTGAAAAAGCCCTGTCTGATAAGGACGGCGAAATTGTCTTTTATACCGTCCCATCTTCCGATCAGGTAGGCTCCACCATTGAGGAAAATGTAAAGGAATTTATAGCAAAAAACGCCAGCATCCATGAAACCCGTTTAAAGGCCATTTCCCTTAAAACACTTGTTAAACAAGAAAAAATTGAAAAAATAGCGGTTATAAAATTAGATATACAAGGTGCGGAATATTCAATTATCAAAGATGCGGATGAAATACTGGCCATGACCGATTGCCTTATTTTGGAAGTTATATTGATTGAAAAAACGGCCCTTGAACTTCTGGAGAAAGCACACAAATTGTTCCCTTACCATAAAATTATTAATCAAGTTCCTTATGGGGCAGATATTATTTTTTCAAAAAAACCAATTGAATAAATAATTAGAAAATATGGATTCACAAATAAAGCATCAAGCTTAAAAAACCAATTGTTTTCAACATATACTATCCTACTTTTGTGGCACAACAATAGCAAGTCCCATAAGCATCAGACAAGCATACATGAGTTATCTGCAAAAAAACTACCCACTCGACGATGCCGGCACTGTGGCCGCCTGCGACGAAATCTCCATCTGGTCTTCCCATTTTGGCAAATTGCTGCTCGACCAAATCCCCATGCGCAAGGGCATGAGGGTGCTTGACATAGGCACTGGCCCCGGTTTTCCGCTCATTGAACTGGCCATGCGGCTCGGCCCTACTTCTAAAGTGTCGGGCATTGACCCCTGGCAGGCTGCTGTGGACAAAGTTCAATGGAAAATTGCCTTTCACGGCCTCAACAATGCCGATATGATATGTGCCGATGCCGTCGAAATGCCCTTCCCCGACAAGGAGTTCGACCTGGTGACCTGCAACCTGGGCATCAACAATTTTGACCAGCCAAAAAAAGTGGTGAAAGAGTGCTACCGGGTGATGAAACGCAATGGCCGACTCTGCCTCACCACCAATGCCGACGGGCATTTTCGGGAATTTTACTCCCTCTACGAGTCCGTGTTAAAGGAACTGGGCATGGAAGACGTTTTGCCCAAATTAAAAGCCCAGGAACTGCGCCGGGGCAACGATGAATCCATCCGTGAACTGCTGGAGGACGCCCGTTTCTCCGTGGTGAAAATCGTGCGGGACCGCTTCACCTGGCGCTTCGCCGATGGTACTTCGCTCTTGAACCATTTCCTGGTCGTTATAGGATTTTTGGAGGGCTGGCGCTCCGTTTTGCCCAAAGAAAAAGAAGAAATGGTGTTTAAAATCATTGAAAAAAAACTCAACGAACAGGCCGATTGGGACGGCGAACTCAAAATGACCGTGCTAGCCCTGTATATGGAAGCTGTCAAATAATCTTGCTTTAATTCACCTTTAGCATCTGCCCTATTTGCTGCACTGGGCCGTTTTGCAGGCGACAATAATAGACGCCCGAAGGCAGGCCCTCCGCATCCCACGATATGGTTTTTTTGCCAATGGGGCAGGCTTCATTCAGCGGGGTGGCGACAAGGTTCCCGGTAGTGTCGAACACCTGCAGGATCACCTTGCTGCCGCCGCTTTCAAAAGTAATATTCGTGGAATTTGTGAATGGGTTGGGATAGTTGCTTAATAGTTTTTTGCCAGCCTGCCGGTTTCGCTCATGAGAGTCTGTTGAAACGCAATCGGACACGGCAACCAAGGGTAGCGCAGGGAAATCCTGCAACATAATTTCATTCAAATCGGCCTCCGGCACACAGAACCAGTTTTTTAAAAAAGTGGTGTAAACCGAGCGAAAATCATGCTGCATCGGCACATTGTCCTGCACGCTGGGGGTCGGTGAAATAATCGGGTTGTCGCCCACGACCCCACCTTGTACGGAGGTGCCAAAAACGAACATCGGCGCTGCAGCCCCGTGGTCGGTACCAAAACTTCCATTGGAAATGATGCGGCGTCCAAACTCCGAATAGGTCATGCCCAGCACCCGTTGCTCCACGCCCTGGTAGGCCAGGTCGTCCATGAAAGCTTTGATGCCGTCCGACAATTCCTTCAACAAATCGGCGTGTTTGCCGATGCCGTGGAAATCGCCGTCCACCTGAAAATCGTGCGTATCGAAGCCGCCCATGCCCACGTGGTAAATGCGGGTTTGCAAGCCCCCGGCAATGAGCCTGGCCACGATTTTCAGTTGCGCAGAAAGGCCCGTGTCGGGGTAATCGGGCTGCGACGTCACGCTGTCGTAGGCGGCTTTGATGTAGTCTGCGTAATGGTTGGCTTGGCGTGAAATGAGGCGCACGTAACGCAATTGATCACCAGCGGGGGTATTCGGCACGGGCGTGTCAAGGCCGTTTACGAGGTCATAAAAGTCCTCTGGGTCGGCGATGGCAATGCCCATACCGAAAAAAGGCCCCTGCATGGTCAATGTTTGTGAATAGCCGATTTCTATGGCCAAGGGGTGCGGCATGTCGGGATTTGGAAAATCGAAGGGGTAATTGGGGTATTCGTATTTCAAATAACGCCCGATCCAGCCCGTGTTCAGCACCTCGTCGGCATCGGAGGCGGTGCGCCAAATATCGGTGGCCCGGAAGTGCGAAAAATTCGGTTCAGGGTAGCCCACGCTCTGCACGATGGCCAGTTTATTTTCATCAAACAACTGCTTCAATCCTTGCATGGCTGGGTGGATGCCCACATGGTCGAAGTTGCCGAGCTTCAGCACCTTGTCTTCCGGGATGTAAATGTGCGGCCGGGCTTGGTAGTAATTTGGATAAATGTCGAGCGGGATGACGGTGTTCAAACCGTCATTTCCCCCGTTCAACTGGATGAGTACCAACACTTTGTCGGTATCGGTGTAATAAGGATTCAGCGCTTTGGCCAAGCTGGCCGTATTGCTGGCCCGCAAGCCGAACCCGTTGAGCAGATTTGGGATGGCCACTGTGCCTGCCCCCATGAGGCGGAGAAAGTCTTTTCTTTTCATCTTCACAGGTGTTAGTTTTTATTTGAGATGTTGGATTTTTTGATTTTGGATGTTCTTCAAGTGCAGTTTTCAAATACCTACACTTCCAATGCCTTAAGTTAAAATGCAGAATTCCGGTGGAGAGGCCGGGTTATCAAACCCGGTGGTACAGACCCCAAACCGCCGGGTTTGATAACCCGGCCTCTCAGAAGTTGCACGCTGTTGGAATGCCCACTTCAACTTAAAAAAGGGATAAGCCAATACCTAATACCGAACAGCGAACATCTTTTACAACAGTTGATATTCTTCCAATTGGAAAATGGCCTGGTAAAACGATTGGAGCCTGGATTGCACCACATTGTAAAAGGCCATATTGGCAGGATTATCCTGGTAATCTGTCCAGGCCGATGTCCAATAGTAGTCGGAAAGTTGGCCGGAGAGCAAGTTGCTTTTGAACTGTTGTTTTACCTCGTCGGCCACTTCGATGGCGTAGAAAATTGCAAGTACTTCCTCGACTAGCGCATTGGGATCGGCGGCATTGTCAAGCGTTTCGGTAAAAGCTACCACGTCAATGCCAGCGAGGAAATTGCCAGATGCATAACCCGTGAACAATAGCATATCCGTGTGTTCGGCCCGCTTTGGGAGCGTGGCCACCGTTATCCACCATTTGTAAAAAATGGGCGACTGGTACCAAGCGGCCCAGCCAGCTACTTCGGGTGGGTCGCCGGGGTCTTGAAGCATATTCGGAAGGTAGGAGAGCAGGTTCATTCGCAAGTCGAAAAGTTCTTGGTAATCAGAGCCGTCGGGGAAATCCACGTGCATTTCCCGGCATAAGCCCACCACTTGTTCCAAAGGGCTTTTCAGCATGGAACCCCTGAACCAGGGATCGAAAAAATGTTCGCTTTTCAGCAAGGTTTCCAACACAGGTTTTATCTCATAGCTGTTGTCCCTGAGCAGTTGGGCGAGTGGCTCAATGATGTTCGTTTCTATTTCTTCGTCGAGTGTTTGATAGACGAAATAAGTGTAAATTTTGCGGCAGATATATTTGGCAGTTTCCTCATTGTCAAACAGGAGGTCGAGCAGTTCGTCCAATTCTTCAGCACCGGACTGACCTTGTTTTCCTTGAATGATAGCATTGTTATAAAAGACAGAAAACTGCTTGTCTTCCGCATCGTGCGAACCTGGGTCGAAAAAGGCATCGGGGTTCAGATAGTCTGTTTTCCAACCCGTCAGCACACGGGCGGCAGCCTGCACATCCTGTTCCGTAAATCCTGAACCCGGCCCTTTGCCGATGCAATACAGTTCTTGCAATTCCCTGGCAAAATTCTCGTCCGGTGCCCCGGCGTTGTTGCTGGTTCCGTTCAGGTAAATGAGCATGGCAGGTTCCAGCGTGAGCGCCTTCATCAGTGTTTTGAAATTGCCATATACGTTTTCATACATCCTGTTTAAATAATGGTAGGAATACCGTGCATTATAAACCTCCCAAAACTCAATGGGAATGTGGTTGAACCAGAACATCGCCATCTTTTCCCGCAGTGTTGGCGCTTGTTCCAGCATATTGCCGATCCACCAGCATTTCAAGGAATAGTTGCGCCATTCTTCCAAATCGTGGACGTAGGGCGAGTCCACCCAAGACACGCCATTTGGCACATAAGGATCGGGCATCTCGTGGCCGTAGTCGTTCACGGGCGGCGCAGGCAGCGGCTCATCAGCCAGCAGCGCATCCACGGCAGCCGAGGGCGACATTTCCCGAAAGTAATTGATGTCCGAATTTCTGGCGCCGAACATAGTGCGGCGCAATAGGTGGGCGATTTGTTCTGTTTCCCAAGGGCCATTGTAGGGCGCAAGGCCAGAAACAACAGAGACCATGGGCGGCCCAGGCTGATAGTTGGTGGTTTCGAGGCCCCTTTTCGCCAGCCTGGAAAAGCGAAGCAAGGCCCTCCTGTTGAGTGCTTTAGTCATGGGTGTTAGTCAGATAGTTATGAATGATGATAGTTCAATGCCCGCTTACCAGCAAGCAATGACAATAATGACCAATGACGATTTTTCCAAGAAGGGCTTTGGTGGGAAAAATGGGGTGCAAGGGGAGATGTAAAAGATAGGGAAGTGAGTGTCAGTTCGGAGTAATAAGGTTTTGAGTCTTCAATTTTGTTCGGCCATATTTAAAAAAAATGAAATTTTTTAGTGCGAGCCGTTTCAAAAGCACAGTAAAATAAGGGCTTTTCATCAAAAAATAAATGCACTTTTTTCATTTATTGCGAAACAAACAAAAGGCTAATCTTTGCGCTATAGTTTTACAAAACCTTCAAATACTCATGGATCAAGTTTATTCCACCCTCCAAACCCCAGCTTTTGTACTCGAAGAAAAACTGCTGCGCCAAAACCTCGAACTGATAGCGGGCGTGCAGCGGGACGCCGGCATCGAGATCATCCTGGCGCTGAAAGGCTTCGCCATGTGGAGCGTTTTCCCTTTTGTAAAAAAATACCTGAGCGGCGCCACGGCCAGCTCGCTGCACGAAGCTCGGTTGATTTACGAAGAAATGGGCTGCAAGGCGCACACCTATTGCGTAGCCTACATGCCCGACGAGTTTCAAGAAATCATGCGCTACAGCTCGCACCTTACCTTCAATTCCGTGGCGCAGTACGAGCGCTTTCGCCCGCAAATCGAGGCATTTTCAGAAAAAATATCCTGCGGCATCCGCTGCAACCCTGAATACTCCGAAGTGGAAACGGAGCTTTACAATCCCGCCGCCCCCGGTTCCCGCCTCGGCGAAGTGGACACGGCTTTCAAAAATGGATTGCCAATAGGTATCGAGGGCCTGCATTTCCACACCCTTTGCGAGTCATCGAGTTTTGATTTGGAAAAAACCCTGGCGGCGTTTGAGCAGCATTTTGGCGACCTTATTCCACAGGTAAAATGGGTGAACATGGGCGGCGGCCACCTGATGACCCGCAAGGGCTACGACACCGCACATTTGGTCAGTTTGCTGCAAGCATTCAAGGCCAAATGGGGCGTGGACATCATCCTCGAACCCGGCAGCGCTATCGCCTGGGAAACTGGCGTCCTCGTCGGCACTGTGCTCGACATCCACGAGAGCCGGGGCGTCAAAACGGCCATCATGGACCTTTCTTTCACCTGCCACATGCCTGATACTTTGGAGATGCCTTATCGGCCACGGATTACTCCAGTTTACGGAAAAATCTCCCCCCCGGGCCCCCCCCTTGGAGGGGGGGGAGGAGGGGGGGATTACCGTATCGGTGGGGTCAGTTGCCTTTCCGGCGACTACATGAAGGAGTACTCTTTCGACAAAGAATTGCAAGTGGGCGACCGCCTCGTTTTTCAAGACATGATACACTATACGATGGTAAAGACGACTACTTTCAACGGGGTGCGCCACCCCGATATTTGCATTTTGAGGGAAAACGGGGAGGTGGAACTGGTGCGGCGTTTTGGTTATGAAGATTATCGGGATAGGCTTTCTTGAAGGGAGAGGAATGAGAAGAATGAGAGGAATGAGCGATTTCACTTGAATCAATTTTTTGCACCCCCTAAAATTTCAGGGTCAGAACGTAAACCCAATCCCAAGTTGTATCAATAGCCCAGGATGGCCATTCAATTCAAAGCCCCCTTGTTTTTGCTGTTGCTCTGTAAAATTGGGGTTGTATGTTCTCGTTTTCTCAAATCCAAAACTCATTATCCCGATTTTTGGCCCAAAATCCAGAAAAAAACGCTCTGTAAAATAGTATTCCAAATGAGGGCATAATGAAAGGACAATTCCAAAGCTTTTATAATCCCTTGGAATAATTTGTTGGATTTTCGTGTCGTAATCCCTGCTTCCATAAAACAGATTGGCCGCCCCGCCAAGCCGCACCCGCAATTTTTTAAAATCCATGCTGGCAAACTTAGCACCGAGTTCGTAGCCTAGGCTCAGCCAGAAATCTTTAATGATTTCAATATCGTTTTCCTCTTTTCCTACATATAATCTTGACAGCTCGATTTCATGGTATAAATTGTTGTTCAGCGATTTTATAACCAGGGCTGGAGCTACGCCAAAGGCTGGATTATTTTCTTCGGGAAATGTGAAATTGGGTTCTTTTTCGACGCCGCTTCGCAGTGTATTCACAGATAATTTGAAGGCAGTTTGACCATAGAGCAAATGGCTCGCAAGGCATAAAGAGAAAACGATAAAGTGTTTCATCAGAATATTTGGATTTTGATCGGCAAAGGTAAAAATAGGGCTTCCCTTTACCTGATTTGTATGCGCTATTTTTACGGCTAATAGTAACTACTTAGCAGGGGGTGTTTTTGGGAAAAAATTGAAAATTTTTTCCCAAAAACACCCCAAAACGTGGGAGGAGGAAGAAAAAAATGAAATTTTTTTCTTCCTCCTCCCACACCCTCCTAAACAGTACGGCAAACAAAAAACTAATGACCGCTACTCAGGCCCTCCACCATATCGTTAAATCCATCCTCGATCAGTACGATCCCAGCGAGGCAGTCAGCGTTGCCGCCATTGTGCTGGAAGACGCCTTCGGCATAAAACCGAGGCAGATAGCGGAAAACCAGCCGCTGGACGCTGCGCAGCAACAACAATTGGACAAGATCATCGAGCGCCTGAAAACCGACGAGCCGGTACAGTATATCCTGGGCCGCACGGTTTTTTTTGGCCTGCCGCTAAAGGTCAACCCCCATGTGCTGATTCCCCGCCAGGAGACGGAGGAATTGGTGGCTTGGATACTGGAGACGGCTAAAAGTCCACAGTCTTCAGTCCTCAGTCAGGAAAAAATAAACCCTCGGTTTTTGGACATTGGGACGGGGAGCGGCTGCATCCCCATTGCCGTTAAGCATAAAATGCCCGAATGGGAAGTTCATACACTCGACATCAGCCCAGGGGCAATGGAAACGGCCCAGGAAAATGCCGCCATGAACGGCAAGGAAATACAGTTTCATCAAGTGGATATTTTGGATGAAAACGCCTGGAAAGCCTTGCCCATGTTTGATTGCATCGCCAGCAACCCGCCTTACATCACGGAAGACGAAAAGGGCATTTTGCCCAAAAACGTGGTGGATTTCGAGCCGCACCTCGCCCTGTTTTCCGGTGGCAACGATGCGCAGCGTTTTGTCCGTAAAATCGCCAATTTCGCTGTGTTTCACCTCCAGCCGGGGGGATTTTTGTTTTTTGAAACGAACGAGTTTTATGCGCCCGCCACGCAGCGGATTTTGCAGGAAAAAGGATTCGGGCATGTAGAACTAAGGAAGGATATGAACGGGAAGGATAGGATGATAAGGGCGAGAAAGTGATGTGTTTGGGTGTTTATGTGTTTATGTGTTTTGTAAAACAAGCAAGCGCAAAAACACAAAAACACCCAAATACATAAACACATTTCCCAATCTACTCAGCGACTTCATCGCTTTTACGCTCCCAAATCGTAAATCAAATCACCCACCCGCCTTCTTCGCTTTGGAATAGCCTTTTTGCAGCAAAAAAGCCAACACTTTGTCACGGTGGTCGCCTTGCAGCAAAATCTCGCCGTCTTTTGCCGAACCGCCTACGCCGCACTTGGTTTTTAGGGCTTTTGCCAAATCGGCCAGGCCATCTTCACTGCCGACAAATCCTGTAATGAGGGTGACTTCCTTGCCCTTGCGCTGCTTGCGGTCGAGCCAGATTTTGAGTGGCTGCTTATCGTTGGAAAGCTCATCCGCCGCTCCCTCCTCTTCGGGCTGAAACTGAAAATCGGGGTTGGTGGAAAAGACGAAGCCGAACTGGTCGGGTTTGTTTTTTTTGCTCATCATAAAAGGGTTTATAGTCGCCTACCTTGTCAGCAAGTTGGCCACGAAGCGGCGGAAGCGGATGTCGCCGCCTGCGTTGGTCCAAATATTCAACAGCACACCGCTGATGACGAGAGCCATCGCCAGGATGTTGCCAAAGGTCACTTTTTCCTCAAACAACATCCAACCAAAGATGGATGCATAGACTGCCCCGAAAAAATTGAGGCTGGAAATCATGCCCACTTTTTCGCCTTGGATGGCTTTGGTCAAATTCACTTGGGCAAAATGGGCAAATAGGCCCACGCCCAACAACAGCAGCCATTCCATGGCAATTGGCCATTTAAAATCAATCACACTAAAACTGCCGCCCAATACGATCCCGACCATCTGAAAATACATGACCACGGTGAGCGGATGCTCCCGGCCGCTCAGGCTGCGCACAAAGACGTAAGCCACGCCCGACAGGAAGGCCGACAAAACGCCCATCGCCAGGTAGAGCCAAGAGATGCGCTCGTCGAAGCCTTTCAACAGCACAATGCCAGCAAAGGAAATAGCATAGTACAGCCACTGGATGGGGCGTTGTTTTTCACCCAAAAAAAACATGGCCAAAATGGCGGTGAAAACGGGCGACAGGTACTGAATGGTGACCGCCGAGGCAAGGGGCAGTTTTTGGATGGTGACAAAGAAAAAATAAAGCGCCGTGGTGCCGGCAATGCCACGTCCCAGGAGCCGCCAGCGGTTTTCCGGGCTGCCGCTCCACGAAAGGCCCATTTTTTTCAGCCAAAAAAAACTGAGCGCCAGGGAGATGGCACAACGGACAAAGACAATCTCCATCGGCGACACTGCTTTCAGCCCTTTGGTGCAAAGGTTCATGCCCGCAAACAGGGTCACGGCCCATGCCATTTGCAGGATGCTTCGGCTGAAAAAGTTGCTCCCTGCCTGACCGGCAGGCGGGGTTGTAAGTTGCTCGTTGATAATAAGTGGGCAGTTTAGAATTTCGATTGCTGTTTCATTTGCAAATAAACGATGTTTCACAACGAACAGTTACCAATCCCGAACAACCATTAACGAGCAACGAGCAACGCACAACGAACAACAAATTCAATCCACCCATTCCGCCAGGAAGATATTCGTGTCACGGGTGCCGCCATTGTTGCGGTTGCTGGCAAAGGCAATGTACTTGCCATCCGGGGAAAACATTGGGAAAGAATCGAAAGCGGAATCGAAGGTCACTTGTTCCATTCCAGTGCCATCAAGGTTGATGGAAAAAATATTAAATTGTCTTCCTGACTGGCTATGGTGATTGCTACAGAAGAGGATTCTTTTGCCGGAGGGGTGCATATAAGGTGCCCAATTAGCCTTGCCCACGTTGGTAATTTGCCGCAGGTCGGAGCCATCCACATTGCAGGTAAATATTTCGAGCGCCGTCGGTTGCACGAGGCCCTGGGCGAGCAGTTCTTTATAGGTATTTACTTCTTCGTCGGTTTTGGGGCGACTGGCCCGGAAGACAATTTTTTTGCTGTCGGGTGAAAAGAAGGCACCGCCGTCGTAGCCGAGGTCTTTGGTGACCTGGCGCTGGTCGGATCCGTCAATGTTCATGGTCCAAAGTTCCAGGTCGCCGCTGCGGGTGCTGGTGAAAACGATTTTTTTACCATCGGGGGATACGGTTGCCTCGGCGTCGTAGCCGGGCACATTGGTCAATTGCTTTTGGATTTTGCCATTCAGGTCGGCCACATAAATATCATACTCCTGGTGAATTGCCCAAACATACTTGCCGTTCATGCTGCGGGGGGCATGGGGGCAGCCTTGGCCGCTGTCCTCGCCGTGAGTACTGGCAAAGAGTACGCTCTTGTTGTCCGGCATGAAATAGGAACAGGTCGTTTTCCCAATGCCAGCGCTGATTTGTTGAGGCTTTTGGCCACCATTTGTGCCCGTTTCGATGGGCATGGTGAAAATCTGGTCACAGGAAGCGCCCCATTTCTCGTTGGTAGCTTGAAAGGAGAGCGATTTGCCGTCAAAGCTCCAATAGGCTTCGGCATTGTCGCCCCCAAAGGTCATTTGCCGCATGTTGCGCAGGTGCTTTTCCTGTGGGAAACGAAGTGTGTCGGTGGCGGGGTTATAACTGGTGGTTTTTGCTTTGCCTGCCTGTTTGCTGCTATGACAGGAGAAAGTGAAAAAAGCCAATGATAGAGTAAGGAAGGTGAGGAATTTTGTCATGTCCGATTTTTTGCGGCAAAGGTAAAAGACGGGACGTTTTAATGGCTGCTATGGAGAAGGTGCGATGGTAATGGTTTTGTAAAAAAATCAGAGCAAATAAATACCATCCTCCTCCAGCCGCACCTTTCGTTCCTTGTACAGCGCCCCCACTGCCTTTTTGTAGGTCTTTTTGCTCATTTCGAGCAAGGCAGCAATTTGAATGGGATCGCTCTTGTCGGTGAGGGGCAGGAAGCCATCGTTTTCCTTTAGTTTTTCCAAAATCCTGGCGGCATTTGGCTCCACCTTGGCATAGCCGGGCGCTTGCAGGGTCACGTCCACTTTGCCGTCTTCCCTGACCTTTTTTACAAAGCCCTTGCGCTCGTCTCCCCGGCCGATTCTTTCAAAAATTTCATTTTCATAAAGCAGGCCCCGGTAGCGGTGGTTGATGATGACGTTGACGCCAAGGTCGCTTTGGTCGTCAATGATCAGGTCCACCTGTTGGCCTTCCCGCAGGTCAATATTTTCTTTTTGCAAAAACTTTTGGTAGCGCCCTGAACCCACCAGGCGCTCCGACTGTGGGTCGAGGTAGAGATAGACCATGTACCAGTTGCCCGGCGACATGCGGCCCGGTTGCTCTTTGAAGGGTACGAGCAAGTCCTTGTCCATACCCCAATCGAGGAAAGCCCCAAACTGGTTGACGTCCCTCACCTGCAAGAGGGCGAACTCGCCGAGCATGATCTTGGGCCGGATAGTAGTGGCGGTGATTCGATCTTCGGAGTCTTTGAAAACGAACAAATTCAGCACATCGCCCTCGAACAAATCATCAGGGATGTATTTGTTGGGCAACAGCACTTCCCCGCTTTTGTCAGTATCGGTGAAATACACGCCGTTGTCAGTTTGGCGGGCGGCACGGAGCCGGTTGAATTTGCCGATTTTTATCATCGCTCAACACTTCTGGTTGGGGTTTGGGAAATGGTCGCTTTCGTTTTCGCCGGAGCGCTCGGTGAGGCATTTGAAATCTTTTTCCACCAAAATACGCAGCAATTGGCCTTTGCCGAAGGCAGTTTCATGTTCGATGCCCACTTTTTCGCTGTTGGCCCAGACCAGGCCAAGCCCTGCCGGGATGGTGATTTTTATCTGTTGGTTGGAAAACGAAGCGGTGGGTTGTGCTATCTGGCCTTGTTCCAGCACATAAACCAAGGTGTCGGTTGGCCCGGGGCCGAATTCAATCCGATCTTCTACCCTGCCTTTTTCATCAAATGACTTTACCTCGCTTTGCGACAGGCGCAGCCGGATGGAATTGCCCTGTATGCGGATTTTCATGCCTGGATGTTTTCAGTGTTTCATGGCTGCATTGTTTCCTATTGGTCCAATGAAGCCATGAAACAAACACTTAACCGTTCTTCTTCTCTTCTTTCTTCTGGTTCACGGCCTGGTTGGCCTTTTTGGGGCGGCTTTTGCCGTAAGAACCCCTCCAGATTTTGCCTTTCCTTGTCTTTTTGTCTCCTCTGCCCATGATGGTAGATTTTTTTGTAACTGTTTAGCTGGGGGTGTTTTTTGGGAAAAATTTCATTTTTTTCCCCCTCCTCCAACACCCTCCTACTCAGTTACGATTTTTTTTGATGTTAGAAATTATTGGATCTTGGTAAAATGGGGCGGCAAAAATAACGGAAATAACTGTTTGGAAAACGCTATTTGTGTTTTTAGGTTAAATATGCGAATTAGGGGTTGAAAACCCACAAAGCTAAAGCCGCAGCGACTTTGCCAAAGATGTGGACAATCAATCCTTGATTTGAACGAACCTTCGAGGCGTTTTGGAGGCCGTGAAGTTCGTTTAACCAGTTGAAAAAAGAT
>JBGSKQ010000017.1:0-36124 GCA_041741095.1 Saprospiraceae bacterium
CGGTTGCCGCCGCCGCCACCGCCGCCAGTGCGTGGACGGTTAAAACCGCCGCCACCACCGCCGCCGAAACGACCACCGCCACCGCCGCTGCGTGGGCGATCTTCTTTCGGTGTTGCTTCTTTGACTACGATAGTCCTTCCACCGAATTCGCTTTCATTCAGCGCATTAATGGCATTGTTGGCCTCGTCGTCATTAGGCATTTCGACGAAAGCAAACCCTTTGGACTTTCCGGTAAACTTGTCTTCGATAACTTTTGCGGAAGAAACTTCGCCAAACTCTTCAAATGCGGCCTGAAGTTCTTCGCTCGTGGTGCTGAAATCCAGCTTTGCTACAAAGATGTTCATAACAAAAAAATTTAAAAATGAAATTGAGTGATAAATAAAGATGAAAATTACTGAGCATTAGAATGCAGAATCGAACAATAGCAAGTCTTTAAAAAGCTACCGGATGCCACTATGTGAAAGAACTTTTACCAAAAAACGGCTTAAAAAAAGAATGCTACACACGTTAAATTCTCGCAGCGACAAAGGTAAATGAAGTTTTAATTCGATGCTGGAAATTTTTTGTGGGTTTCATTGCTTTATTGTTTCATTGCTTCATTGTGGAGCGCCTGTTGAAACTGCAGTATTAAATTTTAGCAGGAAAAGTTTGTCCTTTTATTTTTGGATTGGTAAGAAGGCTGTTTTTATAATAATTTGATAATCAAAATCTTATACTAAGGTGGTTTTATGTAGTTTACGTATTTTATAAAAATGATGCCTTCCATGAATCCGCCCATCAATGAAACAATGAAACCTTGAAACAATAAAACAATGAAACAATTTCTTACTTTTGCACCGGCGAGCGCTACACGACCAGCTCCCTTTGAACCTCCCCAGGGCGGAAACGCAGCAAGGATATGAGGTTGAGCGGTGCGATGTAGTTGCTTGCCATATTTTTTTGCTTTTGTTCCAAAACGGGAGGCGGCAACTATGCCGCCTCCCGTTTTGTTTTAGGGCGGTTTATCTTTGCAAAATGACAGAAGTTTCAACAAAAAAAGACATCCGGCTGCTTTCCTTACCGGAAATCGAAGCGGTTTTTAAGGAAATGGGCGAGCCGAAATTCCGGGCCAAACAGGTGTGGGAATGGCTTTGGAAAAAAGGGGCAGCATCTATTGACGAAATGACCAACCTGTCAAAGGCGCTGCGTGAAAAACTCGAAGAACATTTCAGCATACTGGCCATACAGGAAGACAAGGTGCAGCGCAGCCTAGACGGTACCATCAAGACCCGCTTCCGCCTGCACGACGGGCATTTGATAGAATCTGTTTTGATTCCCGTGCCCGACGAAAAGCGCTTTACGGTCTGCGTGAGCAGCCAGGTTGGGTGCAGCCTGAACTGCAAATTTTGCGCTACTGGCCAGATGAAAAGGGTGCGCAACCTCGACGCCGCCGAAATTTTCGATCAGGTAGTAAGGGTCAACCGCCAATCGGAGGAAACCTTCGGCCACCCGCTCACCAACATCGTGTACATGGGCATGGGCGAACCTCTTTTGGCTTATAGCAATGTGCTGGAAAGCATAGAGCGCATCACCTCGCCCGACGGGCTGGGCATGTCGCCAAAACGCATCACCGTGAGCACGGCAGGCATTGCCAAAATGATAAAAAAACTGGCTGACGACAAGGTCCGTTTTAACCTTGCCCTTTCGCTACACGCTGCCGACGACACGAAACGCAACGAAATCATGCCCATCAACGAACAAAACAGTCTCGATACTTTGATGGAAGCCTTGACTTATTTTTACAAAAAGACCCGCAACCGCATCAGCTACGAATACATCGCTTTTCAAAACTTCAACGACAGCCTGGACGATGCAGCCAAACTGACCAGGCTGTGCCTGCACTTTCCTGTGCGCCTGAACATTATCGAATACAACCCGGTGGAGGGAGTGAGCTTTCACAAATCTTCGGCGGATCAGATTGACCGTTTTGCCAGATACCTGACCGATCAGGGCGTCATGGTGACGGTGCGGCGGAGTAGGGGAAAGGATATTGATGCAGCTTGTGGTCAGTTGGCGAATAAGGAGTGAAACTATTCTTTTCCATAAAAGTTTGAACCTTTGATCACTTGCGCAGTTTTTTTCCTGAAACCTGCGATTAAAGTGTTGAAAACTTAAAATTCACCATTCAAACGATTATCACCATGAAAAAGCTTTCCATTTTATCTTGCCTGTTGTTATTATTTTCTTTTGCCAATGCCCAGCACATGGAATTTGCCAAAGTACCCCACTATGGCTTTGAAGTGAGGGCAGGTGCTGTCATCGCCGATTTCGACGACATCAATGCTGTACTGGAACAATCTGGATTTGAAACTTTCGACCAGGAAGTGGCCAGTTTTGAACTGCTTTTTACCAAACGCTACAACAAATTCCCCGTTGGTACCCATTTCGGCTTCAACTATTTGAGGGCGCTGGACGACAACGGCGAAAAATTCAACTCCGACGATCAAACTTTTTCAGCACGCACCCTTGGCAGTGGTGGACTCACATTGGGTTTTGATGTATATGCCGTGGACACCAAGTGGTTTGGCATCTCGCCGTATGTTGATTTTGATTTCAACCGCACGGTATTGAAACTGCACGAGGGCATTCCGCCGAGTTTTTCCCTGGGAAATACCGCCAATTCTGATTTGAAAACCAGCAAGTTCACCAACGGCGATATCATGTCGGAAATCGGCCTCAACCTCGAACTCCGCTTTCCCATCCGTGGTATAGGCCATACCCTGGGTGTGGGCGGAGGCTACCGCCTGGATTTGCTGAAAAACAACTGGCGCTACGAGGATGAATTGGGTGTTGACTTTCCCGATTTTCAATGGACGGGCTGGCAGTTCGCCATCAAGGTAGGCATTGAACTCAAAGGCTGTGGCCGCCATGGACACATGGAAAAACAGCCTGATGAAGGTTTCAATAATTGATCTTTAGTTTTTCATAAAAAAGGCCGTTGCGCATTGGTCGCAACGGCCTTTTTTATTGAACGCCGTTAAGGAGACGCCCACAACTGGCCGCTACAAGTGTGCTTATTTGCAGAATTGGAATGGCCATTTGCAGGTGTCGCCTTAACGCCTTTCCCGCCTCGTCAGTTTTGTCCTGTATATAAATGCCCGTTCCCTTCTTTTCCTCCTTTCCCGACTTGGCTATCTTCTTAACAAAGATCTCAAACTTGTCATTCTCCGAAAAAATCCACCCAAAAAACGAAGAAGCGCCCTGCCCGGCCCGATTCGCCCACACCTTTGTGCCACAAACAAAAAAACACAGCCAAGATGTCTAATTCACTCCGCAACGAAAAAATCCTCATCATAGGGTTCCCCGCCTGGGAAGGCGACTACCTGAAAAGCACCGTCCAACTGGCCACCGAACTGGCCCGTGAGAACGAGGTGCTGTATGTGGAATACCCTTTCACCTGGAAGGACGTTGCGACTGGCATCATCGGCAAAAGCAAAGCGCCCTGGCGCAGGGTAGTCGGCAAAGAACAGCGCCTCCGCAAATTGGAACTGGCCAACGGTGCCAGCATCAATGTGCTGACCCTGCCGCCCATGACACCGGTCAATTTCATCAGCAATGAAATGATGTACGATGCGCTCATGTTGGGCAACGCCAAACGTGCCTTCAAGGCTATCAGGTCGGCCATGCAAACGCTGGGCATCGAAAAACCAGTGGTCATCAATGCGTTTAACCCATTTTTGGGCGTGTTCCTGGCCCGGCAGTTTGATGAAAAAGCCCTGATTTACTATTGCTACGATGAAATCGGGGCTGCCAAATGGGCAGGCAAGCACGGTGCGAGGTTGGAATACCGATTGATGCGCCAGGCAGATGCAGTGGTCACCACTTCCCAGCCCTTATTCGAGTCAAAAATGCCCAACGCACACCGTTCTTTTTTGGTGAAAAACGGCGTTGACTTCGACCTTTTTTATCAAAAATCTAACGACGAACAACCAACGACGAACCACCAAAAACGATCAACGAATACCATCGGCTACCTCGGATCCCTCGACGAACGCATTGACTACGACCTGCTTGAATATACCATTTCAAAACTCCCGCACCGTCAATTTTGCTTCGTGGGCCGGGTCAATTCACCCCATGCGGAGCGCCTCCTCAAGTTCCCCAACGTAAGGATCATGGGCAGCCAGCCAGCCTCCAGCCTGCCGGGTTGGGTACAGCAGTTCGATGTGTGCATGATCCCCTTTTTGAAAAACGAACTGACGGCAGGCATTTACCCCTTGAAAATCAACGAATATTTCGCCGCAGGCAAACCTGTCGTGGCCACCAATTTTGGCGACCTGCGGGATTTTCAGCACCTCATCGGCATAGCCGAAACCAAAGAAGAATACCCAGTATTATTGGAATATATACTGACAAATAATAGCAGCACTTTGACTTCAACACGGATTGCCTTTGCACGGTACAACTCTTGGCAGCACAGGGCAGCTGAACTCGGACGGGCCATCACATCCGTCCTCCTTGAGACCCGGCAAATGGCCTTGCACACTACTTCAACATGGATGCCCGACAACTTCAACCGTTGGTGTTCAGTAAGTGAATCTTTTTTTGTAAACAAACGCAATGAACACAGTGAATCACTAAGAGAACGGGCGGATCAAGCACTTATGTTAGCCGCCTCAATGGTTTAAAACAAAGGGTTATTGTTCTGCTGCCGTTTCCAAGTGACTGGAGCGGCAGCTTTTTTTTTTGCCCTTTGTGAAATGATTTATCATGCTTTCAAAAGTGGTGGAATGGCTTCGCTTTTGTATATGCTATTAGGCATTTGGCTATTTGTTTTTTTTAAAAACAGGAAAAGCCGACCGCCAACAGCCATCATCCCTTAAAAATCAACCCCCAAAAATGAATGCTGCTCCCCAGAAGTTGAATGAATAGTCTTGTCAGATTTTTGAAATTTTATAAAACATAACCCCTTTGCGAACTTTTCAACCCATCCACCTGCCGACCGGGGCCGAGTGGCTCCGACTGCCTTTCACCAAAAGCGCCTTGATACTGGCCGCACTGGTGATGGGCATTGCCGTTGCCAAAGGTGGCCTCACCATTGGGGTGGCCATAGCTGGTTTGCCTGGTGCAATTTTCTTTTTTGCAGCCATGATGCACCGGCCCATTTGGGGTATCTGGGGCAGCCTGATCGTCGGTTTTTTTTCGGCGGGAATAGGCCGCTATGTGGATGCGCCCTGGGGTTTGTTGATGGATGTGTTTCTGCTCGTCGGCTGGCTCAGTTGCCTTTTCAAATTCAAAAAACAGGATTGGGCACCGCTCAAAAACGACGTCATGGTCGTGTCAATGGTGTGGTTTGGGCTGGTGGTGATGGAATTGGGCAACCCCGAAATGCGCAGCGCTGCGGCCTGGTTTTATGCCATGCGGGGCGCAGGTTTTTATCAGGTACTCGCCTTCGGCCTTACTTTCCTATTGTTCAAGCATCCTAAATACCTTGACAAATTCCTGAAATTCACCCTGTTTTTCTCCATCATCGGCGTGGTTTGGGGCTTTCGGCAAATGATTTTCGGGACGGACAAAGCGGAAGATTATTGGCTCTACGTAGAAGGTTTTGCTATGACCCACATGCTGCACGGGGTGTTGCGGGTCTTTTCATTTTACAGCGACGCAGGGCAGTTTGGGGCCCAACAAGCCATGATGGCGCTGGTTTGCGGCATTATTGCCATTGGTCCATTTCCCCTCAAGACCCGCATTTTTTATGGCGTCGGGGCCTTGATTACCTTCATCGGTTTTGGCATTTCCGGCACCAGGGGGGCTTTGGCCGTACCTGGCGTCGGGGCCATTGTGTATTTAGTGCTCAGCCGCAATTTCAAGCTCCTGGCCATCGGTGCCATCGTGATTGGCTCCATCTTTTATTTTTTGAAATTCACTTTTGTTTTGCAAAACGTGGAGCAGGTACGCCGGATGCGTACAGCGCTCAATTTTGAAGACGAAAGCCTGCAAGTGCGTTTTCGCAACCAAATCACATTTGGCAATTACCTGCGCAGCCGTCCCATTGGCGGCGGCATCGGATCGGCTGGTTTTTGGGGCCACCGTTTCACCCCTGGCACCCTGCTGGCGGAGACGGCCACCGATAGTTATTATGTAAAAGTTTGGGCAGAAACGGGCATTGTTGGCATCTGCCTGCACCTGTTCATGTTCGGTTATTTTGTAGGAAAAGGAGGCTACGTCGTCTGGCACCTGAAAGACCCTCCGCTGCGCCAAAAAATCATCGCCCTCTATGCAGGCATGTGCGGCATTTTCCTGTCCAGTTATGGCAACCAGGTGTTCAGCCAGACGCCTACCGGGATCATTATGTATATTGCTATTCCTTTGATTTTTTTGGCCCCTGGGTGGGATAAAAAGGACTGAGTCCAATTCCCGAAGTTTTTAAGCCAAAAAACGAAACTTCACTTCCTGCTGCCTTCACCGCCTGCACTTTTGTACTATCAAACGAACGCCCCCCGCAAACTCACTCACGCATGATAGTACTGGACTTACTCACAGCTTTTGTTTTCGCTTACCTCGCATGGGCCGTTTTTTACCAACTTACCTTCTCCGTGGCGGGCCATTTTTTCAAAATCGAAAAAGGAAAACCCACCGATAAAGTACGCCGCTTTGCCGTGCTGATTCCAGCTTACAAAGAAGACGGTGTCATCGTGGAAACTGCCAAAGCGGCCATGCGCCTGCACTACCCCAACAACAGTTTCGAAGTAGCCGTCATTGCCGACCAACTGAAAGCGGATACCGTGCAAAAATTGCAGGCACTGCCCATCACCACGATTGTGGCCGATTTTGAAAAAAGCACCAAGTCGAAATCCATCAACCTGGCTTTGTCAAAACTGGGCAAAGACTTCGACAGCGTGGTGGTGCTGGATGCCGACAACCATCCGGCACCCGATTTCCTGCACCGCATGAACGAGGTGCTAGGCAAGGGCTTCAAAGCTGTGCAGGGCTGCCGTGCCGCCAAAACAGGCCATACTTCCATGTCTGTGCTGGATGGTGTCTCCGAAGCGGTTAACAACCACTTGCTCTGCGCTGGGCACCGGGCCTTGGGATTGTCGGCCCGCCTGGCAGGTTCCGGTATGGCTTTCGAATATGGTTTTTTCAAAAATATTATGACCACTATTGATGCGCTGGGTGGTTTCGACAAAGAATTGGAATTGAAAATCACCCAGGCCGGTGAAACCATCGGCTACGCACCAGAAGCGGTGGTAATGGACGAAAAAGTGGACAATGCAGGCACTTTTGCCCGCCAACGGGGCCGCTGGCTGGCCGCCCAATACCGCTACGGACGCCGCTTCGCCCAACCTGCCATCGTCGGTCTTTTTACAAATATGAATGTGGATTTCTTTAACAAAACGGTGCAAATGGCCCTGCCGCCCAGGCTCATATTGCCAGGGCTGCTGGCCATCGGCACCTTGGTCTCGCTCATTTTTCAAATGCCTTCTGCGGCCTTTTGGTCGGTGCTGTTTTTGGGCAATATGGCCTCTTTCTTGCTGGCCATTCCACGTAAATCCTGGCAGCCCGAATTTTTTCAGGCTCTTTTGCGCCTCCCATTGGCCTTCGCCTCTACATTGAAAGCTTTGACCCTCATTCCGGTAGCCGCTAAGAGTTTCTTGCATACTCCGCACGGTTCTACCAATTCAATCACTCAATAATTTTATCATGCTCGGACAAGGAATGCCTTGGCACATCATCATCGTATTTTTCATCATTGGCGTGCTGGCCGGAGTCAACAATGGTAAAAAGAAGGTGCCAGGAATTGGCACTGAACCTTCAAAAAAAACAAACGCATGAAAATATTATATGTCTGCAAATCATTGCCGCATTCCTTTCAGGGTGGCATCCAAACCCACGTTTGGAAATTGAGCGAATGGGTCGTCAGGCTTGGGCACGATGTCAGTATCCTGACGGCTGGGAGTTGGACAAAAGGGGAGCGCCGCTACGAATTGGGCGGGCGAGAAATCATCGAACTGCCCTACCTGCCGGGCCGTCGTTTGCCAGCTTTGTCCACCGCTGCCGAGGAGATGTCGTTCAATCTGGCCGCCAAAAAATGGCTCCTGGACAATCAGGGCAATTTTGACATCATTCACCTCCAGGGCCGCAGCGGCAATTTGTTTTTGAAAAATAAATCACAAGTAAAAGTGCCAGTGGTGAACACCCTGCACGGCTTGGTGGAAATAGAACAAAATAGGACTAATGGCAACAAACAAGACTCAATAGATGCCCGCCTGCACCGTACGCTGGCTGGAAATATGGAAAATACTGCCTTGAAAAACGCCGATGCCCTCATAGCTGTGAGCAATGAAATGATGGATGAATTATTCTCCCGAATGCCGGAGGCGCTTTGTAAAACAACAAAAATCTACAATGGCGTGGACGTGCTGCCAATGCTCCGCCTGGACGATACCGATCCCAACCTCTTGTTGTTCGTGGGCAGGTTGACGGCCATCAAGGGGGTTTATGAATTGGTGGAAGCCATGCGGCTCATCCCGGAACCTATCCGCTTGGTGATGATCGGCGACGGAGAAGCCAAATCTGAGCTAATGGAGCGAATCCAACAATACGGCCTTGAACACCGCATCCGCCTGTTGGGCGGCCTGAGCATGGAACTTGTAGAGAAGTGGCTCCACCGCTGTCATGCACTGGTGTTGCCTTCCTTCCATGAAACCCAGGGCATCGTGCTGATGGAAGCCAATGCTTGCGGCAAGCCTGTCATCGCCAATGGCGTAGGCGGCGTACCGGAAGTGGTGCAAAACGGCGAAAATGGCCTGCTCATGCCGTCGAACAAGCCCGAATACATTGCCGGCGTGGTAGAATACCTGTTCAAGCACAAAGACAGGGCCATCAAAATGGGCCTAAACGGCAGGCAGATGGTGCAGGAAAAATTTGCCTGGAGCGGCATTGCGGAGCAAACCATAGCGCTTTACAGCCTATTGGTAAAAGGTAAATTCCGCCTGTTGACGAGCCAGATATTCCTAAGCGGCGCTCATCCCAATTGAGAGCACTTTAATCAATTGAAATGAGCAATAACCTGATTAAAAAATTACCCATTCAAAAATTGTTTTCCCCGGCTGCTTTTTCACTTGGCAGTGCATTGGCCTTGCAGGGTTTTGCCTTGCTGGGCTTCATGCTATTGGCCCGCCTACTGCCGTTGGAACAAATGGGTGCCTGGGCGCTGTGGCTCACTTTCGCTGCCATTGCCGACATGACAAGGCAAGGTATTTTGCAAAATGGGCTGGTGCGTTTTACCGCAAAAGAACAAAATGCCTGGGGTGAGTGGCTGAGCGCCGGGTTGGTGCTGAATAGCGCCTTTTCGGCTGGTTTGGGCTTGTTACTGGCCTTGTTCGCTTTTGTTTTGGGCAAAACAATGGACATGCCCGGCATGGCAAATCTGGCGCTGTGGGCCTTGCCGTTTTCCCTCTTGCAGGGCTTGGGGCGCTATGGCGAATCGGTACAAATTGCACGTTCAGATTTCAAGGGTATTTTCTTTGCCAATATCATCAATGGGATTCTTCAATTTTCCCTGATGGCATTTTTGTTTTTGAAAAAAAATACGCCCAGCCTACCGCTGTTGCTGGCCATCCAGTCATTGGGCATTTTTGCCGGGATGATATTTACCTATTTTTTCCGTAGGGCTTATTTCCAATTTTCATCCTATAAAAAAGTTAGGCTGCTGGAGCTGTTTCATTTTGGAAAATATGTGGCCGGGACCAATTTTTTCTCCCTGCTGTTCCAACGCCTGGATACATTGCTGATCGGGATTTTCCTGACCCCCGCCGCAGTGGCCATTTACAATGTGGCTACCCGCCTAAACAGCTTGCTGGACTTGCCATTGAACGGCCTTTCGCAGGCACAATACCCCGGCATCGCTGCCGCATACATGGAGGATCGCCCCATGCAGGCAATTTATGAAAACAACGTCCGACAACTGATATACGTGCAGGCACCGCTTACCATTATATTGGCCATCTTTGCGCCTTTCGCCGTGGAATTGCTGGCGGGAAAGGCTTATGCCGATGCGGCGCCCCTGCTCCAATTGCTGGCCATAGCCGGCCTGGTAAAACCCTGGGGCCGCACTTTCGGCATGACATTGGACGCCATTGGTAAGCCACGGCTAAACTTTAAAATGTTGTTGGCCAGCATCTCGGTGAACCTGGTGCTCAACTTGTCCTTGTTGCCCCTCATGGGCGTCACGGGCGCAGCCTGGGCCACTGGTCTGGGCGTCATTGTCACCACGGCTATGGGGCAGTTTTTGTTGAAAAAAGAATTGGCAATACGGCCTTTTAGTTTTAGGTGGCAGTCGTAGTCTCGAACTCGTTTGGTCATTTGTCTTTTGTCATTGGATAAAATATTGACAATCACCTATGTAATTGACAAAAAGCTGTATGGATAAAAGATTCTCAAAACATTGGGAAAAACCTAAATCGCCCATTTTCAATAAGCCTTAAACAACATTCATCAACGACAGTCCCAATTTCGAATATCAACTCCATGACACCGCTTGTTTCCATCATTACCGTTAATTACCGCCAGGCAGCGGTCACTTGCGACCTGCTCAATTCCATTAGGGTACTCAACCACCCGGCCCTGGAGGTCATCGTTGTGGACAATGGTTCCCTGGAAGACCAGACGGCCGCATTTCAAAATTGCTACCCCGGCACCATCGTGATCACCAGCAAGGAAAACCTCGGCTTTGCCGGCGGGAACAACCTGGGCATTCGCCGTTCCACGGGGCGCTATTTGTTTTTGGTGAACAACGATACCGTGATAGGGGAGGGGCTGATTGAAAAATTGCTGGCCCGTTTTTCTACCCCCAATACGGGTATGGTTAGCCCGAAAATCCGCTATTTCGACCTGCCCGACACCATCCAGTATGCAGGTTTTACCCAAGTAAACCCACTGACGGGGCGCAATGCCTGTATCGGCCAGGACGAACAGGACCAGGGCCAGCACAATACAGCCAGGAAAACGCCTTATGCCCACGGGGCCGCCATGATGCTCAGCCGGGAGGTGATTGACAAAGTCGGCCTGATGCCGGAGGAATTTTTCCTGTACTACGAAGAATTGGACTGGTGCGAACAGATACGCAGAGCCGGCTTCGATATTTGGTACGAGCCGTCGGCCATGATTTTGCACAAAGAAAGCGTTTCAACGGGCAAGGCCAGCCCGCTGAAAATGGAATACCTCACCCGCAACCGCATCCGCTTCATGCGGAGGAATTTTGGCGGGTGGAAATTGGCCGCCTTCCTCACTTTTTTCTACTTGGTGTCAGTGCCCGTTAATACGTCCAGGCTCATGGTGGCTGGAAATTGGGCCAACCTACGGGCATTTTACAAAGGCTCGTTCCAGTGATTTTTTGTCAAGCATAACAAAGCCCCGCAATCAAATAAAACATGAAAGGCATTGTCTTTACACAGTTTTTGGAAATGGTAGAGAATACCTATGGCTATGAAATGGTGGATCACCTCCTGTCTAACGGCAATCTACCATCAAAAGGGGCCTATACTTCCATTGGCACCTACGACATGCAAGAAATGGTCGTGCTGCTCGGCCTGCTGCACGAACGTACGCTCCTGCCTATCCCTACCTTGTTGCATATTTTTGGCCGTTTTCTGTTCAAAGGTTTTACCCAGGTATATCCACAGTTTTTTGAAGGGCACCGTTCGGCGTTTACTTTTTTGGAAAGCGTGGAAAGTTACATCCACGTCGAAGTTAAGAAACTGTACCACGATGCCCAGTTGCCGCAGTTCACCGTCACCCGCCAAGATGAGAGCACACTCGAATTGATCTATCATTCCGAGCGCAGGCTTTCCGACCTTGCGGAGGGTCTGATTGGCGCCGCACTGGATTATTTTCAAGAAAAAGCAAAAATTGAGACCGAGTGGTTGAACCCCAGCGGAGACCTTGTAAAATTCACGGTTTTCAAAAATTAAAGACCCCCTTCCCATCTGTTTTTCCACCTTTTTTTCCAAGCATTTTGTTAATTTTTCTCCCAATTTTAAAAACTGGAATTTTTTTTGCAACCAACACAAATTACGCACCGTGCGATTCCTCACAAACTACTACTTCACCACTTTACTGCTTATCTGACTCTGGGTTGCCCTGTTGTTTTTGACTACCCACCCCCCGCCCAGGCGCATTCCCAATTCCTTTGTTTTACTTAAAACATGACTATGAAAGGCATTATTTTCAACCAGTTCCTGGACATGGTGGAGGGTAGGTTCGGCTACCAAATGGTGGATGCTATCATTCTTCAAAACAGCTCTACCACCGGTGGGGCCTATACAGCCATCGGCAATTACAGCCACGATGAACTGAAAAGGCTCTTCAAAAGCCTCCACGTAAAAACAAAAATTCCGTTGCCACTGCTGCTGCATGATTTTGGGCGGCACCTGTTCCAATGGTTTATCAAAAATTACGGATCAAAATTCCAATCCTCCAACAACGCTTTTTGCTTTATCAAGGGCATGGAGGTGCAGTTGCAAAACGAATTGGAAAAAATCTACCCTGACATCCGTTTCCCCGAAATCAAAATCAAAAGCCGGAACGGCAGCTCGCTCGAAATCTACTATTACGCCGATTATGGTGCAGCCAGTTTGATAAGGGGCCTTTTGGAAGCGGCCTTGGTCCATTTCGATGAAAAAGCCTCGGTAAAAAGCAGCCGGGTACCTGGCGAATCGAACTGCATGAAATTCACACTTTGCAAGAAAAAAATTCTCGAAACCGCTTGAATACAGGCGCTATCTGAATGGCGATTGGCTATAGGCGATTAGCAATACGCTTTTGGCCAATCGCTATTGGCCCCAAAAAACCTCCTCTCATTTTACATGCTACCATGGATACTCAGCAGGAACTTGATATGTTGAAAAGGCGGCTTGCCAGGGAAATCAATTCCCGCAAGCAGGCCGAGGCTATCCTCGAACAAAAGGCCCTGGAACTTTACAAGGCCAACATGAAACTCCGTGCTTTGAACGACAACCTGGAACTAAAAATCCAGGAGCGGACCAAAGAACTGGAGGCCAGCGAACTGCGCTACCGGCAAATTGTGGAAACCGCCAACGACATCATTTACCGGGCGGATGACCATGGATATTTTACTTATGCCAACCCACAAGCAGAAAAGCTGCTGGGCTATTCCAACGAGGAGGTGATCGGCAAGCATTTCATGGAGCTGATACCAGCGGAGTGGCAGGGAATGGTCAATGATTTTTACAAAAAAAATAGGGACAAGCTACAGTCTAACACCTACCTGGAATTTCCAGTGACAACCAAGTCGGGCGAAATAAAATGGCTGGGCCAAAACGTGCAGCTGATCTTGCGGGATGGCAGAATGGCCGAAGCGGCTGCCGTGGCCCGTGACATCACACAGCGCCGAGCCGCCGAAGATGCCCTGCAAACCACGCAGTTGCGATTGACCACCCTCATTTCCAACCTGCAATCCGGCATTTTGGTAGAAGACGAAAACCGCCACATTGTGCTGACGAACGAGCGTTTTTGCAAAAAATTTGAAATACCTGTGCCTCCCGATGCTCTAATCGGGGTGGATTGTTCGCATTCGGCGCACGAATCGAAGCACTTGTTTTCCAATCCTGAAAATTTCGTTGCCCGCATTAATGAATTGCTTGAAAAAAAGGAGCCATGCATTGGCGAAGCATTGAACATGGCGGACGGGCGTATTTTGCTGCGTGACTACATCCCGATTTCTGTTGATGGCAAATATTTGGGTCACTTGTGGCAATACCGTGACGTGACCGCCGAACGCCGGGCCGAAGAGCAATTGCGGCGAAGCGAAGAAAAATACCGGGGCATCATCGAAAACATGGAACTGGGCCTGCTGGAGGTGGACAACCTTGGCCGCATCGTGAGGGCATACCACCATTTTTGTGAAATGACCGGATATAAAGAGGAGGAAATCCAGGGCTTAAAGGCCGATGAAGTGTTTGTGCCCAAAGAATTCCTGCCAGTGATGAAGCGGCAGGCCATTGACCGCATGAAGGGCAAGGCTGGTATTTATGAAATACAAATGTTCAAAAAGGATGGCAGCCGATTGTGGATGATGATCTCCGGGGCACCTATTTACAACAAATGGGGCGCTGTAGTAGGCACCATCGGCATCCACTACGACGTGACCAAACAGAAGCAATTGCAACAAGAATTGTTCGAGGCCCGATTGCGTGCGGAGTCGGCACAGGAAGCGGAAAAGCAGTTTTTGGCCAACATGAGCCACGAAATCCGCACGCCGCTCAACGCCATTATCGGCATGACGCACCTCTTGTTTGACACCAAGCCCAGCATCGAGCAAGAGAACTACCTGGATGTGCTGAAAAGCTCTTCGGTCATTTTACAATCGCTCATCAACGACCTGCTCGATATCTCCAAGATCAAGGCGGGCAAAATGGAGGTCCACCCCAAGGAATTCGACCTTGCCGGCCTGGTGCGCACCATCCAAAAGACCTTCCAACTGAAACTGGAAAACAAGCCTGTAGAGGTGGGCGCTGAAATTGACCACCACCTCAACACGATATTTATCGGCGACGATTTGATGCTCAACCAAGTCTTGCTCAACCTTTTGGGCAACGCAGAAAAGTTCACCCCTGAAGGCAAAATCGGTATTAGGGTCACTCAAAAAGATCGCTCCGGCGACGAGGTGACAATTCAGTTTGAAGTGTACGATACGGGCATCGGCATTCCCCAAGATAAAATTGACCTTATTTTCCAAAGCTTCCGCCAGGTGGACGGCGACATCAAGCGCCGTTTCGGCGGCACGGGCCTGGGGCTTTCCATTGTGAAAAACCTGATAGAGCTGCAAGGCGGCACCCTAAAAGTGGAAAGCCAGGAAGGCGTTGGGACGATTTTTACTTTCCAGATTACCTACAAGGATACGGGCCTGATGCCCGTAAAATCAGTGGCTTTGCCAAAGGCTTTTGATTCGTTTTGCGCCCACGAATGCAAGGTGTTGGTAGTGGAAGACAATTCGATGAACCGCCGCTACCTCGGCAGCCTGCTCGACAAATGGGGCATCCAATACGACGTTGCCATCAATGGCAAGGAAGGTTTTGAAATGGCGCAGAACGAACTGTACAGCCTCATTTTTATGGACATCCAAATGCCCATTATGGACGGTTATGAATCTGCCATTGCCATCCGCAGCACTGCCAACCCCAACCAAGAAACGCCCATCCTCGCACTGACGGCCTCAGCTATGTTGTCCAGGAAAGACAAGGCTTTCCAGGTGGGCATGAACGGCTATGTTTCAAAGCCTTTTACGCCGGAACAACTGCTCGAAACGTTGGCACAATTCATTCAATTGCACAAAATGAAGGAAGCTCCCTCGGCTGAAAAAGTAGAGGTAGTATCCATCGAAAAAAACGAGGAATTTACCTTCTCGCCGGATCTTGACGCCGAGCGCCTGCACGACCTCTACGGCACGGATACCGAATATGCATTGGACATGTTCGACGCTTTTTTTGAAAAAATGGAAAAAGAGTATCCACAGTTAGAAGTGCTGCTCCAAAAAGGCGAGTACCCAGCTTTGTCAAAAATGGCACATAAGCTGAAGCCTACTTTTCCTATGGTCGGCTTGACCAGCATGGAGCGGTATTTTCAAAAACTCGAAGACGAAGCCCAAGACCCCACTGCGGAACCTGAAATGCTCCTTTCCATTTTTGAAGAAATACACGAAAAGTTGGCGGGAGTACTACCCATCGCTGAAACAGAAAGGATAAGGCTCCGTTCACTCTGCAATACAGTTGTTTAACGATTGATTTTTTTTTTGGCAAAAACCTCATTTTTACAACCACAAAACCTTCCAATCATGATCCGATGCCTCATTATTGACGATGACAGCATGGCCCGTATTTCCTTGAAACGTTTGTGCGAAAAGCAGGAAGGGCTTGAAATTGTAGGCATCTGCGAAAGTGCCCAAGAGGGCTTGAATTTCCTGGCTGGCGAAGACGTGGAGGTGGATGTGTTGTTCCTCGACGTAGAAATGCCGGGCATGACGGGCATTGAAATGCTGGACAAACTAACAGTCATGCCCATGGTCATTTTCACCACTTCCAAGGCGGATTATGCCTTCGACGCATTCGAGTACGGGGCAGTTGATTTTTTGAAAAAACCCATCGCCCAGCCCCGTTTTGAGCAGGCCGTCCAGAAAATCACCACCATTTTACAGGGAAACCAGCAGTTCCAGGCTCATTCCGACAGCCTGTTCATACGCACGGAGGGCAAGTTCGTCCGCCTTTCCTGCAACGATATTTTGTTTTTTGAAAATGTCGGGGATTACATCCGCATCAAAACTTCCACGGGGGCCAGCCACATCATCCACGGCACGCTAAAAGGCATTGACGACCGCCTGAACGACCCCCGCTTCCTGAAAGTCCACCGCACCTACATTGTCAACCTGGACAAAATCGTGGACATAGAAGAAAATACCCTTGTCATTGAAAAATCGGTCATTCCCATTAGCCGGGCGCACAAGCCGCTGCTGATGGGCAGGCTGAGGATTTTGTAAAACGAGCCGGAAAATGAAGATTACCTTGGCAATATAGAGGCGTTCGGATTTAATTGCGACCATTCGTTTGTCATGGCCGAAGGCCACCTGCTACATTATGTGAGCTGCTAAAAGCGCCGTCTGGACTGCCTTTTGAAATTGCAGTTTGCCTATGGGAATGACAAATGACCCCAATGACAAATGACCCCAATGACGAATGACCCCAATGACAAATGACCCCAATGACAAATGACCCCAATGACAAATGACCCCAATGACCTTAAAACTAAAAAGCCAGGGCGGTCGTGACCGCCCTGGCTTTGAAAATACTTTACATGCTTACTCAAAATATTTTTGCATCCAATCTATATCCGCTCAAGTTCTTGTACCAATCCGAATAAACAGAGCCGCCTGATTTTGCCCATTCGGTAAATTTCAAGTGGCCCTGGTTGATGGGCGACCTTTCCATTGGATAGGCAAAGCTGACGGGGATGTTGATGGCAAAGGGCAAATTGCCGTTTGTTTTGTAATAAACACCTGCCGAAGGCTTTGTGGCGTCGTCGCCCGAACCAAAGAAATCTTGATTGGCCAAAGAAGTTGGTGCATATCCAGGCAGGTGTACTTCCTTGCCCCGCAGCCCGTTGACAAACATGAAAGGGTTGAAAGGTGCAGTCCCCAAAGTGGCCCTGTCAATTGGTTTGGTGAACACCACTTGCATGTTGACGGGCACTTCAGCCGCTGTGCTTTTATTTTTCTCAGTATTGATCAAAGTGCCACCGCCCAATAGCTCCAGCGCATCGTCGAATGCGAGGATAACTGCTTTGGCCTGTTGTTGCTCCGTGCCATTGGCTGCCAATTTGATATTGGTGCCATTCAGTTTTTGGCCGCTGATGGATGCCACCAGGTCAGGGGCAACGTCGAGCTCGAAACCGATGCCATTGTGAAGGACACCGCCGGCAGCCCTGAGTTTCAGGGATACGTCCATTTTTACAATTTGATTATTGGCGTTGAGGTATTCTTTGAAATTGTAATCCACCACCAGGTCGTTCATGTCATAGTCGCCTTGATTCGGGAAGAGGTCTTCAAAAGCCAGCGTACCATAAACCCCTTGTGATGGAGTGTAGGCATGAAATGCAATGGTTGGATTTTGTGGTTCTACGTCCACCGAGTTTGACACACCATCTTTGTCGTCGTCGTCTGTGTTGTCGGTAGGCGCAAGGTCAGTCGTTTTAACAGCGGTAAACGGTGTCACATTGACATAAAAGACGGCGTCGTTGAAGTCGTTGTCGCCGTCGGGGCGGTCAAGGTCTTCCATTCCGAGGATGAGCTTTTGCAGGGACTGGTCGTAGAGCAAGGCCACGTGCTGCCTGTACTTATCGTCGGTAAAAGTATTCAGGTGCTTATCCGAAAATTTGATGTTTTCTTTCCAATCCACCTTTCTGGAATAACTGTTCCAACCTTCCGGTACCAGGAACCAGGCGATCGTAGTGCCTTTGGAAAAAGTACCGAGATATACCTTGTTGCCAGTCACGAGATTTCCACCGCTGTCTTTGTAGGAAACATTGGGGAAAATAACTTTCAATTTTGATATTTCGTCAATCGTTTTAGGTGGATTGTTGGAATCGTAATAGTAGTAGCCCAATGCATTTTGGTAACCGGCACCTTCATGGACAAAAGTTACCCAGGCTTCCGCATCTTCTACCAGTACGATATTGGAAACGAGGTCGTTGTCGAGGTATTCCGGGTGGGCAACAGGCACCGGGTAGCCTTCCGGCAAGCTCGAATTAATGATTTTCAACAAATCATAGCCTACCTGATCATTTTTAGGCATGAGATAGTTGGGTTTGCCAGTGGAGCTGTAGCTGCCCATGTAAGAAAACTCCTTGCCGCCCCTTTCTGAAATAGCGCCTTCTTTGGGCAGCGGGTTCTGGCGGTCGTTGCCCTTGAAGAATTCACCTTCTTCGCTCGGATTGAATTCGGACTTGTTTTCTTCGCCCAACACCACCTCGACTACTTCGCCGCCCGATATGGAAACGATTTTTTCTGCGGGCAAGCCCAAGAAAGGCGTGTTAATCATAATTTCCTGTGTGCTGTTCGGTACGTTCAGCATCAATTCAGCAAAACCTGATTCGCCAGTGCTGGCTGTTTGGAGTTCTACGGCTGTCCCATCATCTTCCAGCATGACTTTGAAAGGGACGGATTTTAGCACCTGGCCAGTGGCGTCAACGGCGCTGACTTTAAGTTTCAGTGTTTTGGTGGTGCCGAAATTGAAACCTTCTGGAGCGTTCAGTTCTTCCATGGGAATGGCATCAGAAACGTCATTTCCGGCCTTTTCAGGGATATCCAGGTCGCAGGAAGCAAGTGTGATAAGTAGCAGGTAAAAAAAGTGCTTTTTCATTTTAATTGTAACAATTGAGGTAAAAAGATTTGGTTTGAAAATAGTGTGGAACCGGGGGCAAGGGTTTCACGGCACCATTGCCGAAAACCTGTGGATTTTATTTTGACTCAGGTAGAGATTAGGGTTGATAAAGGTTTATTAGGGTCTATAAAGGGTTGATTTACAGGCAATAAAATTTGTAAATCAACCCTCATCAACCTTTTATCAACTTTTTATCAACCAGAATCCAGTCATTCGAAACTTGGATTTTAATTTAATGAGAGGAGGAAATTTGAAAGGGAGATGGGAGCGAAAAATTATTTGTCGTACAGGTCAAACGTTTTCTTGTTGCAGGGCTGCCAGGGGCGTTTTTACCAGGATTTGCAGGTCCATCCAGAAGGAAAATTCTTTGGCATAGCGCACATCCAATTGTTTGCGGCTATCGGCGCTGGTGTTTGATTTACCCCGCTCGGTCACCTGCCAGAGGCCAGTGATACCCGCCGGGGCCAGAAAGCGGCCAATGGCATCGTCGGAAGTAAGTTTAGAAGCTTCGTAGAGCGGGAGGGGGCGGTTGCCCACCAGCGACATATCGCCTTTCAGCACGTTCACCAATTGGGGCAATTCGTCAATGCTGGTGTTGCGGATGAAATGCCCGATTCGGGTGATGCGGGGATCGTTTTTGAATTTCACAAAAGCCTTTTTCTCTTCGTGGCTTTGCAGTTCAATCCATTCATCCTCAGTTACATAGCCCTCGTCTGCCACCAAAAAATCCTTGGCTTTTTTCTTCCAGGTAAAGGCGGTCTGTTTTGGGGCGGCTTTTGCTTCCGTCCCGTAGTGGTTCATTTGTTTCATCTTTTCGAGCAACTGGTCGGCGTCGGTGCGCATGGAGCGGAATTTATAAAAGTCGAACACTTTGTAACCTTCGCCGACCCGCTTTGAGGCATAAAAAACCGGGCCTTTGCTGCCCAATTTTATCAAAAAGGCCACTATCAAAAAGAGCGGTAAAAGCAATAGGAGCAATGTACCAGCGGCCATCATGTCAAAAAAGCGTTTTGTGCTGCGGTACACTATTTTATTTGATTGAATATCAGTGTTTTGTGGAATGGAGTAAGTCACGGTGATGTTTGTTTATGGTGTTTAAAATTTTAGTCAAAACTTATGCTGCCGAATGTACCTGCGGAAGGCGGTTGCAAATCAGTTTTACCCGAAGGGCCAGCTCTTTTGGGTGGAATGGTTTGGTCAAAAAATCGTCCGCCCCGGCCTCCAGGCACTGCCAGCGTTTTTCGGCATCCTTCACACCTGACAACATGATGACTGGGATTTCGCTCCAAGCCAATTGTCCACGCAGCTTTTTCAGCAGGGTAAGGCCGTTCATTTCTGGCAGTTCATAATCCAGGATGATGACGTCGGGCGAAGGGTTTTCTCTCAACCAGTTGTAGGCATCGTGTGGGTTGTGGATGGATACAACGTTGAAGTCATCTTTGAAAACCGGCGTCAAAAAGCGCCTCATCATGTCGCAGTCGTCTATCAGTAGGATTGTCTTTTTCATTGTCTCTAAATTTTGTTTGATTGATGGCACAAAGATGTTGCAGGAAAGGGCGGCTGGCCGCCAACTTTCGTTTTTTGGTAAAAACAAGGCAGGAAATGGAAAAAAACAGAAGTGAACGCTGAATGATGAACTATGAACGGGGGGGCGGCAAGTCGGGCCTGTTCTTCAATCCCTCCTCCAGTATGGCCACGACCCTTTTGCGCTCCTCGCCCGATAGTGGCTTGCGGGGCGGGCGCACATGCTCCGTGCCGATGCCCGTCATGCTGGCGGCCAGTTTGATGTTTTGTACCAGTTGTGGGCTGATGTCGAGTTCGAGGATGGGCAAAAACCAACGATAAATGTGGCGGGCCTCTTCGATTTTGCCAGCCTTTACGAGTCGGTAAATGGCTACCGTTTCTGCTGGGAATGCGTCCACCAGGCCAGCTACCCAGCCGTGGGCGCCCATCAGCAATTCTTCCATCGCCAGGGTGTCCACGCCGCAAAGTATTTTCAAGCGGTTAGGCCCAAAGCGATTAATGATGCGGCTCACATTGGAAATATCACGGGTACTTTCCTTGATAGCTTGGATGTTTTTGTGATCGAGCAATACTTCCAGCATATCGAGGGTGATTTCGATTTTGTAGTCCACCGGGTTGTTGTATAGCAAAATGGGCAGGCTGGTGGCCTTAGCGATGTCCATGAAATAATCCACCACTTCCTGTTCAGTCGCTTTGTATTGCATGGGCGGCAAGACCATCAAGCCATCGGCGCCTTTCGCTTCAGCCTCTTCTGCGATGCCCACGGACACTTTGGTGGAGCGCTCCGCAATGTTGACAATCACAGGTATTTTGCCTTTCGCCTGTTGTTTTGCTGTATTTAGCAATTCCATTTTTTCCTTGTGCGAAAGGGTACTGGCCTCGCCGAGCGAACCGCCGATGATGAGGCCGTCAACGCCCGCCTTAATTTGAGCTTTGACGTTTTTTGAAAACATGTCCAAGTCCAGTTTGCCGCTTTTTTTGAACATCGTCAACAGTGCGGGATAGACGCCTTGCCATTTTACTTTCATGATCAATGAATCAATGAGTGAATGAGAGAATGAGAGAATGAGAGAATGAGAGAATGGTGGCAAATTTAGCAGGGTGGGGGACAGCAGGGAATATTTTTGGATAAATGAAACTGTACCAAGCCAGAAAGATTGATAAAATCGCCTCGTTCGTTGAAAAATTTTCCATCCAAACAAAATTGGGTTGAGTTTTGGCCCTGATTGATTTTGTGTTTTTTAAACAATATCCCTGATTTCACCTTTCCCAAAAGAAGAATTTGATAAAACCTGTTGTAATGAGAATTTACCCAATACTGTTGACCGTCCTTTTTTTCCTCGCTTTCCATTCGTTAAGCGCACAGACCCCCAACGAAAAAAATTCCCCTGCCGCCAAGCCCCTCATCAAGGGCCAGGTGCTGGATGCCGCTTCAAAAATGCCCTTGGAATTTGCTACGGTCACCGTTTTGCAGCAAGCGGATAGCTCGCTCGTCACGGGCGGCATCACAGAGACGGATGGCACTTTTTCCATCGAATTGGACTATGGGCAATACATCATCAAGGTTGAGTTTTTGTCCTACGGCTCGAAAACCATCGGAGAGGTGATATTGAGCCGGGACAAGCCTGTTTTTGATTTGGGCAAAATTTCCCTGGAAGGCAATGCCGAAATGTTGCAGGAAATTGAAGTGCGGGCCGAGCGTAGCCAAATGCAACTATCCTTGGACAAAAAAGTATTCAATGTGGGGAAGGACCTCGCCAATACTGGCGGTTCTGCCGCCGATGTGCTGGACAACGTGCCTTCCGTGACCGTGGACGTGGAAGGAAATGTGGAACTGCGTGGCGCTGGCGGTGTGCGTATTTTGATTGATGGCAAACCCTCCGGCATGATTGGCCTGAGCAACTCGGATGGTTTGAAACAAATACCCGCCAACATGATTGACCGGGTGGAGGTAATCACCAATCCTTCTGCCCGCTACGAAGCCGAGGGCATGTCTGGCATTATCAATATTGTATTGAAAAAGGAAAGGAAACAAGGGCTGAACGGCTCCTTCGACCTCAAAGGCGGTTATCCGACGGATTACGGAATTACCCTCAACCTCAATTATCGTAAAAACCGCCTTAACTTCTTCACCAATTATGGCTTGGGCTACAACAAACGGCCTGGCATCGGCAGCCAATTTCAGGAATATACCAGGAACGATACACTATTTATCACAGACAATAATTCGGACCGCAAACGGGGTGGCCTTTCCAATAATTTCCGTTTTGGCGCAGACTATTATTTTAATGAAAAAAACATACTGACCACCGCCTTTAACTTTCGCAGGAGCAATGACGACAACCTCAATGAAACGACTTACGAAGACTACATTTTTTCATTGGAAAACCCAGTCAGCATCACCACCCGCACCGATGACGAAAAGGAAAATGAGGACAACCTGGAATATTCGCTCACCTATAAAAAATATTTTGTGGACAAGGGCCATGAACTAACGGTGGATTTCCGGTATCAGGACGAAGTGGAGGACGAACAATCCGAGATCATCGAGCGAAACTTTGACATCAATTTTCAGCCCTCTGGCGAACCGGACTTGCAGCAGCGATCGCACAATAATGAAAAGCAGCGCAACATGATTTTCCAGGCTGACTATGTGAAGCCATTGGGCAAGGAAGGCAAGTTAGAAGCTGGCTTGCGGAGCGGCATCCGTCACTTGCGCAACGACTTTGAAGTGCAGGAACTGGAGGACGGCACCTGGGTATCTTTGGGCGATTTTACCAACAGCCTTCTATACGATGAAAATATTCACGCAGCCTACACGAGCCTGGGCAGCAAGTTCAGCCAATTTTCCTGGCAATTGGGCCTGCGGGCAGAATATTCCGACGTGACCACGGAATTGGAACAAACCAACGAAATCAACCCACGGGAATACTTCAACCTCTTCCCCAGTGCATTTTTGGGCTATGAACTGAACGAAGAAAACACGATGCAGGTCAGCTATAGCCGCCGCATCCGCCGACCTGGTTTTTGGGAACTGAACCCATTTTTTACCTTCAGCGATGCCCGGAATATTTTTGGCGGAAACCCCGATTTGAACCCAGAGTACACCAATTCTTATGAATTAGGTTATTTACGCTATTTCACAAAAGGCTCCTTGACTTCCTCGGTTTATTACCGCCATACCAATGGCGTCATTGAGCGCATCCGCCAGCAGACTTCCGATACCACGTCCACCACCCGCCCTACCAATCTTGCTACCAGGGACGACTATGGATTTGAATTTACCTTCTCTTTCGACCCCACAAAAACCTGGAGAATCAACGGTAACGCCAACTTTTTCCGGTCCATCACCGAGGGCGTGTTCGAGAACCAAATTTTTGATGCAGATACCTACACCATGTTTGGCCGCCTGTCTTCCAGGGTGACTTTGTTTAAAAAAGTAGATTTTCAAGTAAACTTTAATTATCGTGCGCCACGCAACACCACCCAAGGCCGGGCCAAATCCGAATGGAACATTGACCCTGCCGCCAGCATGGACATCCTGAAAGGCAACGGCACACTCACCCTGGCCGTGCGTGATCTCTTCAACACTCGCCGCCACCGCTACATCACCGAAGGCGACGACTTCTATGTGGAGGGCAACCACCAATGGCGGGCAAGGCAGGTAAACCTCACGTTCACCTATCGGCTCAACCAGAAAAAGAAACAAGGAAGGGGAGACCGGGGCGATGGCGGTTTTGAGGGTGGAGATGGGGGCGGTGATTTTTAGATTTACTTCTCACTAATAGGTTTTCCTAAAAACGGGACAGGCAATGCAAATGGGGGTTTGGGGGCGAGGCCCCCAAAAGGCCCTCCCCCGACGAGCCGCCGTAGGCGGCGAGGAGGGGCAAAATATGATTTGAACTACCTGTCCCGAATAACGGGAAAACCAATTAGCGCAGAGTATAGCAAAATGAAGAAGGAAAAATGTCAAATTTTTCCTTCTTTCTTTTAGGCAATACGTTCCTGTTTTTCATACTAAAAATCCACACTACATTTTTCTTCCCTATTTATGTTTTGTTAAAAAGCCTTCTTGCCAAATTTGGCCCTCACCTTTCATTATCTGCCTCGCAATCAGTACATTTGCGCCCGCAAAATAAAATGTACCAAGCAGCGTATTGGATGCTGCAACGGTTATTAGATGCGACACGATCACCCTGTTTTTCCCCTGATAAATTTTTTCGGACCGTAGAACTTTTTAGCGAGTTGGTAAATTTTAGTACATCACTCGCCCAAATGGATGCCACAAAAGACACACTATTTTTAGAACAAAATACTTAACCGCCTAGGCCGCACCAATTTGTCATAATGAATTCAGCAACATTCCTTACGGAAAACCCATCTGCTACGCATTCACCTTCCAAACTATTTCCTGTCAAAAACGCCGTCATCCTTGCCGCCGGAAAAAGCCAACGCTTCCGGGAAAAGGGTTTGCAAAAACCAAAAGTCCTGTTGCGGATTGGCGGGTTGCGCTTGCTCGAACGGGCCATTTTGACCCTGAAAGAGGCGGGCGTGGAGCATTTCCGCATCGTGGTGGGGGCCTACAAAGACGAGGTGCTGGCTGAAATGAAACAACTGTCCCGCCTCCACGACATTGATATAGAATATGTGGAATGCGATGAATACGAATTGGGCAACGGCGTCACCTTCGGTGCAGGTGCGGCTGGCTTCGACGAGCCTTTCCTGCTCACTATGTCCGACCATATTTTTTCACCGGAAACGGTAAAGGATTTTATCCAAAAAGCCAATCAGCAACCCGAACTGCCGGCCCTCGCCTGCGACGGCAACTTGGCCGAGGTTTTCGACATGGACGATGCCACGAAGGTTTCTTCCAAAGCAGGTTTTATCCATAACATCGGAAAAGAAATAGCCGAATACGACCTGGTGGACACGGGCCTTTTTTATTTCCCCAAAGGTTATGGTAAAATGGTGTCCGAAAAAGCGAAGGCAGGTGCCCATTCCGTGAGCGGCATCATCCAGTCCTTCATTGATGGCGAAGGCGTAAGGGCTTTGGCCTTGGAAAATGCCATGTGGCAGGATGTGGACAACCCCGGCATGAAGCGTGAAGCAGAGCGCCGTTTGATGAAAACCCTCATCCAGCCCGAAGACGGCTGGGTCAGCCGCAACATCAACCGCTTTGTGTCCACTCGCATTACCTTTTTGCTGGCCCGCTTCGGCATCCACCCCAATGTGGTGACGACGGGCGTTTTCCTGCTGACCTTGCTCGGTGCCTGGATGGCGTCCTTTGGCGTCTATCAATGGATCGTGGCAGGTGCAGTGATTTTCCAATTGGCTTCCATCCTGGATGGCTGTGACGGCGAATTGGCCAGGTTGACTTACCGCAGTACCCGAATGGGCGCCCTGTACGAACAGCTTTCCGGCAACCTGCGTTTCATCATTTTCTTTGAAGCCTTGGGCATCAGTGCCTGGAAGGCAACAGGCTCGGAATCCTATCTTTTTGCAGTTTCTATTTTGGCGGCATTGGCCATATACATGATAGCGCAAATGGCCTCCTACGCATGGAACAGGCGTGGCGACAAGGAAGTGGCCCTGCTGCCACCGCCACCCGCCAACAATGTACAATCAAAGGTGTTGGACAGCATTTTCAACTTCTGGAAAGAAATCAACAAACAGGACGTGACGGCTTTCATCACCTTCCTGTTTTGCATCGTGTTCCTTTATCAGGCCATGTTTTGGCTGGCATTGATTGGCACGACGGCCACGGCCATTATGGTTTCAAAATCGGTACACGCTGCGGCCATCCGACAGGAGGGTGCATCTACTTTTTTTGATAAAATAGACCCCATTTATTTTTACCTCCTGGGTGTCGTGATTTTATGCGTGCTCATTTTCAACATGGAACTCAGCGTGGTCGAAGAGTCCCTGTCTGCTGTTGGCAACAAACTGTTCCTGGTGTTCAGCGTGGCTATCCTTTGGATTTTGAGCAATACGCTTTGCATCCGTACACTGGTAAAAGGCAAAGTGCCCTTCACCGACCTGATGTACAACCAGATGACGGGCGATGCCTACAACGTCATCATTCCCTTGGCGGGTCTCGGTGGGGAACCTTATAAAATCAAGCACCTGACGCAATGGCTTGATTGGCACACTGCCAGCCGTGCCATTGTGGTGGACAGGCTCATACATGCCACTTCTGGTGCGTTGTTTTCTGCCATCGCCGTTGGCATTACCTTGGTTTATGTGGATGTGCAGGCGAAATTTTTCCTGCCACTCGCCATTACCTCTGCCTTCTTTGCCATCGTGGGCATTACCACGATTTGGCTGTCACTTACCAGTGCTCCTTCCAAAATAGCTGGCTACGTTTTGAAAAAACTCAAAATCGTAGAGGAATTCCGCAACGACCCAATTCCGGCACGGCAGTTTTTCCAGGCTTTCTTTTTCAAGTTCCTGGGCCGTTCCTTCAACCTCGTTGAGATTCTGGTCATCTTCACCGTTTTCGGCCTTACACCCAAAGTCATTGACCTTGTCGCAGTGGCGGGCATGATTTCCACCAGTGCCACGCTGTTTTTCATCATTCCGCAAGGCTTGGGCGTCAACGAAGCGGGTATCAGTAGTGCTTTGTCCTTTTTGGGCTACACGGCAGCCTTGGGCATCACATTCGGCCTTATCCGCCGGGCGAGGATGATCTTCTGGGCCTTGTTTGGCGTGGGCCTGCACCTGGCAGTTTCTGTTGTGAAAAAATTTGCTTTGAGCCGGGTGAAAAGCTGATGAGTGCTTTGGTTTGAATTGAACAGGATCACTGCTTTATTTGAAATAAAAAGAAAGTAGATGTCATTTCAATTGGCAAAAAGACTTTTCAACGTAGATGAATATTACCGCTTAGCTGAAAAGGGAATTCTAAGTGACGATGAAAGAGTTGAGCTAATCCACGGAGAAATATTTGAAAAGAGCCCGAAAGGAAGCCGGCACATTGCTTGCGTCAATCGATTAAACAGCATTTTAAGCAAAATGCCTGATGAGTCAGGGATTTTAAGTGTGCAAAACCCCATCAGTATTGATGAGTTTTCAGAACCAGAACCAGATATCGCCATCCTTAAATTCAGGGAAGATTTTTACCAAAATGAAAAGCCCAAAGCACAGGATGTATTGTTGTTGATTGAAGTGTGCGATTCATCGGTTGAGGCTGACAAATGGATAAAATTGCCGCTTTATGCCTTTGCTGGAATCCAGGAAGTATGGTTAGTGGATTTATCAAGTGATAGGGTAACGTCTTACACTGAACCAAAAGGAGAGGAGTACAGGAATTCAACTCAACATTTCAAGGAAGACACAGTCTTGTCACTCAAGCTTCCAATGTTAAAGATTCCAGTCAAAAAGATCATCTGGACATCATAAGGACAGCGTAATCACTGCAAGTTCATCGTTCATCATTTTTCAATTCCCCAGCACCTTTTTTGCCTGCACCACATATTCCTCTTCCGTCAAAATCCCCTTGTTTCGTAGTTCGCTCAGGCGCTTGATTTGGTCGAGCAAGGGCTCCTCTTTTTTGACTTTGGGATTGGCTTCCAAAGGGAGTTCCTCTTTGGCCAATGGGGCTGGGGAGGAAAAGCGCTGGTAGCCGTTTTTCACAAATTCAGAAAATTCGGGCTGGGTGCGCAAATAGGCCAGCGCCTGGTGGCTTTCGATTTTATCAAAATCAACAAAGCCAAAGTGGATGGACTTGGTCAGGTGAAAAAACGCAGGATCGGGCTTTTCCAGCAACGAGTAGGCACAGGCCAGGTTGAAATGCACAGCAGGGTCGTCGTATTGGTTTTCCAGGGCTTTTTTGAAATCTTCAACCGCACCGTCATAATCGTATTCCTTGAATTTTTGCAAGCCGCTGGCTTTGAAGAGATTGGCAGGAGGCAACGCTTTTTCCATAGGCCTCCGCATTGGGTATTGATGCTGATGCGCTCGCTGCGCCTGCATGGCTACGCTGTTGTATTTTCGATCAAACTCTTCCGTTGGCATGGAAAAAAACACCAGTGCATCTATCGTGGCCACCAAACCCATGATGAGGACAATGGGTGCATTTTCGCTGATGGACAAAGTGAAAAGGAAGACGGTGGCCACAAAGTAAAAAATGCCCCTTTTCCTATTGTTGAGATAAAAATGGTGCAAGCCAAAAACACCCATCGTCAGTGCGAACAATCCCGCAATTCCTTTCTTTCGCATATTTTCAATTTTTTTTGTCGGTTTAAAAATATAAAAAACTGCCTGGGCTGCCCCAATATTTTTACATTCGACGGCCATTCATCTACCAAGGTTAATAAAATTCATCCAAAAGATTACAAAACCTTGGTTTGGGCTGCATGGCACTGCATTTGATCCTACCTTTGTAAAAATTTTCATTTTGAAAAAAGCCTTGCGACATACCGTAGTTTTCTTTTTGGCCGGCATCGTGCTACTTGCCACTACGGGCGTGAGCGTACACAAGCTGTATTGCTATTGCAAAGGTGAAATGGTCGCTTCGGTTTTTTGCCCGGACGATCCCTGCGAATTGTCCACCCGGCACCAGGAAAGAGGCAGTTGCTGCAAAGCCGAAGGTGCCTGTTCATTGGAGTTGTCTTCCAAGCACCACGACTGTTCGGACTGCCGCTACGAGTACGTAAAACTCGACGCCAAATACTTTGTCTTTTCCACTGATTTTCAAATACATGCGCCCGTTGCAGTTTTAAAGACGTACAGCACTTTAGGCGAATATGTACCACAGCGCATCTCTTCCAAAATCGCTTGGGAAAGCGACCTGCCACCCCCTGCGGGCAAAGAGCTCCTTCTCTGGATTCAATCCTTCCTTTGTTAGTGCTGGCTGATTTAGCAAGTCCTAATCAGCATCATTTCATTCCTGGTTCAATGAAAAGATTGAACCGTCAAAATTTCGATTACCCATGATTGCACTGACAAAATATTTCACTTTTGTTTTTATCCTCCTTGCGTTCAATGCGCAGGCGCAAACCAACCACCAAACTACAACCACAAATAAGGCCACCCTCTACGGCAACGTTTTCAACCAGGATGGCGAAAACCTCATCGGTGCCACCGTGCAGTGGGAAGACACCACCATCGGCACCATCACCGACGAAAACGGCGATTTCTGGATTCCCAAAATGGACAAGGTGGCGCATTTGGTCATACAGTATGTGGGCTACGACCCCATGCACGTGGAAATGACACCCGAAGAAGATTCCGTCTTTATAAAAGTGGAAGGCATTGCCGAATTGGCCACTGTGCAGGTGTCCGGCCAAAGAACCGACAACTACACCTCAACGCTTGATCCCATCAATATAGAACACATCTCCAGCAACGAGTTAAAGAAAGCAGCCTGTTGCAACTTGGCCGAGAGTTTTGAAACCAATGGTGCGGTGGATGTGATGTCGCAAGATGCCGTCACGAGCGCCAAGGAAATCCAAATGCTCGGCCTGCGGGGCGTTTACAGCCAATTGTTGATGGAAAAACGGCCAGTTTATACGGGATTGGCCACACCATTGGCACTTGATTACATCCCAGGCACCTGGGTGCAGGGTATCCAGATTTCAAAGGGGGCCAGCACGGTGCAAAACGGCCCGCAGTCCATCACCGGACAAATCAATACGGAGATTGTAAAACCGGCCCATGACAAGCCTTTTTTCCTTAACCTTTTCGGCTCCACGCTGGAAAGGGGGGAAGCCAACCTCCACCTGAACAAAAAATGGAACGAGGGTTGGAGCAGCGGCCTGCTCCTGCATGGCAGCACCACGCAGGGCAAGTTTGACAGGAATAATGACACTTTTCTGGATCAGGCGACCAAAAAATCGCTGAACGGACTGTTCCGCACTTTTTATGAATCAAGCGGCATTTGCAGCCAAATCAATGTGCAAGCCCTGGTGGACGAACGGGAAAGCGGCCAAGTTTTGCCAGCCGGGAATTTCAACACGGAAGACTTTTACCGCATCAGGCAGGAAAACCGCCGGGTGGATGTTTTTGGCAAAATAGGCTACCTGGGTTTCACCAAGCCCGCTACTTCTGTTGGCTTTATTTACAACGCCGCTTGGCACGACACGGATAATATTTTTGGAAAAACGGCCTACCGTGGTACCCAAAGGAGCCTATATGCCAACCTGCTTTATGAATCTTTTATCAGCACGACCGACCACAAATTCAACCTTGGGGCGAGTTTTCAATACGACGACTACGCTGAGTTTTTGGGCGAAGCGGATTTCAGCAGGACTGAAAGCATGCCAGGCGTTTTTGCAGAATACAATTTCGGCAGGGACGGCTCCGTGCATGAAAATTTTTGGGACAAATTTGGCCTCATTGCTGGCATAAGGGTGGATCACCACAACCAGTTCGGCACTTTCATAACGCCCAGGCTCAACCTGAAATACAACTTCAGCGACCAAAGCATCCTGCGCCTGAGCGGTGGCAGGGGCGTCCGTTCTGCCCAGATCATCGCTGAAAACATCGCCGTGCTGGCCAGCAACCGCCTGTTCGTGGTGACTGAAAACTTGAAAATGGAGGACGCCTGGAACCTCGGCCTGAATTTCACCCAAAATTTCAAAATGGCAGGCCGCAATGCCAGTTTCGTCGCCGACCTCTACCGCACCGATTTTACCAACCAAGTAGTGATGGACATGGAAAGCGAACATGGCCAGGTACTTTTTTACAACCTGGACGGAAAAAGTTTTGCCAATAGCTTATTGCTGCTCGGTTCCTGGGAGGCGTTCAAGGGTTTTAACATCAAATTGGCTTACAAGCTCAACGATGTGAAAACAACATATCAAGGCGATTTGCGCCGCCGCCCGCTCACCGCTCCGCACCGTGCCCTGGCTGCTTTGGATTACGAGACCCCCAACAAAAAATGGATGTTCAACACCAATGTCCAATACACCGGCTGGCAGCGTTTTGCGGATGCAGAACACATCCCTTCCAGCATTGTAGAACGGAAATATTTCGACGGATATTCGCCCGATTATGTGCTGCTGAATGCGCAGGTATCCCGGCGTTTTAAACAATGGGAAATTTACCTTGGCGGCGAAAACCTGACCGATTATCGCCAGGAACACGCCATTGTTGATTGGCAAAACCCATTTGGCGAGCATTTCGATGCCATGCAGGTATGGGGCCCACTGGTGGGGGCGAGGGGCTATGTGGGGATACGGCTGTGGGTGGATTGACCACGAAAATATTAGGGGCTGTACCCTGTTAGGATTTCAAATCCTAACAGGGTACAGCCCCTAATATTTATCAGGATAACGGGTTTACTCTATTTTCACCACCTTCTCCACCAGCCATTGGCCGTCTTGCGTTTCAAGGCGCAGGAAATACAGGCCGTTCCCAAAAACACTCATGTCCACTTCAAATGAGCGGCTGTTTAAAGTGAAATGTTGTAAAACATTGCCATTCAGGCCAATCAATTGGGCAGATTTCAGGATTTTTCCAGAACGAACATTCAACAAGTTGGCAGTAGGGTTGGGTGAAATTTTCACCCTGCCAATGGCTGTTTCTTCCTCCGTTCCCGTTGAAATTGCCTGCAGGTGCAGATTGTCCATCAGCAGCACATCGTCATTATCAAAATAAATGGGGTCCAGGTAAAACTGTCCTATTTCGGTGTAGAATTTCAGTTCCAATTCACCTTTAAAATGGTTAGGCAATATAATTTCAACTGGCTCCGATATTCCTTCCGGCCCTCCGGCAATGATTTCGTTGCCGTTTTGGCTGCCTTTCCATTTTGCCTGCAACATGCTGCTGTACAGATAGCCTTCTGCTGTAGCGATATTATTCCTAAATGTTCGCAGGTCAAAACTCAAAATGGATTGTTCAAAATTGGAATGGTCAACGCAAGTACGAATAGTACTGACCACCGGACTGAAAAATCCATTCCCAGAAAAATTGTCCTCAAAATTGGGGCAATGGGTAAAAAAACCGGCATCGGAAAACAGGCCGGTCGAGCCAAAATAAGTGTTGCCCTCAAACTCCACTTCATTGGGAGCAACATTGGATTCGACAGCCAGATAGCTGTTTATTTGCACATCACCGTCAAACTCGTTGAGATAATCGCCCGTGATGGCCACCGAGGAAGATATGAATGCAAAACTCTCGTTGTCCTCCTCAGATACATCCTCGTCAAAATCCACGTAGAACCTTATTTCCTCCGTCGGATCTATGCTCAAAGGCATGAAATTGGGGATTGACAAGAATCCAAAAGCCTCCAAATCCTCCTGCAAGGTGTAGTCTGTTGTCCAAATGTCGGTACCATTCTCTTTTTCCATCAACAATTTCAAAGTAGTGCCTGCCGGAAGGGGCGTGCAACTGTTATTGGTAATGTTGTAAAGGATGATGTACTCGCTTTCAAAACAGGCAGGCGGGTGTATTGTGACCGACCCAAGCGAAAGGTCGTTGGCCGTATTTTCAAATAGCTGGATGTATTCGTTTGAATAATTGTTGTCCGGCACTTCATCATTCAAACCCAGTGAGATATTTACATAATAATAATCAGCGGATATGGGTAAAAACCAATCGTCAATGGTGACCGTCAGCACCTGTCCAGGATGTATAACCTCATTCAATTCGTATTCATAGTCGCTTTGGGAAGATTCCGAAAGTACTAAAACGCCGTTCATGGAAGGCAAATATGGGGTAGTGCCTTTGTTGGTTATTTTTATTTCCAATGGGATGTATTGCCCCAGGCCACAGTATTGTTTAAAGCCAGAAAAACCTTGCGGCAAGGCCAAGTCAAAATCTGGCCCGCCACCAGGGCCGGTGGGCAGCCCCACGGCCTTCCAGGCTTCGTCCACTGCCGCTATTTCCGCAGCGCCGGGGCCATACAATTCTTCCGCAGCGAGAAGCGAAGTATGGTAAAAATCATTGTAATCGCTGCTAGATGTCAGGTAATTTTTATTGGTATGAAAAGCAATCTGGCTGGCCTTTTCCATGCCGAGTCCCGGCACGTCAAATAAGTAGCCAGCCTCGTTTTCCCCTTGTTTTCCGTCCGCCAGCATGGAAAACCACAAATTGCCAATAGAGCTATTGGTATGTACATCGGCCCCGTCAAACCAAAATTCACCGCCATAGTAGGCTGGCATTTCCACAGTTTTTGGGTCGTCCATCACCCGGAATGGTTTCGCCGAAGGATCGAGCAAAAAGGAATGGCTCAGCACCCAGGAAAAGTTGCCTGGGTCGGAATACCATTCCAATGCCTTGCCCATCATGTCGGCCATACTTTCGTTCATGGCCCCCGATTCATTAGAATAGACCAATTGCGAAGTATAGTCCACCACTCCGTGCGTGAACTCGTGCCCAATCACTTCCAGCGTTATCAATGGCCCATAAATGCAGTCGCCATCGCCGTAGTTGGAATATTCGCCGTCCCAAAAGGCGTTCACGTTGCCGGCCCCGTTGTTGTGGACGGTCACTTTCATGGCTTTGCCCTGGCCATCCTGGCCGTTCCAGTCAAAATTTTCCAACATCATATCATAAAAGCGGGTTGTGCAATAATGCGCATCCAGTGCCACCTCGTCCTTGTCGTCGTTGGTCAAATCCCAAGCAGAGCTATTATTGGTGAAACTGTTCAAATCCGAATTATATACAAAAATGCCTTCGCCTCGTGTCGGGTCACGCAGCACGAAGTTTTGCGGGCCGAGCGAATCGGTGATGACGTTCACGGTGCCATAGTATTTCGTGACGGCAGTGCTGGGCACGCCTTCCTGCAAAATCAGCGGGAATTGGGTGATGATGTTGCCCCGCTCTGCGTCCACATAAAAACGTTGCTTGTCAAACGGCTCCACGCTTTTTAAGTCCAGCTCATAAGCCAGTTTCAGATCTTCGGAAGTTTTTGGGAAAGCCGGATCAATGAAGCAAAGAATGGGGACGACCGCTTCGGGCGCATATTCCCTGGCATTCATCTTTTGTCTGGCCACTTGCATGGCCCGGCCGGGGCTGATACTTGGCGTAGCGGCTTTGTTTATATTGGGTGTAAAATGGCCGTTTGCGTTGGTCACCTGCCCGTTTTTTTCATGCAAAATATAGGTGCTGCCGACGATAGGCAGCCCGGCGTGGTACTGTTGAAATTTGTAATGGACAAAGCCGTTTTTGCCCGCTATTGTTTGTTCCAATACCATTTCATTTGGGCTTGAAAGCCCCATTTCTCCTGCCATCGCCTCGAAAAAGTTGCGGTGGTCAAGGGCTGGGTTGGAATTGGTAAAATGGCCAAACTTTGCCAGTGTGGCCAGCTTGGATGCCTGAATATTTTGTCCAAAAGAAAAGCTGAAAAAAATTGCCGATAGCAGCAAGGAATGGATGAGACGACGTGCGGTCATGTTATTAGGTTTTAGTGATGGATAAAATAAGAGAAACTGCAAATTTGGGAACGAATGGTAAGATAAACCAGAACTTTACAGCTTTGGCAATTTTCAGGTCAAAAGTTTTTTGTAACGCTTACGCTTCTGAATATACCCACCTTGAACATCCAAACTCCAATCCCGTTTCCAACAGCATATTGAAAACTTTCCCATACAAATAGCCACAACAATTGCATAAGCTGGCTATGGAAATTACTTTTTACAATATTTTTCAAGTATTCGGCACTTGCCTTATTGTCTATTTAGCCGTCATTGTGTTGACAAGGCTTTTCGGCTTGCGGAGCTTCTCTAAAATGTCGGGCTTTGATTTTGCAAAAACGGTGGCGGTAGGCTCCATGATTGGCTCCGTGGCCACCAATAACACACCTTGGCTTCTGGGCATTATTGGCCTGTCCTTCCTGTTTTTCTTCCATTTTGTGGTTGCGCAACTTCGGAGGTTTGTAAAACTTAAGTACTTGATTGACAACAAGCCAGTCCTGCTGATGTACAACGGGGAAATGTTGCACGCCAATTTAAAATCGGTGGAAGTGGAAGAGAGCGACCTTATCGTAGTGCTGCGCAGGGCCAATGTATTGGATCCTTCGCATGTCAGGGCGGTCATCATGGAAACAACAGGCAATTTTTCTGTCCTGCACGATGGGGACGGGTCGAAAAAACTGCACCCTTCCTTGTTGAACGGTGTTTCTGGCTTACCGGAAAACATTACCAAGGCCGAAAACGGAAGAATTGTCAATATTCAATTCAAGTAACTTCCGCTATATCAAAATATTGATCTGACCTGTTTCTGATTTTGAACATAGCCAAAATCCCGACGTTGCAATTGAAAATCTACACCGTATTTTCTAACCAAAAAATGTAGCCATGCCTAACAAAAGAATGAATTCTATCAAGGACAAAGACAAGTATGAAGCCCTCCGTGACAAAGGTATGAGCAAAGAAAAAGCTGCCCGTATCTCCAATACACCCGACGCAAGCCAAAAGGGCGGCAAGGCGAGCAAACTGGACGAGCGTTCGAAAGATGACCTTTACCAAGAGGCAAAAAAAATCGGCATCGAGGGCCGATCAAAAATGAACAAGAGCGATCTGATCAACGCCATTCGCCACCATTGAGCAACAAAGAAAAGCGGCCTGCCTGTCTTTCCAGTAGCCTTAAGAGCTTGTTTGCGATTTGGTGCTTGAGACAAAAACGAGCTATTTTTTGTCAGTTTTTTAGGTTTTTGAAGGCGCATAGTTTGGCTACGCAACTGAAAAAAGCTGAAAAAATGGCGAAAAAGAGCCGTTTTTTGGCCAAGT
>JBGSKQ010000018.1:0-124725 GCA_041741095.1 Saprospiraceae bacterium
TTTGAAGATGTACCCACTCTCCCACCTCAGTTCGCCCTGGCTTGCATTGATCGGCACTTCGATGCCCTTGCCGCTGGCAACCACCAGGCCGCCGTCCGCTGTCCTCACCATGTCCCTGGCACCGTCCCGGAGCTGGTTCTGGGGGGTGAGGTATTCCCATGTTTTTGCCCCTGTAGAATCAACCTTGAAAATGTAGGCCCGCTCGATGAAGTTCTTTAAAGTATTGTTTCGATTGTCCCTCCTCCCGCCGCATAGCAGTTCTCCCGAATCGAGCAGGGCCATCGAATAGGAAACATCGTGAACGTCATCCTGTCCGTAAACTTTCTGCCAAACTAAATCACCGTTGTGGCCAAGTTTTAACAGGATAAATTCAGCGTCCGGGTCACTAAGGCTTTTTTCGACATTGGCAAGCACATAATAGCCTCCTTCGGGCGTCCGGCGTATTTGGGCGGGGGGGTAAAAATAATTGGAGTAGGGACTTTTAAACTCCCTGGTCAGCAGGGTATCGCCTGAGAGGTTGTATTTGATGAACAGCAGTTTGTGGATGGAGTCAATGGTGTAGCCCACGTCGGCAAGGTTGCCGTCCTCAGTAAAAATTAAATCCCCGCGCCAGGTCTCATAGGTTTTTTCTGTGGAAGTCAACGTTTTGGAAAAAAAAACTTCCCCCTCAAGATCGAATTTCACGAATATGTTGCCCGTGTTGTAGGGGTACACGGAGTCGGCTATGATGCCGGTGGCGTAATAACAGCTATCGGTGGGCAGGATGCTGGTCAGCGTTGCGGCAGGAAAGCCGAACCTGAGTCTTTTATTAAAATACCCTTGACCGTTGACAGCTTGAAATATAATCAATGCGCTAAATGTAACCAATATCCTCATGGTAAATAAATTAAGGGGGCTGGACAAAGTTGTCCAGCCCCTCTTTTGTTAACGGATGATGACCAGCTTACCGGTTTCCACTAAGAAAACCCCGGCAACAAGTTGGTAGAAAACGACGCCCTTAAGCCCCTTGGGCGCATTCCAGGCAAAGCTGCCCTGCCAGCCCGGAAGCCATTGCTCCAGTAGTACCCTTCCCTGAGCATCCGTTAGGGTCAGCTTGGCTCCATCCAGATCTTCAAGCAAATTGTACCGGAAGGTGAAATTGCCTTTAGAAGGGTTGGGGAACACAGACAGGGTTTTGCCGGCGGGTTCCTCTTGTTGCAGCGGGGCGGAGCGCTCCTCCGGGGCGGTGGGCCGTTTGGGCGACACGAAATATTGGTAGCCATAGTAGGCGTTCAACAAGGCCTGGGCCTGAGCACCCGCCAAGCACTTGCTGTTGCCGGCGATATCCTTCACCTGCAGACACTTTTGTAACAGCGCTTTTTCCATGCCCTTGCCTTATTGTTTCACAAACCTCTCCGAGCACCTCACCGCTCCATCCTCGATGTACTGCAAAAAATACACCCCCGCTGCCCACCCCCACACCGGCACGATAAAGGTGGCATCCGCCGCAGCGCTTTGGAACTCCTTCACCGCCCGCCCCGCAGCGTCCACGATGCGGAAAGATGTTCCTTTTGAAGGTCGAGCATTTTTCAAGTAGAAGTTCAGGTAGTCAGTAGTGGGGTTGGGGTAGATGGCCAGGCCTATTTCGGGCACAGCTTCTTCCTCTGTGGCATCAATGAGGTGGCAGCCCGGCACGAGGCAGCCGTGCCCGTCCAGCTTGAGCAGCCAGGCCTGCCTATTGTCGGGGCTAGGGACGAGATCCGATGCTTCGCCCACTATGATCAGGCCACCGTCGGCAGTTTGTTTCAAGTCGTAGGGGAAGTGGCGGTCTTCGTCGCTGTCCACGATGTGGTGCTTCCTTAGCCAAAGGATTTCCCCCTCGCCGGAAATTTTTGCTAGCCAACAGTACACATCAACGGAGGTGGGCGAAACCAATTCCCCAAACTGCCCGGCCGTTACAAAGGCATTGCCGTTGTCCACCGAAATCAATTTGCTTAAGTAGTTAAAGTACAACGGTGTTATGTCGCCCGTAATATCCACTTCCCACACTACTTGATTATAGGTATTTAATTTATAGACATGCCCGCTCTCCCATCTTAGATCCCCTGATGTCGCATTGACCGGCACCTCGATGCCCTTGCCGCTGGCCACCACCAGTCCGCCGTCCTCAGTTTTCACCATGTCCCTGGCGGCGTCCCGAAGATGGTTCTGAGGGGTGAGGTACTCCCATAGAATTTCCCCAGTCGTGTCTATTTTTATCAGGTAGGTTCTGTTCACAAAGTTTTGCGAGACGATTTTTTGCTTTTCAGCGCCTATTATCAGCCCACCGTAGTCGTCCAAAACCAGCGAGCGTGGGATCTCGTCCCAAGTGCTGCCGTAGGCCTTTTGCCAAACCAAAGTCCCATTGGCATCCAACTTCATGACGGAAATATCGCCATCGGAAAAATCCGGCTTTTCAACCACGTTTAATACATACATCTCGCCATTCTCCATCCTGACAAAATCCACCGGGACTATGAAAGGGTTTTGCGGGAAATAAAAACTCGGATGTTCTTTCATGAACAAGGTATCACCTTGAGGTGAGTATTTAACGAGCAAAGCCTTTCTGATCGCCCCTCTTGTGAAACCTATATCCAGAAAGTTCCCATCCGGTGTCGGGAGCAGATCGCCAAGCCAGGTTTCATAAGTTTTTTCCGTTGACAAAAGTGTTTTTGAATTTAAATACTCCCCGTCCAAGCCCAGCTTGACAAAAATATTCCCTATCAAATAAGGAGGGAGCGAATCGGTGATGAGCCCTGTCAGGTAATAACAGCTGTCAGTCGGTAAAACACTTGTAATTATGGCAAGGGGAAAGCCGAAATTTGTACGCTTGTTGAAATATACCTGACCATGTGTAACCTGAAAAATTGAAAGAAAGCACAATGTAATCAACGCTCTCATCATAAATAAATTAAGAGAGGCTGGACAGCGTCGTCCAGCCTCTCTTTCGTTAACGGATAATGACTAGTTTACCAGTCTCTCCGAAAGAGGCACCAGAAACAAATTGGTAGAAAACGACGCCTTTAAGTTCTTTGGGCGCGTTCCACATGAAACTTCCCTGTCGGCCCGAAAGCAACTGTTCCAGTAATTGCTTTCCCTGTGCGTCAGTCAGGGTCAGTTTAGCCCCGTCCAATTCTTCGGGCAGCTGTTCCCTGACTTTCCGTTTCAAGCGCATTTTCATCCTTCGGTTTTATTTATCAAATGATTATCTGCAATTTAATTCAAGCCTGGTTTTCGTTTTCTCCAAAGTCCCTTTTTGCAAGCCCTCTTCCCAAAAAACAGGATTTGCAAGGCGCTTGACCCCCATCCTTCCCGCCCCATAGCTTATCATTTCCTATCTTCGCCACCCACTTTTTAGAAGTGAGAACGAGAGAACGTGAGAGCTGAACGGCCCATCGTTCATAGTTCATCATTCATATTTCATCGTTTTAAAAAAAGACATTTACCATGAAAAAATTCTTTTTTTCCCTGACCTTTTTGTTGCTTGTAAAAATAGCGGCCTTTGCCGTGGAAGGCATGTGGATTCCGCTGCTGCTCTCCCTGCTCAATGAAAAAGAAATGCAGAGTATGGGCATGAAGATGAGTGCCGAGGACATTTACAGCGTGAACAAAGGCTCGCTCAAGGATGCCATCGTGCAGTTTGGCGGTGGCTGTACTGCCGAGATTATTTCTCCGCAGGGCTTGTTGCTCACCAACCACCACTGTGGCTATGGGCAAATCCAGGAACATTCCTCGCTGGAGCACAATTACCTGGAGGAGGGTTTTTGGGCAAAAAGCACGAAGGAAGAACTGCCCAACCCCGGCCTTACGGCCACGCTCATTTCCCGTATCGAAGACGTGACGGCGGCAGCACTGGTCGGCGTGACCGATGGCATGGACAAACGTACCCGCCAAAGCGCCATTGACAAAAACCTGAACGACATCAAGGCGGCTGCCCAAAAAGAGGCCTGGGAAGAGGTGATGATCCGCCCCTTTTTCAATGGCAATCAATACTTTATGTTCGTTACGGTCACTTACAAAGACGTGCGGCTGGTGGGTGCCCCGCCTTCGTCCATCGGGAAGTTCGGTGCCGATACGGACAACTGGGTTTGGCCCCGCCATACGGGCGATTTTTCCATCTTCCGCATTTATGCCGACAAGGACAACCGCCCTGCCGAGTATTCAAAAGACAACAAGCCCTACCAGCCAAAGCACTTCCTGCCTATCTCGCTCGACGGCGTGGTGGATGGCGATTTTACCCTGGTCTTTGGCTTCCCTGGCCGCACGAACGAGTACCTGCCTTCCTATGGGGTGCAGCAACTGGTGGACGTGCTTGACCCCGCCAAAATCGCCGTGCGTGACAGGACGCTGGATATCTGGAACGCTGCCATGCGGGCCGATGCGGAGGTGAAAATCCAATACGCTTCCAAGCAGTCGGGCCTGTCCAATTCCTGGAAAAAATGGGAGGGCGAAGTGCTCGGCCTCAAGCGCACCAATGCTGTGCAGAAGAAAAAGGAATACGAGGCTGAATTTGCCAAAATCGTAAACCTCGACCCCAATTTTAAACAATACGCCGGCCTCCTGCCCGAATTTGAGCAGTTGTACAAAAACATAGAGCCTTATGCGCTGACGAAGGATTATTACGATGAAATCACTTCCCGCAACGTGGAATTGCTGCGCATTGCTTCGCAAATGAACCGCTTGGTGAAGGCCTACGAAAACGAGGGCGAGGCTGGTTTTGAAAAAATGAAAACCCGCCTGGCTGCTGGCCTGGAGGATTTTTACAAAGACTACCGCCCGGAAATTGACCAAAAAGTCTTCGCCGTGCAGATGGAACTCATGGCGAAAAAAGTGGACAAGGCTTTTTTGCCCGACTATTTTTTAAACCTGGTAAAAAACGGCGACTACGAAGCCCTGGCTGAAAACATTTACACCAACTCCTTTTTAACGGACAGCGACCGTGCCATTGCCACGATGGGCATGGCCACGGGCGACATCATGAAAGCCATCCAAAACGACCCGGCCTACCTCCTGGCCAAAGCCTTCGACGATACCTACAATGAAAAAGTGGTGGGTAAATACAACGAAATCAACGAGCGCATCGCCGACCTGCAACAGACCTACATGAAGGCACAAATGGAGGTGTTTAAAAATAAAACTTTTTACCCCGACGCCAACAGCACCATGCGCTGCAGCTATGGGCGGGTGCAAGCCTACAAGCCCCGTGACGGCGTGAGCTATTCTACAAAAACCTACCTGGACGGCGTGATGGAAAAGTACGTGCCGGGCGACTATGAATTCGACGTATCGGCCAAGTTGCAGGAGCTTTACAAAAACCAGGATTATGGCCAATATGGCGAAGGCAAGCGCATGCCTGTCTGTTTCATCGGTTCCAACCACACCACGGGCGGCAACTCAGGCAGCCCCGCCATTGACGCCCACGGCAACCTCGTCGGCCTCAACTTCGACCGGGTATGGGAAGGCACCATGAGCGACTACAATTACGATATTTCGCTTTGCCGCAACATCATGGTGGATATCCGCTACGTGCTGTTTATCGTGGACAAATACGCCGGAGCGGGCCACTTGGTGAAGGAGATGAAATTGGTACACCCGAAGCAGAAAGCACAAAAACCCACCTCAGGATCGAAGAAATTGGACCGTTTTCAAACGGCCCCCAGGGCGGAACCCAAAAAGGAAAAATTGCAAAAAGCACCAGTGAAGCAATAGTTTTCGCCTTAACTCATGGCCACAATACATTCAATATTGTGACAAATATAGATGCCGGATTTTAGCCACTTTGGGGCTAAAATCCGGCATCTATATAATATTTATTTCCGCCACGAATTAAACGAAATATATAGTGCAAATTATATCTCACGTCGCCAAGTTTTCCCGAACATCGGGAAAACTTGGCAGTGCGAGCTATATTTGAAGAAATTAATTCAGATTATAATATTCGCAATCACTTGAATGTCAGACAATTTCTAATTTCTAATTTCCTATTTAATTAGCATCTTTATTTCCGATCACTCCGCCCACCCGTTGTTTCGTACTCTTGCGAATCCATGCCTTTCAAAATCATTTCATCAATAAAATCGAACAATTCCTTGGCGGGCAGGGGCTTTTCCGAGCGGAGTTTTTCAACGCCATCTTTGCCTATCAGTACGAGCATAAAATCGGCCCGGCCCACGCCGTGGTATTCGTACATGCGCCGGAATTTTTTTGGTTCGTTGAACACGGCCAGCCAGATGTCACGGGCTTCCACGGCTTCCCGTTCGGCTTCCAGCCATTTGCGCTGGTTGAGCAGGTCAACATTCATAGAATCGGAGGCAAACAACAAAAGGCGGCGGGTGCGCTGCGAATGGGCCGAACCGTACAGGGCCAGCATCAAAAGCATGGTGAGTAGTACTCGCATAAAATTGAATTGACGTACCGTTTAACGTCAGGCTTTACCAGTTAGTGCTTTGAGTCATTTGTCATTTGGTCATTAAGTCATTGGATAGAATATTGAAAATCAATGATTTAAATGACAAAAACAGGTATAAAAATAAGTTCTCAAAGCATTGGTTATAATGGGGATTGGGCACTTTTTAAATTAAACATCAAAAATCGAAGAATCATCAGGCCCTGCCATTGACCAGCACCAGTTTGTTGTCGCCGCTCACGGCCATGCGGGTCACGTTGTAGATGCCGAGATTTTTCAGGTCGGCCATCTCTACCCAGTTTTTATCTTTCATCGGGTGGAATTTGTACAAACGGCTGCCCTTGCCCATGAGGAGGGAGCCATCTTTCAGGATGATAAAATCCTCGCTGCCCGTTGGGGTTTTGATGATTTCCTCCACTTGCAGGCTATTGGTGTCCATCGCCTTGATGACCCAATTTTCAGCCGATTTTTTATGGACAAAAACCAGGCGGCCATTGGGAGAAGCCTGCATGCAGCGGCCAATGTCGGGTGCCAGTTGGCGGGTGGACTCGTCACGGGTGTCGCCGATGGTGAGGTAATTCGTGGCGGCCACATTGAACAAAGCTACCCGGAACCGGTCGAGCCAATAGTAGTAGCCCACGCCCCGCAGGTATTTAAAAACAGCCTTGCCCTTGTCTCCACGGTCGAGCGGGTACTGCCAGAGGCGCTGTGTGCGGTCGGCATCGTTTTCTACCCGTACCACGGAAAAGTAGAGGTTGTCGGGGGTAGGGCGGGGCGAATATTCAGATTCCGGCGTTTGCGTCATGCGCAGGCGGGATTTTTTCTCCAAATCGAGCAGGTAAATATCCGTTTGGTTATCGCCCTGTGTGGCTGAGGCTATGAGCAGTTCGGAATTGCTGATGAACTGTGGCTGGTTGTTGTAGCCAAGTTTGTTATAGCCGGTTAGAAATTTGGGCGATTTGAACAAAAGCACCGTGTCCACCCATTCTAATTGGAAGAGATAAATATTGGAAATGGGCAAATCCTGCCCTTTCACCAGTGCTCCAAACAGGCAGCACAAAGTAATTGTCGCATAAAATCTTCTCATGGTCAGTTGTTTTGCAGTTAGTTTTACAAAGTAAGAGATATTTCCCCGAACATTTAACTGCTTCGCCAAGAACCGGGGATTTTTGGCTTGTTATAGCACAATAGGAAAAAGGCAAAAGTAAGCTCAGCGCACTTTTTTCCTTTGCACTTTGATCTTTTTCCTTCAAAACCCGTCACACTTTTTTTATGAAAAAACTCTGTACCCTCCTTGCTTCATTTGTTTTTTTGGCCTGCCAAAGCTTGGCCCAGCCCAACATCCAATTGGTCAATTTTGCCACAGGCTTCGACCGTCCGGTTGATATTGCGCACTGTGGCGACGACCGCCTTTTCATTGTGGAACAGGATGGCATCATCTGGATACTGGATGAAAACGGAAACAAACTGCCTACCCCGTTCCTCAACATTGACCCCAGGGTCGGCTCCAGCGGCAATGAGCAAGGCTTGCTTGGACTGGCTTTCCACCCCGACTATGCCAGCAATGGCTATTTTTATGTCAACTATACCAACACCAGTGGCGACACCCGCATTTCCCGCTTTTCCGTTTCCGCCAATGACCCCAACGTGGCCGACCCGGACAGCGAGTTCAACTTAATAGCAGTTGACCAACCGTTTAGCAACCACAATGGCGGATGCGTAAAATTTGGCCCCGATGGCTACCTCTACATCGGCCTCGGCGATGGCGGTTCCGGCGGCGACCCACAGGGCAACGGCCAAAAAATGACCACCATGCTGGGCAAAATGCTCCGCATTGACGTGGACAACGGCGACCCTTATGGAATTCCAGCTGACAACCCATTTGTCAACGATCCCATTGCTTTGGATGAAATATGGGCATTTGGCCTCCGCAATCCCTGGCGCTTCAGTTTCGACCGGGCTACGGGCGACCTCTGGATAGGCGACGTGGGGCAGGATGCATGGGAGGAAATAGACTTCCAGCCAGCCAGCAGCACGGGCGGCGAAAACTACGGCTGGCGGTGCTACGAAGGTGCCCATCTCTTCCCTTCGGGCGGCTGCACTTTGCCAAGTTATGTGCAACCGGTGGCTGAATTTCAGCATGGCGGCAATACGGGCTGCTCAATTACGGGCGGCTTCGTTTATAGGGGCTGTGCTTACCCGGAGCTGTACGGCCACTACCTGTACACAGATTATTGCACAGGAATTATTTGGTCTGTCGTACCCGACGGGGCTGGCGGCTGGACGAATACCGAGCTGGCCAATCTTGCCAACAACCAGTTCGTTTCCTTTGGTGAAAACAGAAACGGCGAATTGTTCCTGGCAGGCCTTGGAAATGGCATCATTTACCGGGTAACAGAGACAACTTCTTCTTTTGGCTACACGGCCAGTGTGGAAGGGGTTGCCTGTCCAAGCAATGAAAATGGCTCCATTGCACTCACGTTTTCTGGCCTGTCCGGCAACCTGCAAATTGACTGGAGCAACGGGATGAGCGGCCTGGAAATCAACAACCTGGCGGCTGGCAGCTACTCCGTTACCATCACGGGCGGCAACGGCTGCGTGATAAATGATGAGTTTGAAATAAACGCCGATCAATCATTGACCTCGGAAGTCAATGACGCAAGCTGCCCAGGCGACGCCGACGGTTCTATTATCGTGGGCTTGATGGGCAATACCGATCCCTTCTCTGTGCTCTGGGAAGATGGTTCGACCAGCGCGGAGCGCAGCAATTTGCCTGCTGGCGACTACTTCGTTACCGTCACTGGCGACGGGGGCTGCACCCTTACCTCCAGTTTTACGGTAGAAACGCAATTCGATGCCCCGGCCACGCCGAACATCACCGTTACAATGGACACCGTTTTATCCGCCGATCCCGGCTTTGCCAGCTACCAATGGCTGCTCGATGGCGAGCCTATCAATGGTGCCGATGACCAAAGCTACACGGCCCAAGAAACAGGCGAGTACAGCGTTTTGGTAACAAACAATGACGGATGCGAGGCCGTTTCTGCTACAGTTTCCATTACCGTTTTGTCCATCTTCGACGCTACGGGCATTGAGCAAATTTCCGTTTCCCCCAATCCTTTTGAAAATACACTGACGGTAAAACTCCGCTCCAGCCAAACCTTATCCCTGGGCGTACGCCTCACCGATGGCAAAGGGGCGGAAATTTTCTCCACCAAGGCCAGTACCAGTGTTTTTGAAAAAACATTCGACATGGCCACACTGCCCGCAGGCACTTATTTTTTGACCATTAAAACCGAAAAAGGGGAATGGGTGGAGAAGCTTGTCAGGAAATAGGCAGGAACGGTAGTATTAAAAATTAACTGGTGGAAGGACTAAGGCGACACCTCAAAAGGGCCGTACATGTCATGGGTTTACCTCTGATTTTGCTGGCCCTTTTGAGGCGTCACCTTATTCTGGGCCAAACCTGCGTCAGATATGCCATGCTCAAAACTTGGCGGCGTGAGCTAAACGTTGAGCATAAAAATTTAAGACAGCCGGGCCAAAATATGGTTCCACAACTTCTCAAAAGGGACGACTTCCATTTCGGTCAGCAGGCCACGGTAGAAAAATGGTTGCTCGATCAGGCGGTTGTAGTATTTTTCCATGTTCTCCAAATTGTTGATTTGGAAATCAGCCTTTGAAAGCTGGTTGAGCAGGCGGATAAACTGAATCATGCGGTAATGTTCGGGGCCTTCCAGGTGCTTGGAGATGTAGCTTCTCAGACGATCTACTTTTTCCGTGGCCTGTACCTGGTTGTTGTTGTCGAGCAAAAACAAAATCTGGGCGATGAGCATGTGAATCGTTAACACCCTTTGTTCTTTTGGGTACAAAACGGCATCGTTGAGGAAGCGGCTCACCTTGAAGGTTTTTTTGGCTTGCGACTTGAACACTTCGGCCTGTTGCCCTTTGTTGCTTTCCAAAAAATAGGTCATATATACCTCGTAAACCTTCCACTTTTCACGGGAATCGCTGTCCAGTTTCTTGAATTTTGGGTTGGCCTTGGCCCGGTTGAAAATCGCATATACATTGAGGAAGTTGTCGGTATGGAAGGCCAGCAAGAGGTAGTATTCCATAAACAAAAACCACTCTTCGCTGCCCTCCTGGAATAGCTGGAGGCTTTTTTCCACGTTGGCCCTGCCGTTTTTAAAATCCCGCAGGTGCAGGTAGGCAGACATTTTTTTCAGGTGGAAAGTGGCCAATTTGTCTTGCTGCAAAAAATCCGGGTTTTCTTCGATGTACTTCTCTGCACGGGTGCAGACCTCCAACATGTTTTCGTAGTCGCACTGCATCTCAAAGCGGTAGGTCCACACCAGCAGCATGTTGTAATACACGATAGCAGAAGAACTGTAGGTTTCCGACAGCGCCACCAGGGCATCGCAATACTCGCCAAACTGTTCCACCAGGTTGACGATTTCCTCGGCTGGTTTGCCGTATTGCAGCAGCATCCGCTGGAACAGTTCCTCCGATTGTGTTTCTGCTTCGAGGATGAGCGAATATTCTTTTAGATAAGCATCGTATTCATTAAATTCCGTTTCATTGCCTGCCAGGGAAGCATACTGGCGCAGGATGCGGCAGCAGTTGACGATAATATCCGCAAAGCGGTATTTCAAGGCAATTAAGAACACGGCCTTGGTATGGTCAACGGCGGTCTGGTGGGCGTTGTTGACAATGAGAATCCTGATGAGAGTCCAATCCTTGTTGCAGGAAAAATAGGCCCGGTCGTAATTGTTGGTACTGGGCATATTGGTATCGAGGAAAAAAAGCGTGTTCAGCAGGCGTTTGCGGAAGCGTGATTTCAGTTGTCGGTACTTGTCGTCGGTAGGGCCGCAATCGTAAAGAAAAGTGGCGGCATCCCTGTCGTTTTTGAATTTACCGGCCATCAGGGCATCATAAAACTCGGTGAACTTGCTGTTAGCACTGTCGAGGGTGGCGCCATCAAAAACTTCAATCTTCCTTATTTTTTTCTTGGTGATAATGCGGGAAATTTCGATGAGGTTTTTCATGCCGTCGTGAGTTGATTTTTGTTGCTGCCCTTGTTGTTATCTGGCCGTTCAAGCAGCTTCAAAAGTAACAAGAATTGTTCCTTTTGGGAATTTTGATGTCACAAGCTTGCTTCCTTCCCTCAATATTTTCAATAGTTTTAAAAAAAAACAAAGGCATGGAAAAACTACCATGCCTTCAAAAAAACTCACCCAACCTATAGGCGGGATGAGAAAAAAAAATTTGCTCTTCGGTTTATTTCATGATCACCAATTTTTTGGTGGAAACTTCTCCGTTTTTTGCCAGCCGCAGCAAATATAGCCCATTGGCCATTGGGACGGTAATGTTAAAATCGTGCCCGCCTGCTGCCAGGCTGCCATTTTGCATGACAGCTATCATCCTGCCCTGCAAATCGTGGATGCTTAAATTCACTGTTGCCCTTTCCTGCAAATCCAACCGCACGGTGGCCTGGCCATTGCTGGGGTTGGGGAAAATTTTCCAATCATTGTTTGAAACAACCTCCTCAGTGCCAGTTGCAAAATCCGGCTGCGACACTTTTGTATCTGTGTAAAGGCGGTATTCGCCCGGCTGGAAAGTAAGGGCAGCGTTCACGTCACTCACGTTCAGGCTGTCGCCCGTGAAGTATTCGTACCACCAGCCTGTGTGCTGGAACTGCGGCGCCACCGTTTTTTCCACCACGTCGAAATTGCCCAAAACAGCCACGTCCATAGAGGCGTGATTGAGGTGGATGGTTTTGGTGGCCTGGCTGACATTCAACTGATAATCAGTCGTTTGGAATGCTTCGTAGTTGTTCCGCAGGTGCAACAGCGATCGGACGTTGTTGTAAACATCCACCCGGTCTGGGTCCACGGTGTAGTCCCAGCGCACGGGTTTCGGGGTCAGGCGGCAACTTTCGTCCACGGTGCCGTTGGTACACCAGTTGATGGAATAGTCGTAGCCCAGTTCGCCAAACTGCCAGAGCATTTTTGGGCCTGGCACGGTGTAGAAAAAAGCATTGGCCTGTTCGATGCGGTCGAGGGCGGTCGAAAGGTTCTTCACGCTGTAATTCCCGCTGCTGTTACCGTAGGTCAGGTTCTTGTACATCAGCCGTTCCTCGTCGTGGCTTTCCTGGTAGCTCATGATGTGCGGCGAATCCCAGCCCCGCTGCTTGTAGTCCACGCTCCAGCGGAAGTCCCAATTGCAGGGGCCGCTGGCATAGCCCATCGTGGACTGGTTGTAGTTGCAATTGCCGTTGCCCCAAAGCATCATGCCGTAGTTGGCCAATTCCTTTTCCTCTGTGTTGTCGGCAAAATGTTCGAGTATGACGTAGGTTTCCGGGTTGACCGACCAAATAGCGTCTGCGTAGTCTTTCCAGGTGGCGATTCGGTCTGCGTCATACTGGCCCCAGGCACTTACATTGCCGATGGTCACTTTTTGGGTAAAACCCTTTGAGAGGTCGAAGCGGAAACCGTCCACCCGATATGCCTCCACCCAGTGTTCCATGGTCTGTTTCACATAGTTTTTGGTATAAACGCTTTCGTGGTTGAAATCAAAAAACACGTTGAAATCGTGGGTGGGGTTCACGTTCAGCCAGGGGTTGTCGGGCGAGGGTTTGAAGGCAGCGGCGTCCCAATAGAGCATGGCCAGCGGGTTTTTCTCGTGCGTGTGATTGAACACCACGTCCACGATGACGGCAATGCCCCTCGCATGGCAGGCGTCCACCAGGGAGCGGAAGGCATCGGGCGTGCCATAATATTTGTCCAAAGCATAATGATAGGTCGGGTTGTAGCCCCAACTCAGGTTGGCGTCGAATTCGTTGACGGGCATGAGTTCGATGGCATTCACGCCGAGTTCTTCAAAATAATCGAGCAGGCTTTCCACGCCCTGAAAGTTTTGGTACAAAAAATCACGTAACAGCATTTCATACACCACCAGTTTTTCCTTTTGTGGGCGTTGGTAATTGTTCGCCTGCCAGTTGTAGGCGGCTGCGCCCGGGTGCATGAGGGAGACGATCCCGGTCGTTTTGCCGGTGGGGTAGGGGGGCATATTGGGGAAAACGCTCTGCGGGATAAAATTGTCGTTGGAGGGGTCAAGAATCAGCTCGCTGTAGGGGTCGCCGATGCGTATCGTTCCGTCCACCACGTATTGGAAAGCGTAGTATTGGCCAGGCGCCAGGCCGCTGATTTGCAGCCACCACATTTCGCCGTCAGGCGTCCTATTAAATTGATAATCAGTATCAAATGCCCAATCGTTGAAGTCGCCGATGAGGAAGGCGTGGTCTTTGTCGGGCGCCACGAAGGCGAACAATACCTCGGTGTCGCTGAGGTAGTTGATGCCCGCCTTGGCCCCGCTGGGCAAATCGGCAATATTGGTCGCCAACGGCACCGTATAGGTAAAAGTGGCCGTTTTTGATTCGGAGCCATTGTCGGCCACCAGTTCCACCAAATGGGTGCCTCCCAGTGCCACCACCAAGCCATATTGCAGCGAAGTGCCGTTGGTGGAAAAAACGAGGTTGCCGTTGTCGTACAACGACAGGCTGCTTGCTTCGTTGGCGGCGCCTGCCACGTTGATGGTTTCTCCCATTTCAGCCAAAATGCTGCTGGCGCTTGGGCTGGTGATATTCACGGTAAATTCAAGGTTGTCGGGATAGACATCGTAAAATATATCGGCATTTCCTACATCCTTGCCTTCCATCGAGCCATTGGCGTTCCTAAATACAAAGGCCATTTTTTCGATGATCTCCGATTGGTTGGTTACGCCATAATATTCTTTGATACTGGGGCCAATGTCATAGCTATATACATCGGGTTGGCCCGGCACGGGTGTCATTTTCCAGGCTGCATCGGCCACGCCCCAAGTAGTTACTACGTATTTCCAATCACTATTGGAGCTACTGAAAAGGGTGATAACGCCGGTGTGCAGATAAACGTCGCAATTGCAGCCAGCTAAGCCGCCAGAGCCTTGCGTGGCATCAAAATAAATAGTGACAGGTTGGCTGGGTGTCGGAAAAGCGGGATCGGCCCAGATGACTTGGGCGCTGATTTGGCCTTGAAAAAAAACCGCAAAAGGCAAGAGGATAAGTAGAACTCGTTTCATCAAGGTGGGATTTTTGATTCTCCCGGAATATACCGGCCCGCAAAAGTACGCTAAAGCAGGAATGACATTTTTGCCAAAATAAAAAAGCCCCGCCGGTACGACATTCCGGCGGGGCTTTTATTCGTTTATCAAATATTTTCTTTACGATTTAAACGGATCGGAATAGCGCACTTCGGCCACTCCCTCTTTGTCAGTCAAGGTTTTCAAAAAGGCCACAAGGTCATCTTTTTGTTCCTGGGTTAGGTTGAGGTTTCTGGGCTGCGAATCGGCATTGCGCAAATTCACATGCAGGTTCGGGTGGTCTTTTATGCCAGAACTGTAGTGTTCCACCACATCTTCCAGGGTTGCGAAGCGGCCATCGTGCATGTAAGGGCCAGTCAAGGCTACGTTGCGCAACATTGGCACTTTAAACACGCCCACTTCACTTGGGCTGTTGGACAGGCCACCTACGCCCCAGTCTTTGTAGTCCATTTCGAGGCCGTTATTGGCCACATTGACCAAGGTGGCGGAGCCCCTGCCAAGGTTGTGGCAGCTTGCGCAGTTGGTCATGAAGAGTTTTTTCCCGTTATTTTCTTGCGATGAAAACATGCCGAAATTGGAATGTTCACTTCCAGCAGCCTCCCAGGCTTTGTCATATTCGCTGTTGAAAATGCCGATGGAGTTTACAAAAGCCTGTAGTGCAGCCAGGATTTTGTCTTCAGGCCTTTGGTAGCCAAACTCATAGGGGAAAGCTTTTTCAAACAGGATCTTATAATAGTCAACTTGCATAAGCTTATCGTACAAGGTGCTCAGATCCATGCCCATTTCAATAGGATTTTTGAGCGTCTGTTTGCTTTGTTCCATCACATCGGCAGCCCTCTCGTCCCAAAACAGGCGGGATCCGCCAGCGAAGCCATAGTAGGCATTGAAGCTGGGGAAAGCACCCAGGGCAAGGGAATTGCGCTCAGTCAGTTTGCCCTCGAAGCCTTTGCTGAAAGCGACATCGTCCGAGAAGGCAGCTTCGGGTTTGTGGCAGGAGGCGCAGGATACGCTTTCGTTGGCAGAGAGTTTTTTGTCATAAAACAGCACCCGGCCAAGGGTCGCCATTTTGTTGTCGGCAAATACTTGACCACCACCAAGGTGTTGTGGTATTGTAATGGTGTATTCATCCACAGCCATTGGTAGGTTCAGCGCCTTGGAGAGGACGGCCATTTCATCATCAGTGTAATTTTCCACGATGGTTTCTTCCTTGTCACAGGAAGCAAACAGGAAAACGGTAGCGGAGAAGAGAAGTAGGATCTTGGTTTTCATAAGAAAATGATTTTAGCGTGCAATACAGCAAAGTTTATGGTGAAAAAAATGATTGATTACGGCCTAAAGATACGCTCACAAAAACAAGAAATCCACTACTTGGCGTATAGAAGTTTGGATTTTAACATAAAATGCAGAAAAAAGGCAAAACGCTGCCTCGATTCTCCATATTCTATTTCAAAGACGGGAAAAAGGTAAACAGGGGTTGGCCGCTTGGCTTATTTTTTTAGTCCAAAAATTGTTGGACAAGGTTAGCGGCGGTATTGGCAATATTTGGTCGTTTGTAGGTTCATGTTAGCTCTAAGTTTAAAACGTTAATGCCTACCAAAGTAATAGCTAAAACCCCAGCGCAGTTGGAAATTCTGCACATAAACCAACCCGTTGTTCTCCAGATTAATTAAAGGACTGGGGTCGTCCGTTAGGTTCAGGTAGGCAATAGGCTTGAAGGCCAGGGTTTCATTCAAGAATATTTCAGAGGATAAATACAGGTTGCTGGAAAAATAGGTGTCTGCATTTACATTTATATATTTCAACCCATAAGCCGATATGCCAAAGCCAATATTTGCATTTTTAAAAAAGTGGACAAGCCCCAAACTGGCGTTGGCATTGGCTCCATAGTAGTCATCGTTGTCTTTAAATGACAAGTTTAAATACGGGCCAATTCCAATATTGAAATTGAAATATAATCGGCCATACAAAGATTGATAATTTTCAAGATTTAGGCTATAATGAGATAGGTTTCTAATAGAACTTCTTGTAATAAACCCGCCACCATAATAGCGATGCTGCAATTTGAGCCTGTCCTTTATAAAAGTGGAATAATTGATGATAGTTAAATATGCTTTAGGGTCAAAATTGATATTTCCTGATAGTTCGATGTTTTTATTCCCCTTTTTCAAAAACCTTTCTGGGAGGGCCGGGTATGTTTCCCGTTCCTCGTTGTGCCTTCCCGGCGGCAGGAAAAAGCGCAGCTCCAGGTTCATGGCCAATCCAGTGGATTCTTTTTTGTTGCTGTATAAAGGATCATTGGGGAAATTAGCCTGAATAGAGAACTGCTGCTTTGTGAAAATATTATAGTCCAATTGTGCTTCCAGAGCCACATATTTAGAAAGAAAGTGGTTAAAACCAATCCCAATATCCAATTTGTCTTCTGTGTAATTGGCAAAGGAATTCGCATGGCCAAACCTCGGCTCCAGGTAAATCCGGTTTTTTCCATTCAATAAATAATATCGGCCAAACAACCCATACCCTGGCACATTGATTTTGCCTTCATCAATTGGTAAGGCAGTGTAGGAAAGTTGGTAGGCCGCCCCCACAAAGAAATTTTTGAAAAAAGCATAGCCGAATTCAACATTTGTATTTCCGCCTGCGAATCGCTTGGGCTGTATATTGGCAGAGACCAAGCTGCCATTCATCCCCAAGAGCACACTGCCCTGTCCGGTTTGTGCAATACCGGGCCTTTGAAGAAAAATCAAAAGAAAGAAAATCAGAAAGCGCAAGCTGAAATGGGTCATGGTGAAAGAGTCTTTGTTTGGCGAATATCGGAAAAAACGAGAAAACAGCCTGTGTATTAGATTTTAAAATGGCTCTTAATCCGGGGTAGCACAGCCTTCAGGCTGTCTTGTTGTGCGGCGTTCACGCCGCTGATAAAAAATGCATGTGGAGTGTACAGCTTTTGCAGTTTTCACGCCGCCATCGCCCTAAAGGGCGGCCAACAGGACAGCCTGAAGGCTGTGCTACCAATTAAAATCGAACAAAAACATCCAATACCACTTGCCCATCCCTGCACTTTTGCCCAGTATTGCAGCTTGATTTTGAACCACAATTGTTTTCAACATGAAAATAGAACATATTGGCATAGCCGTCAAGAATTTGGACACCAGCAATGCACTCTTTGCCCGGCTGCTGGGCGGGGAGCATTATAAAATCGAGGAAGTCGCATCGGAAAATGTGCTGACCTCCTTTTTCCAAACCGGGGAATCGAAAGTGGAACTGCTCGTGGCCACTTCGCCTGACAGCGCCATCGCCAAGTTCATCGAAAAAAGGGGCGAGGGCATCCACCACGTCGCCTTTGAAGTGACCGACATCCGTGCCGAGATGCGCCGCCTGAAAAGCGAGGGCTTTCAACTGCTGAACGACGAACCCAAACGTGGTGCCGACAACAAACTGGTCTGTTTTATCCACCCCAAATCAGCCAACGGGGTGCTGGTGGAACTCTGCCAGGAAATTTCAGAGGGGTGAGAGAAGTGAGAGAATGAGAGAATGAGAGAATGAGAGAAACGGCACTTTCACCCTTTCCCTCTTATCTCACCCTCTCATTCCTCTCATTCCTCTCATTCCTCTCATTCTCTCATAAAATGGACTACCTCATTGCATTCATCGGCTCCACCCTGGCGGGCATCATCAATACCCTGGCGGGCAACGGATCGGCCATTACACTGACCATTCTGACGGAAGTGCTCGGCCTGCCCGGCAACGTGGCCAACGGCACCAACCGCCTTGGCATTGCTTCGCAAAGTATCGCCGCATCCTGGGCTTTTCACAGGAATGGCTTGATCAACTGGCAGCGAAACGCCCTCCTGCTAACGCTCACCACAATCGGCGCATTGGCAGGAGTTTGGGTGGCCGTGAAGGTGAGCAATGAACAGTTCAAAACAGTCTTCAGCTACCTGATGGTCTTCATGCTCATCGTGTTGTTGGTAAAACCCGAAAGATGGCTCCGCAAAAGCGACATAGACTACCGCCCCAGCCTTTGGATCACCGTTCCGGCCTTTTTGGCGCTTGGCTTTTACGGCGGTTTCATCCAGATGGGCATGGGCATTTTCTTTCTGGCCGTGATGGTGCTCGGCTCCCGCTACAGCCTCTTGGACGCCAACGTGGTCAAGTCGCTGATGGTGGCCATTTACACGGTGCTGGTCATCCTCGTTTTCCAAGGCAAAGGCTTGATAGACTGGAAGATAGGCGGCTTGATGGCTATCGGACAAACAATCGGCGGCTGGGGTACGGCGCATTTCGCCGCCAACAGCCCTAAGGCGAGCCTGTGGGCGCACCGCCTGCTCGTGGTCATCGTCATCGTGGCCGTCATCAAGCTATTTACTGATTGGTAGAAAAGGTTGTGGGAAAGGTAAGGGAGGTTCAAAACCTGTTCATTCTTCCACGGAATAACCCCGTTAGGGGTCTAATGTCGGTAGTCAGGGAAAGAAAATGATATTCCGTCCCGTTAGGGACGCAATGTCGGATTCAGGTATTCCCGACATTGCGTCCCTAACGGGACGTAAGCCAGTTTTATTATTTAAATACCGTTTGCTATGGGGCAAGGGGACGATTTGCATTTGATTTCAAAGAATTTTTCTGTGGGTATTGTATAAAGTTCCCTGATTGTAACGGATTGTAGTGATGGCATTATTTCATGCTCCAGCGGGGCGGAACATCACGCCCCGCTGGGGCTGAAATCAGGGGTATGTGTGTTTGCTACCAACATTTCGCCCCGCTGGGGCGGCCATCACTACAATCCGTTATAGTCAGAAAGTTCCCAACCTCCCCGTCGTTGAGACCTACAATTCCCCTGCCCCCACCCACCGTCCACTACCGCACACTTTCCATTCAAAGCTGAACATCCATCCAAACCAATAAATGGCACAATCAATTGATAATCATGGCATTTTGTGAATGGCACAGCCCTTGTTGCCCTTCCCCAAAAATCACCTGGTTATGCTTCAAAACTATCTCAAGATCACCCTGCGCAACCTCTGGCGCCACAAGACTTTCTCCTTTATCAACATCTTTGGGCTGGCACTTTCGATGAGCGTATGCCTCGTCGTTATCAGCATCATCAAAGATGCCCACAGCTATGATCGGTTCCATCCGGACGCAGCGCATACCTACCGCATCATCACGGAGGCACAACGCAAGGGTGGCGGGTCGGAAGGATACGCCTCGTCGCCCTATTTGGTGGCAAAAACGCTGGCAGAAGACTACTCGCAGGTAGAGCTTTGGACACCAATGCTCATTTCACTCAATGGGCAGGTAAAAGTCAACGGCAAGGAATTGCCCAACCTTCAGGGCATGTACACAGACGGCAGTTTTTTCGACATGTTCGGCTTCGAACTTGCCGGCGGCGACCCCGCCACCGCCCTCAACGAGCCTTTCAGCCTGGTGCTGACCGAGGAGACGGCCCAGAAGTTTTTCCCCCATGAAAATGCCCTGGGCAAGGACATCGAAATGCCCGAAAATGGTACTTTTAAAGTGACGGGCATCCTTAAAAAAGCCCCCGGCAAAACGCACCTCCAGTTCGACGCCCTCGGCTCGTTGGCCACTTATTTTTCTTTGGAAAAACAGCCCGGTGCCTGGAACATCACCGGCGACTGGCTCAACTACTACGGTGGCTACCATTACCTGCGCCTCAAGCCCAGCGTGACGCCCGAAACCGCCGAACTCGCCCTGGCGGAAATCGCCAAAGAAAAATTCACCGACCTGGAGCTTGAAAGCCGTGACATCGGCTACCGTTTTGAGTTGCAGCCCTTAGGCAACATCACCCCTGGCAGGATGCTTTCTCAAACCAACGGCCCGACCATTCCCGTTGTCGCCCTGTGGTTCATGTCGGCCCTGGCTTTCATCATCATGCTGGCCGCCGCTTTTAACTATACCAACCTGACCATCGCCCGCTCCCTGCTGCGCACCAAGGAAGTGGGCGTGCGCAAGGTCATGGGAGCCACGAGGGGGCAGGTGTTCCAACAAATCAGCGGAGAGGCGGTGCTGACCTCCTTACTTTCCCTGGTTTTAGCTTACAACATTTACAAGTTTGGAAAAATGGCCCTCAACAGGGGCATGGGGGCCGAACTGGTCAACCTGATGGGCAAGGATGATCTGGCTACCGTCGGCTGGTTCGTCTTGTTTGCCCTTGCGGTGGGGATATTCGCCGGGGCGCTTCCAGCGGCGACCTTGTCCAAGACCTCCCCTTTGCAGATTTTACAAAAACTGCAAAACGTGAAGTTCATCCAGCGGGTAGGCTTGCGGAAGCTCTTGCTGGGCTTTCAGTTCACAGTGACCCTGGTGTTCCTATTTGTGCTGACCATTATGCACCAGCAGGTCAATTATGCCATTACCCAGACCTTTGGTTTTGACAAACCCCAGACCCTGCTCGTGGACATGCAGCAGCAGCCATATTCCAAACTGAGCGCTGCTTTTTCGCAAGTAAAAGGGGTCGAACAATTGAGCGCCATCTCGCACCCGATGGGTACTAACAGCGATTGGACGGACGATGTGCGCAGCGACTCCATTACGGAAAAAACCGGGGCCCGTTGCTATTACGTTGACCACCATTACCTCGACCATTTTGGCCTGACGCTGCTCGCTGGCGAAAATTTCCCCGACAACTCCACCCAGCAGCAGGAGCTGTTCGTACTGGTGAACGAGCGCTTTTGTGAGCGTTACAAACTGGGGACTCCCGCCGAGGCCGTCGGCAAATTCCTCACCCTTGGTGACAGCACCCGTGTCAGTGTGAAAGGGGTGCTGAAAGACTTCGCCTTCAAGCCCGCCAATTATGACATTGAACCCATGTTCCTTCGCTATGCGCCCCAACAACTGAGCACCCTGAACCTCGAACTGGCAGGCGGCGACATTCCCGCCACCATGCTTGCCCTGGAGCGTGCCTGGAAGCAAGTGCAGCCCGACCGGGACTTTGAAGCCATCTTTTTTGATGAAAGGGTGCGCCAGAACTACGCCGAGATGTTGGGCATGGCGTGGGTGGTCGGCTTCCTGGGCCTGCTCGGCATGGTCATCGCCTGCATGGGCCTGCTCGGCATCGCCATGTACACCGTGGAAACAAAGGCCAAGGAAATCAGCGTGCGGAAAATCATGGGCGCTTCGGCAGCCAACCTGACCTTGCTGTTATCAAAAGGATACTTGCTCGTGTTGGGCATGGCACTGCTGGTAGCTGCGCCATTGACCTATTTTTTGGGCAACATGATGCTGCAGGAATTTGCGCAGCGCATCAACCTGTCGCCCCTGCTCTTCCTGCCAGGCCTGCTGCTCCTGCTGCTGGTAGCAGGCATCACCGTCGCATCGCAGACCCTGCGGGCAGCGCTGGCGGACCCGATAAAGTCGTTGCGGAGCGAATGAATAATCGTTGGGTATTGAGCCGAGTCAAGGTTTGGCGGTAACTCCAAGTTCAATATCATTATACTACGAGCCGCCAAATCATGGGCATGGTTGATAAGGATTGATGAAGTTGATAAGGTTTGATAATCAACTTTTTATCAACCTTTATCAACTTCATCAACCATACACTACCTGTCCCGAAAATCGGGAAAACTTGGCGGCGTGAGCTATAACTTATGGGAATCGAAACCACAAAATGGTCAAATGTGAATAGCCCCTGTTAGCAACATCCGCTGTAACCCTTGCTGACTTCTATTGTCTTTCATCTGCGAACCGCCTTGTTTTGAGCATGAGTTGTTGGCACTCAGTCAGCCAACGGCTCAAAATAACGTGCGTTATGGCATCAAACGTAACAGGATTGGAACGCGGATGAGGCGGATCAGGCGGATTTGGGCTGATTCAATTTGATGAAAAAGGAAAAATCCGCTTCGATCCGCATAATCCGCCCAATCCGCGTTCCAATCCTGTCTAAAGGGTTCGTAAGATATTGGTAGTCAAATAAATATTGGCATAAATCACGTTAAAATAAACTAAATCACCGCATGAAAGACAACTACCACTCACGCCGCCATTTCCTCGCCAGTACTGCCCTCGGCACTTTCGCATTGTCCGTCCCTACCTTTGCCCAAGCAAAGCAAAATACACTGGCAGAGGGGACGGACAAGGACGGCCTGCCCTACCGCTATCCCTCCATTGACGAAACGGTTATATCGGAAGTGGTCGGCAAATCCCATTTCGACCTCGACAGGGTCAAAGAACTCGTCAATCCCCGCCCGGAATTGGCCCGTGCCACCTGGGACTGGGGCTTCGGCGATTTTGAAACGGCGCTCGGTGCGGCTTCCCACGTCGGGCGGCGTGACATTGCCCTCTTTCTCCTAGAAAAAGGTGCACGGGCGGACATTTTCACCTTCGCCATGCTGGGCAAATACGATGCGGTCAAAACAATCATAGAAGCCTCGCCGGGCATCCAAACGGTGAGCGGGCCGCATGGCTTCAGCCTCTTGCACCATGCGGAAGTGGGCCTTGAGATGGAGGATGAATTGACCCAGCAGCAAGTGGACGACTCGAAGCGGTTGATAGACTATTTACAATCATTGGGCAATGCGGACGTGCAGGAAAAGTACCTGGAAATGAACGACGCCGACAAGGAAAAATACCTCGGCGACTACCGCTACGGCGAGGGCGAAAAAGAGGGCTTCACCATTCGGCTCAACAGGCGGAAAATACTGTCCCTGGGCGTCCTCGGTGCCTTCGGAGGGGCGCTGTTCCAGCGGGGCGAAAACAGCTTCACCTACAACGGGGCACCATCGGTGGAAATCTCCTTTTTGGTGGAAAATGGCAAGGTGCAATCCCTGACCGTGCAGGAGCCTGGGCGGATGTTGACGGCGAGGAAGGTGGGGTGAGATGGTTAACGTTTATCCATTCGGCTTCACAAGCCAAGTCCTCAAAGGGATCATGCCTTCTTCCAATCATTGAATATTTAATAAAAGAAGTTAATTGGTTTTGGTAGGAGAAAGGGGGGTATTAATTGTGGGGAAAGAGTGTATAAAGGATGCGCCAATTTTGTTGAGGGCTAAGATTCACTCCCCCCACAAAAATCAAAACAATCTCATTTGGGTTTCCATTTTAGGATAAAACAACCCTATTATCACAAAAGGATTGGTAGCCCTGCGCTGGTGCCACAGCTTGGTAGTGCCGAGAAAAAAGTAAATATCTTTTTCACCTAAAACAAATTCTGACCAGTATTTCTGCTTTACTTTTTCTAAAGCGATAGCTTCATTGCCATCAGCACGCCGTAAGCAATTCCAGTACAATTGGCCGATTTCCCAATCTTCGATCATCAGCCTACTTTCCCTGCCTTCGTTATCTGTGAAGCGATAAAAGAATTTGTAGGGAAGTTTTCTAATCAAATCCTTTTTGGTTTGACCATGTTCACCTCCAAAATCAAAAGAAAGTTGCTGTAGCTGCGCTTGCCACTCCGGTTTCCATTCCCGTTCGTCATCTTCCCACTCGAAACCAAGTATTCTGGCAGGCTTGAACGTAGCCAAAGAAATATTTTTGGGTTCCTGGCTATCAGCTATCAATTGAGTCAGGTTCAAATAGACATGCTTTAGGCAAAATTCCTTTCTTACAGCCCAATTGTCCTTAGTGTCAATGCTCCCGTGGTTAAGCAAATCCGCAAAATCATAATGGACAGGGGAGTGGCTTTCAGGCCGAAAATCATCCGGGCGGCGTTTCAATTCCAGTTCAATCCAAGAATATTTATAATTTTCGAATCCACCGGAGGCTTTTGCTTCAGTCAGAAATTGAAAGCGTACCGGGTAAATCCTTATCCATGAGCCATCTTCCAATATCCCAGCGGTGCAGACCAATTCATCATAGCTTCTGGAAGGTAGTGGGTAAGTAACTACTGTTATTAAGACTTTTTTTCTCATGTCATTTTAGGGTTTATTCAATTTCAATATTGATTTTCAGATATGCCTTATCGGAATGTCCCAATCCGGTAATTTTTCCAAAGCTTTGGCCACCCTCCCTCGGTGGCACATGCACGAATGCGCCTCAAAACAGGTAATGGCTATACGATTATAATTCACAAATAGTCCTGCCAAATGTAGCAAATGCTCTCTGTTCTTTGGCAATATATTACATTCATATTCGTCGAACAACATATCATAATCCCGCTGTGTTTTCAGCGATTGCCGCTTGTCGCTTTCGATGCCCAATTGTGGAATATGCATAAATGCAATGCCTACCTGTTCACAAGCATATTGGAGTTGGTTCTTGGAAAAGCCAAACTTCATACTAAATGAATTCTTGCGGACATCGCAAAGCAGCTTTACATCCTGCGCCAGCAAAAGGTTTAGGTAGCGCTCCAAACTCTTGCCCTCATAACCTATGGTAAATAATTGTTTGCCCTCATAACAGTTCCTTGCTGCATCGACCTTTTCCAATTGCTCGGCATTGAGGTATTGTCCAGCAATAGTGCTATTGATAGCGTAATAAGGGTAGTGAATATAAGTATATCGAATGAGGTCGTCTTGCGAATGGTTACCAAATTGCCGCTTGAGCTGCTTCATAAACAACTGGTCGGAAGATTTTAATTGAGCGGCAAAATCAGTCTTGTCTAACTTTTTCCAATAGTGGAAACCCTGAATGTTTGTTTCCTCCAACAAACCCTGCTGTTTCAAGGCTCCCAAGTCTTGGTTGGCTTGAAAGGAATAACATCCAAACCGATAAGGCACAAAATCAAAGATAGGTACATCTTGCCACCGGGTGAGTATAAATGCCAGTTTCTGCAACTGCGTTCTTGTCAGTAGACCATCAAAAGTATCCAATAGCGCAAGCAGCTGTTTTCGGCGGTAATACATCATGTGGCAAAGTTAGGGGAAATAATGCGTTGTTCCCCTCTTTAGAAATGAACGAAGCTCGCTTGTCCGTCACCCACTTCTGGTGCCCGCCCACACGTCCGAGCAATAGACTAGTGCCCAGTGCTGGCAAAGGTCGAAGACCAGCGCAAGCAGCCACCGGGAATCATTCTACCTTCAACTACAAAGCAGCGCTCCTCAAAGCCCAACAGCAAACCGGGCTGTTTCCCTTGCCAGTTGCTCGATGGCCTCTTCGTACGTGATGCCGGAGCTTTTCAGCGTTTTGAAGGAATGGTCGCCGCCCTCCATCTTCACCAGGGTGGCTTGCTTCAAGGACTGACAGACTTGTTGGATGAGGTCGAAATCGGCCAAAGTGTCACGGGTGCCTTGCAGGAACAGTTGTGGCACCCCGATACCGGACAGATGCGCCGCCCGCTCTGTGCCGGGTTTGCCGGGGGCGTGCAGTGGAAACCCGTAATATACGATGCCCGCTACCTCCTTCAGTGTACCCTCGGCTGCAACCTGCGAAGTCATCCTGCCGCCGAAGGATTTGCCGCCTGCCAGCAGCTTCCTACCTTTCGCATAGCCCGCTGCTTTTTTCACAGCCGCTATGACCGCCGGGTGGGCCACCTTGGGTCGGTCGGGAGGCCCGCCGCCCTTTTCCATGTAAGGGAAATTGAAACGCAGCGTACCCACGCCATGTACAGCCAACCGCTGCGCCAGCATCTCCATGAACGAATGTTCCATATTGGCGCCTGCGCCGTGGCTCAATACCAGGAATGCCGTGGCATCTTCCGGCAGCAGCAACAGCGCAGAGACTTCGCCTATCTCGGCTGAAATGTGAATCTTTAATCTTTGTGGATTTGTCATTTTTGGAAGTGCTTGATAGGGTGCGAAGGTAGGTGTTGGGATATTTAACGCAAAGGATACGGCGGGACTTCTAGGTTGCGGTTTCTATCTCACACCTAAAGAAAATAAAGCGTTGAAAAGGCGAAATGAATCATTCAGCTATTCCCCAGAATAAACCATCAGCACATTGTCACCAATAATATACGAGCCAGTGCCGCCCGTTTCGTGAATCACGAGATGCTCTCCGATGAAATTCAGCACGTCCATGCGCTTGGCGAGGGGGAGTTGAGTATGGGCTTCCCAGCGCTCCTTGGTCGGTATGTCCACGATGAGGAGGGTGTTCCCCCTGCCGAATTCCCACCAGGTCGTGAAGCTGGTTTCCCGGCTTTCAAAAATCACGTCACCGCTGCGCCCGCCACCGGTCAACCTGACTTTTGGGTTGCCTTCGAGCGGGGTGCGCTTGGGCTTGTCGGCGTGGTATTTTTCGGCACGTTTCATTACCTGCCGGATGTTTTCCACAAAATCCTGCGGCACGTCGAGCCAGACGGCGATGTCCCGGTTCGACTTCCCAATTTCGAGGTGCATCCGGGTCAGATTGCGGAGCAACTCCGTGCGACAAGCTTCCTCGTATTGTTTCCGGTGAGCTTCGTAGGCTTCGGTCGCCATTTTTTCGCCTTCCCGATCGGCTTTGGCATGGAGGGCTTTGGCGGCATCGAGTTCTTTTTCGACGGCTTTCCGCTCCTTTGCGAGGGAAACATTGGTTTTGTCCACGCCACCGACGGCGTTTTTCATCACCGCTTCGAGGGTTGCTGCGAACTGTTTTTGCTGCTCTGCAACAATGGTTTCCACCTGTTTGGCGACGGCAGCGGTGATGCGGGCTTCTTCTTCCTGTTTAGTCATTTTTTGATTCCTGTCTTGTTCGATTAGTAATTGGTTGAAATTATTCGACCCTCAACTTGACTGCAATTTACTGAATCACAGTAATTTGTAACAATGACCAATGACGACCAATGACCAATGACTACCTTATTTACAAATCCCGGATGCGTTTTGTCTCGTTGATGATTTTTCCAAAATGCTCCTGGTGTTTGCCCGCAGCGAGTTCCGCATCGAAAGCGTCAGCGATTTTTTTCACCAGCAGCCGGTATTTAGTATCGTCGGCTGTATCAGGCAGATAGAGGTGTTTGCTAAAACTGATTTCTTGCTCATCTCCCTTGAAACCCAGGTCCAATTTTGTGTCGGCGTCGCCAAGCGTCATCCTGCGGCCCGTGTACTCGTGGAATTTGTCGTCCAGGATATTGGCTTTTGTCCAGCCCATTTGCGCCAGCACAAAATCCAGGAAGACCGGGTGCATGGAAGCTTTTACCGGGTACAAATAATAGTAGTTGTCCCTGGCTTTGTACTTGCCGAGCCAGTTTCGGGGTTGGTCAAAGGGTTTTAGTTGAAGCAGGTCGTCACCATTTGCGTCTTTTTTCCATTCAAAATTTGTGTTGAACCAGTTGCGGTTGATGTCAGAGATGTCGGTCATGTGGGTTTCGGTGTCGTCGTATTTCACCGCATAGCCACTGTCTTTTTCAAAATGATAGACGACCAGGGCGTGCTCCGAATCCGGCAGGTCTTCGTCGGCTGTGTTCCAGCTTTGAAATTCGGCGTGGAAAACGATGTTTCTCCTGTCGGGCGAAAACGCCAATGCCCCCTTCGGCGAAGGGAAGCTGTAATTCTCAATACTGTTGTTGTCCTTGTTGAATTGCCATTGTTGGTGGCTACGAACGTCGAGCACCAATTTGCCGCTGACCAATAGCAAATTGCCACCCTGTAGCGAGTCCAAATTTTCCATGCCAGCTATCTCACTGGTGGAAAAAACCTCGGTTTCCTTGCCGGGTTGCCCTGCTTCGTTGTCCAAAAACTGCAAGCTGGCAAAATCGCTGCCCTGCACGACCAGCGGCTCGACGACCGGTTTTCCTTCTTTCAAATAAACTAAGTAAAGGCTTTGGCTTCCCGCCAGCAGGGTCGGTTCGGGCGCATCGGCGAGGGCATAGACCTTCCACAAAAACGGCAGCCCCGTGTTCGTTTGCAGCGCTGCCGGAAACTCGACGGGCTTGCCCTCGTGCCATACGGAGTAGCTAACTGTAGTCGAATTGACCATGCCATAGTTGATGTTAAAAGTCTTGCCGGTGAAGGCATCCGCCCGGATGGTAAAGGGACCATATTGGGTATCTTTCGAAACGGTGGAGACCCGGTTCAGCCGATAAATATAAATTATAATCACTGCAGCCAATAGCCCGAGAATAAGCAGGGTTATTTTCATTTGGAATTTAATGTTTATATCCCTTGAAGGTTTTTTTGCCAAGGTCAAAGGAGATGGACTGATAAAACGTTGCGGGACGAAGTTGCTGGCGAACCGCTTGGGGGACGCTATGCGCCAACGGGACATTAAAACGCAGCGTAGATAGCCGCTGCGCCAGCATTTCCATGAAGGCATGTTCCATATTGGCGCCTGCGCCTATCTCTTCTGAAATGAGAATCTTTAATCTTTGTGGGTTTGTCATTTTTTGGAAGTGGTGGTGTGGGGCGAAGGTCGGGGTTGGGGTATTAAACGCAAAGGATGTAGTGGGACTTCAAAGTTTGCGGGTTCTATCGCTCTTGGAAGGGTACTGAAGCGCCGGGGCAGAGACTGGGCATAAGCGGGTCAGGCAGGCACAATTTAGCAGGCTGTATTTGCAGTGGGTTTCACTTTATCGAAGAAATGCTTCACTCTTTCTTCTCCTTCCATATCCTCTCCACCTTTGCTGCCAGCGCCGCCGCCTTGTCTTCCAGCTCGTCTGAGCGATAGATAGCTGCCCAGCGGGCAGACTTGCGACAACGGGTTTCAACTCGCCATAATCCATTATTTCAATGGCTCCCAATATATACTACAGCCCGGCATATCGGCACGAAGTTGCCCGATGTATAATTTAGAAAATGGGTCGCTTTGTGAAAATAGCAACCTTTGGTGAGAAGTAAGGTTGAACGGTTGCTGGTTTTCCCAATGCTCAATTCTCCCTATGAGCGTATTTTGTTTTTTGATTATGATAAGTAGTATTTCTTGATAAGTGTTTGAAGCATATTCACCTGTTGAAATGTAAATAGTTTTAGGAAATTCTTGGAGTACAGGACAAAGGGAGGAAATGTCAAGGCTGTCATTCCCAAATAAATCTAATTGCTTTAATTTTTTCAATTGCCCGATTTCGGCAGGCAATGTGGCAAGTTTGTTTTGGGGAAGTCCAAACGATTGGAGGTTTTTCAACTGCCCAATTTCATCGGGTAGGCTGCGCAATTGGTTGCCACTCAAATCCAACTCAGTTAAATTTTTCAAGTGCCTAATTTCAATGGGCAATTCTTTTATTTGGTTTCTTCTTTCTGACCGAAAATCCCCACCCAAATCCAACGTGGTTAGGTTTTTCAATTCCCCTATTTGTTCAGGTAGGCTGTTTAGTTGGTTGTTGCTCAAATTCAACTCCGTCAAGTTTTTCAACTCCCCAATTCGTTTGGGCAGGCTGCTCAGTTGGTTGTAGCTCAATTCCAAGCTGGTCAATTTTTTCAATTCCCCGATTTGTTCGGGCAGGCTGTCCAGTCGGTTGCCGCTCAAATCCAAGCTGGTCAAGTTTTTCAACTCCCCGATTTGTTCTGGCAGGCTGTTTAGTTTGTTGTTGCTCAAATACAAAGTCGCCAAGTTTTTCAATTCCCCGATTTGTTCAGGCAGGCTGCCCAGTTGGTTGAAGCCCACATACAAGTTGGTCAGGTTTTTCAATTCCCTAATTTGTTCGGGCAGGCTGTTCAATTGACTGTCATGCAAACTCAAACTCGTCAGGTTTTTCAACTCCGTTGTTTGCTCGGGAAGGCTGTTTAGTGGGTTACCGCTCAAATTCAACTCCGTCAGGTTTTTCAACTCCCCGATTTGTTCTGGCAGGTTGTTTAGTTTGTTGTAGCTCAAATTCAAACTCGTTAGGTTTTTCAACTCTCTAATTTGTTCGGGTAGACTGTCCAGTTGGTTGCTATGGAGAAGCAAAATCTTTAATTGGGCATTATGAAAAACTGTCCCAGGAATAGTGCTTAGTTTTTTGTCCGATAAATCTAAGGCAGTGACGTTTTCGGTCAAATCCTTGACGTCGTAGGCAACCAAGTAGGTGTTGCCAATTGTATCAAGAAGGTAATTTACAAGTTTGCCATTCTCTTCTGATTTTACATTTGCAAAGTCAGTCCACTCGAATTGTTCCGCTTTTTCCCATGTGCCGAGTTTTGTGACTTCATCGCCGTTCTTGTCAATAAAATAAAAATTGTCGTCTTTGAATGCCAGTGCAAACCTATCAGCATAAAAATAAAAAGCATCAATCAGTTTTTGTGCTTTTTGCAAGGCACTATCCGCTTTTGCAAAGGCTCTCGCTGCATCAATGCGCTGCTGCTCAATAGCCTTTAAGCAATCATTTACTCTCTCTTGAGCGGTTTTATTACCTGTTGCTCCCCTTTCTTTATCGCTGAAATCATCGCATCTTTTTGCAGCCTCATATTGGTTTATCGCATCCAAAAAATATTGCTCCTTAAACAAACTATCACCACTATTCATAAATTCAGCATAACAATTAAGCGAGACACCCCAAAATAACTTTTCTTTGGACTTGCTTGATTCCATCTCTTGCTGCAAGGTTATTGCTTTTATTTCTGCATGCATTTTTCCTACAGAAATACGCCGTATAATCTCATGTCTTAATCTACGAACTTTTTCACTTGATTCATGGTCACATATCAATACGGCATCGAGCATATCTGAGGCTTCAAAATACTCGCCCTTATCTATAAGTTCAATTGCCATCAGTAATATCCTATCACAATCTCTTTGTGCATAAGAAATTGTTGCCCCCTCAAGAACGAACAGAAGAACGATAAAAGATAGTCGATACTTCATTTTGATGTTATTTTTCATTGCATAATTTTAACTTTTTTTCAACTTCATCATCTTGTAAAATTTTCTGGGCTTTGATTAAAAAGGAAACAGCATAGTCACACTTGCCAGCATTAGCAAACGAAATTCCTTTATCTTTTAAAACCAGAAAAGCTGCCTCCTTTTTTCCATTTGCCATTGACAATTTAGATTTTGCTTTATTATCGTTATAACCTGTTTGGAGTGCCGTTTCATAATCGTTAATCGCCTCCAAGACATAAATCACACCTTTTGTCATATACATATCTCCTGACTGAATGGCTACTTCAAACGCTTTTTTTTGCCTCAACTTTTGCTGACAGACCTTAAGCATTTCATGGCATGCCCAACCCTTATTAGGAATTATAGCCTGTCTATCTTGTATTACTGATATGGCTGAGTTAAAATTTCTTATTGCTTGTTCATATTCGGAAGATGCCATTGCAGTTTTTCCTTCTGCTTCAAATTTCTTGTATGTAGCAATGAGAGATTCTGTCAATGCGGAATCAGCCCTATCTTTTTCTGCTTGTACAGATTGGAGGGTTTGCCGCAAGTCCTCTTCTTTTTTTTCCAATTCTTTCAGAACAGTTTGGGTTTTGATATTACTTCTGTCAGCCTCTTTCTTCTTTTCCCACGCCAACAATCCTGCAACCATTGCTATCAAAACACCCACAACCGCTGCTGCCAGCAACCCCCACACCATCCGCAACCGCCTCCGCGTCTTCTCCAATTCTTCCTTCGCCACTCGCATCTTTCGTGCTGCATCAACATCGCATTCCCCCAAAAACGCCTTCACCGTTGCATCTTCCTCTAATTGTTGCCGAAATCTTTCCACACTCACCAACTGCCGCTCCGTCAGATAAACCCCAAACTTTTCCCGTTCCAGCATCGCCGCCGCAATGCGCCGCTTCGCATCATTGAAGTCCCGCTGTTCAGCACTGCGCTGCCCGTCAATCAAAGCCGCCAAACTATCATGCGCCAACTCGATACTATTATCCGTAATCCGCAGCAGCCGTGCAGCCTCCAGCTTTTCAAAACAAAAAGTCAGCGCCCCCGCCCCCAGCTTCGGAAAATGGGCGAGCGACCCCGTATCCGGCAGCAGCCACGCCTGTTCCCGTTTAAAAAACACCGGTCGCTTCGTCCCCTCCTCCGTCACGAAAGCATCCAGCACCGAGCGCACCGCTTTTTCCGGTACGCCGGGAAACTGTTCTTCCAGCCGCCGTTGCAGCACTTCCGACTGCTCCCGCACAAAGTCGTCGAGGACGCCTTCGATGCTGCCGAAGTCCATGATTTCCTGCCGGGTAAATTCCAATTCGGGCAGCGCTTCGGCGGGTGCTGTCTCGCCGAAGGTGCGGCGGTAGTCCGCCTGGTAGAGGCGGTCGAGATAGACTTGCAGGTAGGGCAACTGAATGCCGGACTTGCCGCCGCTGACGTTTTCGATGATGAGGTCGCAAAGCGTCTCCGCAGGCGCTTCCGGGCGGATGTTGAATTGGTCGAAGGATTTTTGCAGCACCTCGCCGACCCGTGCGTTGCTCATCGGCTCGATGCGCAGGCGGTGGTCGAAGAGGGTCGGGATTTCTTTCTCTAAATTGTACAGCTGCCCCAGGTACTCCTCCCGGATGACGAGAATGACCCGGCAGGGCAGCTTGCGGTCAATCAGTTGTCGAAGGTTTTCGGCGAAGGTTTTTTGCTCCTGCTGCCTGCCGAGGATGAAAAGCTCCTCGAACTGGTCGAAAATCAGATAGACGGGTCGCAGGTAGTCGTCGAAGAGCGCGGAGATGATGCCGGGCAGCGTGTCGGACGGAGCGCCGGAAAAGTCTTTCAGCAAGGCGTCCCGCAGCGAGTCGTTGATGTTTTGGTTGCGCCGCAGGAAAAACGGCAGCCAGTCGGGGCCCTCGAAGCGGCTCGCCAAGCCGCATTGGATGATGCTGGTCTTGCCCGTGCCAGACAGCCCATACACCAGCGTGAGCGGGGTGCGGAAGACCATGCCGTACAGGGCGTCCACCTCCGTGTCCCGCCCGAAGTACTCGTCCCGGTCACGCACCGTGAAGGCGTCGAGGAATTTGAACGGGCTTTTCATAAGGCTCGAAGGGGTTGGTTGAACAAGGATTCGGCAAAAGCGTCGAACTGGATTTTGAGCGGTTGGAAATGCCGCTCACCTCTGACCAAAAGCGGCTGGTCGCCGGGTTTATAGACGTCGCGATAGCATTGCGCATCGCCACTTTTTTCATATCGCTCGAAGAAAAAGAGCTTAGCCAATTCCGCTTTTTTATCGAAAGCACTCTTATCAATGACGAAAGGGGAGAGATTGAGGAAATGGCTGCCGTCGCTGTCCCTACGCTGGACGATGACAGAGGCAGTGTGCAGGTAATCGTTCATGATTTCCTGCCCTTCTTCCAGTTCCAGAAACTCCTGTTTCAGTCGGATGACATTGTGGTTAAAACGGGCGGCAGGCGGGTAGCGAAACTTCAGGACGTTGATGTGCCGCACCGAGGAGAGCGAATAGCGGGCGAGGAAACCCAATGCTCCGAACACAGTCGCCAGCTTGTTTTCAGCCAAGGGGCAAAGTTGCGCTGCTTCCTCGTCGCCCGGCGAACCCTGCCGGGCAAACTGTTGGCGAATGGCTTCCAAATAACGGCAGGCAGTGTCAAATTCCGTGTCTTCGTTGAAAATCCGGCTGAGGTTTTTTAGTTCTTCCACGAAAAACGGCAGTTCGTTTTGCTCCAACACCAGCCGGATGCTGCGGATGAGTGCCACGAAATCAAAGGGCTTCTTGTCGCCGGGTAAGGGAAGGAAAAATCCTTTAAGAGCTTCGAAGTTGGCTGGTGATATTTTAATGTCTTTTAGTTTTTTCTGTTTGAACGGTGCAAAATTTTTGCCTTGTCCAACGGCGCTTTGTATGATTTTAAGTGCTTTTTTCCGTTCTTCCTGTTCCTCAAGCGCTTCCCACAATTCTGCCAGCAGGATGAAAGCCAGCAGTTCGACCAGCGTGGAATAGGTGTAGCTCATTTGCCGCAGGCGGTCTACCCCTGGACGGACGAAAAACACGTGGTCTTCGCCCATTCCTTTTTCCTTCGACATCAGCTTGCGTAACTGCTGGCTGACGGGGTGCGGCAGGCTTTGCAAAATGGCTTTTTTCTTTTCCCTTGCGCTGACTTCGGCGCCGAGGTCTTCCTGCTGTTTGATTTTTTTCGCCTCCGCATCGTAGGGGGCAATTGCTTCGATGAGTTTTTCGATGAGTTTTTCGTTGGGCATGTAATCAGGCGGGACGGCATGGCTGCCGAGCGGCAATTTCCAGTCGAGGTCGCTTTCTTCCCGGCAGTGCAAGCCCCAAAGTGGCTCGTCTTTTTGCGCATCGGACAACACGATACCTCTCGTTCTTTCCACTTTCAGAGTGGTTTTGCTCTGCGTCTGCGCCGCCGCAATGCCGTCCTCGAAAGCTTCGCCGATACTTTTAAATCCATCCGCCAGCGATTGATAAAAGGAAATGGCAAACTGCGTCGCCGTGCGGTCATTCACCGGCGCACTAGTGGCAATGATAACCGGGACACCCGCTTCGAGCAAGGCGCTCACCTGCCCTTTGGTCGAGCAGCCGTTCAGCACGACGAGTTGCAGGTTCGAGCAGCGACTGAGCAATTGCGTAATGCCTACGGCGTTTGCGGCGTTGTCATCGAGCAGGAGTTGGTCTCTGCCAGCGTGTCCGCTGAAGTGAAACAAGGCAATCTGCTCCTGGTACAGGAGCAGGTATTCTGCAATCTTCGGAATGGTGGAAAAGGAATCCCGGTGCAGCCGGAAGTGGTGTGCTACATCTCGTTGCGCCAGCGTTTTATGGACTTTATCGTCTTCTTCCTGCAAGGTCGGCAGGGGCGCTTGCTGGCTGTTTGAAAAAGTGAGGTAAACGATGCGCATTGGGGTGGTTTTATGTTTTGGTCAAATTTAGCCAGTCGCAAAGGGACATTTTAATCCTGTTTCCCGGCACTCCATAACCATTGTTGCCGATGAAGAGCACACAGCGTTGCTCTTCGAATGGATCGGTGGCGATATTTGAATTTGACATCAGGCTTGGTGTTTGTTTTGTCTCTAACCTTCTATGCAGTGAATTTACTGACCGATGACAGTTTTCTCATACGTTTAATCCTAATGGCGAAAGGTAAAAAGGTTTTAATCAAATACAAAACAATGGAAATTTATGGGAGCTATGTTCTATGTTAGAGCCTACTCCCGTCCGCCCGTCCTTCAGTACCCTGTCCCCAACAGATTCTTAGTACGATTTTTGTAACGCAACTCACCTCTTGGGCATTTTCTCCTATATTATTCTCACTATCAACAGCATGAACGACCAGAGCTTACTTTTTTCTATTCAATACAAGGCGAAAATACTTGTACTGGCAATGGTTTTTGCCCATGAATTAAGTGCTCAAACAGTACCTGATACCACCAGCAACCCGAATAAAGTCCCAATCGAAATTTATGGCAAAATCATTGACCGGGACACCAAGCTGCCCTTGGAATTTGCCACCATCAGCCTTTTTTCAAATGAAGATAGCACCCTGCTCACTGGCACGATCTCCGATGCCGATGGCGGTTTTTCCCTGAATACCAACCATGCAGAATTCTATCTCCTGGTTGAATTCCTGGCCTACGTCCCCTTTTATGTTAGCGGAGCCAAGCCAAACATCTACCAAAACAGGTGCGACGTGGGGATCTTGGCAATGGTGACGGATATCACGAGAATAGCCGAGGTAGAAGTGCGGGCCGAGAAAAGCACGGTGACGATGGCGCTCGACAAGCGGGTTTTCAACGTGGGAAAGGACCTGACCAGCGCTGGTGGCACCGCAGAGGACGTGCTGCGCAACGTGCCAGGCATCTCGGTGGACAATGACGGCAGGTTCAGCCTGCGGGGAAGCGACAATATCCGCATCCTGCTGAACGGTCGGGCATCCTCGCTGTTGGGTAGCGAAAACCTATCGGGCCTGCGGCAAATCCGGGCAAACCAAATCGAGCGCATCGAGGTCATCACCAACCCATCGGCACGCTATGAGGCGGAGGGCATGGCGGGCATCGTGAACATCGTCCTGAAATCCAACCAGAAAAAAGGGCTGAACGGCTCGGTGGATGCGCACATTGGTAACAACCGCAACATGGGCGGTGGCCTCAACATCAACTACAAAAAGGGGAAGTTCAACGGGTATTTCGGCATGGGCGGCTGGTACGCCAACCGACCGGGCACGGGCAGTTTCCGCAACGAATTCTACAAGCTCGGCCAGCCCGACAGCACCTTTTTCTCCAACATGGACAGGACGCACGAGCGGTCGAGCCTGCCGGGATTTATCAAATTTGACAGCGATTATCACTTGAACTCGAAGAACTTCCTGACCACCTCCTTTGCCTTCAGAAGAAGCACGGGGGACAATTCATCCAGGTTGCGGTACCTGGATGCCCAGGGCCAACCCGACAATCTTTACCAAATCACCAACCGGACAGAGGCTGAAAAGGAATCGGACTCCAACTTTCGTTCTTCGTTGATATATAAAACCGAGTTCGAACAAGAAGGGCATGAACTCATCACCGAACTTCAGTACGAGCATACGGGGATGGCTAAATCATCCGTGTTCGAGGAGCAATATTTCGATGGGGCAAACAATCCCCTGAGCGGGGTGGACTACCGACAACTGGCCAACAGCAAGGAAGGAAACCACAGGCTGAGCAGCAACGTGGACTATATAATTCCCTTTGGAAAAAAGGGAAAGTTCGAAGCCGGATGGCAAAGTTCCGTCCGGCAGATTTCCAACAATTACGAAGTAAGGGAAGTAGTAAATAGGATTGAAAATCCAGATGCAGATTTGACCAATGACTTCCTGTATGAAGAAGCGATTCATGGTATATACTTGAACATTGGGAACGACATTAACAGGTTTTCATGGCAAACGGGCTTGCGGGCCGAGCACTCGGACGTGACGACTAACCTGCTTGCCACCAAACTGACTTATTATAGCAGATACACCGACCTGTTCCCTAGCGCATTTTTGACCTATAAACTGACGGCTGCCGATGCTTTCCAGTTGAGCTACAGCCGCCGCATCCAGCGCCCGGTTTACTCGGACTTGAACCCGTTTTTTACCATCCGTGACCGCCGCAATATCTTCCGGGGCAACCCCAATGTCAGGCCGGAATACACCAATGCCTTCGAACTGGGGTATATCCGCTACTGGGAAAAGGCGTTGCTGAGTTCGGTGGCGTACTACCGCCACACACAGGACGTCATCAAGCGGCTGCAGCGGGTGGATTCGGATTCGCCAGGCATTACCATAACGCAAGCTGAAAACCTCGATTTCAAAAGAAACTACGGCGTGGAGTTCACCTACGCCTTTTTCCCCAATAAAAAATGGCGGCTCAATGGTGATTTGAACATGTACCATTCACTTTCCAAGGGAAGTTTTCGACACGAAGGAAAGGAGGTTTTTGTCGGTGGTGGGTCATTTTCTTTGGATTCCAAAGTGAGTTCAAGGTACAGTATCCGGGAAAAATTGAACACCCAAGTCATGCTCAGCTATTCGGCACCGAGAACGACCACACAGGGCCTTAACCGGGCTACTACAGCACTCGACCTTGCCGCTGGCTTTGATTTTTTGAAAAAAAACGGAACGATTACCCTCAGCGTGAACGACCTGTTCAACAGCCGCCGCCGCAGCTCTTTTTCCGAGGATGAATCCTTTTATTCGGAAGACAATTTCTTGTGGCAATCCCGCACCGTGCTGCTTTCTTTCCATTACCGCATTAACCAACGGAAAGAACCGAACCGGATTTATGCCAATCCCTTCATGGAGGAAGAGGAGGTGGTGTATTGAGGCAGCGTGTGATTTGAAGATTGCCAGTTTTCCTTCCCTCATTATTGGTATTTATCAGAGTTGATCCATGGGAGCATTCACATGCTGACGCCAACAACAGCATTGACAATTTTTCGCTAATTTGAAACGCTACTTGCAAGCAGAAAGGATGGAATAAGCAAATTAGCCTATCGTCCGATAATGTACACTCCATATCGGTACTGGACAGCAGCCAGCCATAAAATCTTGCATAATAGATTGGTTTTCTTTAGTTTATGCGAGTGGCACAGCCCTTGTTGCCTCTCCCCCAAAATCACCCTGCTATGTTCCAAAACCATTTAAAAATCGCCTGGCGGCACCTGTTGAAAAACAAACGCATCGCCGCCATCAACGTGGCTGGCTTGGCCATCGGCATTGCAACTTGTTTGGTCATAGCCCTTTTTGTGCAGCACGAACTGAGCTACGACCGCTTCAATGAAAAGGCCGACCGCATCGTGCGGGTCACGTTCAACGCCTCTATTCAGGGCGAGAAAATGAACGAAGCCACCGTGATGCCGCCCGTGGCACAGACGCTGAAATCGGAATTCCCAGAGGTGGAAGATGCGACCCGCCTGCGCTTTAGAGGCACTCCCCTCCTGGAACTGAACGGCAATATTTACCGGGACAACGAACTGGCGTTTGCGGATGAGAACGTGTTCTCCGTTTTCACCCTTCCACTGCTGGAAGGCGATGCGGCCACGGCACTGAAGGAACCAAACTCCGCCGTGGTTTCGCAGCATACTGCTGAAAAACTGTTTGGCAAAGTGCCAGCCCTCGGCAAAGTGCTGACCTTCAAAGATTGGGACACACCCTACAGAATCACTGGCGTGATGAAGGACATGCCCGAAAATTCGCATTTCCACCTCGACATCCTGACTTCGATGGCCGGGCTGCCGGAAGCGAAGGAGCCAACCTGGATGAACTCCAATTTTTACACTTACCTCCTGCTGGAAAAAGGCGCTGACCCCAAAAGTTTGGAGGCGAAATTGCCCGCCATCATTGACAAATATTTAGGGCCTCAAGTCAAGGACGGCCTCGGTATGAGCTTTGAGGAATTCAAGGCCAAAGGCAACCAGCTTACGCTTCATTTGCAGCCGCTCACAGATATTTACCTGCATTCCCCGCCGGGCATGGATACTGAATTGGGCAGTACTGGCGATGCCCGCTACGTGTATATTTTCGGAGCAATTGCCGTGTTCATGCTGCTCATTGCCTGCATCAATTTCATGAACCTGAGTACTGCAGGTGCGTCGAGGCGGGCAAAGGAAGTGGGCATCCGCAAAGTCATCGGTTCGGAGAAAAGTGAGCTGGTGCGGCAGTTTCTCACGGAGTCCGTGCTGCTGGCCGTCACCAGCCTGGTAATTGGCCTTATGCTGGCGGAAGCGGCTTTGCCAATTTTCAACCAACTGTCGGACAAGCACCTGCGATTCGATTACATGGGTTCGCCGTGGATGCTGCCCGGACTCTTGCTGTTTGGATTGTTGACGGGGCTGCTGGCGGGCAGCTATCCAGCGTTTTTCATGTCCGCTTTCAAACCGCAGACGGTATTGAAAGGCCATTCCTCAAATGGCCGGAAAAGCATTGGCTTGCGCAATGGCTTGGTCGTATTCCAATTTGCCCTGAGCATTACACTCATGGTCTGCACGACGGTCGTTTGGAAGCAATTGGATTTCATACAAAATGCCAAACTCGGATACGACAAAAACGCCGTGCTGGTGGTGCCGAACCTTTGGGCATTGGGGGAACGGGAAGCAGCTTTGCGCCAGAAGATTGCACAAGACCCACGGGTGTTGAAGTCCAGTTACTCCGGTTACGTGCCTGCCGGGCCAAGCTGGGACAACAACATGTTCTTCTCGCCCGATACCGATCCGACCCAGACCATCCGTACCCTGCGCTACGATGTGGACGAGAACTACCTCTCCACGCTCGGCATGAGGCTGGCTGCCGGGCGCAATTTTTCCCCAGAAGAAGCTGCCGACTCATCAGCCGTTTTGGTCAACGAAGCAGCGGTGGAGGCCTTTGGTTGGAAGGACGGGGCAGTCGGCCACACCCTTATTGCATCATTTAAAAAAGATGAAGTTCGCCGCCAAGTTCACGTCATCGGCGTGGTGGAAGACTTTCATTTCAAATCCTTCCACGAGCGCATTTCCCCGCTGGTGATGACGCTAAAGCCAAATAATGGCTCGGCCTTGCTCAAAGTCAATTTGGCGGAAATATCTGGCCTGCTCGCCGACCTGGGCAACGAATGGAAAAGTGCCTCCGTGGATTTTCCTTTCGAGTACTCTTTCCTGGATGAGCGCATTTACAACACCTACCGTTCCGAGCGCCGGACGGGTACGGTGCTAAGTATCTTCGCTGGGCTGACAATTTTCGTGGCCTGTCTCGGCCTGTTGGGCTTGGCTATTTTCACTGCCAGCCAACGCACCAAGGAAATCGGCATCCGCAAGGTACTGGGCGCTTCTGTGGCCTCGGTGGTCGGTTTGTTGTCGAAGGAGTTTGTGTCATTGGTCATTGTGTCATTGATCATTGCAACGCCGCTGGCGTACTATTTCATGAATAAATGGTTGCACGATTTCGCCTACCGCATTGATATTCACTGGACGGTGTTCGTCCTGGCAGGCCTGGCGGCGGTCGGGGTGGCATTCCTGACGGTGAGTTTCCAAAGCGTGAAGGCGGCACTGGCGAACCCGGTGAAGAGCTTGCGCAGCGAATAACAAATAATTGAGAATTGAAAATGGAGAATTAATCAAGCCATTTTCAATTTTCAATTCTCCATTTTCAATTGAATTGCTATGTTACAAAACTACCTGAAAATCACCCTTCGCAGCCTATTGAAACAAAAAGGGTTGGCATTTATCAACATCTTTGGGCTGAGCTTGGGGCTGGCCTGTTTCACCCTGTTCTTGCTGTATGCCGTCAACGAGCTAAGTTTCGACCGCTTTCATCAAAAAGCGGATCGCATCTTCCGCATTTATCAACATGAAGTGGCGATGGGCGGCAATCCTGCCGCAAAGCATTCCTTCATGCCGATGTTAATGGGGCCTGCGCTTGAAGAGGATTTTCCCGACATAGAATCGGCTTTGCGCCTGAAAGACCCTTGGGATGCCGAGTACATCCGAGCCAACGGCCAGGTGAGCCGCACAGGTGTCACTTATGCCGATCCGGCTTTTTTTGAGGTATTTTCTTTCCCCTTAGTATCAGGCGATCCTGTTTCGGCACTCAAGGACAGGCACAGTGTTGTGCTGACGGAAAAAACTGCCCACCAGTATTTTGGCAATGAAAATCCCGTGGGCAAAACGGTGGAAATCAAGGTGGAAGAAGACTTCGAGCCATTCACGGTGACAGCGGTTGCGAAAAACCCGCCCGCCAATTCGACCCTGCAATTTGACGTGCTCTGCAATTTCCAGCGTTTCACAGAAACACAAATGGCGAAAGAATTCGGGCATGAATGGGGCAACATGTCATTCCAGGTTTTTGTGCTGTTGCGGCCAGGCAGCAGCCTGGCAGCAGACCCCAGCCCATTGGCAGCCTTCCGCAAAAAGTATTACCCCAATGAAGAGGAAAATTACCGCAGCTCTGGCAGATGGACAGGAGAAGGCCCGCCTGTTCGATATGCCTTACAGGCATTGCAGGATTTGCATACTCAGCCAGGGATTGACGGCAGTTTCACCCCGGCCATTGACCCAAAAAACATCTGGATATTGATGGCCATCGCCGCCGGATTGTTGGTCATTGCTTGCATCAATTTTACCACCCTCGCCATCGGGCGCTCTGCGGGACGGGCCAAAGAAGTCGGTGTGAGGAAGGTGGTGGGAGGCGGCAGGTCACAATTGGCGGGGCAGTTCCTGACCGAGGCCCTGGCCATGAGTTTCGGTGCCGCCCTGCTGGGGCTTGGATTGGCTCAAGTGCTGTTGCCTTTTTTCAATCGGCTGTCGGAAAAAGATCTTAGCTTCTCTTTTTCCCAATATCCTGAACTATGGGGATTGTTGGCTGGGCTGACCCTGCTTACAGGCATCTTAGCGGGCAGTTACCCTGCACTGGTATTGTCGGGTTTTCAGCCCATCGAAACATTGAAAAACAAGGTTCGGCTGAGCGGCTCGAATTTTTTCACCCGATCATTGGTCACGCTCCAATTTGTACTGTCAGCCGGATTGATCATCTCTACGCTCGTCATGCTGCGGCAGTTGGATTTTATGAAAAAACGCAACCCCGGTTTTCAAAAGGAAAACGTCGTCATTGTGGACGCCACCAGCGTGGATGGCTGTAAAGTTTTTCCCCTGTTTAAACAGGCAGTGGAACACAACCCAATGATAGCAGGCATTGCCCGCTCCAGCCACGGCTTAGGTGAAGGCATGGGCTACGCCCGTACAAATTGGGATTACCAGGGAGAGCAAAAGGAAACCTATCAATACTCCGTTGACTCCAAATACATTGAGGTGCTGGGTATGCAGATAGAGGCAGGACGCAACTTCGATGCCGCCATTTCCACTGACACTACAAGTGCTGTGATTGTAAATGAAGCCTTTGTACAAAGTTTCGGCTGGACAAAAGAGACAGCACTGGGGCAGCCCATCCACGGTTTTGAAAGGCAGGGAATTACCCCTGTTGTTATCGGTGTGGTGAAAAACTTCAACTTCCGCTCCTTCCATGAAGCAGTCAAACCACAACTGTTCCAGCAGTTTCAGGAGTGGGGAGTCAGCCGTTATTTCGTGCGCCTAAAACCGGGCGACCCTTCGGCAGCACTTGCATCGCTCGAAGCAGCATGGAAAAGCGCCGTGCCGGACATCCCCTTCAGCTACAGTTTCCTTGATGAAAGCCTCGGCCGTTTTTACAAAAGCGAAGCCCGTTGGGGCCATATCGTTGGATGGGCGGGGGGCATTTCGATTTTCCTCGCCTGCCTCGGCTTGCTGGGCTTATCATCCCTCGCCGCCGTAAACCGCATGAAAGAAATCGGTATCCGGAAGGTGCTGGGCGCTTCCGTCACCTCGGTGGTCGGGCTGTTGTCACGAGACTTCCTATCACTGGTCATTGTTTCACTGGTCATCGCCTCGCCCCTGGCGTATTTCTTTATGAATAAATGGCTGGAAGATTTCGCCTACCGAATTGAATTGCAGTGGTGGGTTTTCGCAACGGCAGGTGTAGCGGCACTCGGCACCGCATTTTTGACCGTGAGTTTTCAGAGCGTACGGGCGGCGCTGGCAGATCCGGTGAAAAGTCTGCGCAGCGAATAATTCAAATGCAGTGACCGCGACAGATGTGTAAATGACCCTTCGGTTGCATGGAACGGAGCAGCTATTGTCAACTGTCGAAGTCCTTGCGAAACGAACGGCCTAAACTGCCTATGTGGCAGGAAGCAGCTATCTATAACGCTGAAAATTTCAGGCAACTATATGAGACAGACCGGATTTTTGAAATTGGCCGCCTTCGCTGCATTCGCCACTGTGCTGACAACGCTGGGAATCCATTTCGTCGAGTTTCAGGCAGATACTTTCCAGGAACGGCTGCGCTTTGCCCATGACCCGGCATATCTCGCTCAAAAATGGATGATCATCCTGCACTGCCTGCTGGTCATCGTCTCCATGTTCGGAGTGGCGGAAATTGCCGGCCACCGTCACAGGGGACTGGCCGCATTGGGTGCGCTGTTCATTGCCGTTTTTGGCGTGGCGGAAATTACAAGGATGCTGGGAGTACTCGCCTACCTGAACCCGCTGAAAGACAAATACCTGGCAGCACAGGAAGAAATAGCCCATCAGGTTATCCAACTACAGATTGAAAGTTTTGGCCTAGCGGCCAGCGTTTTGTTCCTGGTATTTATCCTCGCTTTCGCCCTGGGTAATTTTTTTATCGGATGGGCTTTGGCAAGCCAATCGGGAAAGGATCGTTGGCTCGGCTGGGTCTTGATGCTATGGGGCCTGCTTACCCTGCTCGCTTTCGCCAATTACTTCTGGGAAAATTCCCTGATTGACTCCATCGTCGGATTAAACGGCAAATTCCTGCAACCGCTGATACGCTTGGCCATCGGTGTATGGCTAACCCTTAAAGTCCGCAGCGGGGAAATCTTCCCACGGCCCGCTCGCTAACCCGTGCCAAGGAAATCGGGGTACGCAAGGTGCTGGGCGCGACGGCGGGCATCGTCGGCTTGTTGTCCAAAGACTTTTTGAAACTGGTCCTCTTGTCCTTGCTCATTGCTTCGCCGCTGGCCTGGTATTTATGAAAAATGGCTGGCCGATTTTGCCTATCGCATCGAGTTGCAGTGGTGGGTGTTTGTGGTAGCCGGGGCAGTGGCAGTTGCGGTAGCATTTCTGACGATTAGCTTCCAGCGTGTGAAGGCGGCGCTGGCGGACCCGGTGAAGAGTTTGCGGAGCGAGTAAAAATTATGGCGGACAAGTTAGGGGGCAACTTCTATCGTTTCACTTTGAAAACTGGTAACATCAGGTGCCAAACGTCGGCAGGGTTCGAAACCCTGCCGACGTTGTAACCACTTTTTAAGGTGAAACGGTACAAGTTGCCCCCTAACTTAAGTCTATTGGTCGCAATCACTGATACTTAGTAAAAGTTCCCCACCGAGCTCAACATACAAACCTTTGACGACGTCAATGGACTGCCCGGCGTACAGTTTCACGGTCGAGCCATTTTGGACGATGGCATCGGTCGGATCGCCATCTACGGTGATGTTTTGCTTGGCATATTTTACCGTGCCATCGGCAATGATGCCGGAGGAAATCAGTACGTTGATGTCGTCGCACAAGGTGTTCAAAATGACGGTATTGGCTTGTGCAGTGTGGTTGCGGCCTCCGCTAAAGACAGGGTCTGTCACATCCGCCACGTTGGTAAAGGTGACAGGGTTCGCCAGGATGGTCACGTCGTCAATCCACCAGCCGTCGCCACCGCCGCCGCCGAGGTCTTCCGAAAAGGCGAAACGGACTTGCGTAGCCTCGTCGGGAATTATACCTGCCGACTCATAATAAGTCAGTTGAGTGCCGGTGAAAGCTGCTCCCGCTCCGGTTGGGTTAAAGGTCCCATCCAGGTCGCCGTTGTAAGGGTTTGTTTGCAGGGGCATCCGTGTCCAGGTAATTCCATCAACGGTATATTCAACGTAACCTCCGTCGTAGCCGCTATCCGTATCGAAGTGGTGCCAGAAGCGCAGTTGTTTGTTGTTTATGGCTGTGTTCAAAACCGGGCTTTGCAGGTAGGCGGGGCCGCTGGTGGCTAAGCCAGTATTCGGACAGTAAAAATAGGACGAACCAGTATGGGCTTCTGCGGCATTGTTTTCCAAAGTAAAGTTGTTTGCGCCACCCGGAATGGAAACCCAACCCTGCGCATTGTTTGGCTCAAAACCATAATTGGCTACCCTGGCACTGGCCGTCGGCAAACTTACGGCAACGTTGACCGTCAGTACAATGGAAGCTCCCGACACCAACAAAGGCACTGTGAAAACGACGTCATTGCCACTTAATACACTCGGGGCACCAGCGCCGGATAAAAACGTGAGTCCGGCTGGCAAATGGTCAATCACATTGAAATTGCTGGCGGCGTGACCTGTCGGGGAAGTGTTGGTGACGGTAATCGTGTAGCTGAATGTGGATTGGTTTTCAACGATGGCAGGACCCGTTTTTTCAATATCAAAAAAGACTTGTACAGGATTGCAGGCAGTGGGGACGCCATAGCCGTCCGCCTCGTCGCCCAGGGTGTTGGCAGGATTGATGGTGTTTGAACCCAAGCCCCTTTTGGCGAATACTTCCCATATCATACAGCTATGATAGCCCCCGTAAAACATGCTGTCCGCCTGGAGGATGGCCGTGCGCATATCGGTCATCCTGGGGCTTTGCGGCTGCAACTGTATTCCCTTTTGGATGAGTTTCAGGGCGAGGCTGTTCCCTGCGTGATTGGTAGAGAGGGTGTTCAGGTCTGTCACGATGTCGCCCGTGACGGGCGGATTGTATTGTTTGTTTTCAATTTCATTGGCTCCGCCTGTGTAGAACCCATATTCATCAATGAACCGCTGGGTCAGATCCCAAAGCATGGTACACCAGATAAACCCGACGCCATGTGGGATGGTAATCTCCGGGTTGATCACGCCAAAACCTCCGTTGGTGCTTCCGGCGAAGGTGTATTCGTTGACTGACGGGTCAATGCTGTAGAGCCTTGGACGGATGCCGCTTCCGTTGAAATTATCATATTGGACATACGTGCCGATGCCATGACTCGGCAGTACGCCATTGGGATGGGCGGGTGTTGCAGGCCCCAAATCAGCAGCGGTAGTCGTTAAAAACAGCGCATAGTAATCGGACCATCCTTCCCCACCTTGTTCGTCCCCGCTCAGGGAACCCCCTAAGGCAGTCTGGGGAGAAGTCCTTGTGGAAATGCCATGACCATATTCATGGGCAATGATGGCATTGTCAAAATCACCGTCCCGCTTGGGCGTGGGAGGGTTGTCCTGTTTTAAACATCCATTCAAAGCAGAACCCCCGGCGAGGGCCGCTTTTAATTTCAAACCTGTGTTGTAGCTGACCATGACGGAGGGAATGGTAAGGGTGTTTATCGTCGGGTCTGTTCCTCCCATTGCCAGCACTGCATCCGGGCTTGCCTGGTCGTTGTTCATCACGATAACGCCGACTGCCCCGCCTAACTGGGCCCCATGCACTTTTTCAACAAAAGAACAGGTGCCCCGGTCTATCAGCACGATTTTGCCGCTCACGTTACTGCAGGGAGGGAGGCCGACGCCGCCACCAGTGCCACATCCTTCCGGGCTGCCGCAACCGGCATTGATCAAAACCATATCTGCCGTTACAGGATTGGTGAACAGGTTGACGGTGGGTGGTGGCACCACCGTATTGTACAAAGCTCCTTGCAGGGCGACGAATTTATCCGTGCCGGAAACCGTTGCGGCAGGCGGCACGACCGATTTCATTTGTACCAAGGAATCCAATGTGCCTGATGTCCAAAGGTACATCTGCATCTGGCCGTTGACCCCGTCGGCCAAGGTGAGGAAGTTGGCATTGTTGGTACCACCGCCGTCCTGTGCCTGTGCCCACACTTCGTCGTTGCCCAAACCTCCATTTCCAAAATTATTGGTCTGAAAATTACGCCCGCTCTCGGTGAATCCATGATAGTAGAAAATATCGTGGATGAGGTTGTTCCAATAAAACAGGTTGACAATGGCCGCATGCCTGTTGTTGCCGATCTCCGGTTCTTGCGCAAGATCCCAGGGATAAATGAATTGAAGCGGCCCGGTTACCGGATTGCCGCCTGTAGCGGGGGCTGCGGTTGCCGGGTTTGGCAATCCGCCCAATGGACCTGGGCTGGGGTCGTAAAAAGCCCAGGCATTGTTGCCACGGGTGTAATTGTACTGCCCAACACCTGCTGGTTCAACGCTCGTCCACCCGTTTGGAGAAGCGGTTGCATCACCGTCCGTCACGACAGTCGTTTGGGTGTTGATGGCAGTATTGTCGTTGGGGGCCTCGGCGGGCAGGTCAAGCACCAGGTAGGAGTTGGCAGGCGCCACCATGCTGGCAGCAGTAGGTGGGTGGGAATGTTCATGTTCATGCCTGGCGTGCATGACCTTGTCCCAGTCCTCAGCGCTTTTAAGGTACATCCCGGACAATTGCTGCTGCCTGAGTTGTTCCTCTTCCGGTGAGTTGTCGTAAACAAGCCCTTCTCCGAAAGTGCATTGTATCACGTAGTCCTGCGCATCCAAAACCTGCCCACTGTTGGCGTCCACATAAGTGACCCAGTAATGCTGCCTGTCCTTTGTGTGCAACTGCGTTTCCCAGGTGAGCCGCAGCCCGTTTTCGTTTTTATATTGCATGTACATCAGCCGGGCAATGATGTCGGAAGCGGCGATGTCCCCTCTTTCAAAAATGGCATGTTGGTCAGCCTGGTGGCGCCGCTCTTTTAGCACCAGCGAAGCCGTTGCCGGAAAATCATGGAATTGCCGGGCCACCATGATAGCCTCCTCGGCAGATACGGCAGGCTGGGTACTCCATGATGGTAACCTTTGAAAGTGGTCGTTCACCACTTCATAGCCCTTTTCGTTGAAGGAAATGGTCAACAGGCCATTCCGCACGTAGATGCCGTTCTTTTTTTGCAGCACGTTCAGCGATCTCATGCCGTTGTGCGCATCCAAATGGTCGTGGGAAATCTCAAATTCAAGGCTGGCGTTTTTTTCGGGATGCTTGTTCAAATAGGCTTGAACGATCGCTTCCGCATGGTTGGTCAAGCGCTGTGCAAGCAGTGATGCGGGAAGGAGCAATAAGAAGGTGAGTCTAAAAATGGGCTTCATGCTTTGTTTGATTTGTGCCAGGGGCACTTCCAACAAATCTTTGGGCTTATAAACAAGTTGGACAGCACCAACTGACGGTTTTGATTGCTGAACACTGGTTGTTGGGAATATTCGGGAAGGAGTCTTCTGTTAATAGGTTAAATGAGGCTAAAGTTCAGCACCTGGCTGTTGAGAGAATGAGAGGGATGAGAGGGATGAGAGAATGAGAGGATATTCAGCATCGGCGTTTTCAGCATGCTGTAAATTCTACCATCCTGTAAATCCTGATTCAGACATGGGGGCTTGGTGTAATTCATAGAGGTTTGTATTTTGTGGGCTGAATACGAAAAACTTTAAAACGCCCTCAACAACACGATGAACCAACAGACAGACTGCTTCAACAACAATGACCTAACCTTGTCAAAGAGGCATTGATGATCGTCTCATGCACTCTGATTTTATTTAATTCAAACTACATTAGAAAAAGCTATTTTTGCCGACCAAAAATTTATTTTACATGAGTGAAGACTTGTCTAACTATAGGAAGGCGATGACTTTGGCAGAGGTAGATAATGCTGTGCGTTTCGATGTTCCCATCACGGCTGATCACCCTTTTTTTACTGACTTTTCCGATGTGCGTGGCGATTTTGAAGATAAAGTGCTTTACAAATCCCTTAATGTGAACCCCCGCACCTTCAAATACAACCGTACCCAAAATATGAGCAATAAAACCTTGCTCTTCCTGGCGGGTATGCGTGGCTCTGGAAAAACCTCCGAACTGGACAAAATCACCAGAAAAATTCATCATCCTGAAGGTTTCTTCTGTGTAACTTGCAATTTGGATACAGGACTTGATTCCAACGACATGGAATACATGGACATCCTGATTTTTCAGTTGGAACGCCTGTTTGAAGAATTGAAGAAGCAAAAAATAAAGATAGACCAAGGCATCTTGTCTTCGTTGCAAAACTGGTTTGCTGAACGGGTGGAAGAAGTGAACAGGGTTATCAAACAGGAAGGGGGGTTCGAAGTGGAAATCAAAGCCGGAACACCCAGTATATTGAGCTTTTTGGGCATTGCGGCAAAGCTGAAAGCCAACTTGCAGGGCACCAAAGAAAACGCCGAAAAGATAAGGACGGTGTTCAAGACCAACTTCACTGATTTTTCTAAAAAAATAAACGAGTTCATTGAATATTGCAATATGCGCCTGCGGGATGAGAAAATAGCGCAGGAACTCCTTTTTGTGGTGGACGGATTGGAAAAGGTTGCCACCATTGACATTCGTAAAAAAATCGTCATCAGCGAATCTGACCGCATCCGCCAAATCAAAGTGAACACCATTTTCACACTGCCGATTGAGTTGATGTCAGAGACCCGCCGGATCAGTCAAATGAACACCGAGCTGCCCTTTCCTTTTGTCAAAATCCGGGAACGCAACGGCGCAGAAATACCCAAAGCTATTGAACGGTTCCACCAGTTCGTCACCAAACGGATTGACGAAAGCTTGTTTGACTCCCTCGAAACAATCCAAAAGGCCATCAGGATGGGCGGCGGTTCTCCACGGGAACTATTACGGGTGCTCGAATATGCCAACTTATATGCCGACGACGATGCCAACACCATCACCTCGGCAGCCCTTGATAAGGGCCTCAAAAAACTGGCCTCCCATACTGCCCAGTACATTACTCCGGAAGAATTCAAAAAGCTCAAGGAACTCAAAGAAGATAACGACAAAGACCTCCCGACCGGCACTGATGACGGTTGGCAAGACCTACTCGAAAAATTGATTGTTTTCGAATACAACGACGGCACTTACAAACGGGTCAACCCGGTTGTGGAGTTGTCCGAACTTTACCAGCGTTATGTCGGATAGCATTGACAACTATACAGAAGAAACTGCCCCCCTTTTCAAATTGCTCAGCACCCCGGCTTTCCGCTTCATCATTGTCTGCTACAACCATTACGACTTGCTCCGCCGCCTGGAGCAAGACCTCCGGCAGCGTTTCCCCGAACGCCCCTTCCTGAAACTGGACACGGCGAAAAGCACCTACCCGCAAATCAGCGAAGCCTTACAAAGCATGGACAGCGGTTTTTTCTGGCTCGAAAACTTTGACGATGCCCTCAAGGAAGAGCGCAACAGCCTCGGCAAAGAGACCGAAGAAATGGCCAGGCGCAACGAAAACCGCCGCCACATTACCGCAGGGCTGAACCTCCGCCGGGATCGTTGGGCAAAGTCTCCCATCGCCCTCTTCGTTTTTGTGCCGATGACCTCCAATGAACTCTTTGCTCGCAGTATCATGGAGAAAATGCCCGATTTGTGGTCGTTCCGTTCCTTGATACTCGAACTGCGTCAAGCAAGATCTGCCGCCACTGTTGCGCAAACCGATCGCAGGGAAACAACTCCCAGCTTCTCCACGCTCGGCGGCAGTACTGAAGCTGAAAAGACAAACGAACTCCACCGCCTCTTAGGGCAGTTGGAGCAAACCCCGCTCGGAGAAACCGACTATCTGCTTACCCTCTACCCGCAGATAGTTGAACTGCAGACCGAGCTCGGCCATTATAACCAGGCACTCAGTACCCTATCGGATTGGGAACGAATTGCTCCTGAATCAACCCTTGCAACTATCTATGAAAAAAGGGGAGAACTCTTTAATGATAGCGGCGATGTGGCTGGTGCCCTTACCGCTTTCCAACAAGCCTTGGAAGGATATGAGCAAGCAGGTGATAAAGAAAATGAAGCATGGATGCAAATCCGCATTGGAGATACCTATGAGGCTTTGGGTAATTTGGACAAAGCTATTAAGCACTTCACCACGGCCTTGCGAGTTTCGGAAACGGAATCAGATAATCCAGTGTTCCGAAATCTTCAAGGCTTGGCCAATGAAAGGATGGGGGATTCATGGATGGCTCTTGGCCAAGTCCAAAATGCTTTGTCAGCGTATGAAGCTTATCAAAAAATCGAACAAGAGCTCTGGGAGTCTAACCTTTCTGAAAGCCAATGGAAAAACAACTTGGCCGGTTCCTACGAAAAACTCGGCACTGCGCACAGCGACCTCGGCGATCTGCAACAGGCCCTGGGCTTTTATGAACAGTACAACCGGTTGGAAAAAGAACTCCACGAAGCCTTCCCGCAGAATGTGGAATTCAAAAACAGCTTGGCCATTTCTTACGAAAAACTCGGCGAGGCTCACGCCGCCTTCGGCGACCTGCAACAGGCCTTGGGCTTTTATGAAAAGGACATCGAATTGACAAAAGAACTCCACGAAGCCTTCCCGCAGAATGTGGAATTCAAAAACAGCTTGGCCATTTCTTACGAAAAATTCGGCGATATCCATGCCGCCCTCGGCGACCTACAACAGGCTTTGGGCTTTTATGAACAGCATAAGCAATTGACAAAAGAACTCCACGAAGCCTTCCCGCAGAATGTGGAATTCAAAAACGGCTTGGCCATTTCATACTCCAAACTCGGCAAAATCCACGCCGCCCTCGGCAACCAGCAACAGGCTTTGGGCTTTTATGAACAGTACAACCAATTGGAAAAAGAACTCCATGAAACCTTCCCGCAAAACGTATATTTCAAAAACAACTTGGCTATTTCTTATAGTTTTCTCGGCAACACCTACGATGACCTCGGCGATTTGCAACAGGCGCTGGAATTTTATGAAAAAGACCTTCAATTGTCAAAAGATCTTTATAACGGCCACCCTCAAAATGTAGAATTTCATAACAACTTAGCTACTTCCTACACCAATCTTGGTGAAACCCACGTTGCCCTCGGCGACCAGCAACAGGCACTGGAGTATTATAAAAAAGGCCTCGAATTGTCCAAATCCCTTCACGAAACCTTCCCGCAAAACGTAGAATTCAAAAACAACTTGGCCGTTTCTTATTTACAGTTAGGTGTTTTTAATAGAGACCAAAAAATTAACAAGGAGAAGGCAAAGGAGTATTTTGAGCAATGCTTTAAACTTTTGAAAGAACTATCGAAAGCATATCCTAGCTATGTTGAGTTTCAGAAAAATTTTCATGAGGTGAAAGAGGCCTTGGATAGTTTGTAAGAGGAGAGTTTTACCACCCATCCCGCTAAGCCACTACCCACCTACGCAGCCAGCCAAGCCGCCAAAACGGCCAAAACCCAATGTTTCGCTTAAGATTCCCATGACGGCGCTCCCTGCTTCCGTCGCTTCGGCAGGTGCCGGAGCGACGGCGGTGACCGTCGAAGCGACGTTGCAGGGCGCAGGAGGGGGTATTTGCCTGCTTCCGTGACGTCGACAGTTGCTTCCGTCACGTCGGCAACCGCCGAAGCGACGGAAGCAGGGAGCGCCAAAGCTCCGGCACCTGCCGACGTGTTGGTGGTGACTGCCGAAACCACGGGTTCTTCATGGAATACCGTGTTTAGAGCATACAACAACCGTGGAAACAGGGACGGGATGGCAGCGATCCAAGGCGAAGCGACGGGGATGGATGCTTATTTGCTGGTGCTAAGCTTCATTTCGTTCTAAAAAATAAATCGGCACAACGTCGTCGGGGTTCCGAACCCCGATGACGTTTATGTTTGAAAAAATATTGTTGAAGATATTTTCAAACAAAGCCCTTCGTTGAATAATTCTGGCCTTTAAATTGCTGTTTTATGTATATCGGTATTATCTAATAAAAACGGATAGAGGAGCAAAGGACGGGTAGGTTACAACTCCTATAGAAGGTGGCGGCAACAGCGCTTTTTTTTAATCCTAAATAATTTTTTTATGAAAAAAGTGAAGACCCTCCGTGGTTATTACCAACGGGCAAAACAGAATGAGTTGACGCTCATTGCGGGCAAAGCCGTGCGCAAGGCCCGCACCAAACCCATTTACGATGTGCTGCGTGAAAAGCTGGATGCGGTGGATGCCACCAATACTCTTTTCATGGTTGCCCTGCAGGATGCCCTCGGCGGCAGCGTGGCCGACACCCTCTACAAGGATCAGTTGATGGCCCAACTGGTGGCCGACATGGACGCTTTGGCCGATGGCCTGGACGCCAACTGCAACGACGACCCGCTCTACATGATCTTCCTCGGCCTGAAGATACAGCAAGGCCCTACCCAGTCCGATGCCGAACCCGATGCACCCGCTTCTTTGAGTGCGGAGACAACCCTGACACCCGGCGCAGTGCAACTGAGCTACGAAATCCTCCAGCCAACAATGGTCACCAGCGTGGTTTTCGAGTGGTCGGAAGACCGCCTGACCTGGAACAACGGCCAGCAGACCACCCACAAGAGCCGCTACCTGCTCACCGGCCTGCCCAGCCGCAAGGATATTTACGTGCGCTGCTACTGCCTGGCTACCAAAGACCGCAAAAGCCCCTGCACGGCTGAATTGCCGGTGTTCGTGATATAAGATGATGTTTTCTTGATTGATGCGTGAAAACCCTTACTGGTGTCGGCTGGTAAGGGTTTTTTGTTGACGATGGACTAACTATTGGCGATGATGCGCTATGTCATATACTTGGCAGAGCAGTAATAAAAGCAAACAATTTCTCTTTCCTTCCTTTTACCTTAGCATCTTCTTCCCTGAACTCATATCTGCCGGACACCATCAGCTACAACCTTTCAATGCACCCACATGAAGAGACATTACACCGCCCTTTTCATCCCAATCTTGGTTTTTTTAAACTCAAACATATCGGCACAGACCTTTTTCGGACAGGGAGGCCTCCTGGTGCCACCGGGGGCACCTACCCAAACGGTCGGCATCACGACCTCCATTGCCACCGTGAGCGGTGTCGGCATCATCGGTTCGGGCTGCGTCTCCATTGAAAATGTCACCATTGACTTCCAGCACACTTTTGTGGGCGATGTCGCCATTTTCCTCATCGGCCCTGGAGGCCAGGTATTGGAGCTTTCTTCTGGCAACGGCGGTGCCGGGGACAATTTCACCAATACTGTTTTTACAGATAATGCACCGCTGTTTATCACGGCTGGTACACCTCCGTTCACAGGAACTTTCAGGCCCGAAGGCCGGCAAACCAATACAGTGCCTCCATTTTCCAATGCCTTACCCTTGGGCACTTATACTTTTGAGAATACCTACAACGGAACCAATGCGGACGGGGACTGGACCCTGCTTATCAACGATTATGTTGCCGTGGATTGGGGGACGCTAAGCAGTTGGTCCATTACTTTTACTTCAGGTAGTGGCCCAGTGCCAGTAGCAGATGCGGGTCCCGACCAGACCATTTGCCCTGGGCAATCGGCCACATTGACGGCCACCGGCACGCCTGGTGCCACTAATTTTTTATGGAGCAATGGGGCCACCACCGCCACCACTACCGTCAGCCCTGCCGTCACCACCAACTACATTGTCACCGTCACCAACAACGGCTGTACGGATACCGATACGGTCACGGTGTTCATTGGCTCCAGTGGAGGCACCGTCAATGCTGGCCCTGATGTAGCTATTTGTAACGGGCAGCCCACTACCCTGACCGCTACCGGGGCACCGGCGGGTGCTACTTTTAGCTGGAGCAATGGCCAAAACGGAAGTAGTATCACTGTTTCTCCTCCTGCTACCAATACCTACACCGTCACGGCTACCAGCGGCGGCTGCAACGCCACAGACCAGGTTACTGTCACCGTGAACCCTAACCCAACTGCCAATGCCGGGCCTGATGTAAACCTGTGCAGTGGTGACATCACCACGCTAACGGCCACAGGGGGTGGCACTTACAGTTGGAGCAGCGGTCAGACAACGGCGCAGATTACCATCAACCCCATTGTTACCACGCTTTACACCGTAACTGTTACTTTAAATGGCTGTACGGATACCGATGATGTATTGGTCAATGTGACTCCAAGCCCTGTCGTGGATGCCGGGCCGGATGTGGCAGCATGTTCCGGTGCGACAACAGTGCTGACGGCCATCGGCGGCCCCGGCACTTTCAACTGGAGTACAGGGGCGTCGGGTCAAACCATTACCGTTTCTCCCGCCAGCACGCAGCTTTATTTCGTTACCGTCACGGATGGGAACTGCACGGCTACGGACAATGTGCTCGTCACCGTTACTGCTCCTGTGGCCAATGCTGGAAACGACCAATTCATCTGCGACGGAGACAATGTTGCCCTGTCTGCCACGGGCGGCGGCAGCTACCTTTGGAGCACGGGGGAAACAAGCCCGCTTATCTTCGTCAACCCGGCGGCTACGACTTCCTACACTGTCACCGTTACAGACGCCAATGGCTGCACCGACAGCGATGAGGTGTTGGTCAATGTGACCTCCGCCACTTCGGCCAACGCTGGCCCTGACCAAAGCATCTGTGAAGGTGGAACGGCCATCCTGACTGCCAGCGGTGGCACTTCCTATTTTTGGAGCAATGGCCAATCTGGTTCCACCATTCAGGTGGCCCCATCCGGTACCAATTCTTATGCTGTCACGGTTTCAAATGCCCTGGGTTGCACGGCTACCGACGAGGTGGTGGTGATTGTGCTGCCATCGCCCCTGGCTGAAGCAGGGGACGACGTGAGTATCTGTGCCGGGGAATTTGCCATCCTGCAAGCAAGTGGTGGGAACAGCTATTTGTGGAGTTCGGGCCAATCCTCGGCCGTTATCAATGTAAACCCCGTTTCAACCACCAATTATGTGGTCACCGTGACGGATGCGGCAGGTTGCACGGATGATGATTTGGTGACCGTGATTGTTTCACAAACACCCATTGCCAATGCAGGCCCCGACCAAAGCCTTTGCATCGGGGAATCCACCACGCTGACAGCCAGTGGCGGCGGCACTTACCTTTGGAGCATGGGCGAAACTACGGCCTCCATTTTGGCCAATCCAGCCACTACCACCAACTTTACCGTCACGGTCACCAATGCTGCGGGTTGCACCGCCACGGACGCAGTGACGGTCTCCATCAATCCCTTGCCCACCGTCAACGCCGGGCCCAACGTTTCCATCGCTGCTGGGGAAGATGCCACTTTAACTGCTACTGGCTCCGGAACTTTTGTTTGGAGCAATGGCCAATCGGGCAGCAGCATCACCGTCAGCCCTGCCGTCACCACGACCTACACCGTGACTGCGACCTTGAATGGCTGCACCGTCACCGACGATGTAACTGTTTTTGTAAATGAGCCACCGCAAGTGGATTTGGGGCCAGACCTCACTATATGCGCCGGAGAAACCGCCACCTTGACAGCGGCCTCCAGCGTATCGGGCAATACAACTATCCTTTGGAGCAATGGTGAAACAACGCCAGCCATCACGGTGTCGCCCGTAGTCACCACGACTTACAGCGTCACCGTTACTACCACAGGCTTAAGCAGCGAGGATACGATGGTTGTTTTTGTCAACAATGCTCCTTTGGCTGCACCAGCCATTCTCGGCGACAATGTGATCTGCAGTGGGACTTCCGTTAATTATTCCATCAATCCGGTAGCAGGGGCGACCACATACCTTTGGTCGGTGCCAAGCGGGGCAACGATTGTGAGCGGTCAAAACACTTTGAGTGTTTCTGTGGATTGGGGTACAGCGGTCTCTGGAAATATCAGCGTCGTAGCCTCCAATGCCTGCGGCGACAGCCCCGCCACCGACCTTGCCGTGCAGGTAAATACGCCCCCGCCGACACCTGGGCCACTGACGGGCGCTTTGGAACCCTGCGCCCAAGGCACTGCTGCCTACAGCGTTCCCCTCTTGCCCGATGCGACGCAATACAACTGGACATTGAGTGGCGGCCCCCCCATCACATCGGGTCAGGGCACGACCCAAATTGTGATTGATTGGAGCAATGTCGCTGCCACGCAGCAGCTTTGCGTGACGGCAGAAAATGCCTGCGGGAACAGTGCGCCGCTGTGCGAGGACATCACTCCTACCGCTACGCCAACCTTGAATGCGGGCAGCGATGATTTCAGTTGTGGAACAAGCACTACCTTAAGTGCCAGTGGCGCTGGGGCGTGGAGCCTGGCCAGCGGGCCTGGGCAAGCCAATTTTACCAATGAAAATGACCCGGCCAGCCAGGTGGCCGTGACCCAGGCAGGTGCCTATTCTTTCGCCTGGACCTTGGACAACAACGGCTGTGCCGCTGCAGACACCGTAGCGATTGTTTTTTACCCAAACCCCATGCCCAACTCCCTGTCTGAAGATTGCAACAGCACCAACGATGCCTACACCGTCAGTTTCAATATCACTGGCGGGCAAGCGCCTTATTCTGTGAATGGCAGCGCCATCGCCGGGGCGGACTTTACTTCTTCCACTATCACCAGTGGGGATACTTACGATTTTGAAATTACCGATGCAAATGGTTGCACTGCGCCGCTACTGTCTGGCGTGGAGCTTTGCAACTGTGGCTCTGCCGCAGGAAGTGTCTCTTTGACACCGCTCCACGTGTGCGAGGGCGGTACGGCGACAGCGGATTACCTCGGCGGCGAAACGCTCGATGGCAACGACATACTCGGCTTTGCGCTACACGATGGCGCTTCCCCGCCCAATATTTTGGCCTTGAGCCTGACGCCCAGTTTTGCCTACAACCCCAGTTTGTCTTTTGGCGTGACTTACTACATATCGGCGGTGGTCGCCAACAATGACGGCAGCGGCCTGCCAGACTTGACCGACCCCTGCCTGTCGCTGTCGCAGGGCGTTCCTGTTGTTTTTCATGCCTTGCCCACCGCCGTTTTGAGCGGTGATGCAAGCCTTTGCCCTGGGGAATGCGCTGATTTACAGGTAACTTTTACAGGATCTGTTCCTTTCACCTGGACCTATTCCAACGGCAGCAACAACGCCACCCTTGTTAGCCAAGTGGGTACTCAAAATGAAACTATTTGCCCAGGTGTAACGACCAATTTTACCCTGCTCAATATCAGCGATGCTTTTTGTCAAAACACAGCGAGCGGCACGGTGACCATGACGGTAGCGCAAGGCGCCAACCCCGGCGTGGCCGCTGCACCTGTGCAACTATGCACCGGGAGCGGCCAGCTTATTTCACTGCCGACTTTGCTCACGGGCGCTACCTCCGGCGGCCTTTGGTCGGAAACTTCCGCTGTGCCTTCGTCGGGTGGCGCATTCAATCCCGCCGCCGCCACTTTCAATCCAACGGGGCAGGCCGCAGGCACCTATACTTTCCGCTACGAGGTGACCGCCCAGGCGGGCTGCCCGACGGCTGCTTCAACGGTCACGGTGGTCATCAACGCCCTACCCGTTGCCGTTGCGGGAGGCGACCAGACGCTCAATTGTTCCGTTGCCAGCGCCATTTTGGGAGGCCCTGGCACGAGCACAGGGGCAGGCATCACCTACCTATGGAGCAATGGCGGAAATGCCGTCACGAACACGGTGAGCCAGCCAGGGCTCTATACCCTGACCGTCACCACGGCGGCAGGTTGTAGCGCCACGGATGCCGTGAACGTGAGCGGGGATTTTGCGCCGCCCAATGCAGCGATAAGTGCCACGGGCGATTTCCTGACCTGCGCCACCACTTCGCAAACACTGGATGGCAGTGCCTCCACCCCGGCAGGGCTTGGTTTCGTTTGGTCATTAAATGGAAATACAGTCGGCAGTACCAGCAATTTGACCGCCAACCAGGCTGCTTGCTACCTGCTCACGGTCACGAACCCCGCCAACGGCTGCATGGATACCGCTTCCTATTGCCTCGTTTTGGACACTGCGCCACCGACCCTCAGCATTGCTACGCCAGCCCAACTCACCTGCCAAAATAACAGCGTAACCATCACTGCCACTGCTTCGGCACCGAATGCGGCCATCGCCTACGATTGGACCTCCGGCAATGGAAATATCGTCGGAAACACCGATGTGCCAAACATTGTAGTGGATGCGCAAGGCAATTACCAAGTCGTGGTCACCAACACGGACAATGGCTGTACGGCCAGCGCCAGCGCCAATGTCGGACAGGATATAATGCCGCCTGCCGCTGTCGCCTCGGCCACCGAAGCGCTGGACTGCAACACCCTCAGCACCGTTTTGAGCGGGGCGGGTTCTGCGACGGGGGCAGGTTTTCAATATGCCTGGACTACGCTCAACGGCCAACTCTCTGGCAGCAGCAGCCAATTGGATGCATCCGCCACCGCAGCGGGCTTGTACCTGCTCACGGTGACCAACACCGTCAACGGCTGTACCGCCAGCGATACGGCAGTGGTGGTCAGCCTGACGGGCAACCCATCGGCGATAGGCATCTCCCTGGCCTCGCCGCTTTGTTTTGGAGAATGCAATGGTGAATTGGCATTGGATGACCTGGGTGCCGGGCTGCAGTTCGCCCTCGATGGCGGTGTTTTTTCCATGCAGGACAAATATGAAAACCTTTGCGGCGGCAGCTATTCCCTACATGTGCAGGACGCCTTGGGTTGTGAGTTTGACACCTTGCTCATCGTGTCAGAACCCCAAGAAGTCTTTGTAAACCTGCATCCCGACACGACCATCTGGCTGGGCGACAGCATCCGATTGTATGCGGTTGCGCCCAATTCCATTGCCAGCGCCCTTTGGACACCCGCCGAAACGCTGGGCTGTGATTCCTGCCTGAAACGCTGGGTGCGCCCCCTGGAGGCCACCACCTACTCCGTTTTGGTGTCGGATGAAAACGGCTGCACGGCCAGCGATGAGCAGACGGTCTTTGTGAAAAAACGCCCTTCGGTATTCGTCCCCAATATCTTTTCGCCCAATGACGATGGCATCAATGACATACTGACCGTTTTCGCTGGCCCCGATGTGGCGGCGGTGCGTTCCTTCTATGTGTTCAGTCGCTGGGGTGAAATCGTCTTCCAACGCTTCAACGTCCGACCCGGCACTGCTGTGGACGGCTGGGATGGGGCTTATGGCAGCAAAAAAATGGACCCAGCCGTGTTCGTGTACATGGTGGAGGTGACTTATATTGATGGGCGTGAGGAGGTGGTGAAGGGGGATGTGGTGTTGGTGCGGTAGGAACTGCAAGAACAAGGCTGGAAATCAGCGCCGGCGAATTGGGTTGGAGCAGCACTAACACTTATCTCATCGTTAAAAACGCCGGTTCCCTGACGGCGGAATACGAACTGACGCTGACGGAGGCGGTGGTGTGAGGGGGGAGAGGGCAGATTTCCGAAACCGTAGGGGTTTCGGAAATCTGTTTTGTTGAGTGGGATTAGTGGCTGGATTTTGGGGAAATGGTGTAGATTTGACTGGGTTTTGTAGTAAAGACTGCGTGTATGCAAAAGTTCTCAGAAAAAAAAATCTATGAGTTTTTTACTGACAGAATATATTTACCCAATCCAAGAAGAAATTATGCTCTCCGACAAGTATAAATTCTCTTTAGACAACCCAAGAACAGAAGAAGAGATAAATTTGATAGTAAATTATATTACTAAGTCCTACGATTTTAGTTTAGACTCTGATTATTTTATGGGAGGGCCAAGAATCCCAATTTATGATGATGAGAATTATCCCAACATAGCAACTATTGAAAAATCTCTTTCGGAGTTCATAAAGAATTATAGCAATGTAGATGGTTATGTAAATGAATTTGCTGAACAGAATAAAACAAATAATCCGCTTGAAACGATAGGAAAAATGTGGGTCATTGCAAGGTTTGATGATGAGAATGAGTCAGAAAAACTTAAACAACAGTTTGAGCAAATCCAGATTGAAGACCCTGATAGAAAACACTTTATCATTCTTGATGATGATAATCCTTTAGTAAGTAACTCGAAAAAGCTGCTGGATTATTCATATATACTGACCTTTTTATATCACTCAGACAAAGAAAATTACAATGACCAATCGTTTATTGCCCAAAAACATTATGAAGATTTAAGGTATATCAAAATCGATACAATAATTAATAATTGTATTTTGATGTTTACTTTTAGAGCCTACTCAAATACTTGTCACCACGAGTCAGATAGATGGAGAAGATTTTTCCATATCAAAGAAGATATAATTAAAGTCTCAGGACAGTTAGAGAAACTCTTTAGTGAAAGTATGGAGGAAAAACTACTGTATATAGCTGACACATTAAGAGTAGTAGGGGAAGATATGAAAGACCAAAGGCACATTTTGCTTACACTAACTGGGATAATAGAATTACTTCTTACACATAGCCCAAATTATAATAGATTTAATGTTGAAGACTCAATAAGTAAGCAGTTTAAGTTAAAGGCAAGTATATTAATTTATTTGAATGACAAAACTCGAGACATAGAACAAATAAAAAAAAGGTTGGGCGAAATTTATGACCAAAGGTCAAATATTGCTCATGGAAATTTTAAAATACTAAAAAAGTATATTGATAAGGAACTTGCGGTTTTACAAAAATCTGATTCAGATGCGGAAGAAAGTTATGTATTAGAATATCTAAATAAAGACCATCGTATATACTTGAGGGCAATTTTGGAAGAAATAATTAAGGATGAAACTTTAGTGAATTTCATGAAAGAAAATTAAAAAAAGCTTAGAACAAAGCATCCCCGACTAGCCCAAGGTCTTCTTATTGTAAAACACTTATTCCGTCTGTTTTTCATCCGGCATTTCTACGCTTTGCCATCAGGGCTGTAGCACATTTACCCTTAGCTGGCGCAGTATCTATCAACTTAATGGCAACCCTTGTCAGCATCTATCATCTTGTAACCACCGATTTTAATCGGTGGACAAGCGTGGATGAGAACCACATCTAGCCTCTTTACAAAACATGAACATCATCATGGGATGCTATGTAAAGAAGATAGATGAAACCTTAGAAACTGTTTTAAAAATCTGACAGGTCTTGGATCAGCACCACGTCGTTGTTTCTTATAAGGTCAGGCTGCGCCTTGGTCCATTTCCAGATTCTTTTAGGAGAAATTAATTTGTGTTGCTCCGGATCGGTATCCGGGATGGTATTTAAAAAAGCCGTCTCGCCATAGTGCTTAAGGGAATGTTCATTGTAGCAGATGGCAGCCAAACGGGCAGTTGGGAAATAACCGAGGTGTTTGTATTTACCATCCAGATAAATGACGGCTTTGTAGCGTGTGCCGTTGATGTGGACGCCCTTGTAGCCTGTTTTGCCCTTCTCTATATTGGCCAGCCGATTCCTCATCCCCCTTTCCCGATAAATGAGGTTTTCCAACCGGCAATCAAAAAAGCTGCCGTTGATGGCCGATACGGTATTCTTTTTCTCAGTTTTGAGGTGGCCCAAAAAATGCCCGGCGATCAGGTTGTGAAGATAAAGGCAAACATTCTTGTACTGTTTGTTGGCAATCCTGATGCTGCGGTTGAAAACCACCCGGTTAGTGTTGTGAACGTGTAAAAAATCCAGTAGTTTGAGCTTGACCAAATACGGGTCGGTCTTCAGCCATTCGTACACATGTGGGTCAGCCATTGCGCATTGGTCACTATTTGTGAGCTTAAGCGATACAGCGTCCATTTGACTATAGGATTTAATTCAACCAAAAATTAGTTGGCTTTTATGGGCCAACTTTTCAGGATTATACGTAGGGTGAACAACATGGTTGCATCATGTAGAATGCCGGGATGTAGCGGACTTTCCAGCATTATTAAAATAGCATCTACCAGTTTTTTTGAAATCTTCAGGATTACAAAAATCCACCCACCCCCTGTCCATTCCCGAACACCTCCACCTCCCAAGCGAACACTCCGTTAATCCTCATGCTGCTATAAAAATCTGATTTATAAGCACTTAGCCGCATGGCACAGCCCTTGTTACCCGAATCACCAATCATCAGTCACCAATCACCAGTCACCATACCGACCATGTTTCAAAACTATTTCAAGCTCGCCTATCGCAACCTCGTCGCCAACAAACTCGTCTCCGGCATCAACATTGTCGGCTTGAGCATTGCCATTGGCTGTTGCCTAGTGGTGTATTTGTTTTTGAAAAGCTACTATTCGCTGGACGATTTCCATGCGAACGCCGACCGCATTTTTATGGTGGAATATGTGGTAGAGAAAGACGGCATGAAAGAGGTTTACGGCCACTCGCCCATGCCGCTCGGCCCGGCCTTGGCCAGCAATTTTCCACAAGTGGAGCGGGCCGTGCGCACCCAACTGACGGGCGTGAAAGTCTATGCGGGCGAGCGAAATTTCGAGGAACTGCTCTACTTCGCCGATCCCGGCTATTTCGATATGTTCACTTTCCCTTTGGCCGAGGGCAGCCCAGCGGGCATGAACGAGCCCGATGGCGTCATCCTCAGCCACGAGGCGGCACAGAAGTTTTTTCCAAATGAATCGGCCTTGGGCCAGGCCATCACGGTGAGTTTTGAAGGAAAAACAAAAAAGGCGCTGACCGTGAAAGGCGTGGCCGCCCCCTTCCCCAACAATACGGGCCTCCGCTTCGACCTGCTCATGGGCTTTGCCGCAGGTGTGCCACTCCAACTCACCGAGCCGGACAACTGGGCTGCCATGACCCGTGCCACTTACGTCCAACTCAAACCTAACACGGCGGCGGCTGATTTGGAAAAAGGCATGGCCAAATATGTGGCGCAGCACAACGCCGCCAACCCCGACCTGGCCATCCATTCTTTTGTGCTGGACAACCTGAAAAACCCCAACAACGGAGCCTACAACGTCATCAACCGGCCTACCGAGGCGGTGCATCCGATGGTGCCGGTAGTATTCGGCGGAGTGGCGCTGCTGCTGTTTGCCCTCTCCTGTTTCAACTACATCAACATCTCGTTGGGGCAGTCGGCCCGGCGGCTCAAGGAAATCGGGGTACGGAAGGCCGTCGGCGGCAGGAAACGGCAATTGGTGCTGCAATTTATGAGCGAAAACCTGCTGCTTTGCCTCATCGCCCTCGTGCTGGGCGTAGCATTTACGCAGGCCGTACTCGTGCCCTATTTCAACTCCGTTATGGTGCAAAAAATCTCGTTTTCCCTCACGGAAAATTTCGGGATTTGGGCCTTCCTGTTGGGGCTGCTGGCCTTCACTGGCGTGGCGTCGGGCGCTTACCCGGCGCTGTACATCAGCTCTTTCCAGACGGTTTCCATCTTCCGGGGCAAGTCGGCATTTTCCAATAAAAGCAAGTTGACACGGGCGTTTTTGTGCCTCCAGTTTGTGTTCGCCTTCGGGGCAGTCATCGGCGGGATACTGTTCTACTCGCTGGCCGGGGAGTGGAAAAAACAGTCGTGGGGCTACCAGCCGGAAGGCACCTTGGTGGTTCGGCTCGACGAGGCGGGGCAGTTTTCTTTGTTGAAAAATGAGGCCCTGCAAAACCCCGACATCCTGCACATTGCGGCAGCGACCAACCACGTCGGCGAATCACGTTGGCGGAGCAAAATATTCCTTGACGACAAAGAAAAACAGGTGGCCCGCTTCGAGGTCGGGGCAGGCTACTTTGAAGCGATGGGCCTGCAACTGGCGCAGGGCCGTAGCTTCGACCCGGAGCGCAAGACGGAGGACGGCCTCTCCGTCGTCGTCAACCAGCAGTTTTTGAAAGAAAGCGGTTGGGAAAATGCCATCGGCCAGCAACTCCGCTCACAGGGCAAGACCTACGACATCGTGGGCGTGGTGAATGACTTCAAAATGATGCCCACCGGGGTGATGAAACCCGCCGTTTTTTACCTGTCGGACGAAGCCAACACGGCCTACCTGACTGTTCGCTACGCCCCCGGCACGGGTGGCAAAACGGAGGCTTTTATGAAATCGGCCTGGGCCAAACTCGATGCCGGGACGCCACTCAATTTTTTCCACCAAAACCTCGTGTTCGACTCCTTTTTTCAAGAATTCAACACGGTTTCAAAGCTCTTCGGCTACATCGCCGGGTTGGCGCTGCTCATCTCCTGTATGGGTTTGTTCGGCCTTGCTTCGCAAAACTATGCGGCCCGCCTCAAGGAGTCCAGCATCCGCAAAGTGCTGGGCGCTTCTTCCCGTGAAATCATCGTGCAGGCCAACCGCAGTTTCATCGCCCTGCTCCTCGTGGCGAGTGTTGTGGCAACGGGCATCTGCTTTGGCGGCTTCCAGTTGGCAGCGGGCCATACGGCGGATTTTATCGGTGATACCCGGCCGGGCTTCCTGCCTTATCTGATGGCGAATTTACTGGTGTTCGCCGTGGCGGCGCTGGCGGTGAGTTGGCAGTCATGGCGCTTGGCAGGGGTGGTGCCTTCGGAGACCTTGCGGGGGGAATAAATAGCCCAAGTTGGGGATTGGGTTCCGCTGTCCGTTTTTGCGGACTGGCTGTTCATTGGCGGACAAAGCGTTTCACTCTTTTTTTAAAAAATAAAACTAACAAGTTGTATTTCAGGCAGTTGTACCGCTGGCACGGGGGTTGTTTCCCGAAGGGGAAACATAAGAAATTGGAGTGGCGGAATTTCCAGGTTACTGCCGTGAATTAGGGGTGTTATACTGCACGCTAATAGGTTTTCCCGCCATGCGGGACAGGTAGTGCAAATGGGGGCTTGGGGGCAAAGCCCCCAAAATCCCCTCCCTCGACGAGCTGCCGAAGGCGGCGAGGAGGGGCGAAATTTGAATTGCACAAAACCTATTAGTGAAAAGTATAAAAAAAATTTGACGCAGATTTTTTTGACGCAGATAGACGCAGATTTTTTATGATTCTTTATGAAAACTGCCGCCTTTGGCGGCATCGAGAATTGAGTAAATTCGGCATCAGAAAAATCTACTTAACACCCATAGTCCTAAGTCCTCGATTTCTAATTTCCTAATTTCTAATTTCCACCCTGCCATGCTTCAAAACTATCTGAAAATCGCTTTTAGAAACCTGCTCAAGGGCAGGTTGTACACCTTCATCAACCTGGCTGGATTGTCTGTTGGCACGGCTGTCTTCCTCTTGTTGGCGCTTTATGTACACGACGAGTGGACATTTGACAAAATCCACCCAAACAGCGACCGGATTTACCGGGCATGGACGAAAGAACACGCTGCCGACAACGTGTTTTTCAATACCGTGACGCCCTACATTCTGGGGCAGGAGTTGCGGGATAATTTTCCTGAAATACAGCAGGTGGCCCGCTACCTGACCCTCAACTCCCAGGTGAAAAAAGGCAATTTCACCGAACAGGAAAACGTGCATGTGGTGGAGCCGCAATTTTTGAAAGTGTTTGATTTTCAGTTGCTTAGAGGCGAGCCTGAGCAGGCGCTGAACGAGCTTCACTCGGCCATTGTGACCCAAGAAACTGGCACAAAATATTTTGGTAACCCGTACCCAGTAGGGCAGACTCTGATGATGCAGGTGGGCGGCAAATGGACGGATTTTACCATCACGGGCGTCATCGAAAAAGCGCCGGGAAATTCGAGCATTCAATACGATATTCTCATCCCGTTTGAGAACACGAAAACTTTCATGTCGGAGGGCGGTATGAAAAGCTGGACGAACGTGAATGTGGAAACCTACGTCCTCCTGGGCGGGCAGAACAATCCAAAGGATTTGGAGGCTAAAATTGCCCCTTTCGTGGACGGCAAAGTAGCAGAAGATTACCCACCCGGCAAATACCAGGTCGGCCTGCAGCCGCTGACGGATATCCACCTGGATAAGGCTTTTCCTGAAGGCATCGTCGCCGTGAGCGACAGCCGTTATCCCTACATTCTGGGCGGGGTGGCCCTCCTGATTTTGGCGCTGGCCTGCATCAATTTCACCACGCTCGCCGTCGGTCGTTCGGTGGCAAGGGCGAAAGAGGTGGGAGTGCGCAAAGCAACCGGGGCGACGAGGGGCCAACTGATGGCGCAATTCTGGAGCGAGGCAGTGGTGACGGCGTTGGTGGCAGTCGTCATCGGGGCGATGCTGGCGCAACTCACGATGCCATTTTTCAACAGCTTGGCAGACAAGCAGTTAAATCTCGATTTTTCTCTCCAAAACATGGCGATGCTGGGCGGATTGGTGCTCCTGACCGGGTTGCTTTCGGGGGCGTACCCCTCGCTGGTATTGTCCAGTTTTTCGCCGCTCAAGACCTTGCGGGGCACCGTTTCAAAATTGGGCAGCGACCGCCATTTGGTGCTGCGTGGACTGGTCGGTTTTCAATTTATCCTGTCTATCTTGCTGATAATCAGCACGATGTTCATGATGCAGCAGATGCGTTTTTTGCAAAACAAAAACCTGGGCTACGACAAAGAGGCGGTCGTCGTGTTGCCCTATTCCCGCTCCGGCGCAAAGCTGTCCGAACAAATAACGGAAAGCAAAGCCGTGCTGGAACGCCTCCGCAACGAACTCAACGCACCGTCGGATTTCTCCGACCTGGCCTTCTCGACGCACACTTTTGGTACGCCCGGCTGGGCGATGGTGGGTTACACAGAGAAGGGTTCGGAGCAGTTTCGCCAATTCAATGTGCTGGGTGTGGACGAGCGTTTTTTGCCGATGCACAGCGTGCAAATGCTCGATGGGCGCAATTTTTCAAAAGAAACCCCTGAGCAACAGGGAGTTATCGTCAACGAGGCATTTGCAACAGCTTTCGGGGCAAAAGTTGGACAAAAGTTGCAGGAACCTTTTCAGGCTTACACCGTCATCGGCATCACGAAGGATTTCAACTTCGAAAGCCTGCACAGCAAGGTGGGGCCGCTCGTGATGGCTACCGAACCGATTGGCATCGTACAAGCAGCTTCCGACATAAATTTCGGTGATTACCCAAATCCGAAAATTTCAGTGAAAATCAGCGGTGGAAATCTCACGGCCAACTTGTCCACCCTGCGGTTTGCCTGGCAAAAAACGGCACCAGAACAACCTTTCGATTATGCTTTTCTCGACGACAATATTGCCCGCCAATACAACGCAGAACGCCGCCTGAGCCAATTGATTGGGCTGGCCGCAGGGCTGGCTGTTTTTATCGCCTGCCTTGGCCTGTTCGGCATTGCCACGCTGACCATATCGCAGCGTACCAAGGAAATCGGCGTACGGAAAGTGCTGGGGGCAACCACGACTGGCATCATCGGGCTGGTGTCCAAGGACTTTTTGAAATTGGTTCTCATCGCCCTCGTCATCGCCTCCCCGCTAGCGTATTTTTTCATGGAAAAATGGCTTGAAGACTTTGCCTATCGCATTGATATTCAATGGACGGTGTTTGCACTGGCGGGCATGGCAGCCCTCGTGGTGGCGGCCTTCACAGTTGCCCTTCAGAGCGTGAAGGCGGCGCTGGCAAACCCGGTGAAGTCGTTGCGAAGTGAATAACAATTCAAACTACTTCAAACAATATAAAACCATTTCAAACCATCACCCGCCATGATCCAAAATTATATAAAAATCTCCCTGCGCAACTTCCGCCGCCACCGGCTCCACACCTGGCTCAACGTCGCCGGGCTGACCTTCGGGCTTTCCTGCTTCCTGTTGCTCGGCCTCTACCTCTTCGACGAACTCACCTTCGATGGGTATCACGCCAACGCCGACCGCATCTACCGGGTTGTCGAGCAGCGGAAGACGAAAAACGAGGAGATGAGTATCGCAGGGTCGAGCTACATGCTGGCGGAGGAGTCGAAAAAAAGCATCGGCGAAATCGCCAACACCGCCCGCATCGCCCGCTTCGGTCGTGCCAACCTGATGAACCCCGACAAACCGGGCTACAAGGTGCATGAACTCATCACTGTAGCCGACAATGGGCTGATGGAAATCTTTGATTTTCAGGCACTTGAAGGCGATGTCAGCAACGCCCTGAAAGAGCCGAACAGCATCGTCATCACCGAGGAACTGGCTCAACGCTATTTTCATAGCAGCCATGTTTTAGGCAAAATGATGCACATGGATTTTCAGGACGCCCCGCTTAAAATCACGGCGGTTTTGAAAAACCACCCTAAAAATTCCAGCTTCGATTTCCCGCTTGTCGTGTCGGAAGCGACGTTCATAGCGGACACGAGTTTTCAGAATGATGTTCTCAGAGATTGGTCGTCCAACGAGTTCATGACCTTTGCCCTGCTGGGCAAAAATGCCAACCCGCTGGCCGTCGCATCGAAGCTGACGAAATTGGTCGCAGCCCACCCCGACGAGGAGGAGGGCGCCACGATGACGTACAGCCTGCAGCCCCTCAAAGACATGCACCTCTACTCGGAGGGCATCACCGACGGCGCCCGCAATTCCAACGTGGCAGCCATGAGCGGCGGCTCGCTGTTTTACCTGAAAATATTTGGGGCGGTAGCGCTCTTCGTGCTGCTGCTCGCCTGCATCAACTACATGAACCTGACGACCGCCAAAGCTTCCAACCGCAGCAAGGAAATCGGCGTGCGGAAATCCGTCGGAGCGTTTCGGCAGCACCTCGTTTTGCAGTTTTTGACCGAATCGGTGATCGTCACGGCAGCATCCTTCGTGCTGGCGGTGGCGCTGGTGAACATGATTTTGCCCTCGTTCAACCAGTTCATGCAAAAAGACCTCTCGCTCAGTTTAAACGCCGACCCCCGCATCTGGCTGCTGGCTGCTGGCGCTTTACTGATGACCGGTTTGCTGGCGGGCAGCTACCCCTCGCTCGTGTTGTCGAGGTACAGCCCGGTCATGTTGTTGAAAAATCTGAAGCTGAAAAATGCGGGCGACGTGTCGCTGCGCAAGGCGTTGGTGGTGTTCCAGTTTTCCGTATCGGTGGTGATGATAATCGCCACGCTCGTGCTATTCCAGCAGGTCAAGTACTTGAACAACAAGGACTTGGGTTTCAAAAAAGACCTGCTCGTAGTGGTGGACATCAACAGCGGGAAAATTCGCCAGGGGGCGGAAACTGTGCAGGCGGAGTTTTCAAAAATCCCCTCCGTCCGCAACGTCTCCGTGACCAGCCGGGTGCCGGGCGAGTGGAAAACCATCCCGACCGTCAAGGTGAAACCCGAAGGCAGCAACGGGGAACACAAGGTCGCCTACTTCCTCGGCGTGGACGAGGAATTTTTCAAAACCTTTGAAATCGAGATGTTGCAAGGGCAGGTGTTCAACGGGGCGGGCGACACCTCTTCCGTCGTGCTGAACGAGACCGCCGCCCAACTGCTCGGCATCACGGAAGCCGCCGGACAGACCGTCGAGATACCGGAACGGGCGTTCGAGGGCAGCTACTCCCCGCTGCGGGGCGGTCAGTTGTTCCGGGCGAGGGTGGTCGGCATAACGAAGGACTTTCATTTTCAGACCCTTCGGGAAAAAATCGCCCCGCTCGTGATAGCGTACCAGCTCAACCCCGTCCACAGCATTGACTACTTCACGTCGAGAATCGAGGCGGGCGACATCTCCGGTACCCTGCAAAAAATGGAAACCGCCCTGCTTGCCATTGACCCCGACCACCCGCTCGAATACCACTTCCTCGACGAGCAACTGGCGCTGTTTTACACCGAGGATGTCCGGCGCCAAACCATGCTGGTCTGGGCAGCACTGGCGGCCATTTTCATCGCCTGCATGGGTCTGTTCGGCCTGGCGACCTACGCCGCCGAGCAGCGGGTGAAGGAAATCGGGGTGCGGAAAGTGCTGGGCGCCAGCACGGCGGGCATCGTCGGTTTGCTGTCGAAAGACTTTCTGAAATTGGTCATTGTGTCATTGGTCATCGCTTCACCGCTATCTTATTTTTTCATGAACAAATGGCTGGAGGATTTCGCCTATCGCATTGATATTCAATGGACGGTATTCGCTTTGGCGGGCGTAACTGCGGTGGCAGTAGCCTTTTTGACGGTGAGTTTTCAAAGTATAAAAGCGGCACTGGCAAACCCGGTGAAGTCGTTGCGAAGTGAATAAAACTGAAATTGGGAATTGAGAAATCGAAGATTCACGCAAGTAAATTCTACACCCCAATTTTCTCAATTTCCAATTTCCCAATTTCTATCTAAACCATGTTTCAAAACAATCTTAAACTCGCCTGGCGCAGCCTGCTGAAAAGCAAATACACCTCCGCCATCAACCTCACGGGGCTGGTCATTGGCATGACGGCCGCCATCCTGCTTTGGCAATATGTGGCTTTTGAAAAAAGCTACGATAGTTTCAACGAGAAGGCCGACCATATCGTGCGGGTGCGTACCGACCGGATGAAGGATGGAGTACCTTTCCTGCAGTTTGCGGCGGGGGCAGCCTGTGCAGGGCCGGTCATCCACAAAAATTTCCCGGAGGTGGAGGATTTTCTGAAGTTGCAAACGAACGGCCCCGGCACCTTTTCGCATGGCGACCGTTTTTTCCGGGAAGAAAAAGTGGTGTTTGCCGGCAGCAATTTTTTCCACTTTTTCTCGCTGCCCTTCCTCTCCGGCAACCCTGAAAATTGCCTGAAAGAACCATTCACGGCTTGCATCTCCGCTTCGCAGGCGAGGAAATATTTTGGCACGGATCCCGATAGCTATCGGGACGTCATCGGGCAAACATTGAAACGCAATGGCGGCGATGAATTCAAAATCACAGGTGTTTTCGCCGACTGGCCGGAAAATTCGCACCTTAAGCATGACATCCTGCTCAGCTACGTCACTTTTTCGGAGGTGTACAACCCCGAAGGGAACACCGAGACTGCCTGGGATTGGGATGGCTTTTTTACCTACCTTTTGTTAAAACCCGGTTCCGAGGTGAAGGCTTTGGAAGCTAAAATCCATTCCGCCATGCAACAGACCTACGATGCCGATGTGGCTGGCAGCACTGTATTTTTCCTCCAACCGCTGAGGGATATTCACCTGACTTCCCATTACCTTTTCGAAGCGGAACCCAACGGCGACAGTGGGGCGGTGCGTTCGCTGCTCATCATCAGCTTCCTCGTGCTGCTCATTGCCTGGTTCAACTACGTCAACCTCTCCACGGCCCGTTCGGAAACCAGGGCAAGGGAGGTAGGTGTGCGCAAAGCCATCGGAAGTGGCCGGGGCGACCTCGTTCGGCAGTTCATGTTGGAAGCGGGCATCCTCAACTTGCTGGCCATCGCACTATCGGTGGCGCTGGCGCAAATCCTGATGCCGGGCTTCGAAAAACTGGCAGGTAAGCCCATCCCTTTTACTCTCCTGCAAAAGCCCGAACTCTGGGCGGGCATGGTGGGTGTGTTGCTGCTGGGCACCGTGTTGGCAGGGCTGTATCCCTCTTTGGTACTTTCGTCATACAGGCCCTCGGAAGCTTTGAGCGGAAGTTCTGGACGTACAACTGGCGGCAATGGCGGCTGGCTGCGCAAGGGTCTGGTGGTTGCACAATTCACGGCATCGGTGGTGCTGATGGTCGGTACACTGGTGATTTTCAAGCAGTTGTCGCACATGCAAAATGTCAGGCTGGGCGTCAACATTGACCAAATTATGGTGGTGAAAGGCCCTCGTGTCGTGGACTCGACCTACCAAGTGCAATTTGCCGTTTTTAAAAATGAAATCACCCAACTGGCTGGCATAGTGGGCATGTCAGCCTCCACCGAAGTGCCGGGCCAACCCGTCGGCTGGACGGCGGGCATCCGGCCTTGGGGCGGTGACGACAACAGCTACGAAGGCCTGCAAGCCATTGCCACGGATTTTGATTTTCCCACCCAGTACGGCCTCGAACCCGTGGCCGGTAGGTTGATTTCCAAAGAAATGGCAAGCGACAGTGCTGCTTGCATGCTCAACGAGCGGGGCGCTCAGCGCATGAAATTCGCCAAGCCGGAAGACGCCATCGGAAAGCAACTTGATTTTTGGGGGGATAAACTGACAGTGGTAGGCGTGGTAAAGGATTTTCACCAGCAATCACCCAAACTGGCTTACGAACCGCTGATTTTCCGCCTCGTGAACCCCAACCGCCCTCCCGACTTTTTTTCGATAAAAGCCAATATGTCCAACCTGAAAGGAACCATCGCAGATATCCAGTCGAAATGGGCCGCACTGTTCCCCGGCAATCCCTTCGATTATTTCTTTCTCGACGACCACTTCGCCCAGCAATATGAGGCGGACAAACGCCTTGGCAGCCTGACGGCGCTCTTTGCCGGGCTGGCCATTTTCGTGTCATGCCTTGGGCTGTTTGCGCTGGCTGCTTTCGTGGCCGAGCGGCGTACCAAAGAAATCGGCATCCGAAAAGTGCTGGGGGCGAGCGTCCAAAGCCTCGTAGGATTGCTGTCAAAAGAATTCATGTTATTGGTCATGGTGTCGTTGGTCATTGCAACGCCTTTGGCTTGGTATGCCATGCAGCAATGGCTGCAAAATTTTGAAAGCCGCATCCATTTGCAATGGTGGTTCTTCGCTGTGGCCGGGCTGTCCGCCGTGCTGATTGCATTTTTGACAATGAGTTTCCAAAGCGTGAAAGCGGCGCTGGCGGATCCGGTGAAATCATTGCGGAGTGAATAAAAATACGATAACATGAATTTTTTCAAAACCACTCTTCGGCACTTGTTGAAGCGCAAGTCCTACACCTTGCTCGAAATTTTCAGCCTGACCATCGGATTGGTCTGCGCCTTGCTGACCTTGCTTTACCTGAAACGGGAGACGGGATTCGACCGGAATTTTACCCACCACGACCGGATTTTCAGGGTCACCCACGTCGAGGAAAGCAGCGGCAATCGCTATTCCGGCACCCCCTCGGCGCTCGGTTTTCACGCCCGGCAGGAAGTGCCGCAGGTGGAGGAAACCGTTCGCATTTTTTATCCCAACCGCATGTACTCGACCGAGGCGCTGGTGGAGCGCAACGTAGAAGTCCGTTTTTACGAAGACAACATCATCGAGGCGGACAGCAATTTTTTCCGGGTGTTCGATTTCCAATTTGTAGAAGGAAATGCCCACGGAGCGCTTACGCCGCCCGATGCTATCGTATTGAGCGAAAAAGCCGCCCGACGCTATTTCGGCGACGAACGAGCCCTGCACCAAACCCTCAAAATGGACAACGGCGCACCGCTCCGCATCACGGGCGTGGTGGACGTGCCAGAAAACACCCACCTCGATTTCGACTTCCTGCGCCCCGCCCACCACGACCCGGCGCAGTTGTACGTCTGGGAACACACGCTCGCCTTCACCTACTTGATGCTTAAAGACCCCGTTGCCGCTCCCGAAACCGCCCAACATCTCTACGGCATTGTGCAGCGCAACTCGGAAAACCACCGCATTGATTACCTAAAAAACTACCGACACCGCCTCCAGCCCATCACCGAAATCCATACCTCGATACTTGACTGGGACATCGTGAAAGCCTTGCCAGCCTCTCAGCTACGGGTCGTGGGTTTCATCGCATTGGCAATCCTGCTGTTGGCGGCGGTCAATTTTGTCAACCTCGCCACCGCCCGTGCCGCTGAACGGGCGAAGGAAGTGGGCATTAGCAAGGTGCTGGGCGCCAACCGGGGACAGTTGATGCGGCGCTACACTGGCGAGGCGCTCCTATTGGCAGGCATCGCCGGTGTCGTCAGCCTTTTTGCTGCCGACCTCGCCATCCCGTTTTTCAACCGCCTCGCCGATACCAACATCCAACTTGGCGGATTGGCGGATTGGCAAATGGCAGGTCTTTTCGTCGCCACCCTCCTACTTACGGGACTGCTGGCAGGGGTCTATCCGGCGCACATACTCGCCCGCCTGGCGCCCTCCGGGCTGACCCGGCAGGCGCAGCAAGGCAGGCAGGGCAATAGTTTCCGGGTGCGGCAGGGCTTGGTGGTACTTCAGTTTTGCATCACGGGCGTGCTGCTCATCGGCTCCTTCGTCATCCACCGGCAGTTGCGTTTTATGCAGGAAAAAGACCTCGGCTATGACCATGAGCGGGTGTTGGTGTTGCGGGTGCAGCAGCCTTCGAGGCAATTGTTCGAGACGCTGCGAAACGAGATGCTGGCGCAAAACGGCGTGCTGAAGGTGGCTTCGGCGTCCACCGTCATGGGGGCGGAAACCGGCTCCGCCACCTTCGCCACCCCAGAAATGCCCGACGAGACGCCCGCCAATTTTGCCAAAACCATTGCCGTCAGCGCCGACTTCCTTGACCTCATGGGCGTCCCGCTCGTGCAGGGCAGCACTTTCCGGCAAGACGGCACGGACACCCTGCAACACTTTATTGTGAACGAGGCACTGGCGGAACGTTTCAATCTCGCCGACCCGCTCACCGCCACTTTCGGCTGGCATGGAGAGCCGCCCGGCAAAATCATCGGGCTGATGCGGGATTTTCACTTTATTTCCGTCGAATATGTTATCAACCCGTTGGTGTTGTACGTGACGCCAGAGAGTTCGTACCGCTATCTTTTATTGAAAATAGCGGGGCAAAATATCCCTGCCACGCTGGCTGCCGTGGAAGCGGGCTGGAAAAAACACGTCCCTGATTTTCCGCCCGACTACTTTTTTCAGGACGCCCATTTTCAAAGGGTCTATGCCCAGCAGGAGCAGGTGAGAAGCATCGCCACCCTGTTCGGCGGGCTTGCCATGCTCCTGGCGACGCTCGGTCTGGCAGGGCTTTCTGCCTACATGGCGGGGCGCCGCACGAAGGAAATCGGCATCCGGAAAGTCCTCGGAGCTACGACGGCGGGCATCGTCGGTTTGCTGTCGAAGGACTTCCTCAAACTCGTTGTCGTCGCCCTCGTCATCGCCTCCCCGCTGGCCTATTTTTTCATGGAAAAATGGCTGCAAGACTTCGCCTACCGCATTGATATTCAATGGACGGCTTTTGCTTTGGCGGGTTTAGTGGCAGTGGGCGTGACGTTTTTGACAGTCAGCTTCCAGAGTGTGAAGGCTGCGCTGGCGAACCCGGTGAAGTCGTTGCGAAGCGAGTAAAAACTGAAATTGGAAATTGAGAAATTGGATATTCACCCAGCCTCAGTTTCCAGTTCTCATTTTCCAATTAATATTTTCAATTAAAGCCATGTTCCAACACAACCTCGTCCTCATTTTCCGCAATTTTCGGCGATTCAAAAGCGCCTTTTTCATCAACTTGGTCGGCTTGTCCACTGGGCTGGCATGTGCGCTACTGATTTACTTGTGGGTCAATGACGAACTGCATTTCGACAAATTCCACGAAGAGGACAGCCGCCTCTACCGGGTCATGGCGAACCACAAACACACCGACATGACCAATACCCAACCCGACGTTCCAGGGCTGCTGACACCTGCGCTGAAGGCAGATTTCCCGGAAGTGGAAAAGGCGGTCAGCACGTCGAGCGGAAGCCTGAACGGTACCGAAATCCTGACTTTTTCTACCGAAGACAAACACCTCAAAGCGCCGGGCAGGTTTGCCAGCCAGGACTTTTTCAACATCTTTTCATACGACCTGCTCGAAGGCAGCAAAGACCAGGTTTTACTGAACAAAAACGCAGCCGTCATTTCCGAAACGCTGGCGAAAACGCTGTTTGGCACGACGGAAAATATCATTGGCAAAGCCCTCGACTGGGAGATTTACGGGTACAAAGGCAAGGCAGCGGTTTCCGGTGTTTTCAAGGATGTGCCTTCCAATTCGTCGGAGCAATTCGACGTGGTGCTTTCTTTCGACTATTTTGAAAAGGACTTGATTGGGAAGTATGCCCATTGGCACAACTACTACGCTTACACCTACCTGACGCTGAAAGAGGGGACTGACCTTGCCGCCTTCAATGCAAAAATCAAGGACTACATGTTGACCAAAGCAGAGGATTCCAACCTCACGCTGTTTGCAAAACCCTTCTCCGAAAACTACTTGTACGGCAAGTACGAAAACACCGTGCAGGTGGGCGGCAGGATTGAATACGTGCGCCTGTTTTCGCTCATCGCCCTGTTCATTCTGGCGATTGCCTGCATCAACTTCATGAACCTGTCCACCGCCAAATCAGCCCGCCGGGGCAGGGAAGTGGGGGTGAAAAAAGCAGTGGGTGCAAGCCGTTCCTCCCTGGTTTGGCAATTTTTGGGAGAGTCGCTTTTCATGGCTTTTTTATCGCTTATATTGGCTGTTATTTTGGTAGAAATAATGCTCCCGCAATTCAATAATATTACTGGAAAACACCTGATTCTTCATTATAACTCCGCTTTTTTACTGCCTATATTTTGCATCACTTTATTGACCGGATTATTGGCGGGCAGTTACCCGGCATTTTACCTGTCGGGTTTCAACCCGGTGAATGTTTTAAAGGGAAAAATCAAAGCCTCCGTTGGCGAATTGTGGGTACGCAAAGGGCTGGTCGTATTCCAGTTCGGCATTTCCCTGGTGCTGATTGTGGCGGTGATGCTGATTTACAAACAGGTAGATTTTGTCCAAAACAAACACCTCGGTTTCAACAAAGAAAACATCGTCAGTTTTCAATTGCAGGGCAAGGCGAACGAGAACCGGGCAGCGTTCTTTTCGGAAATGGGGAAAATACCGGGCGTGGTGAGCGCCGCTGGTTCGGGATTTCGGATTGGGAAAGGCGGCTGGACGCAGGGCATCGAGTGGGAAGGGAAAGCGCCGGGTGCCGATTTCACCTTCCACGAAGTGCGGGCGGGCGATGGGGCCATCGAGACGCTGGGCATCCCGCTGGCAGCGGGGCGCAGTTTTTCCAAACAATTCGGAACGGACAGCAGCAGCATCATTTTCAACGAAGCCGCCATCAAAATCATGGGCTTGAAAGATCCCGTTGGCAAAACCGTGCGGCACTACTCCGGCGAAAAGCAAATCGTGGGCGTGGTGAAGGATTTTCATTTCAATTCGCTGCACGAGGCGATAAAACCGCTGTTTTTCCTGTATAAACCGGAAGAAACGACCCATGCCCTCGTGAAAATTGAAGCCGGAAAAGAGCGGGAAACGCTTGCAGACCTCCAGGATTTTTATCAAAAATTCAACCCCGGCTTCCCCTTTGAATTTACGTTTTTAGACCAGGATTACCAGGCACTTTACGAGTCGGAGCGGCGGGTGTCAGCCCTGTCCCGCTATTTTGCGGGGCTGGCGGTGCTGATTTCATGCCTCGGCTTGTTTGGGCTTGCCACCTTCGCTGCCGAGCAGCGCACGAAAGAAATCGGCATCCGCAAAGTATTGGGTGCTACGACGGCGGGCATCGTCGGCCTTTTGTCAAAAGACTTTTTGAAATTGGTTCTCATCGCCCTCGTCATCGCCTCCCCGCTGGCCTATTTTTTCATGGAAAAATGGCTGCAAGATTTCGCCTACCGCATTGATATCCAATGGACGGCTTTTGCTTTGGCTGGCTTGGTGGCAGTGGGCGTGGCGTTTTTAACGGTCAGTTTCCAAAGCGTGAAAGCGGCACTGGCGGATCCAGTGAAGTCGTTGCGGAGCGAGTAATCCAAAAGAGCAAACAATTCAACCATCAAGCAATTACAACCATCACTGCCATGTTAATAAACAACCTCACCATCGCCTGGCGCAGCCTCCTAAAAAGCAAACTGCCTACTGCCATCAACATTACCGGGCTGGCCATCGGCATTGCTGGCTGCCTGGTGGTTTTTTTAATCACCAGCCACGAACTGGGCGTGAACAAAACCATCACCGACGGCGACCGGATTTATCGGGTCTGGACGCAATTCAACGGTGAATTTTCGGGCGAAAATGGAGGTGTACCAACAGGCGTGGCCACCCTCGCCGCCGAGACTTTTCAGGGGGCGGAGGTGCAGTGTATGTTCCACAGCTACAATGCGAAGGTGGAAATCCCCGGCCCGCTCGGCAAGGGCCGCCGCAACCTCGGCACACAGAACGACCTCGTAATTACCGTCCCCTCGTTTTTCGACCTCCTCCAAAATTTTGAATGGCTGGAAGGCTCGGCCCACCAATCGCTGTCGCAGCCCAACCAAGTGGTGCTGACGGAAGGCAAGGTGAAGCAATATTTTGGGCTTGCCGACCCACGGGACGCCATCGGGCGGGAGGTGGTTTATGCCGATTCATTGGTGGTGACGGTGAGTGGGGTGCTGCGGGAACCGACCTTCAGTTCCGATTTTACCTTCACTGATTTTATCTCGTCGGCGAGCATTCCCGGCAGTTTGCTCAATAATTATATCTCAATGGACGATTGGGGCGGAGTGCGCAGCGCCGACCAGTTTTTCATCAAAGCTGCCGAGGGCGTGACCGTAGGGCAGTTGGCCGAGCAGTTGCAGCCGCTCAACCAGCGCTATAATGTGGACAACGAAGCCGGTCAAGAGCCCAGCGAGTTCAAGTTGCAGCCCTTGGGCGACCTGCATTTCAACCAAGCCCTTCGCACCTTCGACAATGGGCCAGCCCCTGCCCACCTGCCTACACTGTATGGGTTGATGGCCATCGCAGGGCTGCTGTTGCTCATTGCCGCCGTCAATTTCATCAACCTCGTCACCGTGCAGGCCACCCGTCGCTCGAAGGAAACGGGTGTGCGGAAGGTCATCGGTGCCAGCCGCCGGGAACTTTCGTGGCAGTACCTCACAGAGACGGCCCTCTTGGCCGTACTTGCCCTGCCCGTGGCGCTTGGCCTGACCGAACTGGCGGGCACTTATTTTGCCGAATTTTTGCCAGAAGGGCTGACCATCAGCGTGTTTTCACCCAAAGTGCTGGCCTTTTTGGTCGTGGCGGTGCTGGCCGTAACCTTCTTGGCAGGGCTTTACCCGGCGTTTATGATGTCGTCGTTCAACCCGGCTTTTGCCATTAAAAACCAGACGGCGGGCAAAGGGTCGGCGGGGCTGCGCAAGGGGCTGATTTCGTTCCAATTCGTGCTGGCGCAGGCCTTCATCATCGGGGCGCTCATCATGGGGCAGCAACTGCATTTTGCCCTGAACAAAGACCTCGGTTTCAACAAAGAATCAGTTGTTTATTTCTACCTGCCGTTCCGGTCGGAGGTGGCTAAGCGCCAGCTTTTCCGGGAAGAACTCAAAAAACAACCGGGCATATTGGCCGCTACCATGCAGAACAAACCCCCGATGGAAGGCGGCTACCAGACCAGTATCCTTGAATTTGAGCGCAACGGCGAAATAGTCAAATCCGAGGTGCATTTCCGCATGGTGGACACAGCCTACCTCAATGTTTTCGACATAAAACTGCTTGCCGGGCGCAACCTCCTGCCTTCCGACACCATGCGTGAGATTGTAATCAATGAAAAACTGGTGGCTGACATGGGCCTCGCCAGCCCCGCCGAGGCCGTTGGCAAAACGTTGAGAATGAACGACAAAGACCTGCCCATCGCCGGGGTGGTCGCCAATTTCCACGTCCAGTCGCTGCACAACGCCATCCCGCCGTTGGCCCTCACGACCAGCCCCGGCTGGAGCGTGGCCGCCAGATTGGCCGCAGGTCAGCCACTCGCCGCCAGTCTGGAAAAATGCAAGGCCACCTACGCTACGATTTTCCCTGGCGTAGAGTTCAAGGCCATGTTTCTGGATGAGTCCATTGAAAAGCTGTATGAATCGGAAGCCCGCACCACCAAGCTCATCAATACGGCCACGGGTCTGGCCATCCTCATTTCCTGCCTCGGCCTGTTCGGGCTGGCCTTTTTCACGGTCAATGCCCGCTCGAAAGAAATCAGCATCCGCAAAGTGTTGGGGGCCAGCATGGCCAGCGTAGTCGGTCTGTTGTCGAAGGAAGTGGTGCTGCTGGTGGCGGGTTCGCTGCTGCTGGCGGGGCCGCTGGCTTATTATTTTTTGGACAAATGGCTGTCGGGCTTTGCCTACCATGTTGAGTTGAAATGGTGGGTATTCGTGCTGGCTGGGCTGGTAGCAGTTGGTGTGGCGTTTTTGACAATAAGTTTCCAAAGCATAAAGGCGGCACTGTCGGATCCGGTGAAGTCGTTGCGGAGCGAATGATTTTGATTGGTTTTTGCTTCGTAAAAACAGGCATATTTTGACGCTGAAGGACGGTGATTTTTTTTTCATGATAAATTATGTTTTTGACACCGTTGCCCCCTTTCGCCGAAGGCGAAAAAGAACATAGAAAATCATAAAAAATCAGCGTCTCTCTGCGTCAAAAATCCTTTCGCCGAAGGTGAAAAAGGAATATAGGAAATCAGCGTCCTTCTGCGTCAAAAAACCTTTCGCCGAAGGCGAAAAACCCAAAAACCCAAGCGTACCCAAGCCCCGAAAAGTTAAACAATTAAACAGCCAGCACCATGATAATCAACAACTTAAAAATCACCCTCCGCCGCCTCGCCCGGCAAAAAACAACTACCGCCCTGCACGTGCTCGGACTCACGCTGGGCATGACCGTTTGCCTGCTCATCGGCTTGTTCCTGCGGCATGAGTTGAGCTACGATTCATGGTACGCCAAAGCTGATAGAACCTACCGTGTCAATACCGTTTGGACGGATTTTGGGAAAAAAGACCCCCATTTTTCCACGCCTTTCCCGATGGCGGACGCCCTGCGCACCGACTTCCCAGAGTTTGAAAACGTGACCCGCATCCATCACCCGATGGGCAACCCTATTATCGAAATCAATCCGAACAAGCGTTTCAAGCAAGACCACGTTATGCTCACCGACCCGGATTTCCTCGAAATATTCGACGTGGAAGTGCTGGAGGGGAATGCACACGAAGCGCTGCGCCAACCCTACCAGGCATTGCTCACCGAGACGACGGCGAAGAAGTTTTTCGGCAGGGAGGAGCCGTTGGGCAAGACTTTCAAATACAACGACCAATTCAATATCACCGTCGCCGGGGTGATCCGTGACTTTCCCGGCAACACGCACCTGCCGGCTTCCATGCTGCTCTCTTTTTCTCCCGATGAAAAGTTCCTGCAAACGAGCACCACCCATTTCGGCTCGGTGAGCGGCGGTTCCACTTTTGTGGTATTGCCCGAAGGGCTTGACCCGAAAACCCTTCCCGATAGCTATCGGGACCGCCTGAAAGCTATCTACGACCGCACGACCAACAACGATGACCGGCAGCCAAAGGAGGTACGCTCCGACCTTGAATTGCAGCCGCTCTCCGATATTCATTTTAACACAAGCTATGCAGGCGGTGGCGAATGGGTGAAGGCGGTGAACCCCACCTGGCTCTGGTTTTTTGGCATCATCGGGCTGGCGGTGCTGGCACTGGCTTGCATCAATTTCGTCAACCTCTCGACGGCGCAGGCGCTCTCCCGTGCGAAGGAAGTCGGCGTCCGCAAATCGGTCGGTGCTGGCAAAGCGCAACTGATTGGGCAGTTTTTGGGCGAAGCGTGGCTGCTGGCTGCGTTTTCAGGGATAATTGCGATAGGGGCAGCGCAGATTTTCCTCCCCTCGCTCAACCAACTGATTGACAAAAAAATCAACTTCGACCTCCTGCAATCGCCGGGATTGATGGGCGCACTGTTGGTGGGCATCGTACTGACGGGCTTGTTGGCGGGGCTGCACCCTGCGTTCGTGATTGCGAAGTTCAACCCTGTAGCCACCCTGAAAACAGGTTGGACGGCAGGCGACAAGCAGTCTTCAGGGCTGCGAAAAGTGCTGGTGGTGGTGCAGTTCAGCTTGTCCGCAGGCTTGCTGATTGCCCTGTTGCTCATCGGGCAACAAATGAATTTTTTGCGGAGCAAAAACCTGGGCTTTGAAAAAGACAACATCGTGATGGTGCAAATTCCAGACGGCACCGGCGATTTTATGGGACAGCATGCTTCGGGCGGCAATGTGAAAACGGTGTTTGCTTCCGAACTCGCCAAAATTTCGCAGGTAAAAAACTACGCTTTTTCCAGCAGCCCGCCCAGCGGCGAGGGGCACTGGGGCACCATCATGTGGCTCAAAGACCGCAACGACCCCGACAGGAAAGGGGTGACAACCATCTGGACGGATGAACATTATTGCGAGTTGTATGGCTTCAAGCTGCTGGCTGGTCGCTTCCCCGTAGCATCCGACACGAACGCCGTATCGGATGCCTTGCCAATAGAGCAGCGCTTCCCGAAATCGGTGGTGAACGAAACCCTGGTGAAGGCGCTCGGCTTTGCATCACCTGAAGCGGCACTGGGCCAGCGCTTCGGAATTGGGATGAACGGCTTCCAGCCAGAAATCGTCGGCGTAGTAGCTGACTTCAATGCTACCTCGCTGCATGAAGCAGTCAAGCCCACACTCATCACGCAGTACATGCCCTGGTGCGACAAGGCCAACATTAAAATCCAGGGGGGCAGCGACGTGCCCGAAGCCCTTGCCGCCATTGAGGCTTCTTGGAAAAAAACGTTCCCGCAGGGCATCTTCACCTACAATTTCCTCGACCAGAAGATTGACGATTTTTACAAGGCAGAGGAGCGCCTTTTCAGCCTGTTCAAAATCTTCGCTGGCTTGGCCATGCTCATTTCCTGCCTCGGCCTGTGGGGCTTGGCCACCTTCGCCGCCCAGCAGCGCAACAAGGAAATCGGCATCCGCAAAGTGCTCGGCGCTTCGGTACAGGGCATCGTGGCGCTGCTGTCCAAAGACTTTTTGAAGTTGGTAGGCATCGCCATTTTTATTGCCACGCCGCTGGCGTATTTCGGTATGAAAAAGTGGTTGCAGGACTTTGCTTTCCGGATTGACATTGGCTGGCAGGTGTTTGCTGTAGCAGGAGCCGTAGCGGTGGGCGTGGCGTTTTTAACGGTCAGCTTCCAAAGCATAAAAGCGGCGCTGGCGAACCCGGTGAAGTCGTTGCGAAGCGAGTAAAACTTAGAAGCTGTTTGAATTTACCTAAATGGGCTAAAAAGGTGTCTTTTTTTCTCCATCAGGCAAATTCAAACAGCTTCTTAATTTCCCTACTTAATATTAAAATCAAAGCATGTTTCAAAACTATCTAAAAATTGCCCTTCGTAACCTGCTGCGCAACAAAGCCCAGTCCACTATCCTCATCGGAGGTCTGGCTATAGGCATGGCTGCCTGCATCCTGCTGCTGCAATACGTCAGCTACGAGTTGAGCTTTGATGATTTTCACTCGAAAAAGGACCGAATTTACCGGGTGGTGAACGAGCGTGTCCAAAATGGAAAAACCATCCAAAAGGGAACTATTACCTACCCGACCATTGGGGCGGCGATGGAGAAGGATTTTGCGGAAGTGGCCAATCATACCCGAATGGCACCGGATGGGCAGGTGTTCGTCCGGCTAGATGATAAGCTGGAGTCATTTGACCAATTGTTATCGGTAGATGAGCATTTTTTTGAAATGTTCGATTTCCCCATGCTCGCACAAGAAAGCGGCAAGTTGCTGGATGAGGTGCATGAAGTGGTACTTACCCGCACGGTAGCCGACCATATTTTTAAGGTTAAAAACAACGAATATGAGGAGTTGCTTGGCAAAACGGTATTACTGAACAGGATGACAGAACCCTTTAAAATTGTCGGCATCAGCGAAGACGTTCCTGCCAATTCCTTGCTGGATTTTGATGTGCTGGGCTCATTTGCCACCTACGTCAAATATCGTGGTGAGGAAGCCAATACAAGCTGGACCTGGTCGGATTTCTGGCATTTCATCGAACTGAAACCCGGCATTGACCCCAAACGCGTGGAAGCTAAATTCCCTGCCTTCAGCGACCGCTATTTTAGAGGCACCGAGGTGTCAGGCAGCAAGGAAATTTTCACGCTGCAAGCTATGAAAGACGCTCATTTGTACTCCGCCGGGCTGGAATACGAAATCGGTCGGGTGGCAAACGGCAGGGCAGTTTGGTCGCTGCTCATTATCGCCTTTTTCATCCTGATCATCGCTTGGATAAATTATGTCAACCTCAGTTCCGTGCGGGCCATAGAACGCTCCAAGGAGGTGGGTGTCCGCAAGGTAATCGGTGCAAAACGCAGTGCCCTCATGGCGCAATTCCTGACTGAAGCACTTGTGGTGAATATAATAGCGTTGACCTTGGCGTGGCAGGTTGCGATGCTGGTAAAGCCGTGGTTCGCCGCCAATTTCGGACTGGAAAGCTCGGCATTGCAATTCTTTATGGCGGGCAATTATTTTTTGCCATTCGCAATGCTCGGTTTGGTGCTGGCGGGCGTGGCCGTTTCTGGAATTTATCCAGCGTGGCTGCTGTCCTCCCCGCATGTTTCGAGTGTGCTGAAAGGTGTTTTTCAAAAGAATCTCGGCGGCGGGAATATGCGCAAGGCGCTGGTGGTGTTTCAGTTCACCGCCTCCATTGCCCTCATCACGGCTACATGGCTGGTTTCCCGTCAAATCAATTTCATGAATAAGCAGGATTTGGGCCTCAACATCAACCAGATCCTCGTCGTGGATGGCCCTAAACTTACTGATTTCGACAGTACATTTATTGATAAAATGCAGTCGTTGCAAGGGAAATTGCTCACGAACCCGCATATCCAGTCTGCTACGACCAGTAACCGCACACTGGCCGACGATTGGCATGGCCGCCAGTTTAATATTGAGAAAACAAGCGATAATCCCACTGGCGAAAAATATACCTCCAGCTTCCTCGCAACCGACTACAACTTTGCGGAAACCTACGAACTCAAACCATTGGCGGGTCGCTTTTTCAGGCAAACCGACTATAGTCCTGACTGGGAAAAACTCGACAAACTCGTCATCAATGAGGCGGCGGTAAAGATGTTCGGCTATTCCTCCAACGAGGCTGCCGTCGGCCAAACGCTGAAGGCTTGGAATAAAAATCAGACCATTGTCGGCGTCGTGCCTGATTTCCACGAAATGTCGCTGCACCATCCTGTCGAACCGCTGATTTTGATGCCATCGCATAATCCGTCAGAGCGACTTTCGGTTCGTGTGGACGGCCAGGAAATGGAAGCCACCATCGGCTTCATCCAAGCAGCTTTCAAGGAATTTTTCCCAGGAAATGTATTTAACTACGCCTTCCTCAACGAGAGCTACCAGCAACACTACGAAGCCGACCGACGGTTTGGGAGCATCCTGCAGTTTTTCACGTTGCTCACCATCCTCATCGCTTGCCTCGGCCTGTTTGGCCTGGCATCGTACATGACTTTTTTGCGGACAAAGGAAATCGGGGTGCGCAAAGTGCTGGGGGCCAGCACGGCGGGCATCGTGGCTCTATTGTCCAGGGATTTCTTGTCATTGGTCATCGTGTCATTGGTCATTGCATCCCCATTGGCTTATTATTTCATGAACAAATGGCTGGAGGATTTCCCCTATAGGATTGATATTGACTGGTGGGTGTTCATATTGGCGGGTGTGGTGGCAGTGGGCATCGCTTTTTTGACGGTCAGTTTCCAAAGCATAAAAGCGGCGCTGGCGAATCCGGTGAAATCGTTGCGGAGCGAGTAAAAAAATCCTCATATACGGGAAAAGTGATCGGGTAATTTTGAGTTCACCCGGTCACTTCCTTTCCTTTCCGGCCCACTATCTGGTGAAGTGGCATTTTCAATGAATAGGGCAGCATTTATATCTCTATTATAGAATATTTGGATTCAAAGCTAGGATTTTAAAATATTCTCCTAAAATTGCCCATTGTTTCATTGTTTCTCAGTTGCAGGGTCAATGAAACAATGAAACAATACGGCAATGTATCAACTCCTCCTCAAGCCTCTGCTGTTCCTCTTGCCGCCTGAAAAAGCGCACCACGTCACCCTGTTTTTGTTGAAAATAACGCTTGCGGTTCCTTTGGTTGGATGGTTGTTCAAGCAGCATTTTGGGGTAAAGGACAAGCGCCTGGAACGCAAGGTTTTTGGCCTCACCTTCCCCAATCCAGTCGGTTTGGCGGCGGGTTTTGACAAAGATGGCAAACATTACCGGGCCATGTCGGCCCTGGGTTTTGGCGCTATTGAAATCGGCACGGTGACGCCGGTAGGGCAGGAGGGCAATCCGCAGCCCCGCTTGTTCCGCCTGCCCAAGGACGGGGCGCTCATCAACCGCATGGGCTTCAACAACGAGGGTGTGGATGCCCTGGTCAAACGGCTGCGGAAAAGCCGCCCAAAGGGCCTTATCATCGGCGGCAACATCGGCAAAAACAAGGTCACGCCCAACGAACAGGCCAGCCGTGACTATGCCATCTGCTTCGAAGCCCTTTTTCCCTATGTGGATTATTTTGTGGTAAACGTCAGTTCGCCCAACACCCCCGGTCTGCGGGAATTGCAGGAAAAAGCGCCACTCACGGCCCTGCTCAGCCACCTGCAAAACCTGAACAGGCAGAAGGCTACCCCTAAGCCTATCCTGCTGAAAATCGCCCCCGACCTTAGCAATGCCCAGCTCGATGATATCCTCGACATCGTACAAAGCACCCAATTGGCGGGCATCATCGCCACCAATACCACTATTGGGCGTGATGGCCTGAATACGGACAAGGATTCGGTGGAAAAAATCGGCGCTGGCGGCCTGAGCGGCCTGCCCGTCAAAGAGCGGAGTACTGCGGTCATCCGCTACCTGCACCAAAAATCGGGCGGTAAAGTGGCCATCATCGGCGTGGGCGGCATCGCCTCGGCTGCTGATGCCTTGGAAAAATTGGAGGCCGGTGCCTCGCTGGTGCAAGTGTATTCGGGACTGGTGTATGCCGGGGCAGGATTGGTGAAGGAAATTAATAAGGCGTTGTTGAAATAAATTGCCACAATAACTTCTATTATGCTATTTTAATAGCGCAATTATATTGCCCATTATTTTGTTCCAAATAATCCAGCTTTAAGACCACGCTATCCACTTTGTCATTTTGTAAACGCTTGAAAATCAATTGGTTTTGGGTTTTTTCTTCTTGAAAAATGTCAACGTCAACAGGCATGAATAACTTGTCGTTTTGATCGCTTGATTGCAGGCATAATTTATTTTCTGTTTGAATTAATTGAAATACCATAGCGTTCTGCCCATGCAGGATTAAATCATATTCACCCGTATATTTGTCCAAGCTGTTTGGGTTGTTTTTAGCATTTATTGATAAATTCAGTTTGGGCAGCAAGAAGGCCGACAAGGAAGCAAATGCACTGGTAATGAATTGGCGGCGATGAGGTTTTATAATATTCATAGGCGGGATTTTGGTCAATTAGGAATTTGGTTGATGGTCAATGATTTTACAAAGTTATCGGTTTATCATTACTTTTTCCAGCATTTTTTCAACCGTCTCTTTTCCACTGCTTATGCTTTGCGGTAAACGGAAGGGGGACTAAGATGACACCTCAAAAGGGCCACTGAAACTTGTGAGTATTGGCAATTCTCAGCGGTCCTTTTGAGATGTCACCTTAGTCCGGGTGGCAATGTCTGTCAGTTAAAATATTTCACTGCATAGATTTCCCATTCTTCGGGTTTAAAATTTAGAAACGACCAATTTCCTCGTCTGCGCCCGACCCTTGTGGATGACGGAAACGAGGTAGAGGCCATCTTTGAAGTTTTCTTTTTGTAGATCTATCGGGAAAATGCTTTCCTCTACAGTAATAAAGTGCTGCTGGTAAACTACTTGACCAAAGGCATTGGTAACCAAAAGGTCAATCTCTTTGCCCATGAATTTTTCCAAATAAATTTGAACTTGCCTATCAGCCGGGTTGGGCATGATTTCAAAATTGCTAATTTCAGCTAAATTGACATATTGTATGGATGAATAAGCAAAAGTACCATCCATCAGTTCAAATTTAATCTGGTAATAATTGTCGCCCGGTAAAGGAGAATCATCTATTTTTTGAAAATGGTCGGCCTGATTGGCTTTTAAATTAGTTCCAGTCATTTTAATATACGGCATGAATTCAATTCCATTTTGTGAGCGCTCTATGCTCATGGACACGACATCTTGTTCAAATATGGCCAACCAATCCAGGGAAACTGCCCGGTTTTGCAAAACAGCGCTGAAGTTCGTGGCCCTTTCACCTGTGCCGTTGTTCATGGCAGGAGAAATGGTGATAATATGGACAAGCTCATTGTTGTTTTCACAGGCTTCGGATACTTGGTTTAATTGGTCAGCCTTGAATATCAAATATTTTGTCCCATTCCAACCATTCGAAGGTATTACAATTGATTTTGAAAAAGATTTGGTAGCCCCTGCGCCAATATTATTTGTATTGGCAAACCAGGAATTGGGGCTGTAATCACTGCCACTAATAACGGGATCATTGGAAAGGTACCACCTCACCCGGTTGGTACCAGCGGTGGCCGTCCCCTGGTTTTTGATGAAACCAGAAACGTTGATTGTTTGCCCCGCTATAACAGTTGATGGAGCGTTGACAGCATTTACAATTAAATCTGGGCCAGTAATATTATCAATTTGGCCATCGCAATTGTCGTCAATATTGTTGCATATTTCCACTGCACCGGGTTTAATGGCGGCATTTGCATCATTGCAATCAAGCTTATTGTTCACATATCCCCAGGGTTGAAAACATTGTATAAGTGCCACATTTTGATTGCCATATCCATCACCGTCGGCATCGGCATACCAGGTAGTACCAGCGCCTTCGTCTATTTGCCCGTCGCAGTCGTCATCTTGCCAATTGCATATTTCCGTCGCACCGGGATGGATATTTGCGTTCCAATCATGGCAGTCACCGGGTTGCGTGGCGCTGTTGGCTGGGGCTGTGCAAAAAGTTCCGAGATAATATTGCCCATAAGCATCATGGTCGTTGTCCGACCAATAGGAAAGGAAGGTCAGGCCTTCGTCCGCTTGTCCGTTGCAGTTGTTGTCAAATCCATCGCATAATTCGGCTGCGCCAGGATGTATGGTTGAATTGTTGTCGTTACAGTCACCACCCACGGCCACGTAGCCCCAAGGGGCGAAGCAAGTAATGATGAAAATATTGGAATTCCCATACCCATCACCATCTGAATCTAAATAAAATACCGACCCCACACCTTCATCAAACTGCCCGTCGCAGTCATCGTCCAACCAATTGCAAATTTCCATTGCACCTGGGTGTACGGCAGCATTCCAATCATTGCAGTCGCCAGGTTGTGTTGCGGTATTGGGCGGCGGAGTACAATACGATCCAAGCGGATATTCTCCATAGCCATCGTGATCGTTGTCCGACCAGTATGGGAGAAATGTCAGGCCATCATCCACCAAGCCATTACAGTTATTATCAAATCCGTCGCAAATTTCTGGCGCATTGGGATATATATTGGGAATGTTGTCGTTGCAATCCAAGTTGTTTTCTACAAAACCTGGCGGAGAGAAGCATGAAACTGTGGAAATACTTGGATTTCCAAAGCCATCTCCGTCTCCGTCCACATAATATATATTTTGTACGCCCTCATCAATTTGGCCATTGCAATTATCGTCCTGCCAATTGCAGGTTTCCATCGCATTTGGATGAATATTGGGGTTCCAGTCATTGCAATCTCCAGCCTGTGGAGTGGCGTTGGCGGGCGGTACACAGAATATTCCCAATGAATATCCGCCGTAGCCGTCTCCATCATTATCAGACCAATATTCCAATAATATTACCCCTTCATCAATCTGGCCGTCGCAATTGTCGTCCACTCCGTTGCAGACTTCTGTTGCGGCGGGATTAATCCCGCCGGTACTGTCGTCGCAATCGCCGTCGTTTGGCACATAACCTACTGGCTGAGAGCAATCTATTTGTGAAACGAATGGGTCGCCAAAGCCGTCGCCATCGTTGTCGGCGTACCAAATTTGAGCAGAAACCCCTTCGTCAACCTGGCCGTCGCAATTGTCGTCGAGGCCGTTGCAGGTTTCTGTTGCGGCGGGATTAATCCCGCCGGTACTGTCGTCGCAATCCAGGTTGTTCCAAACAGCCCCTGGCACTGGGTTGCACGAATAATTGGGCAGTGAATTATTATCCCCAAATCCATCATTGTCATTATCCGGATAATAGGCAATTAATTCCAATCCCTCATCTATTTGCCCGTTGCAATTGTCATCTGTATTATTGCATATTTCATCGGTTCCAGGATAAATGAGCATATTATTGTCGTTGCAATCATCATTATTGCCCACATAAGCAAAAGGAACTTCGCACTGCAATTGAGATAGGCTGGGATTGCCAAAACCATCGCCATCCGCATCGGCATACCAAATCAAATCCGGTTCCAATACAACCTCTGCATTGGCCAAAACCGTGCAGCCATTTACATCGGTAATTGTGCCAGTATATATGCCAGCCGGAAGGTCGTACAAGTCTTCCGATGTTTCATTGTTTGACCATAAAAAAGAATAGGGCGGAGTACCGCCAGACACTGTCAAATCAACTGTTCCATTATTGCTGCAATCAGTGAAAGTTGCTAACGCAACAGCCTCAAGAAAGGCAGGAGGGGAGGGCAAAATTATATCTGCCTCATCCGAGCATCCTTTTTCATCTTTAGCCATAATAGTGATCAAGCTGCCAGGCGGAACAAACACTGGGAAAGTCCAAATTGGCCCGTGAAATTCAGGCAAAGGAAGGGTGCTGATTTCATAAATATAATTGCCGGAGGAAGTGCCGCCGCCAGTAACCTCAACCCTGATGGAATCTGGGTCACCAGGCGTGCAAGCTGGTTTGAAATAAGAATTGGCAATTATTTCTTCAATGCCTTTTGCGCTTGAAAAATCAGCAATGGTGCAGCCATGTCCATCTGTTATAATTGCATAATAAATAGTGTTTTGGTTATTGTAAGGCGGTGCGAGCGTAATAATAGCAGTCGAATACGGCAAGGTTTGCGGAGGATTGGGCGGCAATTGTTCCTTCCATTCGTAGCTGAAAGACCCTGTTTGCTGAAGGCTGGCCTCAAAGGTCACCATGTCACCGAAACAGACGCCTCCATCATTGATTGTTCCTGATTTTTCGGTTCGGATGATATCCATGCTATATTGTGGGCTAATTGCCACCGAAATCGTTTCTGAACCTGTGCATCCATTCGCATCTGTCACGACGACAGTTATTTCGACATCAATTGGATCGTTGGCGGTATTGTTGAAAACAGCGCCCGTGAAGGAGGCCGTATTGTCCGTAAAAACGGCGTTGGAGGCTGGGCTGGCCGACCAAAAATAACTGAAGGGTGGAGTGCCAGTATTGAAAATGATGTTTGCTCCAAACGCAAGGTCCCCGCTGTGACAAGTGGCGTCGTCGTTGGGGTTTCCAGAGGTGGGGAAGTTGTCTTGCAAAGTTATTTCAGTGACAGCAGGCGGGTTATTGCAGGCATCATAAGCCAGAATGACGGAATTGATGTTGTATATGATGCTCCATTGGTTCGTATTAATAGGCAAAATAGCTGCATTGAATGTGCCGCTAATAGTTCCGCCCGCAGTGAGAATGGTAAAAGTTTGGCCGTTGGATGGGGTGAAGCCATTTGCCAGAGTTACTTCCAATATACCATTCAATAAAATATTGCCGTTTGAATGGAGCAGATCGTTGCCACTGCTGCCCAATTCGATTTGGATCTTTCCATTTCCGACATTGAGATCAGGGTTAATAGTAAAGGTTTCGATGCTGTTGATTCCGGGCGACCAAGTGCCTGTATTTGTAAAAGCACCGTTTATATTGAGATTATTCACGCCCCTGAGGGTGCCAATATTGGTAAAATTGGAACTAATGGTAGGGTTGTTTAATGATGTTACTTCAAAAATTCCCAGATTTTCAAAATGGCCGATCCCATTGATAGAGAAGCCTGTGTTCAGAAGGTTTTCGGTAAAAACGCTGCCTGGCATATTGCGCAGCAAAGCACCGTTTTGGAGGTCAATATTGCCGAGATTCCAGGTGCAGTTGCCGTACATTTCCAGCGTGGCACCGTTTATAGTTTTGGTAGAAAGGCTTTGTGGTGGCATAATGACCAACCCATTTGCACTCAAAGTAAAACTACCCGAAATGGTACCGACATTGAAAGCAAGGTTTTGCACCGTGAAGTTGCCATTACTTTGGAATGAAGGAAGTGATGTACCGTTTGCTGAAAAATAATTGATTGTTAAATTACCAAGCGTGGAAGGATCGGAATTTATAAAAATCACATTCGCCCCACTGACGGACATATCTCCGGCATTTAATGCATCATGAAATGTTGTGGTCGTGGGAACGGGAAAACCACTTCCAACTGTGGTTGCGCTGATATTAAAATCAAGGGTGTTGGCAAAATTACAGCCACTGCCAAAGGTTGTGGTCAAGGCTGAACAGGCGATGTTGCCTGTTCCACTGAACGTAGCATTGCCTATATTAAAGTTGTTCGTATTGCCAGAAAAACCGATAGTACCATTTACTTGATAGTCACCCCCATTGATGGTGAAATTTCCGCCCGACGGGGCAAAAGTGCTGCCAGCAGCTATGCTTACTGTGCCATTATTGGTGAATTGGCATGATAAGGTACTGAGAGATTGAGTAATGGCATAAGTGCCATCGTTTAAAAATATTCCTGTGGCACCTGTTATTCCATTACCATTGCCGTCAAGGTTAGTCAAGGTCTGTCCTGTTGCGTTGCGAAGTGTGGCGTTGTTCAAAATCAAGGTTCCTTTGATAGTTCCGCCTCCATTCATATTGATGGTACAGCCACCTAGAGTGTATTGGAATTCGGCAAACTCCGTGAGTCCAGATACATCGAGAGTATGCGGCCCAACGATAGCATTGCCTCCACACAAGATTTTCAAATAGCCCACACTTAAATCAGCTGTCAGCGTGATGGTTTGGGCGCAGCCTGCGACTATCGCACTGTCGGCAGACATTGGTACTGTGCCGCAGCTCCAATTGGCTGGGTTATTCCAGTCGCCATTGCCTCCGAGCCAAGTACAGGTGGTAGCAAAATTCAGGTTATTGAAAAATAGGAAAATGAGAATGAATAGGGGAGTCTTTTTCATGGTGTTGGTTAATTGATAGAATATTATTTGAAGTGTTTATTTGTGCAGTAAATAAATCTACTTAGGACGATAGTACTTTGTAGGTACCAGTCACAGGAAAAATCTCTCAGCTTTCTGTGTAAGACAAAGTCTATTGGACGATAATTTTTTGCCAATACCTCCCTTCATTGACTTGCAATTCAAGGAAGTACATTCCGGACGGCAGTTGTCCAATATTGATACGATTTTCGTTTGAGTTCAACGTCGCTTTCAGGCAAGCCCGCCCGGCAGGGTCAAAGATAGTAATGTTTTTTCGGATGGTGGTGGAATTGTTGGGGAAATGTACAAGTAAATAGTCCGAGGTTGGATTGGGGAAAATTTTAAAATCACCAAAGTTCAACTGCTCGGAAGTACTGTTCGTGGTTGGTAAACTATGTTTTAGGAAAAATAGCCATATTTCTTGGTCGGCTATGATATCTTGGTTTGTAAAGGCTCCTGGATTGCCTGGCCATGTATGACCACCTCCAATTATTTTAAACAATTCAACCGATGTGTTATCGGCGCAATTTTGATATTTGTACTTTATAACTGTACTTCCATCCGAAGTGTTCGTATTAGGCAGTTCTGATACTATTGGTACTACATCGCACTGGTTGTTTCCAATCCAAAGGTTAATCACTGAGTCAACAGGTGATAATGAAATACTTGCAAACGAACCTCCATTGTATGGAACAACAGGATCCATTGTTCCGTGAATTTCCACGATGGGAACTGCCCGGCTGGGGTTGCAAGAAGGTAGCCTCAAAGTGCCAATTGAACCGCCTACTGAAGCAATTGCAGCAATTCTATTACCGAGTCTGCAAGCTAAATCGTAGCCCATAAATCCACCATTACTGAAACCGACAGAATAAATTCGGGTTGTATCAATAGTGTATTGATTTAATAATGTATCAATCAGGTTAGAAACGAAGAGTACATCATCTACTGAACTTGTATCGAAATTATTCCAAGCTTGTCCATAATTTGGAGGAAGGGCCGTACCAATTGTACCGTTAGGGGTAACTAAAATAAAATTGGCGGAGTCTGCAACGTTTTTGAATTTAGTATAATTTTCAAAAGCAGCGGCAGTATTGCCGACCCCATGAAAATGAAAGACCAAGGGCCTCGCTGTCAATCCATCATATATTGTAGGAACATACACCTTGAAAGTGCGCAATATGCCACCACTCCATATAGTGTCAAGGTAGTTTTGCTGCGAAATTAGATGTGCCTGAAAAGCAAAAAATATAAATGCAAATAGTATTTTTTTCATGGTGAGAATTGTTTGATTTATGACCTACACATACTCTTATATTGTAGGACTATTATTGTGGTTTAAATGCCCAATTGTACTCCACACTAATATGTTTTCTCGATATTCGGGGAAACCTATTAGCACCAAGTATAGTATGCCGCTATTAGTAGATCAATTAATTATTACCAATCTCCCCAAGTAATACTTCTCTCCGGCAGTTGCTTTTATTAAATAAATACCCGAAGGCAAAATCCCCACATTAATGCTGCTGTTATCGCTTTTTATAGTGGTTTTTAAGCAAATTCGACCTGAAATATTTGAAATTGTAACGTCAGCATCTTTCCAATATGGATTATCTTGTGTGCCATGGATTGTAATAATCTCGCTGGCAGGATTAGGATAAAAGTCGAAACCGCTTCTCTTTTCCACAGAATTATCGGCAGACAGGCAATCATCAGTCACTGTATATATTTCAACACTCCCTGTGAAAGCATTTTGCTCTGGCCGCCATCCAGCACCCACAGCTATTTTATTTTCCCATGCTGCGCCCGCATGGGCAATGCGGTTGGTATTCAGGGAGGCAAATTGGCTCAGTTGGCCCGTCGTTGCATCAAAAACATCTACCACCTTGGAAGACTCGTCGAGGAAGAAAGTGGCGGCGTTGCAGTTGCCACCACCTGCAAAATATGCCTTGTTGCAGGCAACGGCAGCGGCCATGTAGCACCTCGGTGCTGACAAGGCAGCGGTGGACCATTGACCCGTTCCGGTATTCAGAATGTCAACAATATCGTATTTGTACCCTACATCAGATGAACCACCGGCCGCCAGCAAATATTTATCAACCGCTACTACTGAGAGGGCAGACCGGGGAACAGAAATCGTGTCTTCCGTCCAAATGTTTCCATCATAAATATCAACTTTATTTGTGGACTCGCCTGTCAATATATTAAGCGCCCCACCGCAGAAATAGACCTTGCCGTTGATGGTAGCTGCCCCCAAGTCGCCTTTGGGCTCGGACAGATGGGACATGGTTTTCCATTCCCCGGTTCCAGTATCATATATTTCGACAACATCAGAAGATTGTAATTGCCCATTTTGGAAAATATAGCCCCCTGCAAACAAAATAGAATCGCCAAGCACCCCAGCAATCCCAGCTCCTCTTGGGATGGTCAAATGAATAGTTGGCTCAAATTCTCCAGTAGCCGTATTAAACACGTCAATTTCTGAAAACATCTGATATGCCGTGCTATTGTTTAACCATTTATATCCTCCTGCAAAGTAAAGTTTGCCTTTATGGGCAATTGTCATCATGCCTCCCCTTCCAACCGATAAATTTTTGTAACTTAATTGGTTTGTGGCCAAATCCAGTATCTGCATTTTTTGGTTTGCAACCGAAATGCTTTGTATCCCTCCGGCAAAATACACCTTGCCTTCCCAAGCCACTGCGCTATTGTAAAAACTGGCGGCGATGGTGGAGCTTTGAGTCCATTGGCCGATACCATCTGGATGCAATAAATTAAAAAGAAAGATAAAGGAAAAAATCTTTTTGGAAAAATTAAGTGTTTTATTGATTTTCATGGTTGTTATTGATTATTTTCTATCTGTTCAGATTTTCCGTTTTTTGTTCACTTCAATAACACGCATCCACCCCCACATCCACCTGCACACCGCCATACACCGTATTGTCCACCCCGCAATCTTTGATGGTGATGTATTGAAAGGTTCCAGCTTGCACAAAATTATGGTGGCTCAAGGGGGTTAGGAAGCCAAAGCGGTAGGAGTCGCCCGTTAGTTCCATGTCGTAAGTGCCGTTGTTGGAGGCGTCGTTGTTGATGAGCTTGTTTTGGTTGGCACCGTCTATGACCAGGTAACCGACTGTTTGGTTGTAGCTGGATACGTTATTTGTTACTGTCCAATGGGTAGAGGAAAATTTGGCACCGGTAACGTCGCCGTTGGGCATTATCATTGAATTGGTGGGCACTTTGCACAATATCAGGCCCACCAAATTGTCATGGGTGTAATTGTCCTCATATATTCCTCCATAATCGCAGGGCCAAACGCCAAATAATGCACCCGATACTTCATTTCCTTTAATGGTGCCGCCAGGGCCATTTATAATGGTAATTCCATAGGCATCTGGAATGGCACCCGTTTGCCACGCTTTTGAGGCGGCGACTATATTGTCCAATATTTTGGTATTGGGCGATTTTTCCACTAATATACCATATTGGAAATTACTGAAATGGCATTTTTTGATGGTTGTGCCGCCTGATTTATCCAACAAAACAGCTATTCCTCCTATTGCATTGGTTGTTTTGAGGGCTATATTTTCCAATCTGGAATTAACTGAATATTTGAAATGAAGTCCTGCATTTAATGGCAATGTATAGTCAACGGTTGGGGAGGCCGTCAATCTTAATACGGCACCTTCCTGGCCTTTGATATTCACCCTTTTTCCGATAATTATCCCCTGGTTTTCAGTATGCTGGCCGGACGCCAACCAAATGGTGCCGCCTGTGCATATTTGGCTCAAGGCGTCTGAAAGGGCGTCCACTGAATTGGCAGGGATGGTAATGGTTTGGGAACAACCTGCCCGGTCAACAATTACTCCATCGGGATTTGGTTCCTGAAACGCTGATGTGGGGCTGCTTTCGGATGGATATTCAAGGCTGATTTCTTTGTCTTTTTGACAAGAAAAGAGCACAAAAATGATGGCCAAGATGGCGGCAAAGGATTTTGAATAAACTGTTTTCATGATGAATTAGGATTTAATTGCCTACTTGAATAGAAGGGCATTGGCATTCCCTTTATTTTTTAAAATGGTAATTCCTTTGATTAATGGGAGATGCTTGTCAGTATTGAAAAGTCATTGTAGTGTGAAATAAAAATATGGATATTGAAAAACAGCCCAAAATCTCCTGTCCCTCCTTGCCGCCTTATGCGGCTCGTCGGGGAAGGGGGCTTGGGGCGGCGCAGCCGCCCACGTTCCGATAGCTATCGGAACCCTAAGCTTTCAATCGCCTCATATTTTTATACACTCCAATCATTAAAAAATTGCAAAAGGATCTTCGGCTACTCGTGAGGGAGAGGTATGTTTTTTGGGGCGGGGCAACTATTTCGTTGCCCCAAAGGGGTTCGGTGTTATGGTAATCTGTTCGGAATTGATTAAATCAGCTTTCTGCGAAGCGAACCTACGGAATGCCAGAAAAGCAGGCCCTGCTAAAATTTTTGGCTTTGTTCCGCCTAATTGCTCGTTTATAATCTTTTTTAAATTTTACAATGGCTTCATTTAGTTAAAATTAGAAACGGAATTGAGGGCTTGTGCTGTCCCTTGGCTTGATGAATCCCTGGCTCATATTTCCTTCCAAATTTAACCTGAACAGCTACTTTTGTTTTGCGGAAACGGCTACTCTATGGTTAAAGACCAACTGTGGGATCGAACAAACTCTATTCTTTGTTGAAAACAATTTCACGGGACGACCTGAAACAGGCTAAAAAGTTCCTGGCCTCGCCGTATTTCAACACCGATCCGCTCATTTCAACCTTGTTCGACCTTGTTTGCAAATGCCACCCCAAAATGCTTGGGCCTTCCTTGGAAAATGAAAATTTGTTCAAGGCCATTTTCCCAACAACAAAAGAATACGACGACCACAAGTTGCGGAAGCTGCGATCCAAGTTGATCAAACTGCTGGAGCAGTTTTTAACGCTGGAAATTTTGAAAAAACAGCCAAATACACAAGGCCGTTTGTTGGTGGAAGCCTATCGGCAGGCAGGCTTGTTCCCTTATTTTAAAACAGCGCTGGAGGAACTGCAGATTGGGGTGGAAAAGCAAAAAGCAAGGGGCGTAGAATATCACGACGACATGGCTTGGCTGCTGCACCAATCTTATTTTCATCCAGAAACGCCCAAAAACAAGGCGAGCAGCCAGTTGTTGGCCGATTTGGTTCACCACCTGGAATATGGCTTTACCCTGCGCTCGCTCTGCTACGGCGCAGAACTGGGTGTACTGAATAATTTGTTGACAAATGCTTCACCTGCCCACTATTATTCAAAGGTATTAGCGGTGGCAAAAGCAGCATTCGGGGAGGGGAGCGCCCCTGTTTATTTTCTGCACGAGTTGTTGATTACTTGGGCGGATCCCGCTATCGAGTTTGATTTTCAGGGCATCCAAAAAAAAATGCTTGAATTGGAACAGGACATGGGGCCCTTTGTATCTGCCATCTGTTGGAAACTTTACAACAATGCGGGTGTCGTGCGCAGCAACCGGGGCGAAGCTTCCGCAAAAAAAGCTTTGCTTGAAAGCTATAAGCTCCTGTTTGACCGAGGACTCGTCGGGCCCGACAAAAATTTGGAGGTGCAGTCTTACCTCAATTGTGTCACTGCCGGCTCACATGCTGGCGAGTTTGAATGGGTTGAAAAATTTATGGCAAAAAACCTTCCCTGCTTCAATATGGACATACAGAAGCGGCTTTCCGGCCTTTCGGATGCCATTTTGTTTTACAACAAGGCACTATGGCTGAAAAAACCGGGATATTTAAACAAGGCATCTTTCCTTTTGACACATATATCTCATTCTGACGAAATTTTTGGGCTGATGCTGCGGCCGCTGACGCTGCGCATTCAATACGATAGCCTGCCTTATGGCCATCCCGAAGTCAAACCCTTGCTGGACGAAGCCAAGAATGCTTCTGCTTTTTTTGACAATCACCCCGTTTTGGCGGCGCAAAAAAGGCAGGATTACAAAAAATTTATCGTTTACCTCACAAAAATGGCAAGGCTCAAAAGTGTAGGGGCAAAGGCTCAAAACCTGCTGGCAGATTTGGAAAAACAATTGGCATCCGAGTCTGAAATTATTCTTAAACACTGGTTGGAAAAAAAACTGGAGGAGCTGAAAAACCCCTCCAGCCTCGATTGGCTTCAAAGCTGAAGCACGTCCTCCACGCCGATAATGCTGCTTTCCCCGCCGTCGCACACCGTTTTAACGTATATGGTGTAAACGCCCGACGTGAGGTTGGTGAATGTATAATTGGCAGCAGCGGTGAAATACTCCGGGCTGGTGTAATCGCCGTTTACATACCAGACCTTGTAGCCAGTGGACTCATCCACGCCGTGCCAGGAAAAGGTAGCCGAGTGCGAGCCTTGGCCGATCCGGGCAAGGTTGGCCGGTGGTTCGCATTCGCCACACTTTACTGTTTTTGAATATTGGAATGCAAATACAAGGGGCAGCAATAGCAGCCCGGCAAATAATGCCTTTTTCATAGCACAAATAGTTTATTACCACAGCGGTGGCCGTGGAAAGGTGAAAGAATATAAAGCACCGCCTGCCCAACTAATAGCCGTGCTGGCCGGGTGTTTTCATCCGCTCGATTCGCTTGTATTTAATAAAGATTATAAGGAGAAATATTGTATTACCGTGCCTGTTGAACGATGGCACAAAGGTGGGACAAGCGTTATGGTTTTTAATTGAACCCTTGTTACATATTTATGTATTCAGGTTTCATTTTGGCCGTTGCTGGGTGAAATTGTTGAATTTTGGCTCTGTAGTTCCCGGTATTTAGACGGCCTTATCCCAACTATTTTATTGAATGCGTTTGAAAAATGCGAAGCATCCTTGAAGCCAACTTCAAAGGCAATTTCCGAGATAGATTTGGTGGTGTTCCGTAATCCGTTCTTAGCTGTGGCAATGCGCACTGACCGGATGAAATCAGATGGTGGCACCTTGGCTGACGCCATCATTTTTCGATAAAGCTGCACCCGTCCAAGGTGCATGGCATTTGCCAGCGTTTCTGCGCTGAAATTTTCATCGCCCAGGTTGGCTTCAACAATTTTGCGCACTTCGGCTATAAATGGATCTCCAGTTGGATCGTTGGAGGGTATTAAAGCAAGGTTTTCGTTCTTCAATTTTTCGACTTCGCTTCCCAGCATTTGCATTCGCAAACGATCTTGTTTTGTTTTATAACTGAGGCCCAGCACAAAGCAAAACATCTCCAGCATAACCCCAATCTTCATGTCGTACATATAGAGCATAATACCGCTATTATTGAGCGTAAACGAACGGGCGGTATGGCTCCACAATATTTTATAGGAGCCCGGCATCAAGTCACAAAACACAGTAAAAAACGCTGGTAAAAGCAACAGGGAAGTTCCGAAAAGGATATATACCGCCAACTTATTTTGTAGGGTAAAAACCGAAGGCAATGCCGTCCATAGTGCTAAAACAAAAAACGGCAACTTGGAATATGAATTGACCTCCATGCTTACTCTCCATCCCCATATTGGCTGTATAATCAAGAGATCAATTGCAAAAAGTATAGTAAATACAGCTATACCACCATACATATAGCGGTCCAGCCTTGGCAAATTATTTTTTGTATCGAGGAATTGCCGTACAAAAGACAGGTAAAAAATATAGCAGAGGTAGCCAAACGGCGCTTCAAAATTGGGATGAAGAGACTTTAAATCACGAAAAAAAATAGGTGGATTTTGGAGGTCGGCGCCCCTGATGAAAAAGAGCAAAATGGCAATGGCATAGCCAGCGTAATAGAGGTAGGCCCGGTCTTGGGTAGAATGGAATTGCAGCAATGAAAAAACGGTCATAATGGCAAGGATGCCATAAAAAATGCCGTGGTAGCGCAGCTTGCCACTTTTGTTCATCGCCTCTTCCAACCGCAATTCTTTCTCCAATCCATAGCTGAGCAAACGCAGGTTTGGCAAGGCGGGATCTATATGGACATAATCTGAAATCCGCACGAAATATTCACACTCCTCGCCGCTGGCAAGACTGATGGGATGGCAAAACTTATTGGGTTGGAAGCTTCTATCGCTGAAATTGGTCCAGGAGCCTGCTTTCCGTTGTTCACAGCCGCCATTGTTTTTTTCATAAAAAAGATCAGCGTAAACAAAGCGGTCTGTGCAAAGAAGGACACGCAAAGAATCAGTCCCGCTGTTGCAAATGGGAAGGCGAAACCAGTACGCATAATTTTTATTGAGGAAAAAACTGCCTGAACAGCGATGGAAGGCGAGTTTTTTTACACTGTCAAAACCCAACTGGCCTGTTGAGTCGGTTGCAAAGGTTATAAAGGTGTCCAGCAAAATGGGCGTTTCCAGTTTGTCGTTTTGCAAATAAAACGGCTGATTTTGGCAAAAGCCAACTGAGAAATTTTGCAGCAGAAATGCGAACGGTAGTAAAGCGGGAAGCAAGTTTTTCATAGTAGTTTTTCAGGATGGGAAACCCGATTATAGGCGGTGAAGTTAACGCCTTACACACTTTGCCAGTAGGGGTTTTTTTTAGCAAAACGCCTGTAAATATGATGCGATCCACCTTTCACCCATTAATAAAAATCCGAATGGCATCCTTTTTGAAAAACTACCTATTGTCAAGACAAATTTAGGAACCCTTCCCACAAGATTTTCCCTTCTCATACATCATCACAACCTCGGTTTCCCACTGAACATATCAACGTTGCTGCACGGCACGTAGCCCTCCTTTTTTGCTTGGTAGTGGCGGTGAATTCACCCTAAAATGTCTTGCCATGTTGACAGCACTACTTTACATGTTTCTCGGATTGAACTTGGTCAAAATACTCATGGAAAAAACAAACACTATCTACAAAGACATTCGGTTTTGGTTGGCCATCATTTCACTGATCACCTTGATCTGGTTGACACTGAAAAGCTACCCGGCGGGGTAGGTTTCCATTGTTTCATTGCTTCATTGTTTCATTGTACCACTGTCAATGGCAATGCAACAATGCAACAATGAAACAATGAAGCAATCAAATAATCTTCAGGCTCAGGTCCAGGCTCTGGGCAGAGTGGGTAAGCGCCCCAACCGATATGTAATCTACTCCAGATTGGGCCACCCGGCGCACATTGTGGATGTTGATGCCGCCGGAGGCTTCGGTCTCGAATTTTTTGCCCACCGTGGCCACTGCTTCTTCCAGTAGTGGTATTTCAAAATTATCGAGCATAATGCGGTCCACTTTGCCGGTGGCCAATACTTCGTGGAGTTCTACGAGGTTTCTTACCTCTACGGTCACGCCCAGGTCGAGGCCGTTTTTCTTTTGGTAATCTGCCACCCGCTCAATGGCATTGGCTACCCCGCCGCAGGCTTCCACGTGGTTGTCTTTTATCATAAACCAATCGGACAGGCTGTGCCGGTAATTGTGACAGCCGCCTATTTGCACGGCCCATTTTTCCAAAAAGCGAAGGGTAGGGGTGGTCTTGCGGGTATCAAGGATTTTTACGGGCAAATCTTCTACTTCAAAGGCAAAATGGTTGGCAAGGGTAGCGATACCGCTCATCCGTTGCATGATGTTCAGCGCCACCCGTTCGGCACGGAGCAGCGCCTGGGTGTTGCATTCTACCTGAAAAACCACGTCGCCGTAGCTCACGTGGCTGCCGTCTTCTATGAAAATGTTGATGGACGAACGTTCGTCCACTATGTTGAAAATACGCTCCGCAATTTCCACTCCGGCGATGATGCCGGCGTCTTTTACCAAGAGGTTGGCCCGGCAGCGGGCGTCTGGGGGGATGCAGGCCAGGGAGGTGCGGTCACCGTCGGGGGCGTCCTCTTTTAGTGCCAAGGCGATAAATTCGTCGAGTTGGGTCTCAATGGCTGGGTCTGATGTCATTGTGTTTTTGTTTTTTGTTACTGAACCGTGAGTGGTTGTGAGAAAAAATTTGAGCTGTAAGTAATTGATTCCAAGTGCTTTCTCTCATTTCTCTCAACCTCTCATTGCTCTAAAATTAATGGCAAGGAGTGGAACATGAAAAACATACAGGCCGCTGGCCCTCACATCCCACGCCTCATTCCTTTTTAATATTTACTTGCAAGTTAAGGATGTTTCCCATGTGGTAGCAAGTGCGGCAGCGGGGTTCGTACAAATCTTTTTCCCCCAAAACCACGGTATTTTCATTGGCGGCCAAACGGAAGGAGTGGGTGGCCAGGTTGCCGCAGTGCTGGCAGATGGCGTGTACCTTGGTGATGTATTCGGCCACAGCCAGCAGGTGGGGCATCGGGCCAAAAGGTTTGCCACGGAAGTCCATGTCCAGGCCGGCAATGATGATGCGCTTGCCCCTCAAGGCCAGCGATTGGCAAACTTCGGGCAGTTGTTCGTCAAAAAACTGGGCCTCGTCTATACCGACAACGCCGATGCCCTCGGTGAGTTCAAGTAGTTTTTTTGAATGTTCGATGGGGATGGCAAGAATGGAATTGGCATCGTGCGACACCACTTTTGTCTCGGCGTAGCGGGTATCGAGCTTAGGTTTGAAAATTTCTACTTTTTGGTTGGCAATTTTTGCCCGCTTGAGGCGCCGTATCAATTCTTCTGTTTTTCCAGAAAACATCGAACCGCAGATGACCTCTATCCATCCGCTGCGCTGCCCTTTAAAATGTGGTTCGAGAAACATGGTATTGGCGATAGGTGGACGATAAAAGGTGCTTGGGGCTTTGGTTATTGGTTTTTATTAAAATATATACCTTTAGGCCGATTTTTTAAGGGATGGCGAAGGTAGTGCTTCCGTTCATTTCATCCAAGGAAAACCTTGTTGCGCTGTTTTGCCCCCCTGTTGGGTGCTAAATTGAACCGTGAGTTGTTGTGAGAAATATCATGAGTTGAAAAAAAAATGAATCTATGCGCTTTCTCTCTCCCGTTAGCTATCGGGACTCATTTCTCTCAACCTCTCACTTCTCTATTTTTAAGCTGCCCTGACAACCAGTCACTAATTACCAGTCAAGAACATGGATTTACAAAAAGCTAAGATTACCCTGGACAAAATCAATGCGCTGTACAAAAACATGAGCGCCGATGCCCGCAATATTTCCACCATAGAAAAGGACTTGATGCGAAGCTACATTCAGCAGTTGTACGAGTCGTTCATCGATCTGTCCCAACAAACGGCTCCGCAGCCATTGGAAGTGGTAAAGCCAACGCCGAAACAACATTTTACCACTCCCGAATACACGCCGCCGCCGGCACCAAAACTGGAACTGGACATTGTAGAGGAAAAAACCAGGGAGCCAGAGCCAGCACCAAAAATGGAGGAAGCCCCCAAACCTGCCCCCGCCCCACCGCCCCCGCCACCCCCGCCCGTGCAAAAAGTGGAGCCTGCGCCCCCGCCTGCCCCGGCCCATCCGCAGCCCATTGCGCCTAAAGTGGACAATGCCGAGTTGGAAGAACTTTTTACCGTCACCAGCGCCAGGGAACTTTCGGAAAAACTGGGCGAGATGCCCATCACCGACATCAGAAAGGCGATGGGCTTGAACGAGCGCATTTTCACGGTCAATGAATTGTTCGGCGGCGACCAAGCTGCATTTGACGAAACATTGTCTAACCTCAACTATTTGCCGGGGTACGAAGCGGCCAAAAATTATTTGATCAACGGCGTGGCTTCCAAGTACAACTGGTCATCAAAAGATAAAAAAAGCAAGGCAAAAACATTCATCAAATTGGTGAAACGACGCTACAACTAATCAACCGTGACGGCCAATGCCAAGGGCAGGATTTTAGAAATCTGGAGCGACATTTTGTTATTAAACTGAATTAGCTACTTTTGTCTTGCCTGTGCTTGTTTGGAGCTAAATGGCAAGCAGCCGGGCAACTCTTTAACCTTAAATATTTTAACAGCAGTGGACAAAGACAGAAGATTTGACAGTGTGTATTCAAAGAAAGTTCGTGCTGGAAAACGAAGGACCTACTTCTTTGATGTCCGCAGAACAAAGGGCGACGACTTTTACTTGACGCTGACGGAAAGCACCAAGAAATTCGAGGGCAATTTCGAGCGCCACAAAATCTTTCTCTATAAAGAAGATTTCAACCGCTTTCTTTCCAGCCTCGAAGAAGTGATTGCCCACATCAAAACGGAACTGATGCCCGACTACGACTACGAGGAATTCGACCGCAAAGAGGCCGAATGGGATGCCCGCCGTGCCGAAGAAGGCGACGACGACTTCAGGGGCGGCGGGGGCGGTGGCAGAAGGGAAAGGACCAACGATGGCTTCCAGGGTGGCCCCAGAAGAGAAAGAAAAGACGATAGCTTCCAGCAACCGCAAGTCGGCGAAAAACGGAAATACCGTGGCGATGACGACAACAACGACAATTTGGAAGGAGTCAACGACAACGACGAACACCATGAAGACGACGACATGAGTTGGTAAGAATTTTAGAGACGTGAGAAAGTGAGAGGTGAGGCAATTGGACGTTGAAATCCAACAAATTATCTCAGTTCGCTTTTCTTGCAACAATTCACGACTCAAATAAGATAAAAGGAAGCCCCTGCACAGACCCCTGTGCAGGGGCTTTCCCGTGAATGGCCTTTTTGTTGGCCTCAAATGGCCCCCCTCAAGCCTAATTCGACCACTTCCAGATTTTGTATTTTTCCCTGATCAATGGCAAAGCGCACGATGGTTTTTACTTGGTGAAATCCCTCTATGCCACATGCGCCTGGGTTGATGTGGAGCAATTTCAATGCTTTGTCGGGCATTACTTTTAATATGTGCGAATGCCCACAGATATAAAGGCCCGGCGGGTCGGCTTGCAAAATATCCTTTACCCGCTTGGTGTATTTGCCGGGGTAGCCGCCAATATGCGTGATAAATACTTCCAGGCCTTCGCAATTAAATCGCAGGTTGAGCGGAAAGCGTTCCTGCATGGCCTTGTCGTCAATATTGCCATACACGGCTTTGAAAGGTTTGAAATCAGCCAAACGTTCCGCCACCTCCATGCTGCCTATGTCCCCGGCATGCCATATTTCGTCGCATTCTTTGAAATAGGTAAAAATGCTTTCGTCCAAATAACTGTGCGTGTCTGAAAGCAGCCCGATTTTCTTCATGTTTGTTAGTTTTGTGATGGGCAAATTTGAACATTCCCCAGTTTAAAATTGTCTATACTTTGCCCTTTCCAATCAATTCCCAGCAAATAATAAATTCTACTTTTTTGGCAGTTTCAACCTACTTTTTCCGGCGGAAATACCCGCCGGGCAAGTAGTTTTTGAGAAAGTTTCAAAAAGCCTTTCAGGCAGAAGGGCTTTTCTGTTATTCTGTTCGCTAATAGATTTTCCCGATATTCGGGATAAGAAGTGCAAATAGGGGTTTGGGGGCGAAGCCCCCAAAAGCTCCCTCCCCCGACGAGCCGCCGAAGGCGGCGAGGAGGGGCAACAATATAATTTTCAATTTGCACGACTTGCCCCGATTTTAGGGAAACTTATTAGCACTGAGCATATTCATACCTTATTTTTTCACTCATAATCGAACAACTCATGGCAACCATCAGACTTGGGGACACCGCCCCTGATTTTACGGCAGAAACCACCTTAGGCACCATCCACTTCCACGAATGGCTGGGCGATAGCTGGGGCCTCCTGTTTTCGCACCCCGCAGATTTTACGCCCGTTTGTACCACCGAACTGGGCCGCACCGCTTCCTTGAACAAGGAATTTGAAAAGCGCAACGTGAAGGCCATTGCCCTCAGTGTTGACCCGCTCAACTCCCACAAAGAATGGATCAAAGACATTGAAGAGACGCAAAATGTCACCATGAATTTTCCCATCATCGCCGATGAGGACAAAAAAGTGGCCGAACTATATGACATGATGCACCCGAATGCCTCGGAAAAAACCACCGTGCGTTCCGTTTTCGTTATTGGGCCAGACAAAAAAGTGAAGTTGATGCTGACCTACCCGGCTTCCACCGGCAGGAATTTCCTTGAAATCCTTCGTGTTATTGATAGTTTGCAATTGACGGCCTACCACAGTGTTGCAACGCCCGCCGATTGGCAGCAAGGTGGGGATGTGGTCATCGTCCCGTCTGTGCCAGATGCCGACATACCGGCCAAATTTCCGAAAGGCCATACCAGGATAAAACCTTACCTGCGCATGACGCCGCAGCCCAATTTATAAACTTGTTAGGTTAAAACAACCCGACGCCCCGCCCAGTACGTGCGGGGCTTTTTTTGTTTTGAAAAATCAGCACTACTTGCTCTTTCTGTTTTTCAAAATCCAGTCCACCGTTTTGGCCAGCCCATCCTGAATGGGCGTGATGTGGTAGCCCATTTCTCGCACGGCTTTTTCGCTGCTTATTTCCCAATTATACATGTAGCGCTTCACCCAGGGCGGCGTCAAAAGTGGCGGCGCACCAGTCAGGTTGGCCCTGATTTCCATCGCCCTGGCCGCCAAATTCATCAAGGGGATAGGCATTTTGTACAATTTGCTTGACTTGCCCGTCAGGTCGGACAGAAGATTAAAAAACTCTTCAAATGAAATGTTTTCACCGCCCAGGATGTAGCGCTCGCCAGGCTTCCCAAGCAACATGGCCTGGATGTGGCCGTCCACTACGTCGTCAATAAAGGCATAATTGCCAATGCTTTGTCCGTCGCCGGGCAGTATCCTGAACCTGCCTTTCAAGTAAAGTTTTATCATTTTGGTCACCCCATTGCTGTCGCTCATCAAGCCAGGCCCATAGACCCGTGTTGGGTTCACGACGATGGCCTCCAGTGCCCCAATGGACTGCTTTGCCAAGGTTTCCTCTGCCTGCGCTTTTGATTGTTCGTAATGGGTGAAATAATCCAGTTTTCGGACCGTGTTTTCATCTGAGGCAAGGCCATTGGAAGGGCTGATGACGCCCGCCGTAGAAGTGAAAACAAGTCGCTTGGCACCTACTTTTCTGGCCGCTTCCAGCACCTGGAGCGTTCCTTGTACATTTTGCTGGTAAAAGGTTTGTGGATCCTTGTCCCAAGCCTTGGCAAATGCTGCTGCATGGAATACGGCATCGCATCCTTTTGCGGCTTTTACCAAACTTTCAGGGTCGAGGATATCGCCTTTGTGCAGGTAGATATTTTCGGTGGATTTTAGCGGTGCTGTTTTTGATTCGTCCCGGTAAAGCGCATGGACGGTGTGGCCCTGAGCTGCCAGTGTTTTGGCCAAAGGCACTCCAATATAACCCGTAGCCCCGGTTAATAGAAATTTCATGGAAACTGGTTTTTAGACTCAAAAAATGTTTTGCAAATGGGGTTTCAGGGTAGGGTATAGGAAGAATATTTCTGTTGCGGGCAAATATATACTGTGCAACGCCAATTTTTGGGCATGGTTAATAAAGTTGATAAAGTTTATAAGGTTGATAAACCCAATCAACCTTATCAACTTCATCAACCTTTCCAGCACAAAAAAAAACGGCAAGAGCTATAATTAAAAAGCGGCACCCGGTAGGCCGGGTGCCGCTTTTCTGTTTGTCAAAATTTTAGTGAAATTAAAAAATATTTGCCACATTGATTTACAAAAAACTGCTAATCAATGCTTTGCAAGTTCATCATTTATCGTTCATCATTTACTTAACTTCGATAATTTATTCCAAAACAACTTTTTTGCTAAACACGCCAGCCTCCGTTTTTACCTGTACGATGTATAGTCCGGCAGCCAGGCCTGATGTGTTCAATTGGACATTGGCACCAGCGTTGCCACCGTCTTTTTCAAGCAGCAACTTCCCGTCCACCGTCAGCAAGGAGACCTTGGTTTTTCCTAAGTCAGCTTTCGAAAAGGAAATATTCACTTGCCCGCTGGCGGGGTTTGGATACACTTGAAAGTCATTGCTGCCCAATGTTTCGGAAGTCCCTACAACGCAGTTTGGATCAATTTTCACGTCAGCTTTTGGCGTTCCGAGCAGGCCGCCCGTCCCATCAGTTACTGCGAAAGTGAAGTAATCGTTGGTAGCGCTTGCGTTCGTATTGTTGTAATAAACTTTGAAATCATAAACATCTTGCATGGTGAAAGTGCCGCCCGTGCCCAGTTGAATACCATCCCGGCTGATATAACCTTTGGAAGGTGCAGTGACGATATGGAAAACCAATTGCGGCGGCGTATTGTCAGGATCTTCCACTTGCAGGTTTTCCAAATAAATCAGGCCTTGACCGTTGGGTTGTGAGCAGATGGTATCGTTTTTCAGTAGCACAGGGTCGTTCGGGCTGGCTGCCCCACAAAGTTCCAACGCCCAGCTATCGAAAGTACCACCTTGGCTACCGAAGGAATCAAGGACCTTCAAGACAAAAGTCCATTCTCCTTGGCCATTGGTGCCGATAAATGCGGATAGTGGGTTGTGTGGCTTGAAAAAAGAGCCGTTCGTTGGCGGAGGACAAGGAATTGCGGTTGGTGATTGATCATCGAAACCCAGATCAAAGGGAAGATTGAGGAAACAGGAGAGGGAAGCCCCATTCATTATAACCACAGAGTCGCCATTGGGTGATTTTAACCTGAATCCCAAATCACCGAAGGAATCAAAAACGCCATTGACATTTTTCAGGTTCACATCGCTCACCAAGATGCTTTGAGGCACCATCACTTTTGAAGTAATATAAGGCAGGCCGGCCGGTGATATAGCAATGGGTGCATTGGTGCTGGGGTAAGTCGTGCAAGACTGGGCCACCGTGATGAAGGTGGCGGCATCGGAATATTGTCCTGCCCCGCATTCATTGTTGCTCCTAATCCGCCAGTAATACAGGGTATTTTCCTGGAGGGTTATATCTGGAACATAAGTGGTAACCGTCAATCCGAAAGAATCGGCGACGACTGTGTTGCCAAATGTTGGCGAGGTTGCGATTTCAATATCGTAGGTATGGGCATTGGGCAAAGCTGACCATTGGAAGGAAGGTAGCAGGGATTGGGCGGAGGCACCATCCGCAGGGCCGGTGAGCATCATGGCGGAAAAATCATTATTCACCACGTTGATCGAAACAACCCTTTCTTGATCTGCCAAACCATTGGCCGATGCAGTGATCGTGATATTATAGGTTCCGTCCACTGTCACATTGGACATATCAAGTACCAAAGTCGTGCTTCCGCCCGGTGTCACTGGATTGGGGCTAAAAGAGGCAGTGGCGCCAGGAGGCAGGTCGCTGGCCGAAAATGTAATCTCACCAGAAAAACCCAGCAAGGCGGTTGTCTCCAATTCAACCTCGAAATCGTCGGGAATGCAAGCAGTGCCGAATTCTATATTTTGCACTAGGGCAAAGCCTGGCTCGGCAGGTGCAACAATGGAAAAATTATTGTTTGAAATATCAAAAAAGATATTGTCGGCCGCTTCTACACGAACCCTGGCAGTAGTGGTGATTTCATCAGGCACTACCACAAAAGCACTGCCGTCGTTTGGTGTTTGTGCCAAAAGGGTAACTGGATAAGTAAAACCACCGTCCGTGGACAATTTGATGTTTACAAATTGGCAATTGACTAAGTTATTGGTTGTATTGGCAACATTCCAGGTTACTTCTTTGTAATCGCCAACCTCCCAAGTGATGCCAGTTGTGTTTGGATTGGTCACTACAAATGGCCCTGCTGTTTCAGTGGCGTTGAATTTCACTTCGGCATAGCCCCAGGCACCTGCCGGGGCATTGTTGTCCCTGGCGGTGAAGCGGAAGGTTATTGGTCTGGTTATAGTGGGCAGCACTTCCGTTTTATCCGTACTATTAGCAATGATAGTTTCAATCCTGGGTAATACCCTCGTCAAGGAAGTGGTCGGAAGCCTGGAACGGAAAAGCGGTGCAGTCCCGATTGGCGTACCCAATGTACTTTGAGGGCCTTTATCGTATTGTTCCCAACAATAAGTCATAGGGTCGCCATCTGGATCCGTGGCTGCTCCCGTCAACTGAAATGGTGTACTGATTGGAATATAAAAGCCATCCACCAAGGCGATGCTGGCTTCCGGTGAATTGTTGCCAATTGCGGTCAACTGATCACATGCGCCACCAGACGTATTGTCCCGGCTGAATTGTTGGATTCTGATGAGTGAATTGATGTGGTAATAATTATCGTCCATATTTTGAACATAATTAGGCCCACAATCAGAAGCTCCAGCATAGCACATAATAGTACTGCCACTGCCTGGTTCGTAGGCAGTTTCGGTGCTTTCGTTCTCCATGTCGCAGAGGTTGAACGTATGCAGGGCGTTAAACTGGTGGCCCATTTCATGTGCAATGATCAGGTAAAAAGGCAGTCCGGAATAAGCACCAAATTCGCAAGACACGCCCCTTCCTTTGTTGTCGGCGTTGCCACAGACGGAGCCTGTAGATGCAAGGCCGCCAGCATTTGTGCCAAAAACGTGGCCGATGTCGTAGCTGCTGGAGCCGACGGCAGCGTTCAGTGCCGGGGGGTTTTGATCTATCATCGCCCCGGTATTGCCATTGGTATATGGGTCGGAATTATTGGGGGGAAAGAAAAATGCTTGGGTAGTTGTGGGTATCAATTCCAATGTAATGGCGTTTTCACCTTCCATGACCATGTTGACATTGTTCATGAGCAAGGTCACCTGGTTAAGTACACTCGTTACGTTGCCACCGTGGGCATTGGAAAACTCGGCGGTTGTTGCTACAGCCAAGCGATACTTTTGGTTATCCACTGCAACACTTCCCACACCACGTTCGCCATTCAGTTCAATGGATTGATCAGATGGAAAATGGGCAGGATCAAGGCCCATACCGTCCCAATTGGCACTGTGAACGCCGCACATTTCCAGCGGTAAATTTTCCAAATTCACCTCAATGTCTTTCAAGTAAAATGACATATAATATTCTGTTTGGCCTTCGGCCAATGGCGCAATGTGGGCAGTTCCTGCTGTGGTTAGGAAAATGGCGTTAAAACCCAGCGGAGACAAGTGAATGCGCATTCTGTTATTGGGGTTTTCAATGCTCCTGCCTGCATAAGTCTTGATCATTGGGTAGGCTGTGGCCAGTTCTTTTGCCATGATTGGCGCTTCCCATACTGCAAAGTTTTCCATCCTGCCATCGGGCATCGGCAATGACAAAATCAATGGGCTGGTCCTGGCAGCTTCCGTGTTTTCCATGGGCGCCTGCCTGATTAAGCCAGCCATCGCATTGATATCCAAAGCCAGCTTGCGGTAGGATGTTGGGACGTTTTCACCAGAAGCGGCCAATGGGGCAGAACTGGCGTCAGTCCAAAATGATGCGCTGGATTGGGCACCTAAAACCATTGCCAAGCAAAGAGCGGAAATAGTAGTTAATATTTGCTTCATGCTGAGGGTTGAAATTAGTGATTGTTGATGGATGTCGGTAATTGGTGACTGAGCGTGGAAGCACAATCACCAATTACCATTATCAAATTATTGTTGAATCAAAAACTTTTTGGCAATAACGCCTTCGGGCGATTTGACCGTCAGGAAGTAAATGCCGCTGGCATAATCGTTAGTATTCAATTGCAGCAACTGTTCGCCTGCACCGATTTGTTGTGAATAAAGCATCCGGCCCTGCACATCGCTGACAAAAAGCATGGAGCCAGCCGAAAGGGGTTGTTGGAAGGCAACATTCAGCACCTGGCTGGCAGGGTTTGGGTACAATTGTATGCTGTTGGCGAAATCTTGTTCGTCCACGTCGGTAGTGGCGTTTTCGTCTATCACGATATTGAACCTGGGCGTACCAAGCCAACCACCCGTTCCGTCTTCAACGATGAATGTGAAATAGTCGTAGGTAGCATCAGGATTGGTGTTGACGTATGCCACTTTTTGCGAATGCACGTCGCTCATGGTGAAAGTGCTACCAATGCCCAAGGGGACTCCAGATTTAATCATCTGGCCATGTTGGGTATTATTGACGATCCGGAAGGTGAGGTTCTCGTCCGGCGTGTTGGCGTCTTCCACTTTCAACTCGAAATTGTAGATATGCCGGGTTGCAAGCGGTTTTACATAAATAGTATCATTTTTAATCAAAAGTGGCCCAATGGGTGAGATGCTGCCGCAAAATTCAACGGCCCAACTGTTGAGCACCCCACCTTGCCCGATGGAGTTGATGACCTGTACGGTCAGCTTCCAAGTGCCCAAGGTATTTTCACCAATAAAAGCCGACAAAGGGTTTTGGGGCTTAAAATTTTGGCCGTTTATGGGTGGGCATGCGATGTTGAAAGGGGCCTCGTCGTTCAGGTTCATGTTAAATTGCGAAACGTTGCCGCAAATCTGTTTGAACAAAGTGACGTTGGTACCGGCAGGGCTTGTTAAAGTCACTTCGAGGTCGGCCAGTGCATCGTGTGTGCCCTTGAGGTTTTTCACATTTAAGTCTGTGATAGTCCCACTTTGGATGATTGGCAATTCGGAAACCACGGTAGGCAGGCCAACATCCGAAATATTTTTCGGCACATCTGCACTGGGGAAGCCAGCACAGCTTACAGTATAGGTCTGGAAGGCGCTGGTCGGGGCATATTCGGAAGCACCGCATTCATTGAAAGCCCGTACCCTCCAGTAATAAATTTTGCTTTCCAGCAAACTTACATCAGTAGGCGTGTAGCTGGCATTGGTGCCAGTGTATTCATCGAGAATGGTAGAATCGGCAAAGGACGGTTGGCTGGCCAATTGGAATTCGTACAGGTCGGCATGTGGCAAATCCGTCCAGGTAAACGATGGCAACAGTCCCAAACCAGATTGGCCGTCCACGGGGCCAGTGCCAGATAAGGTTGAAAAATCGCTGTAAACAATATTAAAAAACAATTTGCGCAAAATAGTATCCTCGCCGGCAATCGCCCTGACATCCACTACGTAATTGCCATCGGCAGTCACTGAAGACATGTCAAAAGTCGCAATGGCATTTTCCCCTGGCATGACTGGATTTTGGTTGAAATCAACCGTCACGCCTGTGGGCAAGCCGCTCAAAACCTCAAAAGTCACCGGCTCATCGAAGCCGAAAACTGCGCCTGTTTGGAACTCTACCACGGCATCGTCAGGAACGCAAATTTGCTGGATTTGTGAGCAAAGCGAAAAGGAAAAACTTGGCTCGTCCGAGCCTTCAATCACAAAATTTTGGTTGGAAATATCGAAGAAAATATTGTCGGCTGCTTCTACCCGAATCCTAGTAGTGTTTGAGGTGACATCCGGCAGGAAAACCGTTTCTATGCCATCATTGGGGGTCGTGCAGGCCAGGGTGTATGGATAAGTGTTGCCACCGTCCAATGACAATTTGATGTTGACTGCACGGCAATTGACAAGGTTGTTGTCGGTGTTGGCCACGTTCCAAGTTATTTCTACCGCTTGCCCAGCTTTCATTGCGGTAGTGTTGACGTCTGGGAAGGTTACCCGGAATGGCCCAGCGGTTTCGGTGGCTTCAAAAGACACATCGGCCCAGGTTAGCCCGCCCGCCTGTTCCACGATGTTGTTATCTTTCGCCAAACAGCGGAATTTAAGGTTGCGGGTATAAGTTGGCAAAAGTTCGTGCGGGTTGGTTCCGTTGCTGATGATGGTTTGAAGGCGAGGAAAAACACGTGTCGGGTTGGTGCTGGGATCATATACCCTAAAACTGGGAGAAGTGCTGACCTGCTGGCCCAGCGCAATCGCAGGCCCAAGGTTATATTGCTGCCAAGTATAAAGTATTTCATCTCCGTCTTCATCAGTTGCAGAAGCGGTCAGTTCAAATGGCGTGGCGATGGGAATGTAAAAACCATCATTGTAAGGAAGGGTAATTACCGGGGAGTGGTTGGAGGTAGTAACTGTTTGGCCACAAAACGTTCCATTACCCGTATGGATGAAAGACCAAATTTCACCCGTAGTGCCAGAATGATAGGCTACGTTGTCCGATCCCGATATATTGCTGATGCCACAGGCGCCCTGGTACGACAGGATGGTGGATCCGCTGCCTGGTTCCCATGCAGAGTCAGAACTCCGTTGCCCTTCATTGCCAGGACAATGGTTCCAGGTATGGCCTGCCCCAAGCTGGTGGCCAAACTCATGGGCGCCCGTGCCGAGCATGGTGGCCACTACGTTGCTGCCAAAATGGCAAGTTGTGCCTGCCCCTTTGCTTTGAGAGCAAGTGTTGGCACCTGAAACCACCCCTCCAACATCGGTGCAAGACCCGGTCATTACTTGGCCGACATCGTAGGCACCGATGCCGATAATGCCATTTACAATATCCGTGTTAATTTGGATCAATTCCCCTCCAACATTGCCAACCGGGTAAGGGTCTGATTGGGCATTTAGGAAAATCAAGTTTTCAGAGGCAGCTACGAGGAACATGTGTACATCGGCGTCCCGTTCGGTTATTGTGTTTAAGGTATTGATGGCCGTAACAAAGGATGACATGACTGATTGAACAGTGCCGCCGTGCGAGACGGCATATTCGCCCGTACACGAAAGGGCCACCCTGTAATCAAATCGGGTCACCAAGTTTCCTTCTCCTCCACCCCTGAAGCCAATGGGTGTTTCAGCAGGCATAGTGCCGTGATCTATCAAGCCAAGGTTTTCATCGCTTGTCCCGCAGTAGTGGGTAGGAGAGAAAGCATCGGAAATAAGTTCAAAATCGGATGGAGCAAAGCATACATAATACTGGTATTGGTCAGTGGCGTACCAGGTAATGGCAGAGGATTCATTGTTGCCCAAAATAACTGCATGGAACCCATCATAGCCATGTCCAAGCCGTATGTATTTTGAAGGATCGGTGATCCCGATCCCAGCATAAGTCTTGATGGAAGGGTATTTTTCTGCCAGTGCCGGTTCAACCACCGGCGATTCCCACACGCTGAAAATTTCAAAACTTCCGTCATGGAGGGGCAATTGTACCAACTGGCCTTCTTTTGGAGCGGCGATTTCACTTGCCAAAGGTGCCCGCTGAAGGTAATTCAACATTGAATTGTAGTCCAATGAAAACAAAAGGTGTTCTCCTGGAGGTGCCGTAGTCTCGGCATTTTCCGGCAGTTGTACCTGGTTGTAATCAACAGCTTGCCAGAAATTGGGTGCCGTGCTTTGGCTGTAAAGATTAGCAGAAATAAGCGTTACTAATAAACCAAATAGAAATGTCCTCATTGCTGATTTAAATTTTGGTGGGAATAGAATGATGGTGTCAAACAATTTCATGCTGAAAAAGATAATGATTTTAATGCTTTTTTGCCAAAAAGTCACGATTCAAAAAAGCCTGACAAAGTTAGTGCAATGCTTGGCTTTAGAAAAAGCAAGTGCTATAATGTTTGGTTGGTTTACAGACAAATGATGGTAGCTTGCATTTGCGCTGGCAGGAATGACTGTTGGAGAGGGACATAAAAGCAAAAGCCCCGGTCATTTTGACCAGGGCTGCTGTTCGTTATTTTACCAAAAAAGATTTCGAGTTGAGGATCTAAGATGCTGAAGAACTTAGGCACCTCAAAACCTGCCTCAATTTGTTTGTACCGTATTCCTGCCGATGCTTTCGTAGTAAAAACCCTTGTCGGCCATGGAATCCACGTCGTAGAGGTTGCGGCCGTCGAAGATGACCGGGTTTTTCAACAAAGATTTCATCACCTCAAAGCTGGGCGTGCGGAACACGCTCCATTCTGTCAGGATGGCCAGTGCATCGGCACCGATCAGGGCTTCGTACTGGTCTTGTGCCATGTTGAGTTGGCCGTTGTAAATGGCCTGCACGTTTTTCATGGCTTCCGGATCGAAGGCTTTCACTTTTGCCCCGGCTTTCAGCAGGTCATCTATCAGGTAAAGGGCTGGCGCCTCCCTGATGTCGTCCGTATTGGGCTTGAAGGCAAGGCCCCAAATGGCAATGGTCTTGCCGCTGAGGTTTTCACCAAAGTGGGCTTTTATCTTGGCGGTCAGGCGGTGCTTTTGCAGCCCGTTTACGTTCATGACCGATTTCAGGATTTTAAAATCATAGCCAAATTCCTCGGCGGTTTTGGCCAGCGCCTGCACGTCTTTTGGGAAACAGGAACCACCGTAGCCTACACCTGGGAAGAGGAAGCGCTTGCCGATACGGCTGTCGCTGCCCATGCCCACCCGCACGGCGTCCACATTGGCGCCCACAAGTTCGCAGAGGTTGGCGATTTCGTTCATAAAGGAAATACGGGCGGCCAGGTAAGAGTTGGCGGCATATTTTGTCATTTCGGCAGAGCGCTCGTCCATGAAATAGATGGGGTTGCCCTGGCGCACGAAAGGTTCGTAGAGTTGCTTCATTTGTTTCCTGGCCCTTTCGGAGCTGGTGCCAATCACCACACGGTCGGGCTTAAGGAAGTCGTCAACGGCCACCCCCTCCCGCAAAAATTCGGGGTTGGATACCACGTCGAACAAGTCTTCGCTGAGGTTTTTGGCCAGCACGGCGTGTACTTTTTCGGAGGTCCCGACAGGTACGGTGCTTTTGTCAACGATGACTTTGTAGTCTTTGATGATTTTTGACAGGTCGTCGGCCACGCCCATGATGTACTTCAGGTCGGCGGAGCCGTCTTCGCCCGGCGGGGTTGGCAGGGCGAGGAAGATGATTTGGGCAGGCCCGATTGCCTCGGCCAGGTTAGTGGTGAAGGTAAGGCGGCCCTGGCGTTTGTTGCGCTCAAAAAGCACATCGAGGCCAGGCTCGTAAATGGGGATTTCCCCTTCCTGCATCTTGCGGACCTTGTTCTCGTCAATGTCCACACATATTACGGTATTGCCTGTTTCGGCAAAACAAGTACCAGTGACCAAACCAACGTAACCAGTACCAACTACTGCGATGTTCATGCTATTTTGGTTATTTGAATGATGAATGAATTTTATGATCAGACTTGAAAATCGAAAGGCAAAAATTGACCCTAACTCATTGTTTTAAAATGATTTTTGTCAATTTATTTTCCATATTCAAGTTTATCAAAATGTCTTTTTTTTAAAAATGCGCCGCAAAAGTAGTCTTAGTGCCACACACTTTTGAGTTTTCCAAAATTAAATAACAATGAAATTTACAATGCTTTGGATATTGCCAATTTCCTTGTGGCTGTGCTAAATAGTTTTTGCCAACTGAAAGGGATCATCGTGGCACAAACAAGCTCTTAAGAGCCTGTTTTTAAAAACTAAACTTGCATTGAACGTGGAAGGATAGGTTTGTTTGTTTAATTCCTACTTTTGGAAAAAACATCTAACCTATGTGCATTCGATTGGTATTGGCCCTTGCTTGCGCCGCTTTTTGCGCATGTTCTGTTAAGCCGGGTTCCTATTCTTCAACTTCCGTGCCGCTGCCGCCAGATTATTCAAAATCTGACAACTGGGCCGCCCTGCCCGACAAAAAAGATCCAGCCGATTTGGTGCCCAACCCTTCTTTTAAAGATGAGCAGCCAGATGCCAAAGTGGACATCTTTTTTTTGCACCCAACCACTTACTATGGCAAAAAAACAAACTGGAATGCCTCCATTGGGGGTGCAAAATTAAACCAAAAAACGGACGGCACAACCATCCTTCACCAGGCAAGTATTTTTAATGCGTCTGGCAAAATCTATGCGCCCCGCTACCGCCAAGCCAACCTGGAAAGTTTCTACAGCACCGACAAAAGCTCTGCCGAAGCGGCCTGGGAACTGGCCTACAATGATGTAAAATCAGCTTTTGCCTACTATCTCGAACACTACAACCAAGGCCGCCCCATCATCATCGCAGCACACAGCCAGGGCACCCTGCATGCCATGCGTTTGCTCAAGGATTTTTTTGATGAAAAGCCGCTGCAAAAGCAATTGGTGGCGGCCTATTTGGTGGGCTGGGCGGTCAAAAAGGACGAGTTTCAGGCCATCAAGCCGTGCGAAACCCCAGATGAAACGGGTTGTTTTTGCTCGTGGCGCAGCTACCGCTATGGCCATCAGCCCGAAGGCATTCCCCTTGGGGATGAAATCGCCGTTATCAACCCTTTGACCTGGAACAGCAGCGAGGAAACTGCTGGGAAGTCAATCAACAAAGGGACAGTTTTAAGGGATTATTACAAAATTTTCCCCGGCATCGCCGACGCCACCGTCCACGATGGCCTGGTTTGGGTACACAAGCCAAAATTCCCCGGCAGTATTTTTTTCAACCGCACAAATTACCACATAGCCGACTACAACCTTTTTTGGGTGAGCATCCGGGAAAATGCGCTGTTGAGAACAACGGCTTTTTTTGGTCAATAATGGCAAATCCAAAGCTTACAAGTGATTACGCTCATACATCCTTGTTGATTTTCCTCATTCCACATCGGTGTTGGCAGGACTTATATTGCCCAAAGAATTTTATTGGGACCGCATGGATTTTAAGGTAAAAGCCACGCAAGGTGTTGTGGCTATTTACTTTATCCTTTAGGTGCTTTGACATAATTTCTGTAGAAAGGTGTTTGCGTGTTTACGAAATACCAAAAACACATAAACACACAAACACACAAACACACAAACACCCTCCTTCACCGGATTAGTCAAACAACCCACCTTTTTTTAAAACACCTCACCATGCAAATAACGGACAGGAAAAAACTGAAAGAAGTCCAACAGGAGTTCAGCGGAAAGTTCCCTTACTTGAAACTGGAATTTTATGATGGCAAACACGAAAGCGGCGTCCCGTCGCCAGTTGGGAAACAATTGGATGCGGAAATGACAATTGGCAAGGTGCGAAAAGTGCACAACGATGGCGAATTGAGCATTGATGGGCACCTTAAAGTTTCAACTTTGGAAGACCGTTTTTGGGAAATCTACGGCCTGAACGTGCAGGTTTTCCGCCTTTCGGGCAACCTGTGGCTGCAAACTTCCACCACCGACCAATGGACCCTCGCCGAACAAAACCGCAAAGGCGAGCACTCGGCTGAAGCTTACCGGGAAATGCATGGGGAGTGAACAAATTGGGCATTGTTTCATTGCTACATTGTTGCCATTTGTTAGGCAATCAGTTGAATTCAATCTTCAAAAGCCATGAAAAACATCCTCGTTCCCGTTGATTTTTCGGCTTGTTCCAAACAAGCCGCCAGTGTTGCCTATCTCCTCTCAAAAAAATTTGGGGCAACAATGCATCTTATGTCCTGTCTCGACCTTCCCCGGAACTGGAACGACATGGACGAAGCGGAGCGCCTCAAGGATGACTGGGCACAGCAAACACTGAAGCAAGGCGAAACCATGTTGTCAGAGTTGGGACGCTGGTTTGCGGATGTGCCGCTTGAAACGGTTTGTGCCGATGCCAATTTGTTAAGAAATGTGGACGAATATGTGCAACTGCACAGTATTGACCTCATCGTGATGGGTTCGCACGGGGCCAGCGGCAAAAATGAATTTTTCATTGGCTCAAATACCCAAAAAGTGGTGCGCACCGTACATTGCCCGATGCTGGTGGTGAAAAACGAATTGGAAAAATTGGATTTCAAAAAGGTGGTCTATGCCTCCAATTTCAACAAAGAAGAACTGCCCGCCTTCCATCGCTTTATTCAAATTATCAAACATTTCGTTCCGGAAATCCACTTGGTGGCCATCCACACCTCCATGTTCGATGCGCCTTTTCCCATTTTAAAAGAAGCCATGAAACCGTTTGAAGAGGCTTGCCAGCCCTTGCTTTGCCATCGCCATGTTTACAAAGATTTGTCTATTGACGAGGGCGTCCGCTCTTTTTCCAAAGAAATCAAAGCCGATTTGATAGCAATTTCCAACCACGAGCGCCATCCCGTAAAACGGATGCTCATCGGCAGCAACGTCGAACTGCTCATCAACCACTCGGAACTTCCCATTCTGACCATTGACTATTAGGCCTTGTTTTTCCTAAAACTATTGTCATGGAAAAAATGCCCGAAAGCTTCATTTGGGTTGCATTGGTCATATCCAACGTAGTTGCCCTTCTCACCTTGTTGGCAGCTTGGAAAAAGGCGAACATCGCAAGGTTGTTGTATTTTATGCTGTTCGCCTGGGCGGCTGGGGCCAATGCCCGGATAGCTACCATCAGCCCTCAATCTTATCTGGAATACGCCGACTTCGCCGTTTTCCCTTTTTATAAAAATATCATTCTCGGCTGGTTCAGCGCACACATCCAAGCAGTGGTATATTGCATCGCCACCTGCCAGGCTATCGTCGCATTGGGCATGTTGACCAAGGGGCCATTTTTCAAAATCGGATGCCTGGGTGGCATCATTTTCTTGATCGGGATAACGCCATTGGGCATTGGGTCAGGTTTTCCTTCTCCGCTCATTTGGGCATTTGGCCTTTATCTTTTGTTAAAACAAGGCGCAGAACAAACGTTTTGGAAGGCAGTTTCAAGCAAAAAAATACGAATGGGACTTCCCAAGGCCCCAAAGGCGTAACTTTGCAGCGCACTGCAAGCTACTCCATCGCCTGGCCACTTCCCGTATAGGGAAAGCACCGGGAGGAAAGTCCGGACAACGCAGGGCACCGCACCACCTAACGGGTGGGACGCTGGCGAAGGCCAGTGGACAGAAAGTGTCACAGAAAATTACCGCCTTGTCTAGTCTTCAGTCTTCTCCCGATAGCTATCGGGATCAGTCCGCAGTCCAGAGTTCGCAGTCCATAGTCTTCAGTCTTCAGTTTGCCAGTCGTTGGCATTTTGTAAGAATTTGAAGAATTACAGGACTGGAGACTGAAGACTGGACAAGGTAAGGGTGAAAACGTGCGGTAAGAGCGCACGGCGTCCCGGGGCAATCCGGGGGGCGGATAAACCTTGTGGGTTGAAATGCCACGTACATCCTGATTTCTGCTTTGGCCATTCATGGCCCTAAGCGGGGGCATGGTTGCCCGCTGTGTTGGCTGCCTTAGGGCGGCCAGTCGGGAGGGGTAGGCAGCTAGAGTTTGGCCGTGAGGCCATCCCCAGATAAATGATGGAGGCCCCGCCTATCGGGGTTACAGAATCCGGCTTATTGGCTTGCAGTGTTTTTTCTTTTAGATGAAAACCGACCGTGTGAAAGCACAATGCCCAGCAGTTTTATGGATGGGAATATGGAATAAAAAAGTCCGTGCAGGTACTCCGCACGGACTTTCTTGTTGAGTTTTAACTTTGAGAATATGAAAAAATAAAGTAAATCAGTTTTTATTCAACCAAATGATATTCAACAACTTATAAGGTTCATCTTTTTAAAGTTTATCATTCACTTTCACAACTCAATCCCCTCGAAAATTTTATCTATTTCAATGCCAATGCCAGTGGTGGGATCCTGTACCTCGCCGGAGATATACAGCAGGTTTTCATCATTGGGCAAAACAACCCTGACACCCTTGATGGCCGGTATGATCACCCAGGCTGATTTTACCCCAGCAGGAAAATATGATTCCCAAGCCTTCGCCACAAGGATTTCCGGCGATTGGGATGGTGACTGAATTTCAATCGTAGTAAGCGGCATTTCGGTGGCCTTCGGCTCCACATCTTTGAGGCTGAGCACTTTTTTTGGATAGATAACAATATCGGGCGTAGTAGATCTTGGCTTTGTGTCAAGGGTTACTTCGCTTTCGATATTGAATTGAGGTCCATATTTTGTCCTTAATTCAAATTGCAAATTGCCCTGTATGTGTCCATGTATTCTGTTTGGCATTGGTTTGTTGCGTTCTGTTTCATAATCTGGTTCCAAGGCACGGGATTCTTCTATATAGATATCATCTTTCAGCATGGCTCATTTTTTTGTTAAACAAATTTAGGGGAAAAAATCCAAACCCAAATACCATGAGCTGCCGCTTACCCTTTCTCAATGGTCTTGATAAGCGTCCCCTTTTTTACTTTATCCGTCAACTTCATGCCGTTCAAAATTGAAAGCTCTTCCATGCGGTTTTGCGGCATGTTGAAAGATTTCAGGGTTTCCTGCAAGGTGCCGTCCTTGGCGACCGTTTTGATTTTGATCCGCTCCGGTTTTACATTGATTTTGGAAGCATCTGTCAATGCTTTGAAGCTTTTGAAGCTTTTAAGGAAGTTGGGTTGGAAGGCATTGAAGTTCGGAGTTTCGGCCAGCCCGGTCAGCTTGTAAATGTTGCCGTTGTATTGGATAAGGTACATCATCAGGCGCACCTGGGCATTTAGGTCGGCGGTCAATTCGATGGCGCTGTTGCCGTTCACGGTCACGTTGTTGCTGCTGATCACTTTCAGGCTGTCTTGCTGGACAGCTTGGTTTTTGGCGGCGTTCAGCGTTTTTTCAGGTGACAGGGTCATCACTATTACTGCTTTGCCATTTTTTTCTGCTATCTGTAACTGCGAAGGCGTATTGACAGTCTGCCATCCAGACGGAATGTCAAATTGGAATTTCATCACCGGGTGGTAAAAATTGTTGCCCTCCACGTAGCCTTGTGCTGGATCTTCGCCATAGATGATGCCGTCAATCATTTTCAGGTAGCTGTCACGGTTCACTTTTAGGTTTTTGTTTGGCGTTGCGCCTTGTTGTTTTGTAGCCAATTCATGTACCCGTTCATAACGGTTGCCCGGATCGGGGTGCGTGGAAAGAATGGTCGGTATCCCGCCGCCCGATTGCCCTTGCAAGCGCTGGATGGTTTGAAAAAAATTGGCCATTTCGTGGGCATCATAGCCTACCTTGGTTGAGTATTCTACCCCCAATTTGTCCGATTGGCTTTCGTGGTTGCGGCTAAACTGCAGAAACAATAAATTCAGCCCCAAACCCGCCAAATCAGAATATTGCCTAAAATCTTCGGAGATGACCATGCCCAACACGAGGCCCAGTTGCGCCAGCATGGTAGAAGTATATTGTTTGGCAGAATGCCTGGCCGTCACGTGGCCGATTTCATGCCCCAGCACCCCTGCAAATTCTGCTTCGTTGTTGAAATGCGCCATGATGCCCCTTGTGAAATACACATAGCCGCCCGGCACGGCAAAGGCGTTCACCACCGGGCTGTCCAAAATGCGGAATTGAAAGCCGAGCGTGGGACGATGGCTGATGCCGGCCATTTTGTTGCCTTTGTCAGTGATAAAATCCTGGAGGGTTTTATCGTCGTACAGGCCAAATTCACTAATAACCTGCGGATCATAAGCGAGCCCCATTGCTTTTTCATCCTTTTCGGTCAGCAGGGAGAATTCTTTTTTCCCAGTTACAGGGTTTCTGACGCAAGAAAATAGAAAGGTGGCAGTGAAAATGGCCAACAAGGAAAGCAGGCGCAGGCGGAGGGTTGAGTTTTTCATAGTCAATTCATTTTTTGATGGACGGAAAGGAGCCTATGAATAGGCTGTTTGTTCAGTATTTATTGTGCCGTGAGTTGTTGTGAGAAAAAACCTGAGTACTCTGTAAACTAAATTTCTTTATTTTCCGACATGCGGACGGATGGGGGTTTGGGGGTGAAAATTGCGCTAGCA
>JBGSKQ010000019.1:0-25229 GCA_041741095.1 Saprospiraceae bacterium
CCTTCGACTGGCAAAAAAAAATAAGGATTTTTTTTTGCCGTCGGGGCATTGAAATGTGGAAAACAGGAGCTCGCTTTCCTGTACTTTTTCCAGGTCAGTAAAAGAAGACCCGAAGCCAATAAAAATGGTGGCTCCAAAGAATAAAAACGATTAAAAAAATCTAATTTATTAACGAAGGACTATTGTTGAGTTGTCCGAAGGATTGGGGTAAGTACAGTAAAATCGGTATATTTGTTCATTGATAAATTTCCAAACAGCGAGATTTTTATCCAGCCAGTTGACAAAAAAAGATCGGTTTTGTACCATCGAATTTTCAAAAACTATGCAGACGACATTAGCGCTGCTTTCTTTGTTTGGGGTTTGGATCCTCCTTATTGGGAAATTTATGATCCTGAAAAAACTTATTCGGCATTTAAACTAAAGCCTATTTCCTAAGTTATTTATTTTCTATCATTTATTATGAAACAATCGGCAGTTCAAATAAAAAAAGTTCACCAAGATGTAGTGGTTTTAAATGAAACCAATATCCATTTACAACCTGAACATGTGGGGAAGGGCTGGGGCATGATGAAAAAGAAAAAAGGGGAAATCTTATTCCCCAAAAAATACTACGCCGCCCAGAAAACCCTTATCCGTATAGAACTCCACCAACGCTGGGAACAGCAGCCCGATGCACCGCTCAAAGACATCGTGGCTGGCATTGTACAAAACCTGCCTGATTTCATCCCCGGCAACCGCATATTGGAACTGACCCAATTTACCATTGTGGAATGGCAAAAGCTGTTGGAAAAGGAAGCCGTCGGGCTGTAGTGTGTTCTTTTTAATCGTGTTCTGGTGCTGCTGTAAGTTTATGTGTTTTTGAACTGGGGCACCAAAACACACAAGCACACAAATACATAAACACATCCCATTAAAACTCCACCCTCAAATTCAAAACCGGAATTACCCCCAGCATCTCCGTCTCTTCGATATCCCCCGCCAGCGGGTCATAGTAGCGGTTCTCCACATTCAATCGGTTCGTCACGTTTTGCACGTCCAGTGAGACGATGAGGGCGAATTTTGGCCTGTTCCATCGGTAGCTGAAGCCCAGGTCAAAGCGGAAATAGGCGGGCAGCCTGTCCACAAAAACATCGCCTGCCGCCAGCACTTCCCGGCCTTGCTGGCGGGATGCTTCCAGGTCAATCGGCGTTGTGCGGTTGCCCCCGGCATACACCATTTTGGCGTTGGTGCCGAGGATGTGCTCCTTTGTTTTTCCCACGATGAATTCCTTGCCACCCACCACATTGAACACATAATTCCGGTCAAAACGGCTGTTGCGCAGCACCCCGTCCAGCGCCTTGTATTGCGAGCGGAACAGTGAAGTGGTGACGAGGAAATAATAGTTGTTACTAAAAAATTTCTCCAGCGTAAACTCCAGTCCGTAGTTGTAGCCCTTGCCCTTGTTCACCAGGTTTTCTTTTGAAAATTCCCGGTCGAAACTGTTGTAGTTCAATAGCGAAAGGGAACTGGTGGAGTCGTCCTTCACCGGCACATTGAACAGCAACTGGTGGTAGGCTTCTACCTTCAAACGGAGGTTGGGCAGGATGGCCCAGTCGTAGGAAAGCACATTGTGCAACGCCTGCGTGAGCCGAAGCGTAGAGCGTGGGCTGAACAGGAAACTGTTGCCGTCTTCGTAAACAAAATTGGCATCGGACAGTGGCTCGACGAGGTTGTGACTGTAAATGGAAATCGGTTCCAAACGGTTGTGCATACCCAGCCCGTAGCCGATGGACATAGTGGGGGCGAATTGCCAACGTGCGCCCAGGCGTGGCTCCAAAACGTGGTTGTAGTTGAGCATAAAAGTAGTATGGTGCAGGCCGATATTCACTTCCAATGCCTGCACGGGCCGCCAGTGGTGCTGGATGAATGTCTGCACGAGGTCGCTGCGTATGTCGCTCTGTTCTTCGATGGGCTGTCCTGTTTGCGGATCGAAACTTTGCAGGTCGGATTGGAACATCAAATGATCGTAGTTGAGGCCCAGGCGCAGGATGTGTTTGGCAGAAAACTTATGGTTGGCCAGGAAAGTAAGGTGCCCCACGGAGTTGGTAAACTGGTCACGGTAAAGTTGCCGCACCTGGTAGCTGTTGTCGAGCGAGTCCTTGCGGCGCAGGTCGTCTTCTATGCTGAACGCCCCGCCAAGTTTGAAATAGGTCTTGTTGTTTTTCAACAAATAATTGTAGGTGGCGCCGAGCACGCCCATTGCCCGCCCAAAGCGCTGCTGGTGGCGGTCGGCGAGCGTTTTCCATTGGCTGGAATCCCGGTCGGCCAAAGTGCCGCCATCGCTGAGGCCACCGATGCCGAAAACCGTCAATCGCCCAAAACGCCGGGTTGGGAAATTGAGGTTGAAGGCCAAATCCTGGTACTTGGGCACCACATCAGCCCCCTGGAAATCGAAGCCCATTTTGCCCAAAAAACCCAAGTTGGAATAACGGTAATTGGCTAGGTAGGACGGGCGGTTCCCGGCAGCGCCTTTTTTCAAAAAAGGCCCTTCTACAGCGGCTTGCAAGCCAGTAAAACCTGCCTGAAAAGCGTACTCCCGCTGCTCGTTGTTGCCCCGCCGCAGCCGGATGTCGAACACGCCAGAGAGGCCGTTGCCATATTCAGCCGGAAAGGCTCCAGTGAAAAAATCCGAGTTGCTCATCACCGTACTGCTCAAAATGCTGATGCCGCCGCCGGAACTGCCCTCGCCACCTGAAAAGTGGTTGGGATTTGGGATTTCGATGCCCTCGATGCGCCAGAGAAGGCCCCTTGCCGAGTTGCCCCGGATGACGATTTCGTTGTTGTTGTCGCTGGCCGAGGAGACGCCCGCAAAGGACTGCGCCATGCGGGCCGGGTCGTTGAGGCTGGCGGCGAAGCGGCTCGTTTCTTCCACCGTAAAGGCACGGGCGCTCACCGTGGCCATGTCGTTGATGGGCTTGTCTTTATTGGAGTCCGAAGCTGTAACTGTGACGGTTTTCAGCTCTTTCACCGATTCCTGCAACTCAATGTTCAGCACCACTTCCTTGCCAGAGCCGACCAGCATTTGCGGCAGCGCCACGTCCTCATAGCCCATGTATGACACGACCAGGTTGTGCCTGCCGAGCGGCACTTTTTCCAGGCGAAAATTGCCATCATAATCGGTAACAGTGCCGATGAGTTCGCCTTTGATTTGCAGGGCCACGGTAGCGCCGATAAGCGGGATTTGCGTGTGTTGATCAACGACTTTGCCCCGCACCGTCTGCGTGAGGGGCTGGGCATGGAGCGAAAAAATGAGGCTGAGAAAAGCAAGCAGGATGAGGACGAGCTGTTTCATTTGGGATGCAGTTGTGTCATTTTAAAATGTTGTCTGTATAATGACACCTGAGCGGGCATTGAAGTTTGTTGTTATGCTATATGAATTTCTTTTTGCCCATATTTTTAAATATCGCTTTATATTTTCATCACTTCTCCCAAGGCTTCCATTAGTTCCTGTTTCAAAACCATACACTTTTTGTGTAAGCCGCTTGTCATGGCCGCAGGCCAACTGCAACGTCATGTTTGATGTCATTCGTGATGCCTGTTCAGACAAAGTTGTATTGATACAAATTGCCTGTAGAATTTTTTGTCCAAAATTATTTCCCATTAAACGGCGGCCCCAGCAACTCCTCTGCCGCATGATAGCACCTGAACAAGTCGCAGATGAAATGCAGGCGGTCGTTCAGGTCGGCCCAATCCACGGTGCCGGTTCCTGTCAAGCTATCGGGCGTGGGGTCAATTTTTTTCAAAAAAGCTGTTAAATCTGGGTAGGCGAGTTGTTGCAAAAGAATGGGAAAATGGGCTTTTAAGTCTTTTCCCAAGTGCAAATGAACACCTTCGGGGAAGCCTAGTTCCATGAGTTGCGCAGTGAGGAAAAGGCGGAGTTGGTGGCGGGCTTCGTGTGTAAATTTTTCAATCGCCAAATCCAGTGGAGTGGGACGATTGAACAGGGCAGAGAAGACCGATCCGATTTCCTGTACCCAATATTGGTTGGGGAACAAGGCTTTCAACAGCTTGATTTTGAACAACTTGCCGTCCAGCACAGCCGCCTCCAGGGCTTCCTGTATTTCAGGTTGCAAACGGGTCTGTTCGTGGAAGCCGATTTCGATATTGGCCAATAAAATGATTTCCGCTTTTTGTTTCTCATTTATTTCAAACATCGCCTGGTAATATCTGGTAAAAGCCTGCCCAAGATATTGTTGCCCATCAGGCGGATCGCCGGGGCGGAGCGTACTGCAAAAACAAGCGATATGCTCGGCGTTGAAGCTGGCATCGTTATCACATTCCACCAAAAAGCGGGCAAACTCCCTCGCAATTTCGGCATATACCTTTTGGTTGCCCCTGGCCACGGCCCCGCTGGCCCTGGCCATCGCCGCTTTGGGATCCAGCGTTTCCCATATCAAGGCCGAAATGCCCTGTCTGCCCAATTTGCTGCCTTTTAGCACCGCTGCCTCCACCAAGGCATTGACGGTTTGGCCAAGGGCTGGCACTGCCGCCAATTTTTGTTCCAAAGCCTGCGAAAGGTCTTCCCCCCGAATGGTTTGCCCGGCCTGCCGGGAGGCCCAGGTAGCGAAAGTACACCAGTTGGCACAGCGGCCCAGCCGTTGGGTAAATGCCAGCGACAATTCGTGGTAGCTCTGGGTAATTTGGAGGTTGCGGGCAACAGGATCGGCCATGCCTGCTATGCGGACGACTTCGGAAAGGCTGGTAAAATCTGGTGCTGGCATGGGTAATTGTTGATGGTATAAATGTAGGGAATTTGATGTTTAGGATAAATCCTCACCTTTTCTTCAACCTCGCCCGCTGCACCACCGTGATTGGAAAAGTCTTCACTGGCGGCACTTCCTCCCCTTCCACCGTTTCGCCGCCGGTCACACTCACAGGCTCTATGCTGCCAGCTACTATTTCCCAGAGCAGTTCGTCGCCCTGCAAGGCGGTGGTGGTCAATAGCAGGCTGCCCTCCACCTCAAACCACTGGTAAAAACTGCCGCCCAATAGGTAGCCTTCCATGCGGATGGAGTTTTTTTCGTCAATGGCGTAGAGGCCCTTGCCAGGGTCGAGGGGAAGGAGTTCGTAGGGGCGGCGGCCAGCTACCTTGTCTTCGCCGTAGATGATGGTCCAGGTGTAGCGGCCAGTGCTGTCGAGGGGCAGGATGTGGAGTTCCATCGGGAGTTCCTGCACGGTGCCTTTGGCCTGGATGATGTGCAGGGTGCCGGCCCATTCGCCCGACCAGTCGGCGGGGAAATTGGATTGAGAAAAAAGGCTGCTGATGCCGAGGAAGAGGAAAAAAAGAATGGATAAACTGGTCTTCATGTTTTGAATAAATTTGCGGGCAGGGTTTTTATGTGCTTGGGTGTTTAGGTATGTATGTGTTTTTAATTTGATGTTCAATTCACTGCAAATTATTGGCACAAAATAATACAAAGGCCCGTAACCCTTAAATATCTTACATTTTTATAAGGTAAAAGAAAATCCTAATCCGCATTTATGAAAAATAGACTACTGCTTTTCCTTTTGTTTTTTTCAATCAACAGTTTTTCCCAAAACAAGCCCTACTTCCAGCAAGAGGCCCACTACACCATCCGGGTCACGCTGGACGACGTAAAGCATACCCTGAACGGCGACATAGAAATCAGCTACGTGAACCAGGCGCCAGATGCGCTGGACTCCATTTGGTTTCACCTGTGGCCAAACGCCTACCAGGACGAAAACACTGCATTTTCACAGCAAAAATTGCGGGCGGGCAGCACCAAATTTTACTTCGCCAAAGATAGCGACCTGGGCTACTTCTCCGGCCTCGATTTCAAGGTGGACGGCGAAAAGGCCGAATGGTACCAAGACCCCAAGAATCCCGACATGGCCGTGCTGAAGCTCAAGCAGCCACTGCGCAACAAACGTAAAGTGGTCATTTCCACACCTTTTACCCTGCACATCCCGGCTTCGTTCAGCCGACTGGGGCACGTGGGGCAGTCCTATCAAATCACGCAATGGTACCCCAAACCAGCCGTCTATGACAACAGGGGCTGGCACCCCATGCCCTATCTCGACATGGGCGAATTTTACTCCGAATTCGGCTCTTTCGACGTGAGCATTACCCTGCCCGAAAACTACGTGGTGGGCGCTACCGGTACTTTGCAGACCCTGAGCGAAGAAGTTTTTTTAATCAAAAAAGCCCAACAAGGGGCGGCGATGGTGGACAAGGGTTTTCCCAAAGACACTGAGTTTCCGCCGTCCAGCCCAAAGATGAAGACCATCCGTTACACGGCTGAACTGATCCACGACTTCGCCTGGTTCGCCGACAAGCGCTTCAACGTGCTGAAGGGCGAGGTGAGGTTTCCCACGGGCCGCACGGTGGATACCTGGACCATGTTTTCCAACGAACAGGCCGACATTTGGGCCAAGAGCATTGATTATGTGAACCGGGCCGTGCAGTTCTATTCCGAAAAAGTGGGCGAATACCCTTACCCGCAATGCACGGCGGTACACAGCGCCCTCAGTGCGGGCGGCGGCATGGAATATCCGATGATTACGGTGATCGGCAATTCGGCCAACGCCAGCGGCCTCGACGATGTGATCACGCACGAGGTCGGCCACAACTGGTTTTACGGCATCCTCGCCTTCAACGAGCGGGACCACCCCTGGATGGACGAGGGCATCAATACTTACTACGAGTACCGCTACATGCGGGAATTTTACAATGGCAACCGGGTGCAGGAAATGTTGCCCAGTTTTTTTAAAAAAACCACCGATAAGGACTTGTACGAAACGGCCTACCTTTTTCAGGCTCGCCGCAACCTCGATCAGGCTCCGCAAAACCACTCCAACGATTTCACGCCCACCAACTACGGCGTATGCGTGTATGTAAAAACGGGTTCGGCCTTCACCCATTTGGAAAAATACCTGGGCACGGAGCGGTTCGACGCCATCATGCAGTCTTTTTATCAAAACTGGCGCTTTGCACATCCATATCCAGAAGATTTGCGGGCGCATTTTGAGCACGAAAGCGGCGAGAATTTAAGCTGGTTTTTTGATGGCTATCTTTATTCCGATAAGAAATTGGACTATGCCATGTCGGGCGTCGAAACGGCTGGCGGCGCTTATGCTTTGACTATTGAAAACAAGGGGGAAATCGCTGCGCCTTTCCCGGTTTCCGGGGTGAAAAATGGCCAAGTGGTGAATACCCAATGGTTCAAGGGTTTTGAGGGAAAACAAACCATCAGCTTCCCGGCGGGCGACTTCGATTGGCTGGTGCTGGACAAGGAACACGTCACCCTGGAAGTGCAGCGCCGCAATGACCAGATAAGGACGGAGGGTTTGTTCAAAAAATTGGAACCCATCCGTGTGCCTTTTTTTAGAATCATTGAAAACAGCGAAAAAACAGGCCCCGCATGGACACCGATAGTCGGTTGGAACAGATACGACGGCCCGATGCTCGGCCTGGCCGTTTACAAGGGCTTGGTGCCTGCTCAAAAGACAGAATTCGTTTTTGCGCCGATGTACGCCTTCGGTTCGGAAGATTTGACTGGTTTTTCGAGCGTCAAATTAAATATTTACCCAAAAAAGGAGAGGATACGCAAAGTGTCATTTGGCATCACGGCAAAGGCATTTAACTACAATTCATTGGACTCGCTGCGTACGGAAGGGGGCTTTGAAAGTACCGATTTGTATTATCGTCGTTTGATGCCATTTGTCAAAATAGACCTGGCAAAGTCGCTTACCAGCCAATTTTACCAGACCATCGAGTTCAGGAGCGTCCTGTTGCAGCAGCGGGAAACGGAATTCGTGGCGGACACGGCAGGCTTTTTTTACGATGGGAACGTGTGGGACGAAAGTATTTTCAGCGAGCTTTCCTGGGAAATAGGTGACCGCCGGGCCCTCAACCCCTACAGCCTGAAACTGGTGCTGGAAGACGGCAGGTACGACGATGTGTTCAACAAAAACGAAAGGAACAACTACCTGCGGGCTTCGCTGGAGGGCAATTTTGCATTTACCTACGAACACAAGCGGAACATTGACCTGCGCCTCTTTGCTGGGGGTTTTTTGGTGAACGATGCAAAAGACAGAGGGTCTATTTTTCCAGGTGCCTACAACTTGACGGGACAAGGCTTCAACGATTACCGATATGACGAACTGTACTTTGGCCGTTCGGAGGTTACAGGTTTTTGGTCGCAACAAATCGCCCAGCGGGAAGGCGGTATGAAGATAGCCCTGGGCAGCCCCTTCTCCGAAGGCCGCAGCAACAGCTTCATTGCCGCTGCCAACCTCAGTGCCGACTTGCCGCAGGCACTGCCCGGCAACCTGCCCATCCGGCCTTATTTCGACATTGGTTATTACGACGACAAGCGCTTTATATCTTCCGATCTGGAATTCGCTGACCAACTCTGGTGGCAAGGCGGCCTGGAACTACGGCTGGCAAAAGGCATTGCCTCCGTTTATGTTCCTATTGTCAATGCTGAAAACGTAAAGGATTTGTACAATGGCAGTGGCCGGGACAAATTTTGGGAGCGCATCACCTTTACCCTCGATTTGAATAAATTGAACCCCTTTGATTTGGTGGAAAACCTTTCTTTTTAAAAGCATACTTCACGCGTTCTCATTCTCTCACTCCTCTCGCCTCTCCCCCCTCTCACATCTTCAGCGCCGCACTTCGCAGCCTCTGCAAAAACGGCGAGGCGAAGATGAAGCTTTGCAGTTCTTCGTTGGTGGTGCCGAGCACCTCGTCCTTGCTGCCCTGCCAGGCCAGTACCCCATCGTGCAGGTAGGCGATGTTGTCGCCGATTTCCATCACCGAGTTCATGTCGTGGGTATTGATGATGGTGGTCATATTGTGGTCGTAGGTGAGGTCTTGGATCAGTTCGTCAATGAGCAGGGCCGTGCGGGGATCGAGGCCGGAGTTGGGTTCGTCGCAGAAGAGGTAGCGGGGTTCCATCACGATGGCACGGGCGATGCCGACCCTTTTCTGCATACCGCCGCTGATCTCAGAGGGGAATTTGTTGTTCACGCCTTTCAGCCCCACCCGTTCCAGGCACCAGTTCACCCGTTCTCTCTTTTTGGCCAGGGTGTTGTTGCTGAACATGTCCAGGGGGAATCGAACGTTTTCTTCCACAGTCATGGAGTCGAAGAGGGCAGAGCCTTGGAACAACATGCCGACCTTGAGGCGGATTTCCCGCATTTCCTTTTTGTTCAGGGTAAAAAAGTCCACGTCGTCGTACCAAACCTTGCCGGAAGTGGGGACGATGAGGCCGACGAGTATTTTCAGGAAAACCGTTTTGCCTGCGCCGCTCTTGCCGATGATGAGGTTGGTCTTACCCGGTAGGAATTTCATGGAAATCCCCTTCAGCACCTCGTGCTCGTCAAACGATTTTGTTATATCTTCTGCTATGATCATCTTTTGGAGATGTGAGGGGTGAGGAGTGAGGCCCCTCACTTCTCACTTCTAAATTTTGGTTCAACCTGTCAGCATCACTGCTACCATGTAATCGGCCAACAGGATCAGGATGTTGCTGAACACCACCGCATTAGTGCTGGCCTTGCCCAGTTCTATGTTACCGCCTTTTACAAAATAGCCCTGAAAACAAGGAACTGTGGTCAAAATAAAGGCAAATACCACCGATTTGACATACATCAAGTTGACATTATGCGGCTGGAAAAAAGCCCGCAAACCCCTGGTATAGTCATCTTCCGATAGCGTACCGACCGGCACGGTGGACAGGTAGCCGCCGATGATGGCAATATAGGCGGACAGCGTGACCAGCAAGGGGATGACACATATAGCGGCGATGACTTTGGGCAAAATAAGATAGGCAGCCGTGTTGACGCCCATGATTTCCATGGCGTCTATATGCTCCTTTTGGCGCATGGTGCCGATTTCGGTGGCCATGTTGGAGCCAACCTTGCCCGCCAATACCAGGCAAGTAATGGTAGGCGCCGATTCGATAATGGCCAAGTCCCTGACTATGTAGCCGATGTACCAGGTCGGCACCAGCGTACCGTCCAATTGGTAGCTAAACTGCACCGCCGCCACCGCACCCATAAAAATGGAAATCAGGCCGACAATCACCAGTGAGCCGATGCCGATGTCTTCCATCTGCCGCAGGGTTTCCTTCCAGTACATGACATGGCTTTCAGGGCGGGAAAAAGCCTGCTTTAGCAAAATGAGGTACCGTCCAAAATGGTATAAAAGGTTGAAATTCATAAGGTAATGCCCTATTTGACCCGCTTGACCCAACAGGGTGGGCAAGGCGTTTGCATTGAGGCTGGCAAAAGTAGGGTAATTTTGGCAAAATGCCAGTTTCGTTGCACGACCTTGATGGTGGTTTTGAACCCCGCCGTGGTCGTACACAAATCAACCCAGTAAAAATGGACGAAGGCTACATTAAGTTCAAGGCTCTTTGGGAAAAAATGCCGCCGCCGACTGCCGCCGAGCTGTGCGACCTGCCTTTTTGGCGGGACAAACTGCATCGCCTTGGCCTGATTGGTGTTTATGAAAATGGCATTGGCTACGGTAATATCAGCCGCCGTTTGAATGAAAAGGGCCAATTTTTAATCACAGGCTCTGCCACGGGGCATTTGACCAGCCTCGCCCCAGCCCATTTTACCAAGGTGCTTGGATTCGCTATAGATGAAAACACGGTGCAATGCGCAGGCCCCATCATCGCCTCCTCCGAATCCATGAGCCATGCCGTGGTTTATCAAGCCTGCCCGTGGGCAAACGGTGTCACCCACGTCCACCATGCCCCTTTGTGGGAGTATTTATTGGAAAAAGTGCCAACCACCGACAAGGCCGCTACCTACGGTTCCCCCGAAATGGCACGCTCCATTATTGACCTTTTTCAAAAGACAGATTTGGCTGCGCAAAAGATATTTGTCATGGAAGGCCACGCCGAAGGGATATTCGCTTTTGGGCAAAACCTACAAGAGGCTTTCAGTATCTTGGACTTATGGTTGGGAAAAGTTATAAATTGAGCCTATCTCTCATACCCTCTTGTACATATACGTGAAAATTTTTTTTAATTTTTTTAAAATAAAACCTTGGTATTGTGCCAAATGGCAATATTTTTGAAACATTAACGCAAAAGCTAATGTGGTTGCAGTAACCATAAAAAGAGAAAGAAACCATACCGATTAACTGATTCACATCCTTTTTACCATAACATCCAGAAACTGGCATCCCAAAAACGGTGATGTCCCTGAAACCGAACCCTTTTTTCAACTGCCCAACAAGCAGTTTAAGTAGAGTATTGTGTAAAACCCACCCAGTGCGCTGCAAATTATTTGCAGCGCCCTTCAGGGTCTTAGGCCAGGAAAACAATTAAAATCCACACACTATACATCTATTCCACACCCACCCAAGGAGCCCTTCACACTATTGTGACACTTACGGCAGGCATCGAAAGATGTGCTGCCGTTTTTTTGTTTATCAATTATTATCTTCCTTATTCATCTCTTCCCACAGCACATCCTTTAGCCTCTCCAGCCCCTGCTGCGCCACGGACGAAATAAAAACTGCGGGGATACCCTCCGGCAAGTCTTTGCGCAGCATCTCTTCGATCTCCTTGTCAATCAGGTCGCATTTGGTGATGGCGAGCACACGGGGTTTGTCCAATAGTTCTTCTTTGTACTGATCCAGTTCGTTGAGCAGTATTTCGTATTCCTTTTTGATGTCTTCGCTGGTGCATGGCACCATGAACAGCAGCGTGGAATTGCGCTCTATGTGGCGCAAGAAACGCAGGCCGAGGCCACGCCCTTCGTGCGCCCCTTCTATGATGCCGGGGATGTCGGCCATGACAAAGGACTTGCCGTCCCGGTATTCGATAAAGCCCAACTGCGGCACCAGGGTGGTGAAGGGGTAATCTGCAATCTTGGGCCTCGCTGCCGACAGGGCGGAAATGAGCGTTGACTTGCCCGCATTGGGGAAGCCCACCAAGCCCACATCTGCCAGCACTTTCAGTTCCAAAATTTTCCATTCTTCCCGGCCAGGCTCGCCGGGTTGGGCGTATTCCGGGGCTTGGTTGGTAGGCGATTTGAAATGGGTATTGCCAAGGCCGCCCCTCCCGCCGGGGGTGATAATCCTGGTCTCGTCGTGCTGGGTAATTTCAAATTCTATCTCGCCAGTTTCGGCGTCTTTGGCCACGGTGCCGAGCGGCACGTCGAGGATCACGTCTTTTCCAAAAGCCCCGGTGCAGTTGTTGCGGCTGCCATTCACGCCGTCTTCGGCGATGACGTGCTTGCGGTATTTCAGGTGCAGCAGCGTCCAGGTATTGCGGTTGCCCCGCAAAATGATATGGCCGCCCCTGCCGCCGTCGCCGCCGTCAGGCCCGCCTTTGGGGTTCTTGCGATCCCGGAGGAAGTGGTGGCTGCCAGCACCGCCCTTGCCAGAGCGGCAGCAGATTTTTACGTAGTCAACAAAGTTTTGATCGGCCATTTTTTTGGATTGTGTTTGGGTGTTTTATACTGCGAGCCGTTATTGTTTGTGCATGGTTTATAAGGGTTGATAGGGTTGATAAGGGTTTATAAAAGGTTGATTATCAACTCTTATCAACTTTATCCCTGTCTGCCGACAGGCAGGAACCATGCACAAAACTTGGCGGCGTGAGTTATAGTGTTTACGTGTTTGATAAGATGAATTTCATAAAGTACAACAGAATGCTATGCCGGGTGAAAACACATAAACACCCAAACACCAAAACACACTAATCCAGCGCATCAATCGCCGAGCAGAGCCGGGCGAAAATTTCTTCAATGCTGCCTATGCCATTGATTTTCATGGACTTGCCGGATTGGGCGTAGTAGTCAAACACGGGCGTGGTTTCGTTTTTATACACTTCAATGCGGTTGCGGATAATGCTTTCGTCGTTGTCGTCGGCACGTCCGCTGGTCTCGCCCCGCAGCAGGATGCGCTGGGTGATTTCCTCGTCGTTCACATCCAGGGCAATGAGGCCGGAGATACAGGTGCCCATTTCGTCCAGCAGTTTATCCAGTGCCTCGGCCTGGGCCACTGTGCGGGGGAAGCCGTCGAAGATGAAGCCGTGAACGCCCGGATTGGCATCCACTTTATTTTTTAACATGCCGATGGTCACCGAATCCGGCACGAGCTGGCCTTTTTCGATGTAGCTTTTGGCCTGTAGCCCCAAAGGGGTATTATTGCCCATTTCGTAGCGGAACAAGTCGCCAGTGGAGATGTGCAACAAGTCGTATTTTTCGACCAGTTTTGCGGCCTGTGTCCCTTTGCCGCTGCCCGGAGGGCCGAAGAGTATCAAGTTTGTCATTGATGGATAGGTTGTTGGTGGATGCCTGCTTGACGGTAGGCAAGGTTGAAGTTTGATGGGGCAGATATTTGGTTAATCAACCGCTTGATCCACCAGTTTTTAAAAAAGAGGCTGCAAAATTAAGGAAAATGGGAAAGACCGGGGAATGTCCTTGCAGAGTGAGTTTCATCATGCCGAAAAGAAGAGCGTTTTGAATACAAAATCAATTTCCTGCTTAAAAATTGTTATCGGTGTAGCCGTGCCTTTGGGCTTGCTGCTCTTGCCCTTCGATTTTTTTGACAATGGCCCGCCCTTGTGTTTTTCAAGGATTTTATTTGACCAAAAATGCCTGGGCTGCGGTACCAGCAGGGCGATGATGCGCCTATTGCACGGGCGCTTCGGAGAGGCGTGGGCATTGAACCCGCTGGCTTTTGCGGCTTTGCCTGTATTGGCTTTCTTTTGGTTAAAATGGTTTTTCAAAAACATAAAAGAAATCAGATAATGACCATTCTCACTTCCCTCATTCAATCCTTCGGTTATTTTTGCCATTCCAATTTTTCAAAACCCCAATTAAACTCAGTGCTAATTAGTTTTCCCGATACCTCGGGACTGATAGTGCAAATCAAAAATTAATCAGAGTTGCCCCTCCACGCCGCCTTTCCCGATAGCTATCGGGAGCTCGTCGGGGGGAGGTTCCGATAGCTATCGGAATTGGGGCGTTCCGCCCCAAACCCCTGTTTGCACTACTTGTCCCGAATATCGGGAAATCTAATGGCTTGAAGTATAAATGGAACCGACCTGAATAGCGCATGAACACACAATTACTACCGAAAATAGAGGTCATCAGCGACAAGGTGAAGGCACCACCAGTTGGCAGGGAACGGCGCATTGCCGTGCTGCTGCCGCACGATTATGACATCACCGACAAGCATTATCCAGTGCTGTACTTGCAAGATGGCCAAAACCTGCTCGAATACCGCTCGCCTTTTGGCAACTGGCACGTGGACCACCGCCTCTCCGATATGGCCCAATATGGCCGGGGCGACATCATCGTGGTGGCGATTGACCATGCCGACAAAGACCGAATCCGGGAGTTTTCGCCGCCGGAGGTCACCAAATTTGGCCCCAGCCTGGGCCGTGAGTACGCCAATTTTATGGCTAAAACACTCAAACCTTTTGTGGACAAAAATTTCCGCACCCTGCGGGATCGCCAAAACACGGGCGTGGGCGGCAGCAGCATGGGCGGGCTGATCAGCATCTACGCTGGCTTTATTTACCCGGAGGTGTTTGGCAAACTGATGATATTCTCCCCCTCACTTTGGCTCACGCCGAAGATATATTTTCACGCTATCAACTTTTTCAACCCCTTCCAGACTAAAATTTACCTTTACGGGGGTGGCAGGGAAGGCGCCAACATGGTGCCCAATATCCAGCGCCTGAAATCCGTCCTGCAACGCAAGGGCCTGGACGGCTCGAAAATCGAATTCAACGTGTCCATTGACCCCGAAGGGGAGCACAACGAAGAGCATTGGGGCAGGGAGTTCCCACGGGCGGTGGAGTGGTTGTTTTTTGATAGGTGAGAGAGGAGTGAGAAAAGTGAGAGGAATGAGAGAAGTGAGAGGAATGAGAGGTTTAGAGAACATGAATAGTCGAACAACCAACATCCGAATATGAAAGTCCTACACATCAGCATGGAATGTTACCCGGCGGCCAAGAGCGGCGGCTTGGGCGACGTGGTGGGCGCCTTGCCCATTTACCTCAACAAGGCCGGGATCAGCACCTCTGTCATCATCCCAAAGCACAGCACCAAATGGCTGGAAAAGCAATGGTACCGCCAGGTTTACAGCGACCATGTGCGCCTCGGCCAGGAACTGGTTTGGTTTTCCATTGAAGAGGTGATGGATCATGGCCTTGGCTTTCCGCTGTATGTAGCCAATATCCCCGGCAAGTTCGATCGGCCCGGCGTGTATGGCGACCCCGGCGGCGGCTGGTATGGCGATGAGACGGAGCGCCACCTCTGCTTCCAGCAGGCCGTGCTGAAATGGGTGGTGTCCATGCACTGGAAGCCCGAAATCCTGCACTGCCACGACCACCACACGGGGCTGATTCCTTTTATGGTGAAATATTGCCCTGAATTTGATTCGCTGCGCAATATGCCCACCGTTTTTACCATCCACAACGGCGCTTATCACGGCTCTTTCAGTTGGAGCAGGATGGACCTGATGCCCATGTTTATCGCCAGTGCGAGGGGCTATCTGGATTGGGCGAACACCATCTGCCCCCTGGCGTCGGGCATCAAGTGCTGCTGGCGGCTTACCACGGTCTCGCCCGGCTACCTGGAGGAATTGCGCTACGACTCCAATGGCATGGAATGGCTCATCACCCACGAGTTGAGGAAAGCCCAGGGCATCATCAATGGCATTGACACCGAACTGTGGGACCCCGCCACCGACAATTCCATTGCCTTCAAAATGGAGGACGGCGACGTGGAAACCTTTAAGGCAAAGAACAAGGCCAAGCTGCACGACCGCTTCCGCATTATCCCGCATTTGCCCATCGTTACATTCATTGGCCGATTGGTAAATGAAAAAGGCGCAGACCTGATAGCCGATACGGCCCACCGGGCGCTGCATGGCGGCTTGAAGGTGGCGTTTGTCATACTCGGTACGGGCGAAAAAGATTTAATGGAACAGATTGGTGGGCTGCGCAACCAATATTCCGGCTTTTTTGATGCCTCTTTGGAGTACAACGAATCCTTGGCGCACCAACTGTACGCTGGTTCTGATTTCATCTTTATGCCCTCCAGGGTAGAGCCTTGCGGCCTCAACCAGATGTATGCCTGCCGTTACGGAACCATCCCCATTGTGCGCAGTGTGGGCGGCCTGCGGGATACCATCATTGACATCGGCGACCAGGGCGGGCGGGGCATCCGCTTCAACCATTTCTCTGTGGAAGACGCCACCCATGCCGTTTACCGGGCAACGAGGGTCTATGAAAACAAGGAAGTACTGGCCAACCTGCGCCAGCGGATTGTGCAGGTGGATTTTTCGTGGGAGCGTTCGGCAAAGGATTATATCAGGATGTATGAGGAATTGAGTTGAGGGGGTAGTTTTCAGTCCACAGTCCACTCCCGATAGCTATCGGGATCAGTCCACAGTCGGCGAGGTTGGGAGGATAGTTCTTGTAACTTTTTTACAATGTATTGAGAAGTCATCAAGCAGCAGCTTTCTCTTCATAGGGCGTAAGTGTAATGAGGTTTTCAACCAATTCCAGCAGCCTTCCTACTTGTTCTTTTTTCACAGAAGGGAAATCATGCAGAAACTCTTGGATAGTATCGCCACCACGCAGATAGTCGCATAGATTTTTTACAGGAACCCGAGTGCCTGTAAAAACAGGTGTGCCGCTTTGTACATCTTTTGAAATTGTGATAATATCTGCTATCATTTTTACGATGCTTTTGTCAATTTTAGTAAATCTGGCGAGGATGGATTGCTTATTTTTTTCGATTAGCTTCAAGCAGCAGCTTTCAGCCGCCATTTTTCCCATTCCATTAAAATGTGCTTGGCTACCCTTGTCACCATTGCGGGCGAGGACTCTGGCAGCAGGTGGGATAGCAATTGGATGGTAACATCCTTGGCCGAAATATCAGGTCGTGATTTCATCAATGTGTTGAGTTGAAGATCGATTTTCAGGGCATAAGCCTTGAATTCCAATTCTTCTAAATCTGCTTTTATTTCAGCCCGGTCTTCAGCGCTCAGTTCGTCAGAGCGCAACCCCTTTTCCAATTCTTCAAACAATGTTGAAACATTGGCCTCGATCTTATCTAGATTTATATCATGTTTTATCATCGTCTTTTGAATTTGATGTTTCCTCGTCTTCTATTTTTTGCAAGGCCCTTGATTTTTCGATGTACTCGTCAAGGATGCCATTTATTCTTTCTTCTACACCTGCCTCCCCATCTTTTTCAATAAAATCTTCTTTGTAAAGGTTGATGAGGTACAATTGATGTTCAAGCAATTTGATTCGGTTTTTCAAATCTTTTTTCCTCATAGTGCTTGTCTTGAAATTCCAAAATTATTGCATTTACTGGGAAAAAGAAAATCCAAAGAACTATCTGATTTCCTAAATATTTTGGGTGTAAAGCACATCAAAGAAAGTTATTTTCTATCAAAACTCCCCGCTTTCCTACCTTTGCCGCCAACTACCTGTGTCCCCCAATGCCTGCCCAAACATGAATTGAAATGAAACACCTTTTTGTGTCCATTTTTATAATGGCAACCATCTACTTCCTCGCCTGCGCCACCGACGCTAAAAGCCAAAAACCGCTCAACCCCAATGGCGACAGCGAATTGTCGCTCCTGATGCGGGCCATGTTCGAGGACGGCATGAAAATGAAAGCGCAAATCGAAAAAGGCAAAAAGCCGAAGGTCTCCATTGACGTAAAGCAAATCCACACCGCCGAAGCCACCGATCCCGAACGGCAGAAAATACCACAGTTCGATGTTTTTGCCCAAACATTCGTGCAGGCCGTAGAAGCCTTGCAGCAAGCAGAACCCGAAGAGGCAAAGAAATATTACAATGGCATGGTGAACGCCTGCATGAATTGCCACCAATACATCTGCCCAGGGCCAACGGTGAAGATCAAAAAGTTGTATTTGTAAATCTCGCCCCCGGCCGCCCTGACCCCTAAAAGGGGAACCGTATCTGGAAAGCCTGTGCTTGATTGGGAGAGATACGTGTAAGGTGTTATAAAAACACCAATGCTTTCGGGAGAGCGGGTTATCAAACCCGCTGGTAGTCATTGCAAGGCATAGAACTCTCACTTGATGGATGGTTTTGAAAATAGATGTGCTGGAAAGAGGCTGTTTCAGGGCAAAGCTTCCAAACCAGCGGGTTTGATAACTCGCCCTTCCCATAGCAATTTCGAGCTTAAAAACGGCCCAAGGCCAACTTCCTGACGAACTTCTGTGTCCAAATTTCCCAATACCATCCATTTCGTGCAAATTCGTGGCTTAAACAAAACATCATGAAATCACTCACCAATCCTTTCCTCCTGCTCATCCTGAGCCTGTTTGCATTCCACGGCCTTTTTGCCCAAAAAATAAACCGCATAGAGCCGCCCAACTGGTGGATAGGCATGAAAAATCCGCAGGTGCAACTGCTCGTGCATGGCAACGGCATCGGCGAACTCACCCCTTCGCTCCAATACCCTGGGGTGAAACTGGAAAGCACCGTCAAGGTGAAAAGCCCCAACTACCTTTTCCTCAATTTAACAATAGACGAAACGGCCAAGCCCGGCACGGTGCATATCGCATTTAACCAAAATGGGAAAGCCGTGGAGACCCACAACTGGGAACTGTGGCAACGGGAACCCGGCGCTGCCCAACGCAAGGGTTTTGACAATGCAGACGTGCTGTACCTCATCACGCCCGACCGTTTCGCCAACGGCGACCCCAAAAACGACGACGTGGCAGGGCTTAGGGAAAAAGCCAACCGTTCCCTCGTCGGCGGCAGGCACGGCGGCGACATCGAAGGGATGCGCCAGCACCTCGACTATGTGGCCGCCATGGGATTCACCGCCATCTGGCTCAATCCCGTGTTGGAAAACGACATGGAAAAATATTCCTACCACGGCTATTCCACCACCGATTTTTACAAAGTGGATCCCCGCTTCGGCAGCAACGAAAGCTACAGACAATTGGCCAAAGAAGCCAATGCGAAGGGCATCAAGCTCATCATGGACATGATCGTGAACCACTGCGGCCTGGAGCATTGGTGGATGAAAGACCAACCGATGGACGATTGGATCAATTTCCCCGGCAAATACCAGGAAACCAACCACCGCAAATCGGTCATCCAAGACCCGCACGCCTCGCAGATTGACCACAAAATCTTCACCGACGGTTGGTTCGTGCCAACCATGCCCGACATGAACCAGCGCAACCCTTATATGGCCACCTACCTCACCCAAAACAGCATCTGGTGGGTGGAATTCCTCGGACTGGCGGGCATCCGCATGGATACCTACCCTTATCCAGACATGGACTACATGGCCGACTGGACGAAGGCGCTCATGGACGAATACCCCAACTTCAACATCGTGGGCGAAGAATGGCACGAAAGCCCCGCCATCGTGTCGTATTGGCAAAAAGGAAAAATGAACAGCAACGGCTACACCTCCGACCTGAAAAGCCTCATGGATTTCCCGCTGCGCACGGCACTTTCCCGTTCGCTCAACAGCACCAACGTGAACAGCAGTTGGGAGCCCGTTTATGACATCATGTCGCAAGATTTCCTTTATCCCAACCCGATGGACCTCGTCGTCTTCCCCGACAACCACGACATGAGCCGCATCTTCACACAGTTGAACGAAGATGTTGATTTGTTTAAAATGGCCATCGCCTACGTGCTGACCACCCGTGGCATCCCGCAGCTCTACTACGGCACGGAGATTTTGATGAAAAACCCCGGCACGGAAGACCACGGCATCATCCGCTCCGACTTCCCCGGCGGCTGGGCAGGCGATCCCGTGAACGCCTTTACTGGCGCAGGCCTGACCGACCAGCAAAAGGACGCCCAGTCGTATATTAAGAAGCTGCTACAATGGCGCAAAACCTCTTCCGCCGTGCAGTGGGGAAAGCTCACCCATTTCCTCCAACGGAACGGCGTCTATGTCTATTTCCGCCACGACAACCAGCAGCGGGTCATGGTGGCCATGAACAAAAACCCGACTTCGCAACAACTTGATTTGGAACGTTTTGCAGAAATGCTGAAGGGTTATTCAAAAGGAAAGGATGTGATGAGCGGCAAGATTTACGACATGGGCAAGGGCATCGAATTGCCGGGGAAAGGGGCGCTGGTGTTGGTGTTGGAATAGGGGCGACCCTTGCGGTCGCACAATGTGGCGGTTTTATTGTAGCGGTGCTTTTTATTGTGGGCCGTTTTCATTGGGAGTTAAATTTCATGGGCGATAACATTCTCGAGGGCGACCGCAGGGGTCGCCCCTACAAAAACAAATGAAAAAAATCGCACTCTTCTGTTTATGGTTGTCTTTCTTTTTCTGCTACATGGAATGGGGAATGTGGCAATCTGCTTTTGTTTATGAGATAGCCTATCAGATACTATTTCAGGCCGATGATAAGGCCAACTCTTTCGGCCACCCACTTGTTTTTGCACCATTTTTTGGCCAATTATTGATACTTGTTGCATTGTTCATAAAGCATCCCAAAAAATGGTTGGTCTTGGCTGGCATTCTCCTGATGGGTTTGTTGGTATTGTTGATATTAGTGGCCGGGCTGCTAAGTTTAAATGCTTGGATGGTAATTTCCACTTATCCTTTTATACTGTCGGCAATGTGGAGTGTGCATATTATTTGGAAGAAAGCCAATCCACTTGATTTTAACTTAGATAATAAAGCCAAATAAATAACTATTGCACTCGCAGGAAATAAATATACCGTGTTTGAAATATGGAAATGTTTTGATTTATCTAAGCATTCTCGCTCACTTCTTCCACCTGTAAGAAATCGGGCTTTGACATAGGGAGGCGTGAAGAGGAACACGAGAGAAGGAAAGCATAGGCTTTTCCTGTTAAAAACTATTTACATTTGCCCTATGTCATATCAAACCTCACTTTTTGATTTCCCAGTTGAAGAAGTTGCCGAAAAACAAGACTACTCGGCCACTTTTGCTGACAATATGAGCTTACCCATTCACAAATGGTACAGGTACACTGCTGGTTTTTCGGCGTCTTGGGTGCATGAATTGATTGAACAGGAAAAGAAAAATGGAAGGTCAAAAATCATAGACCCCTTTGTGGGTTCGGGTACTGTTTTACTGGAAAGTGAATTCGCAGGCGTGGAATCTTATGGCGTAGAAGCACATCCCTATATTTACAAAATTGCCAGGGCAAAACTTAATTGGAATTTTCCTGCCAGCGAGTTCAAAGAAGGGGCATTGAACCTGCTAAAAAAAGCAAAAGCCCTGGAAATCAATAAAACAGAATACCCGAAACTGATTGCAAGCTGTTACCCACCGGAAACCCTCCAGAAATTAGAGGCCCTCAAACAGGCATGGCTTGATATTGACCAAAGCGATGAAATAAAGAACTTCAATTGGTTTATCATCACGGCCATTCTTCGTGCTACTTCGCCCGTGGGCACAGCACAGTGGCAATACATTCAACCCAATAAAACCAAAACTAAAGTGCTTGACCCGTTTTTTGCCTTTGAAACAAAGGTGAACGAAATGTACCTCGACATGAAGCGCACCCAAACACGTTACAAAAATGCGGTGGATGCCATCGTACTAAATGAAGATGCGAGAAATATAGCATCTATTCCCGACGGTTGGGGCGATTTGGTAATTACTTCTCCACCTTACGCCAACAATTACGATTATGCCGATGCTACCCGCTTGGAGATGATGTTTTGGGGCGATATATCCGGGTGGTCGGACTTGCAGGACAGCGTCAGAAAGCACTTAGTCAGGGCGTGTACACAGCACGTTTCAGGGATGGGCGACGAAATCCAGCGAATATTGAGTAATCCCAGGTTGGCTGCCATCAAAGATGAATTAATGGATGTATTTGAAACACTAAAAGAAGAACGCTTAAAACATGGTGGCAAGAAGAATTACCATTTAATGATAGCTGCTTATTTCAATGACTTGGCGGATGTATTTCATTCCTTGCGGCGGGTCACCAATGAGAACTGCAAAATGTGCTTTGTCATTGGCGATTCCGCTCCTTATGGCATTTATGTACCTGTGGACAAATGGCTCGGCGAACTGGCTATAGCAGCCGGATTTTGTGATTATAGTTTTGAAAAATTAAGAGACCGGAACATAAAATGGAAAAATAGAAAACATACCGTGCCTTTGGTAGAAGGGCGGCTTTGGATCAATAGCTGAATATGGCTGAATCACTATCACATAAATTCGGGCAAGTCATTGGTGAATTATTGGAACTGGGCTTAGAGCCACGCCTTCGCCAGTTTGCAAAAAAACACAAGCTCTACCTCGACAAAAAAGGCACCCGTAAAGCAAGACCGGGCAAAAAGGTCTCCCTCGTGGACGACTTCGGCAACAAGCACGACCTCGACTTCGTGCTGGAACGGGGTGGCACCGACGGGCAATTGGGCATACCCGTCGCCTTCATCGAAACTGCTTGGCGGCGTTATACCAAGCACTCCCGCAATAAAGCACAGGAAATACAGGGAGCTATACTGCCACTTTACACCAAGTACAAAAATGTGAATCCCTTCCTCGGTGCAGTGTTGGCGGGTGTGTTTACCGAAGGAGCTATCACCCAGTTGAAATCCGTCAGTTTCAACGTGCTTTACCTGCCTTATTTAACTGTCGTAAAAGCGTTTCAAAAATTTGGTATTGACGCTGCTTTTGATGAGAAGACAACCGAGGCCGAGTTTGGCGAAAAGCTCGCAGCGTGGGACAAGCTGCCCAACCAAGCGGATGTGGCGAAGGAACTGCTCAGGTTGAACAAGGCTATCGTGGATGCCTTTTTTGCAAAACTCTCTGAATCTGTTGCACGGTACGTGGTGCGAATTGCTATATTGTCCCTGCATGGTGAAGAAACAGAAGCCATTACTGTCATGGATGCCATCGCTTTTTTGCGGCATTATGCCGAAGGCAATGCTGTAAAGCCTTTTTCCCGCTATGAAATTATCGTCCGTTACAATTCGGGGGACAAAGTGGAAGCCAGTTTTAAGGAGAAAGGAGCGGCGATAAGGTTTTTGGAGTCGTACCTGTAGTCTTCACCATTAAACACAGGTGATGATGTCTCCATAAGCAACACATTCAACACCTCCTGACCTACCACTTTCCCGCTGGCCCAACCCTGCTGGTCAATTTTCGCTACTTCGATTTTCCATTGCTCAGCTTCTCTATTGCGTATTGTTCCAGTATTTTAAATCCTTGCCTGACCTTAGTTTTTTTTACTTGCAATGAAAATACTGCATTTATGGTATCTAAAGATGATTGCAAAAAATTACCTTTGGGCATCCACCTACCCCTATTTGTATTAGTTTCCTCTAAAACTTCTTTCCTTTTTTAAAATCGGGCTTGTTTGATTTCCTCTTGTATGTGTTCGCATTCATTGGGGAACAAGCATTTAGCCCAAAACCATTGGCACATGAAAACAGTCCGAACCTTACTTTTAGCGACCGCCTTGCTATTGGCCAGCCAGGTTTTGCAAGCCCAAAAGCAAGCCCACCGAAGCGCTGCCGAAGCGCTCGAAATTGAACTGGCCAACAAGAGAACCAGCATTGCCCTCGTACCTGTAGATGAAAAACTGTCCGACACCGGCATGATTGCCGAACCTGCAACGACAGAACCTACCGAACCCGCCGACGAACAGCCTACCCTCCGAACCGGAAAAGACGAAAAAATGGCGGCCCGTTACGACCCAAGCCAGTGCATACCAGAACCGCCTGTGGATGAATCGCAGATGTCCGGGCAGGAAACCGTCCAACAGTCCTCTCTTACCAATGTTTTCATTGAACAGCAAAAGGCAACGGAAAAACCCAAGCTCCTTGCCGATCCTGCCGAAGTGGAAGCGCAGCAGCACCAACAGAATGGTATCCGTGCCATCCCTGCCCCACCAAAAGAAGAAAAAGCATCCAACAACCAACTTTGAACCTGGTTCTGGGTGCGGAAGCTGCTTTGACCAATGGCCCGTGGCCGATTTATGAGTGGGTCATTGCAATTCCCGTGCGCTGAACTCAAAAAATTTGTCTGATGAAAACAAATATTTTCTTTTCGATCCTTTTTGTAGCATTCTCCTTTTCCGCCATTGCACAGCACAACCTTAATGTAGAGGGGACGGCAGCAGGCCAGGCCCTTGCCCAATTGAATGCAACTGACATTACTGCTGCCAATGACATCCTGGAAATACAAGCACCCATCAGCCCTACCAGTACGGCCGGGCAGTTCATTGAATGTCAAGCCGCATCAATATTGATGCAAGTGAATTATGACGGTACTTCTTTTTTCGGTGGGGAAATGAACATCAACAGCGACATCCTGATAGATAATAGCGGGACACAATCTTCCTCTGAAATCCTGATGGAAGACAATGCCAACAACCAAACCGTCGTCATCCGGTCAAAAGACGGTTCTTCGGACATAGGCGGTGAAATCCTGCTCCGGGGTGGTGTTGGCAGCCCAACCACCATCGAAATTGACGGCAACTGGGCCGGCACTGGGTTTAGCAGGATCCGCACCGATGAACTCGAAATCGAGGGCGGCTCGGACATTGCGGAGCATTTCGACATCACAGCCGCATCCGATGCCACCACTCCCCAGCCCGGTATGCTCGTGTCCATCCATCCCAGCCTGGCTGGGCAGCTTGAAGTCAGCGCCACTGCCTACGATCCAAAAGTTGCAGGCATTATCAGCGGCGCAAATGGTGTGCGCACAGGCATGTACATGGGGCAGAGCGGCAGCATGGCGGACGGCGACTTCCCGGTGGCGCTTGCCGGGCGGGTATATGTATTGGCCGATGCTTCCTTTGGTGCCATCGAACCAGGCGACATGCTTACTTCCTCGACGGTGCCAGGCCATGCCATGAAGGTTAAAAACCACCGCAAAGCAAGGGGTGCCGTTGTGGGCAAAGCTATGACAGGATTGAAAAGCGGGAAAGGGTACGTTTTGGTTCTGGTTACTTTGCAATGAGGCGTTTGCAACATTGTTAAATAAATTTTTGAAGTTCCTTCGTGACCTTGCAAGTGGCTTAAGGCCAAGACAAATGCACGTACAACTCAAAATTTTTTTAATGACAAAGCCGGCCTATTATCTTGATAATAACCTTAGTACACCGTAAACTAATTTTCTTTATTTTCCAACATGCGGACGGATGGGGGTTTGGGGGTGAAAATTGCGATAGCAATTTTTACCCCCAAAAGACTCTCCCCCAGCGGGGGGGGGGGGGGGGGGG
>JBGSKQ010000020.1:0-74234 GCA_041741095.1 Saprospiraceae bacterium
AGTTCTGGGTTGAAATAAACGTTGCAATTCCGCAATTGTCGCCCGCAATTGGAGCAATCCATGAAACAGTTGCTTCGCAAAAACCGGGGTCGCTGTTCACGGCGGTGTTCGCCGGGCAGTCAATGATGACGGGGCTTTCCGTATCTGCGACGGTTACATCGAAAGAACAGGTTGTCATCAACCCGCCATTATCGGTCGCCGTATAAGTCACGGTCGTCGTTCCAATCGGGAAAACATCTCCGGAAATATGTGTTGAAATAAACGTGGCAATTCCGCAATTATCACCTGCAATTGGCGCAGTCCATGAAACGCTTGCCTCGCAAAGGCCGGGGTCGCTGTTCACGGCGGTGTTCGCCGGGCAGTCAATGATGACGGGGCTTTCCGTATCAGCGACCGTGACCGTGAAATTGCAGGTTGCCATATTTCCCGCCATATCGGTAGCGGTATAAACGACAGGAGTAGCGCCTGTTGGAAACAAATCGCCGGGCATGTGGCTGCTGGTAAAACTGCCCATGCTGCAATTGTCGGCGGCGGTTGGCAGCACCCAATCGGCTTCGGCCACGCAGAAACCAGGAAGGACATTTTCAACAATATCGGCTGGGCATACTGCAATGATAGGGGTCTCGTTGTCGGCAACGACGACATCAAAATTGCAAACGGTGACTTGGCCGACATTGTCGGTGGCCGTGTAGGTAACGGTCGTCGTTCCGAGCGGGAAGACGTCGCCAGGCGCATGGGAATTGGTGAAGTTTTCCAATAGGCAATTGTCCATTGCCGAAGGCACCACCCAATTTACGGTTGCTTCACAAACACCAGGGTCGGTATTGGCGGCTATGTCTGCCGGACAGCTCGTGATGGTGGGATTTTCATTGTCCGACACCGTCACGTTGAAGCTGCAAAACGCCGGGATATTGTTCACGTCCCTGGCCTCATACGTCACGGTGGTAGTGCCCAATGGGAAGCTGCTGCCGGGAAGGAAGTCAGGGCTAAACGAAAAAATGCCGCAATTGTCGGTGGCCGTTGGTTCTGTCCAGTTGACAATGGCTTCGCAAACGCCGGGGTCGTTGCCGACGGCAATATCCACGGGGCAACCCGTAATGATGGGCGGCTCAATGTCGTCCACGAAGACGTTCAGTATGCAGGAATTGACGTTGCCTGCGGCATCGGTGGCGGTGAAGATGACATCGGTGAAACCGCCTGGGAACGCGCTGCCGGAAGCGTGGGAACTGACGACCATCGCACCGGGACAGTTGTCCAGCGCAATCACCTCCTCCCAAGTCACCACCGCCGTGCAAAGCCCTGGGTCGTTGTTGACAAAAACAGGGAAGGGACAGCCTGGCGTTGTGAGTGAGCAGGAAGGGTCGTTGCAGGTGAAAATTTCAGGAGGTTCTGCATCTGAGACGGTCACGTTGAAGGTGCAGTTGCCCACATTGCCTGAAGGGTCGGTGGCCGTGTAAATGACGGGCGTGATGCCGAGCGGGAAAACGTCGCCGGGTAGGTGGCTTTCCGTGAAGGAAATCACTTCGCAGTTGTCGGTGGGAGGTGGTTTTGTCCAAAATACGCTGGCATTGCAGGCGCCGGGGCCAGTATTGACGGCAATGTTGGCAGGGCAGTTAAAATAGGTGGGAAGTTCTGTGTCATTTACAGTGATGGTAAAAGAACAATTTTCAAGGCCGCCCGGCCCCTCGATTTCGAAGCTGTTTAAAGTCACGCCGGGCTGAAAAATCCCTCCGGAAGGCAAGCCCGTCAATTGAACCAATGGCCCTATGCAAGTGCCGGGGTCGGTGATGGTCACCGTATAAGATACAATGGTATTGCAAAACCCAGGATCAGTGTTCACAATGATGTTGGCGGGGCAAACCAAGCCGCAAACCATGCTTTCATCCGGCGCTGCCCATGAAAAAGACAGGGGAGATTTCCCTTGTGCCGACCATGCCACCAGCCAAAAGCCGACCAGCATCAGCCAAGGGCCGATTGTTTTTTTTACGATGAGTGCCTTCATGATGTTGCTCGTTGAAAATCAATGAGTTGGAATTGCCTCACGAACAAATTTCCCGACAAATGTAGTGGGGATAAATGTGGCAGGAAACCGCATAAATTAGTGGGGAAATTGGTCATTTAGTAATTGGTCATTGGGGTCATTGGTCATTGAGGGTCATTGAGAATGGCTCGCAATGACCAATGACCCCAATGACCAATCAGCACTCCCCCCGCAGCCGCATGGCCACCACCTCCGATTTGGAGTTCACACCCAGCTTTTTGTACAAATTTCTGATATGAAAAAGGACGGTGTTCACGCTCACGCCGAGCTGGTCAGCCGCCAGTTTGTAGCTGAGGCCATCGGCAAGGCATTGCACCAATTGGTTTTCTTTGGGGGTGAGGGCGACCGCAAGGGTCGCCCCTACGGGCGGCTTTCTTTTTGGTGAAAAATGCTCGACCAAGCGTCGGGCGACGGTGGGGGAGAGGAAGGAACGGCCAGCGTAGGTTTCCATCACCGCTTCTTTTATCTTGGCCAGCGAGGTGTTTTTGGTCAAATAGCCCGTTGCGCCAGCGTAAAAAGCCTTCATCACGCTGTCCGAGTCATCGTTTTTGGAAAAAATAATGACCTCCGTTTTCGGGTAGGTTTTTTTCAGGAAACTGATGTCCTTAGCCGCAGCCTGATTGCGGCCATCGAACTCGTGCAACACTACGTGGAGGCGAGTGCTGCCGCTTGTTTTTTGAAAAAAATCGCCCGTGTGCGCTGCGTCGTGCGTACAACTCATGCCTTGCTGTTGGTTGAAAAACTGCACGAGGTTCTGGCGCAGGATGTTGTTGTTTTCGATAATGCCTATGCTAATCATGGTGATTGGAAATTGGTGACTGGTGATTGGCGACTGGTGACTGGGGTGGCCCCAATCACTAATCGCCAGTCACCAATCACTGATTAATTACAGTCACTGTTCCATTTCTGGTCGAGCGTGGTGCCATAAATTTTTATGCAAACATTGGGCACGGTTGGGTAGGTCAGGTCGTAGGTCGTTCGCCAGGGCTCCCAAACCAAGCCCGTAGCGCCTTGGATGAGGATGCGCACGTTGGTGGCGTCGAGCGGGAGGTTGTAGGTTTTGTTCCAACCGAAGGTGGTGCCGGTGGGGTTGAAGCTTTGGCCCGGTTTGCCTGGCAGATTGTAGGTGATCTGCCAATTGGCCACGAAGCCTGCGCCATGCGTGAATTTAATTTTCCCAGCCGTCTCCGACACTTCGCCACCGACGCTCATGGGCCAATCGTTGTTCCATGCTTTTTGAAAAACGGTGCCGTAGGTTTTGTAGCACACATACGTCGGGCGCTGGAGGGTTTCTTTGAAAATCTGATGTTCGCCTGCGGAAATCATCACTCCTTTCACCTCGATGTTCTTTGCGGCTGCGGGGATGGTGAATTTCTGCCAGAACCCGACGCTCATCTCGTTGGTGGAGAAGGATTTAGGCTGCCCGTTCAGGGTGTAGGTGAGCGTGAATTTGCTGACATAGCCCGCCTCGCAGAAGAAGGTGACCTCGCCCTCGATTTCGAGCGTGGGTGCTTTCCAGCCGTTTTGTGCCGATTTGACCAGGCCTATCATAAACAATGCCCCACCGTTTTGGTCGGCGACGACGTTTGCCATGTTGATGTTCTCCGCCATGGCAGCACGGATGGCCTGCTTGAACTTCCACTCCGCTTGTTCGCCCTCGATGACGGCGATGCCTTGCGAGATGCCAATTGTTACCCCTACAACAATAATAGCTGCAGGCCCCGCCACCACGCCTGCCCAACTGGTTGCGCCAATAGCGCCGGCAGCCGACCCGGCTGCGGTGGCTTGTCCGCCGAAAGCAGAAAACAAAGTGGTAACTATCATCGGCGAATTACTGAGGGTGAGTGCAGGAATCCCGGTGGATATCCCTAATCCCGTAGCAGTTGCTGCAAAGGAAGACACGAGGGCAATGCCTCCCAAGGCACCGGATACTCCCTGCACAATGGTGTTTGTGTTCCCGGCGGCATAGGTCAGCCCGGCTTTTGCAAGCAAATCGGAGGGCGGTTTGCTGGTCTTCCACATTAAGTGATAAGGGTTCTTTCCGGTATAACAGTCCTGCGGTTTTTCATAGCCCGCCGCCGAATAATTGCATGGATTGGCTTTCCAGGTATTGTATTCTTTCAGTGTGCCAATGGCGGCGTCCACCTTTATCTGACGGTAAACCTGCACCGCCCATTCCCGCAGGGCGACGCTTTGAGCGTCATTTTGGTTGAGTTTCAATTTGTCCATCACCTGAGCACCGATAAGCCCGATAAGTGCATCCCTGACAGGGTGGGCAATCATCTCATTTTTTAAATTGGTAATCGCTTGCTGCGGGCTGAGGTTGGGCTGATTGTTTGCCAGAAAATACGCTTCGGCAGCGTTCAGCCCAAAAGTGCCGATAGCCTGGTGCAAGGGTGTCATGGCGGCATAATTGGCGGCGACGCCCGTCATACCCAGGGCGCTACACATTTCCGATTCCCAGTTTTGCTGCCGGACAAATTTGAGCGGAGTGCTGCCGAGCGTGGTTATTTCCAGGGTGCCGTTGATGGTCGTTGTTTCGCTTACCACCACGACTACGTTCCCGAAAGGCGCTGAAAGTTCCTTTGCCAACGTGCCATTTGCCTTGTAAATCCTGACCGACCAGTTGTTCAGGTCAATTTCAAAATAGCCCCCGTTCGCCTGGTTCCAAGTGTCGGAAGCCCAGACGGGGGTCGTGTTGTTGTATATAACGAGATTGCCGTCGGTCTGCATGATAGCGTGGGTGGCAGCTTTGCCACTGGTGCCGGTCGCCCACTTGGGTGCATTGGCGGCATCGTAGGCGACGAGGTTGCCGTCGGTTTGCATGGTGAGGTAACCCTTGCCCTGGACTTCGATTTTTTGCCCTTTGTCGAGGCGTTGGCTGGAGGTCATACGGAGGGTGTTTTGCGCCTGTATTTCAATGTTGAAAAACAGGGAAAGCAGCGATAGGAGGACGATAGTGCTTTTCATGATGATGATGGTTGATGATTGTTTTACAAGAGGATAAAAGAGGCAGAGCGCCTTTTTTGACGGACGATGGTTGATGAGTCGTCAACCATCGTCCGTCAACTTGCATCAGTTACAGTCACTGTTCCACTTCTGGTCGAGCGTGGTGCCGTAGATTTTGATACAGACATTGGGCACGGTCGGGTAGGTCAGGTCGTAGGTCGTGCGCCAGGGCTCCCAAACCAAGCCCGTAGCGCCTTGGATGAGGATGCGCACGTTGGTGGCGTCGAGCGGGAGGTTGTAGGTTTTGTTCCAGCCGAAAGTGGTGCCGGTGGGGTTGAAAGTTTGGTTCGGCTTACCCGGCAGGTTGTAGGTGATCTGCCAGTTGGCCACGAAGCCTGCGCCGTGTGTGAACTTAATTTTACCCGCCGTTTCCGATACTTCGCCGCCGACGCTCATGGGCCAGTCGTTGTTCCAGGCTGTTTGGAAAACGGTGCCATAGACTTTGTAGCAGATGTAGGTCGGGCGGTCGAGGTTTTGTGTAAAGATGTTATGCTCACCTGCGGATATCATCACGCCTTTCACTTGTATGTTTTTGGCGGCGGCGGGGATGGTCATTTTCTGCCAGAACCCGACGCTCATCTCGTTGGTGGAGAAAGACTTAGGCTGCCCGTTCAGGGTGTAGGTGAGCGTGAATTTGCTGACGTAGCCAGCTTCGCAGAAGAAGGTGACCTCACCTTCGATTTCGAGCGTGGGGGCTTTCCAAGCGTTTTGTGCAGATTTCACCATGCCTATCATGAATAGGGGCGCAGTTTTCTGGTCGGCCACGACATTTGCCATGTTGATGTTCTCCGACATAGCTACCCGGATGGCCTGCTTAAGCTTCCACTCGGCCTGCTCGCCTTCGATGACGGCAACTCCCTGCGAAATGCCAATCGTTGCCCCTGTGACAATAATAGCTGCAGGCCCTGCTATCACGCCGGCCCAACTTGTAGCGCCAATGGCACCCGCAGCCGAACCGGCAGCGCCGCCAGAACCACCAAAAGCGCTAAACAAACTGGTAAGAATCTGGGTACTGCCTACATACACCCCCGTTCCTACGCCAAGTCCAGTCCCTGTTGCGGCGAATGTGCCGACTATACCGATACCTGCAAGCGCACCTGATACCCCCTGCACGATTTGGTTATTGTTCCCTGCGGCATAAGTCATCCCAGCTTTGGCGAGCAGGTCGGAGGGTGGTTTGTTGGTCTTCCACATGGAGTTGTAAGGATTATTTCCGACGACGGCATAGCAGTCCTGCGGTTTTGTGTAGCCCACAGCGGTGTAAGTGCAGGGGTTTGCTTTCCAGGTATTGTATTCTTTCAAAGTGCCGACGGCGGCATCCACTTTTATCTGCCGATGAACCTGCGTCGCCCATTCCCTCACGGCGACACTTTGGGCATCCGAGCCGTTTTTCTTAATATTGTCAATCAAGAGTGTACCAATGATGCCCGTTATTTTGCTTTTCATGCTGGTAGCAACGCCTGCCCCCCCGCTTATGACTATCTCGGAATTTATCTTGCTCAAAGCCTCCATAGGTGTAAGGTTCGGGGAGTTGGTGGCTTTAAAAAAAGCCTCGGTGGCATCCAGTGCCATGGTGCCGATTGCCTGTTGGAAAGGGGTCAAACCCGAATAATTGGCGGCAACGCCCGTTAAGCCAAATGCTTTGCAGAAATCCGCTTCCCAGTTTTGCTGGCGGGGGAATTGGAGCGGCTGGCTGCCCGTTGTACCTGTCCCAACATTGGTGTTGGTAATGGTGACGGGGTCGGAGATGATGATCGTGCTGCCTGTGTTCACAGTGGTATTTCCTGCCTGGAGCATTTTTGCTACCGTGCCATTAGATTTGTAAACGGCAACCTGCCAACTCAGCAAGTCCACCTCGAAATAGCCGCCGCTGGCTGGGTTGTAAGTGTCAGAAGCCCAGATGGGCGTGGTGGCGTTGTAAATCACGAGGTTGCCATCGGTCTGCATGATGGCGTGGGTGGTTACCTTGCCATAGGTGCCGGTCGCCCATTTGGCGACGTTGGCAGCATCGTAAACGACGAGATTCCCGTCGGTCTGCATGGTGAGGTAGCCCTTTCCGGCGACTTCGATTTTTTGGCCTTTATCGAGGCGCTGGTTGGAGTTCATTCGGAGGGTGCTTTGGGCGCTTGATCCAAAAGAAAAAAGGAAGGAAAACAGGAGGATGAAAACGTTTGTCCGGTTCATGATGAAGATTGTTTTTGATGAAATAAAGAAGATTCGATAGTGCAAAAGGAAGGGGAGGTTTCTGCCACGTCCTGTTGACGGCAACAAAGGTGCAGGCATGGGGCACCGAACCTCCTTCACCATTCTTTCAAAGGGCTGGACTATCTTTTCAGGTGGGAAAAAAAGGCTGGATTATTCTTTCATCCGGGCTGGACTAATCTTTCATGAGAAAGACAAGATTTTGAAAATCAATTACTTACGAACCTCGCTCGGCGCTACGCCAAATTCTTGCGAGAAGGTGCGTGAAAAATAATTCGGGTCGTCGAAACCCACCTCGTAGGCAATTTCGGAGACGTTCATCTGGGTGGTCTGCAGCAGTTCCCTCCCTTTTTGAAGGCGGATGCTGCGGATGTAAATGGCGGTGGACTTGTCCGTGAGCGCTTTGATTTTGCGATACAACTGTACATCGCTCAGTTTCATGGCCTTCGCCAAACGGCCACTATCGAAGGCGGTGTCGCCCAAGTTTTCTTCGATGCAGAGGCGGAGCTTTTTCAGAAAAATATCCTCAAGGTCAATATCAGGTATGGGGACGAGGGGGACAGCAGCAAGTTGAATTTCGGCGTATTTTGCCTGCAATTTTCGGCGCAGTTCGAGTAGGTTTTGCAGTGTCACCAGCAATTCTTCTTGGTGGAAAGGCTTCGCCAAATAAGCATCCGCCCCTCTTTTCAGGCCAGCGATGCGGCTTTCCATATCGGCTTTTGCTGTCAACAAAACAATCGGGACATGGCTGGTGCGCTCGTCGTTTTTCAAAATATCACAAACTTCAAAGCCGTCTTTTTCCGGCATCATCACGTCGGAAATGATGAGGTCTGGCACGGTTTCCAGTGCTTTTTCGATACCTGCCCGGCCGTTGTAGGCAAAGTCCAATTGGTATTTTTCGCCCAGACAGGCAGCGATGTACTCCACTACGTCGGAGTTGTCTTCGATGATTAGAAGTGAGGGGTGAGAAGTGAGAGGTGAGGACGGCGCTGTAAAATCATTCATCATATTTCCCGTTTGGCTCCCCTCACTTCTCACCTCTCGCCTCTCACTTCTATTTGTAATGGGCAACCGCACCGTGCAGGTTGTCCCCTTGTTCAGTTCACTTTCCACTGAAATATCGCCGCCCATTGCCCTCACCAATTCTTTCGTCAAACTCAATCCGATGCCCGTGCCGCCCGCCTTTGCTGCCCCCCGACCCCCTATAGGGGGCGTATTGGCCTGGTAAAAACGGTCGAAAATCTTCGGCAAATCGGCGGCGGGGATGCCAACTCCTGTATCGCTGACTGAGAGTAAAAGATTTCCGAAATCTTTGAGATTTCGGAAATCTGCCCGCAGGGTCACCTTGCCACCGCTGGGCGTGAATTTGATGGCATTGGACAGCAGGTTGTGGACGATTTGCAACAGCTGCTCCGGGTCGTAATCCATAATAATTTGCGCCTCAGTGCTTTCCACCCGGAGCATCACGTTTTGGGCGTTGGCGAAAGAGTGCAGGCTCTCGGCGATGTAGCGCAGGTAAGGCAATACGTCAGCTTGTATATAGTTGATTTTCAAAGAGTTGGACTCTAATTTCGCCAAATCGAGGATTTGGTTGATGAGCCTCAGGAGGCTCTCGGCGTTGCGGTGGGTCAGGGCGTTTTTGGAAATTAGGAAATTGAGAAATTGGGAAATTTTCGGAGTTTCCGGTTTGCCCAATTTCTCAATTTCCAGTTTCTCAATTTCCAAATTTCCCAAAATGACAGTCAACGGCGTGCGGAACTCGTGGGTGATATTGGTGAAAAAGCGGCTCTTGAACTCGTCCAATTCCCGCAGGCGCAGGCTCTCCTGATGCTCCATTTTTTGCCGCAGGCGATTTTTATAAAACAAATAAGATGCTGCGCCGAGCGCCAATACGTACAAAACGTAAGCCCACCACGTTGCCCAATAGGGCGGCAAGACCTTAATTGTCAAGATGGTAGAAGTGCACCACTCGCCGCCGGTGATATTGCCCTGCACCTCGAAGCTGTAGCTACCGGGGCGAAGGTCGGTGTAGGTGGCAGTGTGGTTGACGCCCGCCTCCACCCAGTCGCCGTCAATTCCTGACAGGCGGTAGCGGTAGCGGTTTTCCTTTGGGTTGACGAAGTCTGTGAGGGCGAAATCAAGGGTGACAGTATTCTCGGTGTGCTTGAGACGGAGCGACTTTGCCCTGTGAATGGGTCGGTCGAGCGGGCTGCTCACCCCCTTACTTCCCTGAAGGGGGGTAAAATAATCAATTGTCAAGTTGTTGATTTTCAACCCTGTAAGTAGCACGGTGGCATCGGTTTTTCGGTCAATGATGGCAGCCGGGTCGAACACCGTCAAGCCGTTGACGCCTCCGAAATACAGCCGCCTGTCTTTTCCTTTCGCAAAGGAACGGGTGTTGAACTCATCTGACTGTAGGCCGTCGAACTCCCGGAAGTTGCGGAAGCGGTAGCTGCGATTGGCTTCTGGCTGTTGGCTGTTGGCACGGCCAATTGTCAAGCGGAAAAGCCCCCGGTTCGTGCTGCCCCAGATATTGCCAACCTTCTGCCCTCCTTCAAGGGGGGTGTTTTCTGGAAGGATGCCATAAACGACATCATTGGGCAAGCCGCTGTTTTGACTGGTGAAATGCGTGAATTTACCGGTCGCAAGTTCCAGCATGTTTAGCCCGCCGCCTTTGGTGCTGAGCCAGAGGTAGCGGTCGGGTTCGTGCGGGTCGGCACAAAAAGCGGTGACGAAATTGTGCCGAAGGCTTTTTGGGTCGGTAGGAATAGTCTGATATTGGGACAATTGAAATGGGGAAATTATCTCGCCCGCCGCATTCTGCTTCATTGCCCCAATGTCCAACTTCCCAATATCCAATTTCAGCACCCCTTTGTCAGTGCCGACCCAAAGGTTGCCTTGGGCGTCTTCATACAGCGCAAAAACTTCTGAGACCTTGCCGATTTTTGGGGAAAAGTCGAAGATGACGATACGGTCTTTTTCCGGCAGGTAGCACATCAGGCGGCTTTCCAAGGCACCTATCCAAACCAGCCCCTTTGAATCTACAAACAGATAGCCAACTTCCCCCACGGTCTTCGGCAATTCCAACAAGCGCATTTCAGCGCTTTTTTGGATGCCAAGTACATCTTGCTCTTGGACGGTGCCGATAAGATAAATAGTGCCATCTTCAGTTTGTTTTATCCATTTAAGGGCTGTGATAGGCTGGAATTTCACCGTAGTTTTTACCAAATCGCCCGTTCCTGAGAGCATCAAATCCAGAGCCAAGTTGCCCGGTAAAGAAACTCCCTTGTCGGTAGGTACAATTTGACGGATACTATGGCCTGGGAGCAAGTGTTGGAATGGCAGGCTACCGAGGTTGATTTTTCGCAGGCCGTAGCCGCTGGTGCCCACCCAAAGGTTGCCGGAGCGGTCCACTTCCGACCAGGGGGTAAACAATTCGAAACAAAATATCTTTTCAATGCCTTTTGGTTCACCATTTTGGAGCAACTCGGTTTCCGGGACTTTGAAAAAACAAGAGCCATTTAGCAGGGAGGTAGTCGCAATAATGAAATTGCCTTGCCAATCGGAAAATACCCTGCTAGTACTGAACGGGGCGGGCATCAGGTCCAGCTTGAGCCGACGGGGCAGGCTGCCTTTTTCAATCAAATAAACCCCGTCGGGGCCAGTAGCCAAAACCCCGTTGGCAATTTGGCATTGTGGCGCTAAGAGGGTAGTATCCAACAAAGTCAGCGCTTCAGTGGAAGGGACGTACCTGTAAAGGCCATCTTCAAAATCGGAAATCAGCAGCGACCCGTCCGGTTCAAACATCAAATTGAGGGGTAAGTAAGGAGAAGATAGTCTTATGGGCGTTTCTTCCATCGTTAGGTTAGCTGTGAGGTCTGCGGTCGAAAGGTCTGAAAAGGCCACATCAAAATTGGTGTGGCGCCAGTGGAGGCGGAGGATTCCTTTGGAGGTGCCCACCCAAATTGTGCTATCGCTTGTTTCCGTCACACTGGGAGGAACGTCAAACGGAAGGTGGAAAAACCTGCCGGAGTTTTTTTCCAACACATCAAGCCCCTTGCCGAAAATGGACAACCAGAGGTTGCCCCGGCTGTCTTCGAAGATGGATTGTACGTCGTTGCCAGCAATGGAAAACGGGTTGAACGGGTCGTTGGTGAACACCTCGAAACGATAGCCATCATAGCGGTTCAGGCCGTCCTTTGTGGCAAACCAGAGGAAGCCGTCGTCCGACTGCTCGATGTCATATATCATGCCTTGCGAAAGGCCATCGGCAATGGTGAGGGATTCGGAAATTGAATTTTGGGCAGGCAATAAACGACCAGCCACTGCCAGCAAAAGCAGTAGCCAATAGCGCAGTATTTTTCTCATTTGGTCGTTTTCAAACATAGCAGCAGTGCCCGGTTGCTTTCTTAGGGAGATTCAGCGGGCAAACTTAGCGTTTTGCCAAAAAAAAAGCGGCATTTTCCTGTTGTAAAGAAATGCCGCTCAAGTCGTAAATCGCTCAATCCCTGCCTGTCGGCAGTCAGGGTAAATCAACATTCCCCCCGCAGCCGCATGGCCACCACCTCCGATTTGGAGTTCACGCCCAGTTTTTTGTACAAATTCCTGACGTGAAACAGGATGGTGTTCACGCTGACGCCTAATTGGTCAGCGGCCAGTTTGTAGCTCAGGCCGTCGGCGAGGCACTGCACGAGCTGGTTTTCTTTGGGGGTGATGGCGACCGCAAGGGTCGCCCCTACGGGCGGTTTTCTTTTCGGTGAAAAATGCTCGACCAGCCGCCGGGCCACCGTGGGTGAGAGGAAGGAGCGGCCAGCGTAGGTCTCCATCACCGCTTCTTTAATCTTTTGAAGTGAGGAGTTCTTGGTTAGGTACCCCGTTGCGCCAGCGTAAAATGCCTTCATCACGCTGTCCGAGTCATCGTTTTTGGAAAAAATAATGACCTCCGTTTTCGGGTAGGTTTTTTTCAAAAAACTGATCTCCTTGGCCGCCGACTTGCTGCGGCCATCGAACTCGTGCAACACCACGTGGAGGCGGGTGTTGCCGCTTGTTTTTTGAAAAAAATCGCCCGTGTGCGCAGCTTCGAGGGTGCAGCTCATGCCCTGCTGCTGGTTGAAGAACAGCACGAGGTTTTGGCGCAGGATGTTGTTGTTTTCGATAATGCCGATGGAAATCATGATGGTTGGAAATTGGAAATTGTGGAAATTGGAAATGCTGGAATAATTTCCAATTTCCACAATTTCCAATTTCAAGTTTTCAATTACAATCCGTTGCCCATTGTTGGTTGAGCGTGGTGCCGTAGGTTTTGATGCACACGTTGGGCGGTTCAGGATAGTTGACGGTAAAAGTCTGCCGCCAAGGCTCCCAGGCGAGGCCCGTTGCGCCCCAGCCCTGCACCTTCACTTCGGTAGCATTTTCCGGGATGGGATAAGTTTCGTTCCAGCCAGCCGTTTTTTCCCCGGTTTCTACTTTTTGCGGCTGCCCGTTGAGTTTGTAGTCAAGCTGGTACTTGGCCACGAAGCCGCCTTGATGGAATATTTTCACGGTGTTGGCTGGCTTCAGTGGCCAAGCATTCGCCCAGGAAGGGTTCATGATCGTGTTGTAGGTCTTGAAGCAGGTATAGGTGGGTTTGGCGATGTTTTGCGTGAAAACGAGGTGCTCCCCGGCAGAAATCATGTAGCCCTTGGCCACGATATTCGTGGCCGCTTTCGGGATGACGATGGATTCCTCTTGGTTGAGTGAAAGGTTCGCCGTGTTTTTGGTAAGGTTCTGCCCGTTCAAGGTGTAGGTTAGCGTGAATTTTGACACAAATCCTGCTTCGCAACGGAAAGTCACCTCGCCGTCCATGCCGACGGTGGGTGGGTTCCAGGCATTCTTGGTTGCAGCATGGATGAACCCGACGAAAAACAGGCTGGCACCGTTTTCATCCGAAAGTACGTTGGCGATGTTGATGGGTTCCAGCATGGCAGCGCCCAGTTGTTTTTTCAGGTTAGGTTCTACCAAGGAAGCTTCATAAACTTCCAGGCCCTGTGTGACGCCAATCGTGATGGCAAACACGGCAGTCGCCAATGGCGCTGCTACCACACCTCCCCAACTTGTGGCGCCGATGGAGGCGGACGTAATGGCACCCGTTTGCGCCGAAACTACCGTTCCGCCAAAAGCAGAATACAAGCATGTCAACGCTGAGGCGGTGACAGAAGCGGTCGTGCCGGCTACGGAAACAAATGTAATTCCCAATCCGGTACCTATTACAGGGGCTGCTGCCGCAAAACTGACGCCGGCGAGTGCGGTGGTGACCGACTGGACAATATCGTTCGAACTTGAGGTTGCTGACTGCATCCCTTTCTTTCCAATCAGATCAGATGGCGGGGTGACCATTTGAAACATCGTGATGGTGGGGTTTTGGGCATAGCAGCCCTGCGGTTTCGTGTAGCCCTCGCCCGTGTAAGCACAAGGGTCAGCCTTCCATTTTTTATATTCATCCAAAGAACCTTTCGCCGCCTTGATTTTCATGGAGCGGAAAATCTGCGTCGCCCATGCCCTTACTTCAGTGCTCGTTTGGTTTTTGACCAATTTGTCCTGCAACAAAGTGCCTATCACGCCCAGCACCTTGAGGCGGGTAGAGTCCTGGGTGTTGATGCGGTCAATCGCCTGCTGGGGCGTCAGGTTGGGCACGTTGAAAAGGATAACCTCTGCGGCATCCAATCCAAGCTGGCCGATGGTGGAGCGCAGGAAATTGGTGGAGGAAGTCAGTACCATTTCACCGGTAGGGGTTAGAATGGCTTCCTGATTGCCAGAAAAATTGGAAGGTATCTTGAGCGCATTGCTCATCAAATCGTAATACTCATTGGTGCGGGGAAACTGCACCGAACTGGAAATAGACATCGCAATAGGTATCTTTTTCCATTGGGCGTTCAGCCTACTGTTTGCGGCTTGGCGATACACTTTCCCGTCGAAATTATCGCCGCCAACCAATGCCTTTTGATGCTTTCTATCTTCTAAATAATAGTTGCCATTTGCGGCAGCAACGAGTTTCCATTGGGCATTCAGTCTGCCGTTGGGCACTTGGTGATAAACCTTGCCATCGTAATTGTCACCCGCTACCAAGGCTTTGTTGTGTTTGCGGTCGTAGATGTAAAAATATCCATCGCACGCTGCTTCCATGCGCCATTGGGCATTCAGCCTGTTGTTGTGCGGCTGGTGATAGACATTGTTGTCATAATTATCGCCTGCGATCAATGCCTTGCCATGCTTTGCGTCCACCAGGAAAAAATACTCCGGGGCGGTTTGAGCGGTGATTTTTTCGAAGCAAAGCAAGAGGAAGAAAGTGATGAGGAGGGGGAGTTTTGTCCGTGCCATGATGTAAAAGTTTTTATTGATAAGTGCCTTTGAACGAGCCACCTGAAATCGTTGGCCCGTGTTGACAGGGACAAAGGTGGGGGCAGGGCGGGCGAGGGCTTTCCCACCAGTTTCCAACCGAGGTGGAGTGGCTTCCAAATGTGGTAGAATAGTTTCCAGCCGAGGTGGACTATTTTCAGAAAATAATACAAGTGTTTGAAAATGAATTGATTAGTGAAATGGCGAAGACTTTTGCCATTCACTCGGAGGAACGCCAAATTCTTCCGAAAACACCCGGCTGAAGTATTTTGGGTCGTTGAAGCCTACCTCGTAGGCTACTTCGGAGACGTTCATTTGAGAAGCGGAAAGCAGTTCCTTGGCTTTTATCAGCCGCAGTTTTCGTACATAAATATTGAAGGAAAGCCCGGTGAGGGCAGAGAGCTTTGCATAAAGGTTTGATTTGCCCATGCCCACTGCCCGTCCAATTTCTTCGACGCTCATGTTGGCGTCGCTAAGGCGGGCTTCCACTGCATAGCGGATTTTTTGGAGAAATGCATTTTCGAGGTCAGTTGACGAAACTTGGGAAATGGATGAAACATTCACGGGGATTTTCGAATCCCCAATTTCCAATTTTGAATACCGGGTCTGCAATTTCCTCCGCAATTCCAGCAAATTTGCCAAGGTCACCAACAGTTCTTCCTGATGGAATGGCTTCGCCAGATAGGCATCGGCACCCCTTTTCAGTCCGGCGATGCGGCTTTCCACGTCGGCTTTTGCGGTGAGCAACACGATGGGGATATGGCTGGTGCGCTCGTCGTTTTTCAAAAAATCGCAGACCTCGAAGCCGTCTTTTTCGGGCATCATCACGTCAGAAATGATGAGGTCTGGCACGGTTTCCAGCGCCTTCTCTATGCCCGCACGGCCATTGTGGCGTAGTCGAGCTGGTAGTTTTCGCCGAGGCAGGCGGCGAGGTATTCCACCACATCGGGGTTGTCTTCGATGAGCAATAAATGGTTGGATGGCTCAATGGCTGAATAGTTGGCCAACCTTTCTGAAAGTTGGTCGGTTCCAGTGGGGGGCGCTAACCTTTCCGAAAGATTTAAACTTTCGGAAAGGTCGGTTCCGGCTACTGGCGCAGCATTCGTTACTGGCAGCCGCACCGAAAAAGTTGTACCCGTGCCCACTTCACTTTCCACACTGATTTCCCCACCCATCGCCTTCACCAGTTCCTTCGTCAAACTGAGGCCGATGCCAGTGCCGCCAGCCTTCGCATGTTCTTGATTTTCAGCCTGGTAGAAGCGGTCGAAAATTTTGGGCAGATCCTCCAATGGGATGCCAGCTCCCGTATCGCTGACGGTTAGAACAAGACTTGCGAAATCTTTAAGATTTTGCAAATCTGCCCGCAGCAACACCTTCCCGCCGCTGGGCGTAAACTTGATGGCATTCGACAGCAGGTTATGCACAATTTGCAGCAGCCGCTCCGGGTCGTAATCCATCACGATTTCCGCTTCAGGGCTTTCCACTCGAAGCATCACGTTTTGCGCATTTGCCAGCGAGTGCAGACTCTCGGCGATGTAGCGCAAATAGGGCAGCACGTCACCTTGCATATAATTGATTTTCAGTGAGTTGCCTTCCAGTTTGGCGAGGTCGAGGATTTGATTGATAAGGCGCAGGAGGTTTTGCCCATTCCTTTTTATCAAAGAAACGGCATGAGTGACGGGGTGACTCAAAGTCACCCCGTCACTTTCCAGCTTCTCTGCCATTCCCAAAATCACCGTGAGCGGTGTGCGGAACTCGTGGGTAATATTGGTGAAAAAACGGCTTTTGAATTCTTCCAATTCCTGCAAATCCCTCGAACGGGTCTGCTCCATTTCCAGCCGGTGAGCGAGTCGCAACTGCCGCAGCCGCAGCTTCCAACCGAGATAGCCCAGGCCAGCAGCAAACAGCAGGTAAGCTGCCCAAGCCCAGCCCGTTTTGTACCAAACCTGTTGCACGATGATGGTTGCCGTAGCCTCCTGTTTGCTCCATGCGCCATTCGGATTGGCGGCACGGATGCGCAAGTTGTAGGTTCCGGGGGGAAGGTTGGCGTAGCGCAGGGTGCTCTGGTTGCCCGCAAAAATCCAGTCGGGGTCGAAGCCTTCGAGCTTGTAGCTATACTGGTTGGCTTTGGGGTTACGATAGTCGAGCAGGGCGAACCGGGCAGTGAAAAACTGTTCTTGTGGGCGCAGGATAAATGGTTCGTCGGGCTTGTTTTTAAAAACCGAAAAGTTGAGTAGGCTATCCGCCCGTTGGTCATATTTAGTGAATTCGGCAATGACGACGGCCTTGTTTTCCGAAGGTTGCGGCAACAGTTCCTTCGGGTCAAAACTGGCGATGCCGTTGAGTCCGCCGACCCAGATTTTGCCATTTTTTGCTTTCAAAAAAGTCAATGTGTTGAACTCATGGTGGGGCAATCCGTCATCCGTGCCGAAGGTGTAGAGATCGAGCAGTTCGGCCTTGGTTTGCATGGCAGATTTCAGCGAAACCCTCGCCAGCCCTTTATTTGTGGGCAACCAAAGAAACCCTTCGGCGGGAATGGCAGCATACACCACATCGTTCGGCAACCCATCACGAGCGGTGGTAAAGGTGGCTGCCCCGCCCGTTTTGGGGTCGAAACGAACCAGCCCAGCAGTGCTGCCCAACCATAAAAACCCTTCCGCTTCGTGGATGGACAGGATTTCAGTGGCAGTCATGCCGGGGGTATTGGCAGCGTTGAAACGGGTGACATTCTCCCCTTTTTGTGGCAGAATTTTCAACAATCCGTTTTTTGTGGCTGCCCAAATGACGCCATCTGCTGACTGGTACAGGTGCCACACGAAGTCTTTTTCCGGCAATGGAAATTTGCTGGCCTGCAAAGTGTTTGGGTCAATCATCCCTATGCCCTTCACGCAGCCCACCCATATTTTCCCATCTTTCGTTTGTAAAAAACTGTTGCTGAAATTGAGCGAAGTGTCGAGTGCCACTCTTTGTAACTGACCGGTTTCAGGCGTGAAAACATCCGCTAAACTGCCATTTAAGGAAAACCAGATACGCCCCTGCTGGTCGGTCATTTTGCCATAACGGCGCGTATGTACGGTGGAGGTGATGTGGCGGGTTTTGCCGGGTTCGCTCGGATAGATTTCATACACACTTATCTCGGAAGTGGTAAAAATGGAACCCGATGCACTTTCCGCCAGCCCGTAGCAACTATTGCCGGTCACGGCGCCGTCGGCCAAGTCGAAAGGCTCTTCAAGCCAGGTATGAAAGCGCTTGCTGCGGTGGGAAACCTTGATGAGACCGTCGAATGTGCCGAACCATTTGATATCGCCCGTTTCGTGGACGGCGTACAGGTAGTCGAATTCCTTCATTTTGTAGCGCTCCAGTTCCCTACCTTGTGGGTTCAACTTGTACAGGGCGCTGCCGTCGTAGAACCATAGGCCATTTGGCGCAGGCAAGGCGTCCAATGATTTTACATTGGTGAGCGGAAATGGTGGCAACGGATTGCCGGCTGTGTGCTGATACCCAAACTTTTCGGGAACAGGTTTTCCGGGGGGATAATGCAAAAAACCAGTGGAAGTTGCTACCCAAAGGCCACCTTGTTCCGCTTTTTTGACCTCAAATAGTGGCGTATAACCTTCAATATCGCCGATGAACTTTGCTTTCCCCTGCGCCTCCGATAAAACTTGGTACAGCTTGTTTTTTACATTCAATACAATTTCGCCATCAAGCGTGTATAAAACATCATACACCAGACTATTGGGAATGCCTTCTACCTCGGACGGCAGCGTGTACATACCTGTGGCAGGGTCGAAATAATAAACCTGCTGATAAGCGAGCACCCAAAACTTCCCGTTCCTGTCTATTTCCAGTTTTTGCAACTGGATTTCACCATCGCCCCTCAGTTCGGATGGTATTGGATACAGCGTAAATACCTCCCCATCAAAGCGGGCAAGCCCTCCTTGGTTGAGCACTAGCCAAATCATGCCTTCCTGGTCTGAATTAATGTCTCGGACCCAGTGGTCTTTGGCTAAACCATTGAGGGCATTGTACTTTTCGATGCGATAGTCTGATTGGGTATGAGCAGTTTGAAACAGCAGCGCTGCGAGGAGGAAAATGGAAAAATGGCGGGTAAAAAGCTTAGCTGCTGATAAACTCATAGCCTATTTATAAAATAAAGTACAGGCGAAAATAGTATTTTACCCACAAAAAAGCGGCGCTTCCCCTTGCCCGAGAAACGCCGCTCTTACAAATGTCAGCTGCTTAAACCCCCAATCAACACTCCCCCCTCAAACGCATGGCCACTACCTCCGATTTGGAGTTCACGCCCAGTTTTTTGTACAAATTCCTGACATGAAACAGCACCGTATTTATGCTGACACTCAACTGGTTGGCGGCCAGTTTGTAACTGAGGCCGTCGGTGAGGCACTGCACCAATTGATTTTCTTTTGGGGTTAGGGCGACCGCAAGGGTCGCCCCTACGGGCGGCTTTCTTTTCGGTGAAAAATGCTCTACCAGCCGCCGGGCGACCGTGGGCGAGAGGAAGGAACGGCCAGCATAGGTTTCCATTACCGCTTCTTTTATCTTGGCCAAGGAGGTGTTTTTGGTCAAATAGCCCGTTGCGCCAGCATAGAAAGCCTTCAAAACGGCGTCCGTGTCATCTTCTTGGGAGAAGCTGATGACCTCCGTTTTCGGGTAGGTTTTTTTCAAAAAATGGATGTCTTTGGCCGCCGATTGGCTGCGACCATCGAACTCGTGGAGCACCACGTGGAGGCGGGTGCTGTCATTTGTTTTTTGAAAAAAATCGCCCGTGTGCGCTGCGTCGTGCGTGCAGCTCATGCCCTGCTGCTGGTTGAAGAACTGCACGAGGTTTTGGCGCAGGATGTTGTTGTTTTCGATAATGCCGATGCTTATCATGTCTTTGGTCATTTGAAGTCATTGGTCATTAGGGTCATTAGTCATTGTTCCAATTTATTGATACTCAATGACTAATGACCTCAATGACCAATGACAATTTTAAAAGGAGCAGTTGTTGTTCGACTGTGGGTTGTTGAACGTCCCGTAGAGCTTGTAGCAGGCGCTTTGCACGGCGGGCGTGGTTGTGTCGAATACGAGGTTCCATTGGATGAGCGTATCGCACCAGCCACGTACCCGCACGTTCAGGGCATCGGCGGGCAGGTCGTAGGTCTTGGCCCAGCCGACGGTGGTGGTCCCGCTTTCGAGTTTGTAAGGCAAGCCGTTCAGCGTGTAGTCAATCTGGAATTTGGCGTAGTAACCGCCCTGATTGAACACCCGCACTTGGTTGCTTTTTCCGATGACGTCACCTGCGTAAGGCCAGCCGTGGTCGAACTGGGCATTGCCAATCGTGCCATAAGTGCGGTAGCACTGGAAGGTCGGCACACCATAGCTTTCATTGAAAATTGGTTTCCAGACGCCGAGGTTGTTGAACTCGCCACTGACCTGTATGCTGGTACTGCCTGCCGGGATGCGGTAGCTTTTGGACTGGCCCACCGCCATGTCGCCAGTCACCTGAGAGACGCCGTTGATGGTGATTTTGTAGCGGGCTACGTAGCCGCCCTGGTTGAAAAACGTGATTTCGCCTTCGCCGTCGGCATAGGTTGTAGCTGGGGAATTGCTTGCTGGAAACACGATGCCGCAACCCTTTGGGCAAAAACCATTTCTCGAAGATTTCATGAAGCCAAGGAAGAAAAGCTGGGTCTGGTCGTCGAGGCTGACCACGTTGAGCATATTGATGGAACCAGTCATGGCATCGCCGAGGCGGGCCTTGAGGGTAGGCTCGAACGACTCCGTTTCCAGCAACGACATCAGCTCTGAAATACCGATGGCTGCCGAAGCCGCCGCTACTGCGAACGGGCCACCGAATATGCCTGCCGCACCTGCTGCCGTTCCGGTGATGGCCGTGGAAGAACCAACGATAGTGGCAAACAGCGATGCCTTGAACGTCATGACGGAAATCAGGGAAGCGAAAGAAGCCGCACCTCCGATGGCCGCCGCTCCGGTTATTGTGGCGGATGCAATGCCCGATTCCTGCCCGTGAATGGAGTTTTCGATGCCCGCTTTTTGTATCAAATCATACGGCGGCTTTGCGCCCGATGCACTGACGGTGGCACCATACTTGCCCCGGCAGGCATTCTGCGACAGGCCCTCGTAGCTGCAGGGGTCGGCTTTCCAGACATAAAATTCTTCCAAAATCCCTTTGGCCACGGCCACTTTCATGGGGCGATAGACTTCGGTGGCCCATTGCTTCAGTTCTGCACTGCCTGCGTCGGTGCCGTTCTTTTTGATATTATCGCAGACGAGCAGGAACAGGATGCCGCTGATGCCGTCACGGGTCTGCTGGTTGCCGCTGATGTACTGCAAAGCTTGGGCGGGCGTCAGGTCGAGCGTTTCACTGAAATAGATTTCAGCCGCTTGGGCGGCGAGGTCGTTGAGTTTGTTCCAAAGTGCAGGGGTGCCTGTGTAAGTAGAGTAACCACCGCCGCCAATGCCCATCGCAGTGCCCACTGCGCTGGCATTGGTGAAAGTGGGCTTGGGCAGTTTCGGGTGGTTGGTAGAAAAAACATCCGTCTTTCCATCGCCGTTGAAATCACCCATGAACAAGTAGCGGACAGGCGTATTGTCGTTGGCCAACTGTACCCAATTGCCTGCGCCACCGGCCGAGTAGTACCAGTAATTGCCATCCGATTTAAACACATCGGTCTTGCCGTCGCCGTTGAAGTCGCCGAAACGCAGGTCGGTGATGGGGGTGTTGTCGGTAGCCAGCGGTGCCCAATTGGAAGTGCCGCCAGCGGAGTAGTACCATTGGCCGTTCGCAGTTTTGAACACGTCCGTTTTCTTATCGCCGTTGAAGTCGCCGAAGCGCAACTGGTAGCCGGAAGCGTCGTCGGTGGCTGACTGCACGTAGGAGGCCGAGCCGCCGTAGGAGATGAACCACTTGCCGCCGTACACCTTGAACACGTCCGTTTTGCCGTCGCCATTGAAGTCGCCGAAGCGGAGTTCGGTGAGCAGGGCATCGTCCTTGGCGAGGTTCTGCCAAGCGCCCGTACCGCCGCTGGAGTATTTCCATTGGCCGTTGACGGTGGCAAAGACGTCCATTTTTTTATCGCCGTTGAAGTCGCCGAAGGCCAGGTCGGAGATGCCAAGCGTTGCGTCGTGGGCGAGTTTCACCCAATTGGATTTGCCACCTTCGGAAAAGTACCACTGGCCATCTTTCGTGCGGAACACGTCGGTGGTGCCATTGCCGTTGAAGTCGCCGAAACGAAGCTGGGCCGGGGTTGCGTAGTCTTGGGCGAGGTTGGCCCAACTTGAATTGCCGCCAGCGGAATACTTCCATTGCGCCAGCAGCGGTGCCGGTGCAGCAGTGGAAGCGGGGTTTGAGCTGCCCGAACCGCTTGTCGGCTCACCCTGCAAAAGAAAAATACCATCCGTGACCGTGAGGTTCGGGTCGCCGTAGGTAAAGGTGCCCGTGATGACGTCGTTTTGAGGGTTGAAGAGGATAGGACTGGAATTGACGGTTGTTTGCCCAACCATTTTACCCAAAGCGATTGCGAAGCAAAAGAGAGGGAAAAACAAGTGCTTTTTCATTTCGAAAAAATTTAAGGATGAGTGGATAGTGCCGCCGTTTTCCGAGGAATTTTTCGGCTAAAAAGCGATGCGGCAAAGGTGAGGGTGGGGTGGGGCGGAGGGCTTTATGCCAGCGGTCAAGGGCTTAACCTGTGGTTGCGAGGGTGGGGGAAATGTTTAAGGTTATGTTGCAGGGTAAGGAGAAAAAATAATCATAAATTATTGATTGTTAATTGGTTATGCGTTGCATAGTCCACTTGTTGCCAAAATATTATCTTGCGGGCTAAAATCTTTAATGCTTGAAAAAACTATGGAAAACACACCGACAAACCTTGACTCAACGGCCTATCAGGAATGGCTTGTTGATTGGAAAAGCCGTATTCAATCCGCCTAGATAAAAGCAGCGTTAAGGGTCAATGCCGAACTTTTGAGTTTGTATTGGGAACTTGGGCAGGACATTGCCGCCCGGCAAGAAAAAACTGCTTGGGGATATGGATTGATACCCCGTTTTGCGAAAGACCTGAAATTGGCCTTTCCTCATTTGACAGGTTTTTCCGTCCGAAACTTGTTTTATATTCGTAAGTGGTATTTGTTTTACTGCCATGAATTGGCTTCTTCTCCATTTGTGCCACAACTTGTGGCACAATTACCATCAAAAGCGCAACTAATTGACAATGAGCTTACTGCGCTGTTCTTCGCCATTCCTTGGGGGCATCATCGCCATATTTTGGATAAGTGCGCCGATACTTCCGAAGCTGTGTTTTACCTCAAAAAAACACTGAAAAACAACTGGAGCCGCCAGGCCCTGCTGTTACAAATGAATCAAAATCTGTATGAGCGGCAAGGAAAAGCTATCACGAATTTCGAATGGACGCTTCCTCAGCCTCAAAGCGATTTAGCGCATGAGACTTTGAAAAACCCCTACAATTTTGACTTTTTGAACTTGGGAGAAGAAGCATTGGAGCGGGATGTGGAAGCAGCCATGATGGAGCATGTGGAAAAAATTTTGCTGGAACTGGGGCAGGGTTTTGCTTTGGTGGGCAGGCAGTACAAATTGTTAATCGAGGGCGAAGATTACAGGATTGACCTGTTGTTTTATCATACCCGGCTGCACTGCTATGTCGTAGTGGAACTAAAGGGTGGCCGATTTATTCCTGAATATGCCGGAAAGCTCAATTTCTATTGCTCTGCTATTGATGACCTGATAAAAATGGAGCCTGACCAACCCACAATTGGCCTTATTTTGTGCAGGGAGTCCGGCAAACGGACCATCGTTGAGTACGCCTTGCGGGATATTCAAAAACCCTTGGGCGTAGCTGAATATATTCTCACCCAGCAACTGCCCGAACAGTTTAAAGGAATGCTGCCTACCACCGAAGAACTTGAAAGGGAATTGGACGAACCGACCTAAACTACTTCCCTCCCCGCTCCTCCGAGGGCCGCATCCCGAACTCCTCCAGATACGCATTCGAAAAATAGACTGGCGAACTGAAACCCGTTTCGTAGGCCACTTCCGATACGTTCAGGTCGGAATGGGTGAGCAAGGATTTCGCTTTCGCCAAGCGGATAGAGCGGATGAAGAGAGTAGGCGATTTGCCCGTCAGTGCCTTCACCTTCCGGAAAATTTGGCTGCGGCTCATCGCCAGTGCCCGCTCCAATTGCGGCATCTCAAAGTCGGCATCGGATAGGTTTTTCTCCACAATGGCCCGGATTTTTTCAAGGAAAACAGCTTCGATTGCGGATTGCGGATTACGGATTTCGGATTGGGGGGCTTCCGCAACCAGCGGCACCAAACCCGAAATCGAAGCGTACCGTGCTTGTAGCTTGCGGCGCAATTCCAGCAGGTTTTGCAGTGTTACCAGCAGCTCTTCCCGGTGGAAAGGCTTCGCCAAATAGGCATCAGCACCTCGTTTCAACCCTGCGATGCGGCTCTCCACGTCGGCTTTTGCGGTCAGCAAAATAATGGGGATATGGCTCGTCCGTTCGTCGTTTTTCAAAAAATCGCAGACCTCGAAGCCGTCCTTTTCGGGCATCATCACATCGCTGACGATGAGGTCTGGCACGGTTTCCAGCGCCTTTTCAATACCCGCCCGGCCATTGTAAGCGAAGTCCAATTGGTAGGGGCGACCTTCACGGTCGCCCGACCCTTCACGGTCGCCCGACCCTTGCAAGCAAGCGGCGAGGTATTCCACCACGTCGGGGTTGTCCTCGATGATTAAAATGGTGGGCTGTTCACCATTGGGGTTTACAGGTAACCGCTTTTCAAAAGCTGTCTGATGTGGCAATTCCTGCGTTCTGGGATGGTTCAAAATCACGTTGTCAGCCGCCATCGCCTTATTGGAAATAGGCAGCCGCACCGTGAACGTCGTGCCTACCGTGCTTTCCACGGATGGGGAAGTATTGCTTTCCACGGAAATCTCGCCGCCCATTGCATTCACCAATTCCTTGGTCAATGCCAGCCCGATGCCTGTGCCGCCCGCTTTGGCTTTTTGCAGGTTATTGGCTTGGTAAAAACGGTCGAAGATATGGGGCAAATCATCCGGAGGGATACCGACGCCCGTGTCAATGACTTGAATTACGATTGACGATTGACGATTGACGACTGGGGGTGACTGCGCCCCCAATCGCAAATCGTCAATCGCCAATCGTAAATCCACCCGCCCGCCCGATGGCGTAAACTTGATGGCATTCGACAGCAAGTTGTGTACAATTTGCAGCAGCCGCTCTGGGTCGTAGTCCATCACGATTTGCGCTTCGCTGCTTTCCACCCGTACCATCACGTTCTGGGCGTTGGCGAAGGAGTGCAGGCTCTCGGCGATATAGCGGAGGTAGGGCAGTACGTCGCCCTGTATATAATTGATTTTCAGGGTGTTGGATTCCAATTTTGCCAAATCGAGAATTTGGTTGATGAGGCGTAGCAGGCTTTCGCCATTTCGCCTTATCAAGCTCATTTTATTCTTGGATTCGCTTGCCGACCACCGTTCACCTTCCACCGACCACCGTTCTGCAATTCCCAAAATCACGGTCAGCGGTGTCCGAAATTCGTGGGTGATATTGGTAAAAAAACGACTTTTGAACTCGTCCAAATCCTGCAATCGGCGGGCCTCCCGCTCGGCGATTTTGCGCCGCAACTGGAAGCGGTAAAACAGGTAGCCTGCCCCCGCCAACAGCAGGGCATAAATCACCCAAGCCCACCATCGTTTGTACCAAAATTCCTTGACAATCAATTGAATGTAAAAATCGTCGCCACTCCAGTTTCCCTGGCTGTCGGCACCCCGAATGCGAAGGATATGTGTGCCCGCTGGCAAATGGTTGAGCCTAAGCCCGTGGTTGGTGCCGAGGTAGTTCCAGTCCGCTTCGAGGCCCTCGATTTTGTAAGAGAACTGGTTTTTGTTGGGGTTGCGGAAGTCGGTGAGGGCCAAGCTCAGGTTCAGGAAGCGGTTGTCAGGTGGCAGGGTCAGGGTCGAGCCGTTCAGCAGGCCCTCTGTCAGCACGACAAGGCTGTCGCCCCCGCCGGAAAGGCTCGCCTCCGGCACCAATACCGACAAGCCCTTTACCGCTTGAAACAGGTCTTTTTCATAAAAAGCGTTCACCCCGTTCATCCCACCAAAATAATACCGCCCGGCAGCCGGGTCATGGGCAAAGGAGTGGCGGTTGAACTCGTTGCTGGTCAGGCCATCGGTGGTGGAATAGTTGCGGAACGACTTTAGTTTTTTGTCAAAAAAAGACAGCCCGCCGTAGGTGCTGACCCAGAGGTTTCCCCCACCCATTTCTGAAGGAATTATTTCCGGTTGGATACCCGCCACGCTGTTATGGCTCAAGCCATTTTCCTGCGTAAAAATCGCCGTCACTTTCCCCTTCACCGGGTCAAAAAGATGCAGCCCGCCCTGCACGGTTCCAATCCATAAAAGCCCGTCCCTGTCTTCGTAAATGCACGAAATCGCATTGCTGTTCAGCAGGGCAGGGTCACCCTCGTTGGCGGTGAAGCGCTGGCTGGTGCCATTTTTCACGTCAATTTTCACCAAACCATCTGAATACGTGCCCATCCAAAGCACCCCGTTTTGGTCGGCGATGAGATAACTGGGGTGCAGGCCCTCGGTCGGTGAGCGGCCATCCTTGTTCTGATAGCTGGCAACCTCGCCCGATAGGGGGTTCAGCACCAGCAGGCCCCGTTCCTTGGTGGCGAGCCAAAGCCGCCCGTCCGCCGTGAAGGCCGTGCCATCGGGTAGGCTGCCAATCTCATAGCGGCGCAGTTGGTTCTTGGCGGGCCAATATTTTACCAAGCCATACTGAAATGGTATCCAAATGACCGAGTCCCCTTGCGGGAGCAGGGTGCGGGTGAACCTAATGGTGTCCAGCACAGCCAGTTGCGGCGAGCGCTCGGAGGGCCTGCCCAAGGCGTTGGTGCGCAGGTCTAATTCAAAAACGCCGTCTTTTTCGGTGCCAATCAGCAAGTGGCCCTGGCCGTCCGTCACCATGCCCCGCACGCTCATGCCGAGGGGCTTTTTTTGCAAATCTTCCATCAGGTAATTGGCAAAACGGGACCTGCGGAACCAGTAGCGGCTCAGCCCGTCGTTGGAGCCAATGAGCATCCATGCAGCGAAATCATTGCTGTAAACGGTGTTGACAAGTGGCTGATTTTCAAACAATTTTGAATAGTCCAACCATTTGCCGGTGCTCAAAAATAGGTAGGCATTGCCTTTTTGGGCATTCGCCTTGAACACCAGGATATTGTTTTTGCTGTCTTTTTCAAAAATAAAATCGCCTTTCGGCAAAATGGGGTGGGGCCTGAAAACACCTGTCCCGGCATCCAGCACAAACACGCCATCCGAGAGGATAGACAGCCAGATTTCGCCGTTGGCCGCCTCCACGAGGAGCACCCCGGTATCAATGACATAGGGCGTGGCGGAAAAATTTCGATTGTCGAAAGCATGAAGCGTTCTGCCGGTGGCGTCTGTATGGGAAATGGCAATTTCGTGGGACAAGCCCTCGTGTACAAACCAGAAGCTGCCGTCGGCAGCCTGCATGAAATCAAGGAAAGCAACCCCCTTTGGAAACCATTGAGGCCCCTCGAACAGCTTTGTGAATTTCCCCAGGTTTTCGTCGAAGCGATGGATGAGCGAGCGCCCGTTCCACTTTGATAGGCTGTAAACACTGCCATCCGTCCCCTTCCGCTCAATGATTCGCTCGCCGTAGTAGCCGTTTTTTTCTTCGAAAAACTGCGTGGAAAACTTGCCCGTCAAGGGGTCGAGCAGGTCGTAGGATTTTTTGCCGGAGAAAACGAGCAGGCGGCCCAAGTTGTCGGTCATCAGGTACTCCACCGAGCTGTTGGTGATTTTGTGGCGGCTGCGTGGCTGGGCGGTGTAGGTCAGGAAATTGTAGCCATCGAAGCGGTTGAGGCCATTGGCCGTGCCCACCCAAAGGAAGCCCTGCCTGTCTTGGCAGATGCTGCTTACCGTACGGTCGGAGAGGCCATTTTCGAGGGAAAAATGGGCTGACATTTCATTTGACTGGCAAATGGCCGTTTGCGCCAGCCAAAAATGAAGGAGGCACAGGGCGATTTTTATGGCAAGCGTTGCACGCATGTAGCTCTCAAACTGCCGGAGGTCATGAGTTCCGGCAACAGAGCAAATGTAGGGTATTGGGCCAACAAAAAAGCGGTACTGCCCTCGATATGGGCAGTACCGCTTCACAAACCAGTCGTTGCCGGTTTATAATTTCATCAGAAACCACTGGAAGTAGTGCTGGTTGGCACGGCGCCCATGCCCAGTTCATCCCAGCTTTTTATCTTTAAAATATTGGTAAAATTCTCATCGAGGTACTCCTCGTTCATTCGGTCGAGTTCCTTGTTGATGCTCTGTACGACACCCACCACGTCGAACACGAGGTCGAGCAGCAACTTGATTTCTAGGATGCCGAAGCCCACGGTTTGCTGTCCGGTAAGCGTGTTGATTTTGAAGACGACCGTTTCCTGGTAGTTGTTCATCGCCATTTCCAGCTCGCTCGCCACGAATTGCGTGTATCGGTCGGGGTTTCCAGCGATGTACTCACGGGTCGTTTTGTCGAGCAGGTCCTTTTTTACGCCTTGCAATATTTTGTCGAAAGAAGCACGGCTGGTTTCATAATTGAACTTGATGCGCTCCACTTCCATTTGGTCATAATTGGCTGCCATCGGTTTGAAACCACTGGCGGTGCTTTCCACGATTTCTTTGTATTCCTTATATTTCTGCACAAACTGGGTAGTCATGAGTGCGTCAATGGCCCCTTGCATTTTTTGCGCTCGCTTGTTTTGGGCATAAGCTCCCGGCAGGGCCATAGCAGCGAGTAGGAGGAGGATGAGTGCCTTTTTCATTGCTTCAATTTTTTTTGAGTATTGAAATTTTGGTGAATTAATGGTGCAAAGTTACCCCGCCTGCGCAGGCGGGGTAACTGCATGAATATGCGGGGCGTTAGTTGCCATCAGGGCTTCCCGCCTCCTTTGTTTGGTTTGGGCAGGTTGTTTGGCACTTCTTGGCCTCCGCCGCCAATCCCGCCATCCTGTGGCGGGGTGCTGCCGCCATCTTTCGGCGGTGTATTTCCGCCATCTTTTGGAGGGGTGCTGCCGCCATCATTCGGAGGGGCGCTGCCGTCGCCGCCACCTTCGTCGGGCGGTATGCCGCCGATGCTACCATCATCTTTACCCTTGCTCGAACCGCTTACAGCGTTCAGCTTCCAATGCCCGCCATCGCCGACACTGACTTTTTGCACAAGCGGGGAAGATTCGTTTCCGTTGCCGTTTTTTGCCATGAACATATTGCTCAACTTGTTTTGAATCTTGAAAGAACCATTACCGGCATCCACGAGCGCCCATAATGCACCTTCGCCAGGATTGGCGGACTGTTTTAAAACCGCCAAATTTTCCATCGAGCCAAAATTGGCGATGTACTTTCTGGAAACCCTGTTTTTAATTTGGTAATAACCACCGTCTTTCGGGATGAACTCCCATTGGGCATTGTTCCCACTACCTATTTGCAGTACAACAGGAGACTCGGTGGCTTCCACTCCCTTGGTGCCTACGTTCATTTGGCTTTTAAAATTTAAAATATTGTAAAAAGTGCCCGGCTGCACTTGTGCATGGGTGAAAATGGACCCCAAGGAAAAGAGAAAATATAAGATGGATTTTTTCATGATAGAAATGTATGAAAGGGTGAGTACACGTTGGAAAGTACCGCCGAACCCAATCTATTGGGTTCGGCGGTACTGTTGGATGATTTAGGTTCAAGGATTGATAACCCCTACATCGTTCAAGTTGACCGTAAATTGCTTTGTGGCAGTGATGGTTTCGGGATACTGCACGATCTGCGTACCAGTCCATTTCACGTAGTTCACCACAAAGTCTGTCCTGACTTCAATCGTCACCGTGCCAGTGGCATTAGCGGGCGCTTCGAAGGCAATCCATTCGTAGAGCGGAAAGGTATTGTATGCTTTTAATGGCAGGATATGAAGTGGTTTAATGCCGAGATTATTCGGGTTTTTAAGGTCTTTGTAATCATAATAAGGCTTGGCCCCCCCGCCGATGGTCTTCAGCATATTAAGCTTATACTCATGGGCAGAACGGGTTGGTTGGCTGTTTTCCTTGATGACAAAATCGGTCCAGTTCAGGCTTGAGAATTTTTCCATGCTGTAGCCGATAGAGAGGCTGGCGCCCCCCGTTGGAGTAGTCCCTTCGCCGCCAGCGCCGCCACTCAAAGTAATGGAAAAACCTTGCGACATGCCCGTTGAACCTGTCTGCGCATCCGTTGGAGGCAACGAAGCATACAGCGTGGGCGCCCCTGATATTACCTTTGCCTCTGTTCTAATAGATTCGATGTAATAGCCCCGGAACTTGGCCTTGTCGTTGGTCTCCCCGGATTGGGCAATCTGACCTGGGTCGAAGCCCTGTGTACCATGCGTTTCCAGCACGATGAACTTGCGGTCAACGCCAGAACCATTGGAGGGTTTACCGTATGCCATTTTTACGTCGTAGCCGTAATTGATGGATGCATTTTGGGAAATATTTTGGCTGCCACCTACATTTTTGCTTGCTGTCAGCCATTGCGTACCATATTCTTTCAGAGAGGTCATGGGTGTGCCAGGCGTAGAGAGCTCCTCGTTGGTAGTCGTGCCGCTTGTTTGTTGGAAATTCCACAGCGCACCTGCGCCGGGCGACAATGTCTGTACGATGGCAGCTCCTTGGTTACTGCTGCCATTATTAGCGATGAATAAGTTATTTCCAACGTTTTTGATGCGGTGAGAACCGTTTTGTGCTACCAACTTCCAGGTGGCATTGGCATTGGCGGTATTGGAAAGTTCCAGTTGTCTGCCTGAAATATTGGACTGTTGGGCAGGTGCTGAAATGTAAAGGTTTGCGTTGATTTGCTTGATGTGAAAATTGCCACCACCTGCATCCACAAAGCGCCATTGCGAGGTACCCTCTACGGAAGCTATTTGATGCAGGTTGGATTTATTGGCTGGCGATATCGGAGCGATTTTATAATTGCTATGGTTGTTGATTATAAGATAATCGCCTCCGGCAGTGATTTGGGCATATACCGCCATCGTAGAGAACAGAACAAATATCAAGGATAAAAACAGTGCCTTTTTCATAATGAATTGAATTTATAAGGTGAAAAAATTTTAATGATTTAATGATGCAAAGTTGCGCTTGCTAACACCTTATAAAAACTACAAGATTATGTGACCCGCACCACATAAATAGGTAGGCAACTCTTTGAATTTCAATCAAATAAAAAAGGGGCGCAATATAATTGCACCCCTTTTTTATTAAAACATATAATAGCGGCTATATCTCGCCCTTTAATGATTTAGCCACCACCTCCGATTTACTATTTACCTGTAATTTGGTGTATATATTTTTCACATGATAACAGACCGTATTGACCGACATCATCAATTTATCGGCAATTAATTTATAGCTCAAGCCCTCCACGAGGCACTGCACGATTTGCAGCTCACGGGGCGTCAGTTCTTCCGTGTTTTTCTTTTCCGGTTTGAAATAAGCCATCACCTTGCGGGCGATGCTCGGCGTCATCACGCCCTCGCCCCGGTGTACTTGCAGGATGGCTTCTTTGATTTTCGGCAGGCTGGTATTTTTGAGCAGGTAGCCCGTTGCGCCAGCGCAAAACGCCTTGAAAATCCGCTCCGAGTCGTCGTGGATGGTGAACATGATGATTTCGGCGCTGGGGAACAGATTTTTCAAATGCCGGATGGCCTCCAGCCCCGTCATGCCCGGCAGGCTGATGTCTTGCAGGATGACGTTTGGGCGCTGCAAGAGCGGTGCTTTTTCCAGAAAATCCTCCACGGAACCTGCCGTGCCGACCAGTTCCAGTTCCTTGTCCTCCTTGATGAAATCGCTGACGAAATCCCGGATATACGGGTCGTCTTCGATGTATGCTACTTTGACCATGCGTGGTTATTTTAAGTGCAAATTACGGCAGTGAAGATGAGATTTGAGGCTACAGGAATATGTGAGTTGATTAATCGTTAATAAAAAGCTTATTTTTACACCAGTTTTGTACTCTTTCAAGCAAATTATCATGGGGCAAATTATCCTTCCTGGCGATTTGAGCGAATATAGCGGAATGTCTGAAAAAGATTTTCGGATGGCGTTGGCAATCTTTCTTTACAAAGAACTGAAAGTTCCCGCAGGGAAGGCGGGGCAAGTTGCGGGGCTTTCCCGCATTGAATTTTGGGAAGAACTTGGCAAAAGAAACATCGCTGTGAATTACGACGTAGCCGACTTCGACCAAGACCTTGAGAACATACGCCGTTTCAAGGACAAACCCCTACCTGCCCAATAATGGTAGTTATCAGCGACACTTCATGTTTGAGTGCGTTGCTCCGGGTTGGGCAGCTTTCCTTGCTTCAGGCACTTTTCGGCACAATTACCATCCCTGAAAAAGTAGGAGAAGAACTGTTGAGACTTACAACGTTTGGCGTTGATGTTTCACCCTACTTGAAAGCCAATTGGATATTGAAGCAATCCCCAACGAATTCGCCATTGTTGCAAAGCCTTTTGCTCCAACTTGACGAAGGCGAGGCTCAGGCCATCGCACTGGCCATTGATTCGTCAGCCGATTGGCTTATTATTGATGAACTTAAAGGCCGCAAAATCGCCTCCGCCCTTTCCATTAATATTATCGGGCTAGCTGGTGTGTTGCTTTTGGCAAAAAAAGAAGGTCATATAGATGCTGTCAAGCCTTTGCTCAGCCAGATTTTGAGAGAAACATCTTTCAGGGTTAGCCAAGCGTTGCAAGAACATATTCTCAAAGCTGCTGGGGAATAAGCTGCATTACACCCGCAGCCGCACCGTCCACCCTTCCCCATTGTTCTCTATCGCCACTGCCCCGCCTATCCGTTTCGCCCGCAGTTCCATGTTTTCCAAACCCTGGCCCTTCACCTTGCTCCCATTCACGGAATGGCCGTTGTCTGCGACTGTCAGTTCAAGCTGTTCGCCCTTTTGCGCCAGCGAAATATGTACCTCGGTGGCATTGCTGTGCTTCGCAATATTGTTTACCGCCTCCTTGAAAATCAGGTAGATGTTCTGCCGGACAAAAGGGTTCATGGGCGCTTCCCGGTTGATACCTTCGATGGAGAAATGGTGGCTGATGTTTTTCACACCAAACATATCAAAAGCGAAGTCCTCCATGCGGTCGAGCAGGTCGCCGGTCTTGTCCCGGCGGGCATCTATCGCCCAGACCACGTCCCGGATATTGGAGGCGGTCTTGCGCATGAGTTCCTTGCTTTTTTCGATGGCCTTGGCGGTCGTTTCGGGGGAGTTTTCCACGTCGAAGGAGCCGACGAGGAAGTTCAGGTGCGAGAGCGAACTGCCCACCTCGTCGTGCAGGTCGCTGGCAATGCGGGTGCGCATTCGTTCCAAGGCCAATCGCTGCTGATAACGGTAGCGTAGGATGCCGTAGGCACCCGCTCCGACGGCGAGGCAGCACAGCAGGATGAACCACCATGTTTTATAAAAAACCTGCTGCACGTTGATGCGGATGGTCAGCTCTTTTTCGCTCCAAAAACCCTTGGAATCGGCGGCTTTGATGTGCAGGATGTACTTGCCTGCAGGCAATCGGTTGTATCGGATGAACGGCGTCGTGCCTTGATAAGTCCAACCCTTTTCAAAGTTTTCGAGCCAAGTCTGGAACTGGTTCAGCCTGGGATTGAGGAAGTCCGGCAATGCGTAATTGAACTGAAACCAGGATATATACGGGTTCAGCGTGACGTCCTGTAGGTTTTGGAGGCCGCCGAACTGCTCCACCAGCGTGTCTTTTTTTTCATCGTAAAATGAAAATGCCGTGAGCAGCAGCGGCAAAGGTTTTGTCTGAGGCTTCATCACCGCTTCCGGGTAAAAAGCGTTGACGCCGTTCATGCCGCCAAAATAGTAACGCCCTTTTGAGTCAATGAACGCCGAACTTCGGTTGAATTCATTGTGCGACAGCCCGTCTTCTTCATAAAAATTGACGAAGGTTTTATTCTTTTTGTTGAAACAGGTCAAGCCATTGAACGTGCTGATCCAGAGGTAGTCCTCCTTCCAAGGCAGTATGTCGGCGATGATGTTGTTGGGTAAGCCGTCGGCTGTATTAAAATTGATGGCCTCACCAGTTTTTGGAAAAATATGCACCAGCCCGCCTCCAAAAGTGCCTACCCAAATAGTGCCGTCTTTGTCCTCAAAAAGCGCTTGGATTTCGTCCGTCATGAAAGCAGTGTGCGTTTCGCTGCTGAAACTTCGCAGGATGTTGCCTTTCGAAATATCTACTTGGTACAAGCCACGGTCTAGTCCCACCCAAAGGGTGCCATCTCCCGCTTCGAGTATCAGGCGGACAAAGCTTTCCTGCTCGTTGTTGACGCCGCCGGGCAGCAGCTTGCGTATTTTTTCCGAGGCCGGATTATAACTGAACAACACGCTCAACTTGCCTCCCGCCAAGATTTCACCATTTCGGTTGGTGCCCCAACCAACTTGGGCAGTTGAATTGTCAACCATTGAGGAAGGCACAGCGGGAAGCAATTGGACAGTGTTATTGGCAAGGTTCATTTGAAGGATACCTTGCTTGCCTACTGTCCAGACCAAGTCCATTCCGGGTACTTTGTAAAAGCTTTTCGTCCATGAAAATAAGCCATCTGGTGGATTGTGGAGGCTCCAAAATGAAACAGGCTCGGCTCTTCCGATGCTTTCATTGATGCGGAAGATGGTGCTGTCTGGCGTTGCGCCGCAACTTTCGCAACGGAAATACACAACGCCGTTTTTGTCTTCGAAAAAACCACGAGTGGTCTTAGCCCACTTCGGCTGCGGGGCACTCAGGTAGCGGACGAAATTGCCGCCGGGAGGCACTAAGCGGAAGACGCCATTGTCGCTGGTCACCCAAATTTGCCCCTGAGCGTCTTCCATTACCATTCGGAGTACGTCGAAATCGGCTTTTTCTTTCAAAACTGGCGTCAGGTCGTGCAGCTCGTCCTGAGCATCAAGGAGCAGCAATTGGCCCGGGTTCACCATCCACGTATTCCCTAACTGGTCATTTGTAACATACGAGGTGATTTTATACAAAGGCAATTTGCTGGGCAAAACCTTGCCTTGCCTCCAATCCCAATCTACCAAGGATTTTGCGTCAAAATGCTTGACAAATAAGCGCTCATTTTTATTGAAAAAACATTCGTTTGACCAAAAATGGCTGCCATCGGGCCTCGTAAAAGAAAGGCAAAGGCTGTCCGCCAGTTTTCCTTCGGGCGTATAGCGTCGAATGCCTGACTCCACCGTTCCCCAGAAAAGGTTGCCGACCCGGTCTTTGGTGATTGTACCTATATTGTTGATAAGGTGTTTCGTACTGTCAAGGACGGTAAGCCCTACTGCTTCTTCATATCGCATCAAGTACCGCCTACTGTTTTTCTGCATTTCCAGCAAGAAAGTACCGCCTTTTTCTATTAAAATATTGTTAGCTGCGTAAACGGGGAGCAGTTTGCGCTTGGTGATTTGGTGAATGGGATGGATGCTGACCTCGTTGCTGGTTGGATCATACATGAAAAACCTGGATTCTTTGGCGACGAGCAATAATTTGCCATCAGGCAGCAGGAAAATGCGGGTATGTGCTGGCGGCAACAGTCGCCCGTTTTTCGCCAAAATGCGCAGCGGCACAAACTGGTAACCATCGTAGCGTACTACACCCATGTGGCTGGATAGCCAGAAAATCCCCTGCCCGTCTTGTACTATAATGGATATTTCCCGGTAGGGCAATCCATTCTCCACGCCAATGTACTCGACCTTTGGCATAATGACCGATTGGCCCGGCAACCTATTCGGTGCGAGAAACAGTGAAAAAAAGATGGGAAAATACTTTCGTAAAAGCAGCATATCAACATGAAAACAGGTAGGCCGAAGGTAGGGAAAAACAATTGGCCCTTTGGCAACAAAATATGCCGCTCGTGCAGTTGGTCTTGATTTGCAACGAAAGCACATCCCTATATCACTTGTTTTCGAGGGTAGGGTTGAGGTAGAAAATGGAATCTTTTATTCATGCTATTTTGCTAAAAATCAAGATGTTGTACTCTCAAGGAATTTGTCCAGCAACTTGTTGGACATTTTCATATTGTTCCCTCAAATAATTACGACATATTTTTACCCATAGAAAATTATTTGAACGAGTTATTCCACTTTCCTATAACTGACAAATTAACTAATTTTACAAACAGATTAATTAAACAATGTAAAAATGTTAGCTACCGACCCTGTCTCGCTTGTAATTCCTTCCGAAATTATCCAGTCCATTGGGAAAGGGGAGCTGGAACTCAGGATAGAACTGGCTATATTTTTCTACAAAAAATTTAACCTCTCCTCCGGCGAAGCAGCAAAATTCGCCGAGATTCCCAGGATTGCATTTTTGCACGAGTTGGGCAAACGGAAACTCCCTGTCAATTATAATGAAGATGACGCCCGGCACGATGTTGAAACCATGCAACGCCTGAGTGATAAATTCCCGGTCAAACAGAAATGATAGTAATCAGCGACACCACTGCTGTAAGCACACTCATTCAACTTGGGAGGTTGGATATCCTAAGAGAACTCTTCCTCGAAGTAATTATTCCCGATGCAGTTTTCAATGAGCTTCTTGAGTTATCAAAATTCGGAATAGATGTGTCGGTTTTAACCAAAGCCCAATGGCTAATTACCAAAACGCCATCCTCGTCGCCAACCCTTTCTCTGCTGAAATCCCTGCTGGACGAGGGCGAAGCAAGTGCAATCGCTCTCGCAGTCGAGTTAAAGGCGGACCTTATCATAATAGATGAAAAACAGGGCAGAAAAATAGCCCAATCAATGAACTTACAGTTCACAGGGCTGGGTGGTGTTTTAATAAGAGCAAAGCAAGTGGGAATCATTCCAGATGTAAAATCCTTCTTGGATGAAGTTGAGCAAAAAACCAATTTTTATCTTGATATCAGTGCCCGCGCTGTTATTCTAAAAGGGGCAGGCGAATTGCCCTGAGAACTTCTCCACTTACTGCACACTAAACACCTGCACCTCCCGCACCTTCCCCAACTGTTCCGGCGAAATGTACGGGTGCTGCGTCCCTTGTTTTCCAGCCTCTTTCAGCAGCTGCTGCACCCGCTGGCTGAGGTAGTCGTACAGTTCGCCCACGGTCAGTATGCCGTCCGATCCGGCGGGACTGTCGGTGCCGGATTCGGCCTGCTTGAAGGCATCGAGAATGGCGGCGGTGAAGGCGCCGTTGCCCCAGGCGGGGTCTTCCCAGCTCGATTCGTCGGCACGGCAGGAGGCAAGCGTGTAGGGCGCATCGCTGGCGTTGCTGAGGCTGGACAGCGTTTCGCTCAGGTTTTTCCCGCCGTCGCCGGAGTTGTTTGCTGCCGCAATATCGAAACTGCCGCTGTGGCAGGCATCTACGAAAACCAGCTTGCGGCAGGGTAGGGGGGCGAGCTGGTCGAGCACATTTTGGCGGTAATCAATCAGCGATTTTTCGCCGGACATGCCGAAATCAGTGGGGATGATTTTGAAATCGTTGTTCACCGTTTTGCCATGCGAGGAAATAAACACGACGAGCAAATCATTTTGATAAATCGTGTAATTGTAGTTTTCCTTCAGGTCCCGGAAGGCTTTTTTCACCACTTCGCCGTCCGTCTGGAAAATCCCGGCAGCGGTTTTCGTACCGCTCACAAGCGTCGTGAGATAGACTTTGTCGAAGAGTTTCCCGTCCTGTCCGGCGAAGCTGGCAGCGAAATCCTTGGCATCTTCCGCTGTGAATTTCAGGTCGTCGTGCTCGATGCCGAGGGAGAGGATATGCAGGTTCGGCTTGTCGCTGTACGCAATGGTGACGGGCGTTGAGGTGACTTTTTTGTCGCCGTTTTGCACGACCACTTCCACCGTGTTCTTGCCCGGTTGCAATTCGATTTGGCTGGTATATTCGTAAGTGAAAATATTTTTGGTTTTGCCCCGGTCGTCGAGTCCGGCCTCGCCCGCTTTCTGTCCGATTTTGTAAGGTTGGCCGTTTAAAATAATGGTAAAATGGCTGCGGTTCAGCTTGCGGTCACTGCGAGTGCGCAGGCGGATGGGCGTACTGCTGGATTTCACCACCGTTTCGCCCTTACCAAGCGGCACGAGCCATGCAATATCGAGAAAATCGGACGGCAGGTTGAGTGGCTTGGTGATGATTTTCAGGGAAACGGGTTGCGTGCGGCTGCGGCTGGCATCGGTGCAAAATGCCTCGAACTGCGCATCGCTCACGGCCAGCCCTTCCAGCCCTTTCACCTGCATGAACACCTGCACTGATTTGCCCGCTGGCAAAAATCCCAGCTTGCGGAAATTGGGAAATTCCAGCGCCTTTGCGCCGTTGGTTTCCTGCAAAATCAGGTCCCCGTCGTAGGCATCCTGACTGCCTTTGTTCTCGATGGTCATTCGCAAAAAAGCGGTTTCGCCTTCTTCCAAATAGCCATCGTTGTTGTCAATGAGTTTAAAATCAGATACCGTCAATTGCGTTGGAATAGCAGTCCCGATAGCTATCGGGACATCAAATTCCCGATTGAAACGAATGACCCAAATATCGTCCCCCTGCGCTTCCTCCGATTTGGAAGAAGTAGTGCCTGCGAACACAAATCCGCCATCGGGCAAGATGGCGGCGGCAGTCAATTCGTCGTCCTGTTTGCCGCCGTATTCGTCCGTTTGCCAAACCAGTTTTCCGTCCCTATCCGCCTTGATTATCAAGGCGTTAGACGTATTTGCACCGATGAGGTGTGAAAAGGTATAACCTACTAAGACCAGACCTCCATCCGTCGTTTCGGTCATACCGAAGGCACTATCGTTGCTTCGCCCACCGAACGTGGACTGCCACGCCATGTCCCCGTCGGAGGCTGTTTTTATAAGCCACATGTCTTTCAAACCACTGCCGTCGGCACCCGCCTTGGCGTACCCCGCCAGCGCAAAGCCACCGTCACGGGTTGCCACGATGCTGCTGACTTCCTCATACTGCCGGCTGCCGAATATGCGGTGGTGCAGCGGCTTCCCGTCCTTGTCAATGATAAAAAGCCAAATGTTTCGCCCGCCCTTGCCTTGGGTGGTGATGCCCGCTATCGCAATGTTCCCGGCGGCATCCTGCACCACGGCACGGGCCTCGTCGTCGCCCCGGTTTCCGAAATACTGCTGCCATTGCAGCGAGCCATCGGCGAAGGTTTTGTAAACCCACATATCGGTTCGCCCTTCCGCCCGCTCGGTGCTGCCCACGGCCAGCAGTCCGCCGTCCGCCATTTCGATGATATCGTTGAAAAATTCCCGGTGGGACGTTCCGGCGGTTTTTTGCCAAAGGGTGTCGCCTTTTTCGTTCAGTTTCACCAGCCAGCCGTCTTCTTTTCCGGCCCCAGCGTTGGTCTGTCCGGCCATTGCGAAGCCGCCGTCACGGGTCGTTGCGATAGCGTTCAAAATGTCGTCGCCGGAGCTGCCCAGCAGCGTTTGTTTCACTGACTGGCCACTGGGGTCGAGCAGCAAAAACAGGGCATCCGTTCCTTTCGCAGGTTCAGTGTCCGAAGAACCGACCACAGCGATTTTGCCATCGTATGTGGCAGCCACGTCGTAAGTTTTTTCGGTTTTTTTGCCACCGAACACCTTTTTCCAGGCAAGGCCGGGCGGAGTTTGCGCCGTGAGATTTCCTACAGCGAGGAGGAGGAGGATTTGAGTAAGTGCCTTCATGGTTGCCTTATTTTTATTCATTTTCCACCCGCACCACCACCGTCACGGCGCTGCCGCCTTCCAGTTTTTCCACGTTGGTGCGCATCTGGTCTTTTTCAAAACTGACATTTTCGACGGGTAGCAAGAGATCGCCAAAAACGGTTTTCAGCCGTGCCGAAAACTCCCCGCTGGTCTCGTCCCGCATCAGTGTGACCCGCTGCTGGAAGTCCTCGATTTTTCTATCGGAATAGAGCACGACGAGGTGGTCGGCCAACAGGTTTTCACGGGTGAGCACCCGGTCGTTGCCGGGGATGACGATTTCGGCACCGCTGTGCGCCACGAGTGCGCCTTCACCTGCGCCGAAAGCTTCTTTGCCGTTCAGATTTTCCTTAAACCGTTGATTGCGAGGCCAATGGATTTCCGCTTTGTTGTTGCCGTCAAGGCTGAAAAGATAGACGTAGCTGTCTTTTTTGATGTTCTTGGCAACGACTTGGAACATGTCGCCCTCCATCCAGTCCTTTTTTTCCAGTTGGTAAAACTGGCCGCTCCAGACTGGCTTCACTTCTTCGAAAACATATTGGCCGTTTTGTTTCAAGGGCGTTCCATAGTCGTCGGTGAGGGGCATCCGCAGCACAAAATCGCCCGCCAGCGCCGAGGTAGCCAGGCTTGCATCGAGGAGGGTGGCATTGGTTTCTTCCACGGTTTTTTCGGCCTGCCGGATGAGCGTTTGTGCCTGAACGGCCTCTGGCGCTTGCGGATTGGTCACTTTTCCGGCGAGCGTCATTTGTGCATTTTGCTTGATGGCCAATGCTTTTTGCTGCTGCTCAACAGCGGCTTGCTTGCGTTTTTCGATGGCCGCCAGTTCCATTGGCGTGAGCTGCAACTCCGGCAAAACCAGTTGTACCGCCTGGAAAGCGTGTTCCATGAAATTTTTATAGCTGACCGTGAAATAGCCCTGGTCGCCCCAGGCTGGCCCCCAACTGTTCATGATTTCGAAGACGCCGAGCGAGTCGTTGTAGCCGATGACGCAGAGGGCGTGGCCGCCGAGCAGTTTATCGGATGACATGCCGCTGGGCGTCCATCGGCTGTCCATCGGGCTGAGGCGCTTGAGGCTTTCAGTGATGTTCATGCCCACGACCACGGGTTTGCCTTCGGCGATGCTCCGCTTGCAGCGCATGACGGCGGTCTTGGCGGGCGTTTCTTTGTCGAACAGCGCTACGAAGTCTTTGATGACGTGGTTTTGCGATTGGGAAACGAGTACGGCCTGTGGTTGGCGTTCGCAGTCGCCATAGGGGAAATCGAAGTCGGCGCTTTTGCAATCGCCGCTTTCCGACAGGAATTTCGCTGCATCTTGCACGAAAGCGCCCGCCATGCAGTTGCCTTTTTTCACCTGATTGTAAATGTAGAGCGCACTAAAGGCGTTGTCTGTGATTTCCTTGCGGTTGATGATCCGTTTTTCGTAGGCCCGCTGCGTGGTCATGGCGGCATAGCCCATGGCCCAGCCCACGCAAGAGTTGATGCTGCCTTGGTTTTTCGGGTAAGGCGTGTAGGGCCGGAGGCTGAACCAGCGGGGCAGGTCGCCTGCCCGACGCCCGTCGTTGCTGAATTCGGCGGTCATTTCGACCTCCTTTTTGAACGCTGCATCGTCCTGTAGCAGGCCCGTGGCAAAGTCTAAGGTGTCTGTTTGTGCTGCCAGTCGCATCATGGAGGTGACGCACAGGGCGAGGAGGATGATAGTGCCTTTCATTTTCAGAAAAATTTAGGGCAAAAATCCGCTGAAATTATTGGTAGGGAAACTGCATGATTATGTGGGCAGGGTATTAACAAACAGGAGGCTTTTAGGAGAGGAGTTGTTAAATTCGGAATTTAATTTTTTTGACCGTTATTGATTTGTTTTTTAAATTTTGTAAAAATTATTTTTGCCAAATTAACGACTCTATGTTGTTAAATATGCTTTTTATAAATGCTTGGTATAGATTTGCCATTTCTTATCTAAATCTAAAACCTCACCCCCTGGAAAATTCACATCCAGGCCTTTCCCAACCGATTGTTAAAAAGCGACCTCACCTATTGCACCAGGCAACATAGCTTATGTTTTGCCTATGCTTTTCGATTAAAGTTTTGTTTGCCGATCAAGTATTGGCTTGAACATAAAATCAAATTAATCTCATGAAAAATGCATTGCTTGCCATCTTGTTGGTATTGTTTGCAGCCAGTCTTATATCCCAAACCATCCCAACCCCCACACAAACCGACGAAATCATCATTGACAACGGGCAAAGCGGCAAGGCCGACCCTGCCGACCGCATCCGATACAAAATCACCATCCAGAATACGGGCGGGCCGGACGGCACTGGCACCCAGCTTAATATCGTGCCCGACCCCCGCACCACCTTCGTGCCAGGCTCCTTCCGCTCCTCGCCGCTGGCCTTGCCCGACGGGCCTTTCGCCAGCATCGGCAACGTCGGCATCACCGTGCCAGACGGTGCCAACGACCTGCTATCCAACGACTTCGACGACAACCCCGCCGGACTGACCATCACGCCCGTGACCAATGCCGCCACTACCGGCGGCGGTCAAATCACCATCGCAGCCAACGGCAGTTTTAGCTACATGCCCGCACCCGGTTTTGAGGGTACCGACACCTATACCTACACCCTCAACGACGGCAACGGCGTCGGCGGTCCCGTGCCTTTGACAGATTTGGGGGTGGTCACCATCATCGTGAACAGCATGATTTGGTTCGTGGACAACTCGGCGGGCAGCAACGGCGATGGACGTCTGGGCACGCCTTTCAACACCTTGCCCAATTTCGTCAGTGGCGCAGCGGACGACCCCGGCGACAATATTTTTCTGTATCGCAGTATTTTCGTTCCAGCCGACTATACGGGCGGCATCACTTTGCTGAACAATCAAAAACTCATCGGGCAGGGCGCTTCTTCCACCCTGGCATCTGCGACGGGGCTGACCGTGCCGACTTTTTCCAACACTTTGCCATCCACTGCCGGCACACTACCCATCATCGCCAACTCAGGCGGAAACGGCATCACCCTCGCTTCAGGCAACACCATCCGCGGTGTGCAGGTGGGCAACACCACAGGGGCGAATATTTTTGGCAACAACTTCGGCACACTCACTGTAGGCAACACCACCAACCCCGACGTCACCTTGAGCAGCCCGGGGCAGGCGCTCAACCTGACCAACGGTGCATTCAATGCCACTTCCAAATTTGTCGGCATTACCAGCTTTTCCAGCAGCACGACAGGCATTTCCCTGAATACCGTGAGCGGCTCGCTCGCCTCGACCTCGACCACCATTTCCAGCCCGACCGGGACGGGCATGGATATCCAAAACTCAACGGCTTCGCTCGATTTCGGAACCACGTCGGTCACTAAATCCACATCCGGCACTGCCATCAGCATCACCAACAGCGGCACAGGCTCGGTTACTTTTGGAAGCCTTTCGGTGGAGACCAACACCGTCGGCGGCACGGGGCTGTTTGCCAGCATGGGCGGCACGATTAACATCGGCGGCATGACCAACACCATCTCCGCCACAAGCGGACCGGCGCTGGACATCACGAGCACCTCCTTCGGGTCGGGCGCTACTTTTGCCTCCCTGTCTTCCTCGAACAGCCCGGGCAAGGGCATCAACCTGGACAATGTCTCCGGCTCACTGGTCGCAAATGGAGGCAGCATTGGCACTGCCGCAGGGATTGACGTGGACATCAACGCCGGTTCGGGGAACATCACTTATGCCGGCTCCATTACCAACACCGCCAGCCGTTCCGTGGAAGTGACCGGGCGCACCGGCGGCACGGTTACCCTTTCCGGAAACATCAGCGATACGGGCACGGGCATCAACGTGGCGAGCAATACGGGCGGGACAATTGCTTTTAGCGGCAGTTCGAAAAGCCTGAACACGGGTGCAAACACTGCCGTCACACTCGCAACCAACACCGGCGCCACCATCAACTTCACCAACGGCGGGCTGAACGTGGACGCCACCAGTGCCACGGCGGTCAGCATCACTGGTGGCGGGACGGTCAATGTCAGTGGGAGCGGCAATACCATAGACGCCACCTCTGGTATCGCATTCCTAAACTCCGGCATGGGTGGCAATGCCACCATTGACATCAATGCCGCCATCACCAGCACCACCGGCAGGCTGATAGACATCCAGGGCCGTACCGGAAACAGCGTCACGCTCTCCGGCAACCTGAGCAACTCCGGCACCGGCATCTTTGTCAACAGCAATACGGGCGGGACCATCACCTTCAGCGGAGGAACCAAAACCCTGAACACGGGAGCCAACACCGCCGCCACCGTGACCAGCAACACGGGCGCTACCATCAACTTCACGGGCGGCGGGCTGGCCATCACCACCACCAGCGGTACGGGCTTCAATGCCACGGGCGGCGGCACGGTGACGGTGCAGGGCACGGGCAATACTATCAACAGCACTTCTGCCATAGCCCTGAATGTGTCAAGCACGACCATCGGAGCGAGCGGGCTGACTTTCCATAGTGTTTCTTCGGGGAACAACACGGCGGCTGCCGACCCAGTAAATGGCATCGTGCTGAACAATACGGGAGCGAGTGGGGGGCTGACGATTACAGGCACAGGTATGACATCCGGTTCAGGAGGCACGATTCAAAACACAACCGGCAACAGCATCAATCTGACAAGTACACAAGGAGTATCATTGTCCAACCTGAATGTTTCCGGCAGTGGCGCTCATGGAATTAACGGAAGCAGTGTCAATGGACTGTCTTTGACAGGGTGCCAGGTTACAAATTCAGGCAATGCAGATAACGAGTATGGCATGAACCTTTCCAATTGTACCGGAACGCTCAGCGTCAACAGCACCACATTTAATAATGCTGCCGACAACCTGGTTTATATCTCCAGCACTTCGGGAACTTTGACGGCGAATTTTCAGAATAACTCGGCATTCAGTTATCCCATGTCAGTGAGCGGCACTGCCAACTCAGCCATCCTCATTGAGCCGGGCAATGCGGCGGTTATCAACACCACCATTCAAAACTGCACCTTCACTAACATTGTCAGCCAATCCGCTCAATTTGGCTACAATCTGGCTGCATCGAGCGGCACCAGCAGCTTCAATTTCAGCAACAACACCATAACTGTCAACCTTGCGAGCAGAGGTTCCGGAATAACTATCAGCGGGCAGGAGAATTCGACGACCAATATTACCATTGACAACAACAATTTTTCCGGCGCAGGTGGAAATGGCGTGATAAGCATAGACGTGAATGACAATTCAAGAGTGACCGGAACGGCTTCGGGGAACACTTTTACCAACCCTCCCGGCATAGGAATGTTTGTGGCAGTGGATGAAAACGCCAATGCCGATGTTACCCTGAACGGCAATACTATAACAAACGCTGGAGGCGATGGAATACAGACTGTGAATTTTGGCGGGGCGGGAGTTTCGGACATGCGGCTCTACATCACCAACAACAACATTAACGGTCATAGCCTGAATACATCCGTAAATTTTGTCGGAGGAATTTCATTCACAGGCTTTGAGGATAACAGTTGTATAGCTGTTAGAGGCAATTCAGTCACGGGTACTCCCGCTGGTCCTACCCAATGTGGCGGCGCACCATGTGTTGACTATTACATTGAAGAAGTTGGCGGTATTGCTACATTCGAAGAGATTCCCAATACAGGCAACACTACACTCAATGCAGCCTATCTCAATTCCATCAATGACGCTGGTCCTGTTACAATATTTGGAATAATTGACCTTACGAATGGGGTAGTATGTCCTGTGCCATAAAAATCCCCAGTCGCCGCGAGTGTTCAGCGAAGCTTCCCTTGCGACTGCCCAAGCCCTGAGAAGCCAACATTCAAACCCAAACCATCGAACTGAAAATGAAAGAGATGAAATAATCAACGCCAATGCCCTATCAAGCCATATCATCACAACCAATGAAAAATATGTACAACATGACCGCATTCCGAAGAAAGTCAGGAAACCTGTTCCTAGCGCTACTCGCTATCGGGTGTCTTTTATGGATGCCCCTGACCTCCAATGCGCAGTACTTGGAGACCTTCTCCACACCCAATAAAGGCTACCTCCCCGGTTGCACAAGCGACTTTACGAGTGTGAACTGGTCCATGACTGCCTGGAACCCCGGGGGTACTTGCCAACCTGGGGATTCTCGGGATACTGATGATTATTTCCAAACCAATGCTTTAGGCGTGTTGGAGGCCAATGACCTGGATGAGGAAGTATGCTGGCAAAGCCCGCTCATCAATATCAGCGCTGCCGGTACCGTTTCGCTTTCTGTTGACTTGGTTTGGAATGGTTTTGATATAGACGGTACGCTCAACAATTGTATCAGTGATCAGATCAAGGTGATGTACAGCATCAACGGCGGTCCGTACACAATGGTGCCCAATCAGTTTGGCGGAAGTGCTTGTGCAACAGTAGCTTATCCACAACCCAGTTCTCCTCCTCCGCCAGCAATAGGTGTGGGGACGGTGATGCAAGGAAGCATTTCGGGTAATACCCTCCAAATCAGGGTCTGTGTTATCAACAACACGACTGCCGAAAAAGTAACCATCGACAACGTCAGTGTGCCACAAGCGGGCGTGACGGTTGGCTGCGCCGCACCGATTTTAACCACGACCTCCACCCAGGTGGGATGCAGCAACCCCAACTCAGGTGCCATTAACCTTAGCGTATCGGGCGGTACTCCGCCCTATACCTATGACTGGAACAACAATGGTTCTCAAAACCCGGACACTGACCCCCAAGACTTGAGCGGTTTGCCAGTTGGCACTTATACCGTGACCGTGACGGACGCCGCCTCTTGTTCGGCCACTACCAGTGTGAGCGTCACCAATGCCCCGGCACTGTCGCTTTCCACGCAGGTATTGGGTACCAATTGTGGTGGTACGATGGACGGAGAAATTGACCTTATCGTAAGCGGCGGGGTTCCAGGTTATACCTACGACTGGAGCAACGATGGCCCGGAATCACCAGACAATGACGCTCAAGATTTGATAGGCGTTGGGACTGGCGCTTACACTGTCACCGTTACCGATGCCAGCGGGTGTACCGGTACCACGAGTGCTACCGTGGGTACGCTGCCAGCGACTGCTTACCTCGAACAGTTCAACATCGCCAACAAAGGATATCTGCCCAATTTTGTAGATGATTTCTCGGCGGTAAGCTGGACCATGAGCCCTTGGGCTCTCCAACCGCCCGCTGGTTTTGGCCGTGATATAGACGATTATTTCCGTACCAGCGGCGGGGTTTTGGTCGGCGAAGATTTTGACCAGGAAGTTTGCTGGACAAGCCCGTTGATTGGTATGAATACAGCGACACAGTTTTCGGTTGGCCTTACATGGACGAACTTTGACAACGAAGATTATATCAATGTTAAATATAGTATTAACGGTGGAGCCTATGTAACCATGTCCAACGTGTTTGGCGGCGGTGCAGGTACCATCCAATATCCGTTTCCTACTTTGGACCAAAGTGGCAGTACTACGGTCACGAAAACCGCGCTTTCGGGGACCACCATTCAAATTCAGGTTTGTGGAAATTTTAACTCTGAATCAATAACCTTGGACAACGTGAGTGTTCCCAACAGCACTACCTACTGCCCCAGCCCGACCGTGATGCTGACGCCTTCCCATCCGACTTGCCCAACTGGCACCACTGGCAGCATTTTGGTCACCGCTAACAGCGGCACACCCGGCTACAATGTCAGTTGGAGCGGACCTTCGAGCGGCAATCCGGCGGGGACAGAGATTGCCTCGGCAGGCGGTACCTACAATATCAACAGCCTTGCGGCAGGAACGTACACTGTCACCGTGACCGACGCCGGTTCGTTGACGGCTACCGCTTCCGTCACGCTGACCGCTCAAAACGCCGCCGGAAATCCTGCCTTCGCCTACGGCAGCACCGGCTACTGCCAACTCGGCAGCGACCCGACGCCCACGATTTACGGCACACCCGGCGGCATGTTCAGCGCACCGGGTGCCGTCTCCATCAATGCCTCGACCGGCACGATTGACGTGTCCGCCAGCACGGTGGGAGGACCTTATACGATTACTTACACCACCGGCGGGCCTTGCCCGGCGAGCAGCAACTTCGGTTTGAGCATTGTCAATTGTTCGCCCGGCGCCACACTGACAGATGCGCTCATCATTGACAACGGCCAGGCAGGTAAAGCCGATCCCGGCGACCGCATCCAATTAACTGCTACCCTCACCAACACGCAAGCAGCGAATTACGAAGGCGTTCAATTAGTGCTGAACAACGACCCGAGAGTGACCTTCGTCTCCGGCTCTTTCAAAACGACGCCCGTGGCGGTGGACGATGCTTACACGGCGACTTTGAACACACTCCTGAGTGTGGCAGTGGGAAGCGGGGTTTTGCAAAACGACTTCGACAACGGCGCTCTGAACGTCACTTCTTTCAGCAACCCAAGCGCCCAGGGTGGCACGGTGTCGGTGGCTGCCAACGGCAGTTTCACTTACAACCCGCCGATGGGCTTTACGGGCAATGATACTTTCACCTACACCATCACCGATTCGGATATGCAGACGAATACGGGGACGGTGAGAATCAGGGTGCAATAAATAGTACAGTGAGGAAGTGACTTCGAGGCACCTCCTCACTTCCACAAAAACCATCAAAATCAGCAAACGTGAATCTTCAAACTTATACCACAATGAATAATTTCTACGAAAAGCGCACAACTGCCAAAAGCATTATCACTGGGCTGCTTTCATTAGCGGCTTTTATGACCGGCACCGTTTTGTCAGCGCAGACCTTCCCCACGCCCACCGGCTTCACCCTCCCTGCCGGAAAAACCATTGTCATCACCTACGACGTGGACGTGAACAGCAACGTTTGCCCGGCCGGCACAAGCCCGACCGACATCTCCAACCAAAGTAACGTGTCCGGCTCCAACTTTGCCACCGTGCAGACCGACGAAGTGGCGGGTGCTCCCATCACACCCACCCTGACCCCGGTGTCGGGTTTGACATTGGGCAACCTCGTCTATAAAGACAATAATATCAACGGTGTATTCGACGGTGGGGACGCCGGCATTGACAACGTGCTCGTGCGACTCTATGCCGACGATGGAGACGGTGTGCTGGATGCGGGCGACGGCGCTGCCCTTGCCACCGCCACGACAGCAGGAGGTGGCTTGTATTCTTTCACGCCGCTCTGCCCTGGCAATTACATCGTCGAGGTCGCTGCTTCCAACTTCAACCCTGGCGGGCCGCTGTACAACAATGGCTTGAGTGCAGCCCTGAACAGCAGCCCCATCGGCGGAGCGCCCGACCCCGACAACGATTTGAACAATGACGACAACGGCGACCCCGTCGCCGGTTTCGGTGTTGCTTCGCAGGCTATTACCCTGGCGTATGGCACCGAGCCAATTACCGACGGCGACACCGACCCGAATACCAACCTGACTTTGGATTTCGGTTTCAAAGACCCCACCACCGTTACCATCAACGACGTGACGATGAACGAAGGCACAGGCGGCACCACCACGTCTTTCAGCTTCACCGTCAGCCGCAGCAGCGCAGGCGAAACTTTCAACCTGACGGTCAACACCATGGATGGCACGGCGACCACCCTTGACAACGACTACACTGCCATCAGTGGCGGCACGGTGATGTTCGGCCCCACTGGCTTGACCCAAACGGTTACGGTGTTGGTCAACCACGATAATAAAGTAGAAAATAACGAGACCTTCAGCGTCGTGCTTTCCGGCGCTCCGGCTGGCATCATTATCTCGGACGGTACTGGCTTGGGAACTATCACCAACGACGATGCGGCGACCGTGACCCTTTCGGGCAATGCTTCTCAACTGGAAGGCAATGCCGGCTCCACGCCTTATGTGATTACCCTGACGCTGGACAACCCGGTGCAGGGCGGCTTCATGATCATGGCGAATCTCAACATCGGCACCGCCACCTTCGTTGATGGCGATTTTAATGGACCCAGCGTCGGTTTTACCTTCACGGGCAACGCAGGGGAAGCCAAAACCATGACCGCAACGATCAACGGCGATACGAAGGTGGAACTGAATGAGATGTTTTCGGTCACGCTCGACGCCCCGACGAGCGCTCCCGCAGGCGTCAATGCCGGTTCATCTTTCACCGGCACCATTACCAACGACGATGCTGCCACCGTCTCCTTTTCCGGCAGCGTCAGCCAGTCGGAAGCCATCACGCCGCAGGCTTTCACCGTCAACCTCAGCAACCCGGTGGACGTGGACGTGACACTCGATGTGAACACCACTGACGCCTCGGCGCAGAACACCGAAGACTACAGCGCCATCTTCGGTGGCACGGTGACTTTCTTGGCGGGAACGACAACTCCCCAGACAGTCAATGTGGTTATCACCAACGACAACAAGGTGGAAGCCAACGAACAATATACCCTGGGCTTGAGCAACCTCAATGCAAGCACCCGGAACGTGAGCCTCGTCGCACCGAGCCTCGTCACCGGCACCATTGAAAACGACGACGCTGCCATCGTGACGCTCTCCGGCGGCGGCTCCGACTACGAAAGCTCCTTCATCAGCGGAAAGACATTCACCGCCACTTTGAACAACCCCGTGCAAGGCGGATTTTCCATCGCTTACAATACCAACGACGGTACTGCCACCCTCGCCAACAACGACTATCAGGACAACGACGGCACGCTCACGTTTTCCGGTACGGCAAACGAAATGGAAACTTTCATCGTCACCGTCGTGGACGACGGGGCGACGGAACCCGACGAAACCTTTACGACGACCCTTGGCGCTGTTTCCGGCACCACGCTCGGCAGCTCCATCACGACAGCGGGCTCGCCGCAGACGTACACCATTCTCAACGACGACCAGACAGTTTCGATCAGCGTTTTGCCCTCTTCCGTCCTGGAGGACGGCCCGACCAATCTCGATTATACGTTTACCCGGACAGGCTTTACGGTAGATTCGATGACCGTCTTCTTTTCAGTTGGCGGCACGGCGACTTTCACGACGGACTATGCGCAATCCGGCGCATCGTTTTTCAACGGTACGGTCGGATATGTTCATTTCACGTTTAATCAGACATCCAAAGTCGTCACGATTAACCCGGTAGCAGATATGACTGCCGAGCCGGATGAAACAGTCGTGCTCACTATTACCCCTACACCTCGCTTCAATATTGCTCCTCCCGGCAACGCCACCGGCACGATTGAAGATGACGACAATAATGTTTCAGTCGTTGTTGCTCCTGGCACGACGGCGGAAGACGGCTCCACCAACCTCGTTTACACCTTCACCCGCACGGATGTAAATACAGGCGCTTTGGTCGTCAATTTCTCTGTCGGCGGCTCGGCAACCCTCACCAGCGACTACGCTGCGAGCGGCGCTACCACCTTCACACCGACAACCGGCACCGTTACTTTTTCCGGCACCAGCCCCACGGCGACCGTCACCATAGACCCGGTGGCGGATTTAATCGTCGAGGACAACGAAACGGTGGTGCTTACCGTGACAAGTGGCGTCGGCTATGGCGTCGGCTCGCCGAGCATCGCTACTGGCACGATTGACAACGACGACACCGCCACGCTGACCTTCAGCGGCGGCAATTCGGAAAGCGAGCCTGCCACGCCCCGTGCCTTCAATGCTACCCTTAGCGCAGGGGTGCAAGGCGGTTTCAAAGTCGCCTATACCACCAACAACGGCTCGACCAACCCCGCCACCGCTGGCACAGATTACACGGACAATGACGGAGACCTTACTTTTGCAGGCTCCATGAACGAGACTCAAACTGTCAACGTCATCATTGCCAATGAAAACCTGGTGGAATTGGATGAAACATTCACCGTCGTCCTCGGTGCTATCAGCATGACTTCAGCGGAGCAAATTGCATCCATTACCATTGTGGACGGTACTCAAACAGAAACCATTTTGAACGACGATGGGGCTGTAGTATCGCTCGCCGGCAACGTGACCCAAGCCGAAGCTGCCGGCCCACACCAATATTCTGTCACTTTGACTAATCCAGTGGATGTGAACGTGACGGTAAATTTTGCCACCTCCGATAATACTGCCACGGCTGGAAGTGATTATACCGCTGTCAATCAAACAGTTACATTCCTTGCGAATACAACAACGACGCAAATGGTGAACATCCCAGTAGGCGACGAGAATATCGTTGAAGACAACGAATGGATTGACATCCTGCTCAGTTCCCTTTCAGCGGGAGGTCGAAATGTGTCACTTGGCACTGCCGTTGGTTTGAGTACCATCAACAATGACGACAATGCTGTTCTGACGCTGACCGCAAGCGGACCTCCATTTGAAGGCGACAGTGGTACGAGCAGCTTTAACTTGACCGCTACTTTGAGCGCTCCTGTGCAAGGCGGATTTAATGTAGCTTATTTTACCAATGATGGCACTGCAACGGCACCTTCCGATTTTTCTGACAATGACGGCACATTGACTTTTGCAGGCACAATTGGCGAGCCCCACGCCTGGATGGTGAATGTCAATGGTGATGTTTTAGTGGAATTGGACGAAAATTTCATGACGGGTTTGGGCGCTCTTTCCGGCACATCAGCCGTGCAAATGGCGGCCATTACGATCAGCGACAGCCCGAAAACGTTGACCATCAAGAACGACGACAATGCCACCATCAGCATTGCTTCCAATGTGAGCCAACTGGAATCGGTTTCGCCACAAACATTCAATGTTACTTTGAGCAATCCGGTGGATGTAAATGTTACGGTAGAATTTTCCACTTCAAATGGCTCGGCCACCACTGCTGACAATGATTATTCAGGCATTTCAAATCAATTAGTCACCTTTTTGGCCAATACCACAAATCCGCAGCCCGTCAATGTGACCATCAACGACGATACGACGGTCGAGGCTGATGAGGTTTTCAATACGAACATTGCCAATATCCAGTCAATGGGCCGGAGCGTGGCCTTGGGAACTTCTACCCGTACTGGCACCATCCTGAATGACGATGCAGAAGTTGCGGTAGCTGTTTCTCCAACTTTCGTAAACGAAGACGGCGCAAGCAATTTGGAATACACTTTTACCCGGACTGGATATGCTGGGAACCTTTTGAACATTGGCTTCAATGTAGGCGGCACGGCAACTTTTGGAACCGATTATTCACAAATAGGAGCCTCTACTTACAGCACAACAGCAGGTACCGTTGCAATGGCCGCCAATTCTACGATGGCTTCTGTCATCATTGATCCTACCGCTGATTTTTTGGTTGAAAACAATGAAACGGTTATCCTCACGGTAGTAAGCGGTACGGGTTACAATGCCGGAACGCCCAATTCGGCCACTGGCCCCATTAACAATGATGAAATAGATTTTGGCGATACACCAGATACTTATAGCACCCTGCTGGCCAGCAATGGAGCAAGACATGCAACGGTTTTTGGAGTCCAACTTGGTTCCAACATTGACGGTGAAAACGACGGACAGCCCAATGCCGATGGCACGGGCGACGATGTGGATGCCGAAGGTGACGACGACGATGGCGTGACGCTACCTGCCGCATTGATTGCTGCTACCACTGCCAACATCACCGTGAATGCATCAACGCCTGGCTTTCTGAACGCTTGGGTGGATTTCAATGGCAATAACAATTTTGCCGATGCTGGCGAACAAGTGTTTACCAACCAAACTTTGACAGCAGGTGACAATGCACTGACCATCACCATGCCTTCCACGGTTTATCAGGGCTTGTCTTTTACCCGTTTCAGGTTCAATACAACGGGAGCTTTGTCCTACAATGGCCTGGCAGCCGACGGGGAAGTGGAAGACTACCAAGTTCAACTTATCAATACCCAGTTCACCATCAATGACACAATGGTAGTTGAGGGGAATGCAGCCACCACAAACCTTGTGTTCACAGTCACCCGTTCCAACAACGCCAGCGCTTGTTCGATAGATTATGCCATCACAGGTGGCACCGCCTCCCCTTTAGGGGGCGGGGGCATGGGGGGCGCTGACTATCAAGCGCTTGCATCGGGAACCTTGAACTTTACGGCGGGCGGTGCAACGAGCGCTCCTGTGATAGTAACCGTGAATGGCGACCAAACCGTGGAGTTGGATGAAACGGTGGTGATGACCTTAAGCAACCCGGTCAGTGCCAATATTTTGGACGGCGAAGGCACCGGCACCATCACCAACGATGATGCGGCGACGATTACCATTAACAGCCCGTCCATTGCCGAAGGCGACAATGGCAATTCGACACTCACTTTCGACATTGCCATGAGCAATCCGGCAGATGCCAACGTGAGCTTTAATTTTGGCACAATGGACGGCACGGCAACGGCGGCCAATAGCGACTACATCGGCATCGGCGGCAGCCATACATTGGCTCCCGGAGAGCAAAACAAGCAGGTTTTCCAGGCCGTGGTGGGCGACTGTACCATCGAGCCGGATGAAGCATTTAGCGTGGTACTCAGCAGCCTGTCCACCAGCGGGCGCAATGTCAGCTTCAGTGGCGGCGGCGCTACTTTGAGCGGCACTGGCACCATTCTAAATGACGATGCATTGCCCGTCATTACATGTTCCAGTGATTTTAGCCAAAATACAGATGCGGGAGTATGCCAGGCAACGGTGACATTGCCGCAGCCAGGCACCAGCAGCATTTGCGGCAGCGGCACATTGGAATTCCGTTACCGTCCAGTAAATGCTGCCAACCAGCCGACTGGGCCGTACAGCAATTACGCCCCGGCAGCAAGCAACACCGTGGTTTTCCAAAAAGGAAAATACGAAATAGAATGGCATATCACCGATGGCAGCGGCAGCAGCGTTTGCAGCCATTTCCTCACCGTGGTGGACAACGAAGCGCCTGTCGCAGTTTGTAAAAATATCACGGTGCAATTGAGCACTTCGGGAACGGTAGTTATCGCGCCCGCACAAGTGGATAATGTTTCTTCCGATAACTGCGCCTTCAGTTTGAGCCTGAACACTACTACTTTTTCTTGTGCCAATGTTGGCCCCAATACGGTGACGCTTACAGCTACCGATCCAAGCAATTTGACCCATAGCTGCAATGCTACCGTGACGGTGGAAGACAATGTTGCCCCCGTGGCACTTTGCAAAAACGTGACCGTGCAGTTGGATGCCAACGGCGACGGCTCCATCACTGCATCGCAGGTGAACAACGGGAGCAGCGATGCCTGCGGCATCCAAAGCCTCAGCGTGACGCCATATATTTTTACTTGTGCCAATGTGGGTTCAAACACTGTCACCTTGACCGTGACAGATGTGAACAACAACTCGGCTTCCTGCAATACGACCGTGACGGTAGAGGACAAGGTGAAACCTGTGGCCCTTTGCCAAAATCTCACGATCACGCTAAACGCCGATGGCACGAAAACAGTGACGCCGTCCCAAATCAACAACGGCAGCAGTGATGCCTGTGGCATAGCGGGCATGAGTCTTTTCCCGAATGTTTTCTCCTGCAACAATATCGGCGTGAACAACACGACGCTGACTGTGACGGATGTAAATGGCAACTCGAACACCTGTACGGCCACGGTCACGGTCAACGAATTTGTAGTGATTACCAATATCACCACCACGCCCGAATCATGCACTGGCAATGGCGATGGAACTATTACCATTGAGGCAACCACCTTGGGTGGTGTTTTGCAATATTCCATTAATGGCGGGGCCAGCTATTCTTTTTCCAATGTTTTCACCGGCCTGACGCCTGGTTCATACAGTGTCAAAGTAAGGGCGCAAGGCACGGCCAACTGCGGCGACACTGCCTCAGCTACCGTCGGAGCAGCAAGCGGAGGTGCGCAAACCTGGTACAAAGACTGGGACAACGACGGCTACAGCGACGGAACCACCCAGGTGAGCTGCACCCAGCCAAACGGCTATAAACTGCCCGCCAGCCTGACTGCCACTAGCGGCGACTGCAACGACAACGATCCCTTGCAATTCCCAGGTCAAACTTGGTACAAGGACAGCGACAATGACGGCTATTCAAATGGAACCGTGCTAATAAGTTGCACAAAACCAGCAGGTTATAAATCAGCATCGCAATTGACGCAAACCAGCGGCGACTGCAACGACAACAACGCAGCTATCCGGCCTGGCGCTACGGAAACTTGCAATGGTGTGGACGACAACTGCAACGGCCAAATTGATGAGGGGCTGGCTGATTTGGTCTATAACGGCAACGTGGTACTGACCACCCAAGCGCAAGTCAATGCCTTCAGCCAGTGCTACACCGTCATCAACGGCAACTTGACCGTGCAGAATGCTGGTATTTCCAACATCAACACTTTGTCCAACATCCACAAAGTGACGGGCCATGTTTTGATAAAACAAACTTCCCTGACCAGCCTAGCTGGCCTAAGCAGCCTAGATTCAGTAGGTGGCAATTTGACCATCAACAACAACATTTATGGCTCGAAATTGAACACGCTGGATGGATTGGAAATTCTGGTGAGAGTAGGTGGCAACCTGGCTATTTTTTCCAATTTGAAACTGTCCGATTGTTGTGCGATCCACGATTTGTTGAATACGCCGGGGGCTATTGGCGGCAATACCAGTATTTACAGCAACTTGACGGGCTGTGAGAGCGTATCGGGCATCAATACCGCTTGTGGCGCACCTAACAGCCTTGTTGGCCCCATCAATATCAACTTGTGGGTGGACATCCTATTTGACAAACAAGGAAGCTCAGGTGTTTACTCGATGTACGATGCCGATGAGGATCAAATCAACATGACCATCAAAGGCCAGTTCAGCACTGGAGTGGCGAAGCTGTTTGACCAAAATGGCCGCATGGTGCTGAGGCAAAATTTCCAGCCGGGCAACACCTGGTTCAGGATGATGTTGGGGCAAACGGTTCCCGGCAGCTACCAATTGGAAATCAGCCTGGATGGCAACGTATATACAAAGGCGCTGGTCATAGAATAAATACAGCATATACCAGTGCAAAAAATACCGGGCGTCGCAAGGCGTCCGGTATTTTTATTGTTATTTTGAAATGGGGAAAATTTCACCTTCCCAATCGTGAGAGTGGCATGGTTTTCTGTGCTAAATACCCCGGAATTCAATACCTTATTCAACTATGAAGCAAACATTAACTCATCAAAACACCTTCCCACAAGAACTTTCCCCTCAATTTTTATCCTGGTTAGAGACTGAAAAGTCCTCGGCAAAACGGCACCAACTGCGCATGTTGAAAACGGCGGCGGTCTTGGTATTGGGCGCTTGTGCTTTGATTTTGCTCAAAGGGCAACCTGATTGGGTGCAGCAAATCGTCCAGGTGGTTCAATAGAAGCCCGTTCCTACTACAAGCATTACAGATTGCATTTTTATAAACGGCCTTCTTTCTTGCGGTGAAGGCCATCTCATTGGTAACAAATTTTAAATACAAACCTGCTCCGGCTATCGTCCGGGCAGGTTTTTTTAGTTTTTAGGATTTACTGTTTGTGGGTTTTTCTACCTTCACCTTTAGAGCTTGTTTGGGATTTGGTCACTTGTCTCAAAACGGCCATTTTCCGCCATTTTTTCACCTTTTTTTAGTTGCGTAGTCCCGCTCCCGATGAACCGGGACAAGTTATGCGCCTTCAAAAAGTCGAAAAACTGACGAAAAATAGCTCGTTTTTGCCTCAAGCACCAAATCCCAAACATGCTCTTAGAAACCTACACTTTGGAAAACCAATTGTAAAACACAGTCTGCCATGCGCAACTATTTGATAGCCATCCTTTCCTGCATTGCATTTTATTTCAACACAGCACCGGCCTTTTGCCAAAAAAATACTGCGGATGGCCCTGTGGGCATTTTCGATTTGCTGTCCTACGATGAGATCGCCGAAATCGAACTGGAACTGGATATGGATACCTTGATGGGCCGCAAAAAAACCGACACCTACACGCATGGACGGATAACTTTTGAAAGGGGTAAGAAACAAACGATGTCCATCCCGGTGAACGTTAGGGCAAGGGGCAAATTCCGCCGCATGAAATGCAGCTTCCCGCCCTTGAAGCTGAAATTCAAAAAAAGTGACCTCGCTGCCCACGGGCTGAACGAATTCAACGAACTCAAACTCGTCACCCATTGTCTGGACGAAAAGGAAATGAGCAAGGAACTCATCCTGCGGGAATACCTGGTTTATAAAATGTTCAACCTCCTGACGCCTTATTCTTTCCGTGTGCAATTGGCCAAAGTGACCTATGTGGATACGGGAAAAAAAGGCAAAAAAATCAAAAGTTGGGGCATCCTCATTGAAGACGAGGAGGATTTGGCCCAGCGCATCGGCGGTAAAAAGGTGAACAGGATGGGCGTTAAAGCCGATTCATTGGATACCTACCAGGAAAACCTGGTCTCGCTTTTTCAATTTATGATCAGCAATGCCGATTGGAGCATCCTGCTGAACCGCAACGTACAATTGGTCGAGATGCCCAAAGGCAATTTCCTGATGGTTCCCTACGATTTTGACTACAGCGGGGTAGTGGCGGCACCTTATGCAAGGCCCTCGGTGGAACTGTCACAATCCAGCATCAGGCAGCGAGTGTTTATGGGCCATGCCGATACGGTGGAAGAATTACTGCCCGCTGCACAATACCTGCTTTCCAAACAAGCTGAAATTCAGGAATTGATTGATGATTGCCCACAACTCAGTAGCTTTTCAAAATCGGATATCGTGGCCTATTTGCTTGGCTTTTATGGGATTTTGAAAGATAAAAAACGTATTAAGGAGGAGTTGTTGGCAACAAAAAAGGGATGAGTTAATCCTTCCGAAAAACTACACTATATATGGCCGATGTGACCTTTCTATAATTTGCAGGAATTAGGAACAGCTTTTTTTAGATAATATTGAAACGCTTATTTAGTACATATTGGCTGGCAAAAATCCTACAAGAATCTGCTTCTTTTGCCTACTAAAATTTCCAATTTTTTTACAAAAAAAAACGCTTCGCTGGAACCCATTTTTTATTCCTGCTGTAACGGTGGGGCATTCCCAAACGTCGTAGCCTGAAACAGTTTGTTTCACCTGACAAAACGGTGCGTTTATCGAAAAGGATTGGACGCCCCTGCCCACTGGGAATACATTTGTCGCTGAAATCACCATTTATAAACTAAAATCACCCGACTTATGAATTTGCGAACAGTCTTATCTGTACTATTCCTGTCTTGCCTTTTTTCAACGGCATTTGCTTCAAAAGAAACTGGTAAAATCACTGGAAAAGTCCTTGACAACGAGGGCAAACCGCTTCCCTACGCCAATGTTTTGCTCTACGCCATGAAGGACAGCACCCTTATGAAAGCCGAATACACCGAAGACGACGGCTCTTTTGAACTGCTCAACATCGGGGCTGGCGAATACTGGATCAACGTCAGTTTTGTAGGCTTGCCTGAACACAATTCGCAGTCGTTCACCATGACCACGGGCCAGGAATTCACCCTACCCGACATCAAACTTTCCAGCAAGGGCCTTGACCTGTCCGAAGTGACCGTTACCGCCCGCAAGCCCATCGTGGAAGTGCATCCCGACAAAACAGTCTTCAACGTGGAGGGCAGCATCAATGCCACAGGCAGCACGGCAATGGAGTTGCTCCGCAAAGCGCCCGGCGTGGTGGTGGACAACAACGACAACATTATCCTCAGCGGCAAAAACGGCGTACGGATTTACATTGACGGCAAACCGAGCCAACTGAGCAACACCGACCTGGCCGCCTACCTGCGCACCATCCAATCGAGCGACATCGCCACCATCGAAGTCATCACCAACCCCAGCGCCAAATGGGACGCAGAGGGCAATGCGGGCATCATCAACATCCGCATGAAAAAAGACCAGCGGCTCGGTGGCAACGGCACGCTGAATCTCGGATATGGGCGTGGCGACTTCAACAACTACAACGGCTCCATCAGCGGCAACTATCGCAATAAAAACCTGAATACCTTCGGCAGCTACAGCTACAACGACGGCCACGGCAGCAACGTTTTTAACCTTTACCGGGAACAAATCGGACTGGTGTACGACCAGCAAAACAAAGGCGACAACGAAGATCAATCCCATAATTTCAAGCTGGGCAGCGACTTTTTCCTGAACGGCAAAAACACGATAGGTTTCCTGGTAAACGGCTACCAGGGCGAATATACCGGCATGGAAAACAGCCACATGAAAATCAGCCAGATAGGCTCTTCGGTGGTGGACAGTTCGCTCATTGCTATGAGTGATCACATTGGCAAAAGACAGAACTACAATTTCAACCTGAATTACCGTTTTGACAATGGAAAAGGTGTGATTTGGAACATGGACGCCGACTACGGCTTCTTCGACAACGACAACGAGAATTTTAATCCAAACCGCATATATACGGGCAATGGTGGCGTTGGAAGCGAACTATTGAGCGAAGAGATTTTTAGAAATTTCGGCCCTACCAATATTAATATTTATACTTTCAAAGTGGACCACGAACGGCCTTTGTTCAAAGGGCAACTGAGCACGGGTGCCAAGTTCAGCTACGTGAACACCGACAACGACTTCCGCTTTTACAATGTCATCAACAACGAAGACGTGCTGGATATTGACCGTTCCAACCACTTTGTTTATGATGAAAACGTGAATGCACTCTATGCCAACTATTCCCGCCAATTGGGCAAATTCGGCTTCCAGGCTGGCTTGCGGGTAGAGCAGACGGTTTCGGAGGGCGATTTGGAGGCCATGAAAGAAACCAACGACCAGAACGTGAAAAGGGATTACCTCGACTTTTTCCCTTCGGCTGGCATCACTTATCAGGCCAATCAAATCAATACTTTCCAATTGACTTACAGCCGCCGCATTGACCGCCCATCGTACCAGGATTTGAACCCTTTTGAGGGGCGTTTGGACAAGTTGACCTACCAAAAAGGGAACCCTTTCCTCAATCCGCAATACACGAACAGTGTGCAACTGAACCACACGTTTAAATACATGTACAACACCTCGCTCAGTTACAGCCGCAGTACCGATTTGATGACGCAGTTGACCTTCATTGACGACAGGGATTCGAGCGCCAGTTTCATCACCAATGAAAACCTGGGCGAGCAAAGCAATATCAGCCTGACTTTCAGTGCCCCCATCACTGTTTCAAAATGGTGGAACGTATATACCAATATTTCGGGCTACCGCACCCACAACCAAGGTACCTTTCCCGATGGCTACGAAGTGGATCTGACGGTGTATGCCTTTAATTTTTATGCACAAAATACCTTCACGCTGCCGCTTGGCTTGACGGCGGAACTTTCTGGCTGGTATGCCTCGCCTGCCGTGTGGGGTGGCACCTTTGAAACTGAGTCCATGTGGAGCGTGGATGCAGGTTTGCAGAAGAAGTTTTTACAGGATAAAATCACCGTGAAAGCTACCGTCAGCGACCTTTTCAAAACCAACAAATGGGATAGCGAAAGCTTTTTCGGGCCGCTGTATATGCGGGCCTCCGGTGGTTGGGACAGCCGCCGCTTCCGCATCAATTTGACCTACAATTTCGGCAACCAACAAGTGACGGCTTCTCGCCGCCGCAGCACGGGTTTGGAAGACGAAAAGAACAGGGTGAAAAGTGGGAATTGAGAAGGTGCTTATAGAGGTTGCTTTTGTGTTTGTGTGCTTAAGTATTTGTGTGTTTGAGAGGCTGCAAACACACAAACACTTAAGCACACAAACACCCTCCTTCATTGGATTTATCAAACAACTCTTTATTTAAAAAGGTAAACGCAAACGAAATGGCCGCCTTGAATTGTCAGGGCGGCCATTTTATTTTTAGTCAAAAAATTGGCCCAACCACTATTGCGATTGGTCAACTGCCAAATCCGTTTCCTTCAGGTTGTTGATGGTAAACACCACAGAGTTGACGATTTGATTGAGCAGCAAATCGGCATCGCTAAAAGGGATCAAGCTTTTTTGAAGGGCCTTGTTGATGCGGTTGGAACGCTCGTGGGCGATGATGATTTCATCGTAAGCTTCGCAATCGGGGCGCAACTGGCTTTTCAGAAACAGCAGCGCATCTATCAGGTCGGAAACCAATAAGTTTTTGGAAGCTATTTTAAGTTGGGTAAGCTTTTGAGACATAGGAGCAGTGTTTGGGAGGCCAGAGGTCTAAATACCTCAGACCTCTGGCCTTCTTAATAAGCCTCTTCGATGCCAATGTTGTCGCCACTGACACCGAGGATTTTGCCCAGGGATTTGACCAGGGCCTTCTTTTTTTCGTCGTTCAAACCCAGGGATGTGTCCAGGATGAGGTTGACGTCCTTTTTCTCTTTAAAAGTCACTTTGAGGCTGTTGCGTTCCTCCAGGTTGTCAATCAATTCCTGGATTTCGAACATCAGGCTGCTTCGCTTGGTCCTGGCGAACATGGGATCAATGCTGTTGGCTTTGAGGTGGTTGTCGAGATACTGGATGTTGTCCTTTATCTTTTCGATTTTTTCCACCTCCGGGCCAAGTTTGTTGTCCACGGCCAATTTGTGCAGATCCTTCAAGGCCGAATAGGCCCTGCCGTCTTCCACGAGTTTTCTCAGCCGCCCGAATTCGAGCGCTTTATGGTTTACCGTAGCCATAAATTCTGTTTTTAATGGTGCTTTTAAGAGACAAATATAATCCTTCCAGAGTTCAAAAATTGGCGGGTATTTTTAATTTGTTGGGTAAAACATTTTGATTGGACAGCTTTCCGTGCATATCGGCTCAATCCTTCATGGCTTCTTCAATGACCGCCCAAGTGTCCCAGATATTTTTTAGCAATGGTTTGAAGGTAGCAGAATCCGGCCCTTTTTCAAACTCTCCGAATAGGTAATGCATCTCGCCCCTATGCTCAGGGTATTTTTGCAAATAAGGGATCATTTGCAGCCAAGCTTGCCGATGGGCTTCAAATGCCGCAGAGAATTTTAAAGGGCACGTGGTATAATCAATCCATTGCAGGCCATCGGCATACTGTTGGATGGCTATAGCCAACGGAAGAGTTTCACAGGCGTGGTTGCGTACTTTGCCAAGCGAGTCGTCCAAAGCTATGGCATTTTCTATACAAGTTTGTAAGATAGAAGATTCTGCCTGTGGATTTTGCAGATTGGATCGTTGCCTATTCACCCCACAGCCACTAAAGAAATGTAAAGCGAAAATAGCCAGCAAAAACCAATGAAGAGAAAAATGGTGCATCGGACGAATATTAACTATAATAAAATGTTTATATCAAATAGCTCGAGAATGGATACAAGGCTTACAAGTCCCGCATGTCCTCCTCCATTTTCTTCCGTAAACTCAATGGGCGCATGTCCGTCCACACCTCCTTGATATAATCAAGGCATTCCTGTTTGGTGCCTTGTTTGCCGGCGTCGTTCCAACCGAGTGCATTTTCCCGGTCAGCGGGCCAGATGCTGTACTGTTCTTCGTGGTTGACTACTACTTTGTAAATGGTATTGTCTTCATTATCATCCCAGGCCATGTTTTGAAAATTTTAAATGTGAAAGGTGGATGTGCCGATGGTGCTTTTACCCGCCAAATTTATAAATCAAAGAAGAATGTAATCCTCGGGAGCTTCGGTTTTTCACGGCTTTCGTTTACTTTTATTTATTTTAAAACATTCAATGTTGCAGTAACTTCAAGGTACTTGTTTCAACATGAAAATCCTTCCCTTTTTTCTTTTGCTGTTTTTGGCCGATAGGGTAGTGGCGCAAGCCTTACCAAGTCGCAAAACCATTTACCTCATCCCCGGCCAGGGCTCGGATGGGCGGCTGTTTCAGCAGTTGGATGTATCTGGTTTTGAAACCAAAATCCTTGAATTCCCAATTCCTGGAAAAAAAGATGATATGGCCGCTTTTGCTAAAAAAATGGCCTCACAAATTGACACCACTGGGCGGTTTTCCATCATTGGCGTCTCTCTCGGCGGCATGGTGGCGGTCGAAATGGGAAAGTTCCTGCGACCGGAAGAAATCATCCTCATAGCCAGCGCCAAAACAAAGGATGAACTGCCCCGCTACAGCAGGTTTTTTAAAAAAGTACCGGTGCACAGGATTTTGGGCGGACGCTTTTACAAGTTTTGGACTTTTCTGTTGCAGCCGCTTTGGGAGCCAATGGACAAAAATTCCCAGAAAACCTGGCGGGATATGTTGCGCAAAAAAGACCCCAAATTCATGAAAAGGGCCGTGCGCTGCATCATCGAATGGGACAATGCTAGCTATGGCGACAATGTATTTCATATCCACGGCACCAAGGACAGAACCATCCGCTACAAGCGTGTAAATGCAGATTTCACCGTGCATGGCGGCACACATGTGATGACGATGACGAGCGCAGCGGAGATTTCGGAAGTGATCAAGAAAGTATTAAAATGACGCCCTAATTTTACCCCAAAACCTGACGCATGAAATACCTTCTTCTTTCGCTGTTTTGTTTGGCCCAGTGGTCGCTATTTGCCCAATCCAATCTCCTCCACGACTACAATGCCCGCCGTATTTCTACCACCCGCACGGGCATGGTAGTCCTCGGCGGCTGGGGCACGGCCAACCTGCTGGGCGGCGGCATCCTCGCTGCCACGGGCGAGGGCGAGGCCAAATATTTTCACCAAATGAACGCTGCCTGGGGCGGCGTGAACCTGGGCATTGCTGCGCTCAGTTATTTTGGGGCAAAAAAAATGGATCCTGCCAGTTTCGATACCTTCCAGACCATCGAAGAGCATTACAAGACCGAAAAGCTGTTCCTCTTCAATGCGGGCGTGGACCTTGGCTACATCACCGCCGGGCTGTGGCTGGCGGAGCGGGCCAGGCGTTTGGACAAAAACCAACAGCGCTGGAAAGGCTATGGCAAAAGCATAGCCGTGCAGGGTGCCTTTTTGTTTGTGTTCGACCTGGCCAATTATTTTGCGCACGCACGGCATCGCAAGCAGTTGAAGCCGATTGTGGAAGGACTGGGATTCACTGGCAACGGGATTTATTGGGCAATGGCGTTTTGAGTGGTAATTGTGCTTGTGGATGCAGGTAATTGGAAGAAAAAATTGATGTTCTATACACAAAAAATCCTCCAACACACAGACACGATTTTGGCATTTTTACCTATGTTTAAGCGCTCAATTGAAGAACTCCGGAACTTTATGGTTTAATCAACGAAAAATCAAGCAGTTATGCGCCTCCTTATTATTTCGTTCTTCCTGAACTTCTCTTTCCCGATTGTGGATTTGCACGCCCAAGAACTCGGCCCTCCCATGCAATTTGGGAAGATCCCGGACGAGGATCTCAAAATGACCCTATACGAAGCAGATACCGCTGCGGCGGCAGTCGTTTTGTGCGATTTTGGCCATACCACGGTCACCTACCACCCCGACGGCTACAAGCTGCGCTTTGAGCACCACAAGCGGATCAAGATTTTGAAACAATCTGGGTTTGAGCACGGCAACATTACCATCCCATTTTATAGTAAGAACAAAAGGGAACAGTTCTTTTTCGACAAGGCCGAAGTGCGGCTTCCCAATGGCGACAAAATCAAACTGTCAAAAAAGGACATCTTCGAAGAGGCCATCAACGAGTATTGGACGATGGCAAAGTTTACTTTCCCGCAGTTGCAGGAAGGTTGCATCATCGAGTATTCCTATTTCATCAACTCCGAAAGTATTCTGGACCTGCGGGAATGGTATTTCCAGGATGAAATCCCAGTGCGATGGAGCGAGTACAGGTTGGATTTCCCCTATAACCTTTATTACAATTATTTCTTTCAGGGAAACGAAGGCATGAAGCGCTTGGAAGATCAGGGCGATATGGCCGTTTACACTGGCCGCAATGGCACCTTTAAAGTAGGCCCAAGGATTTTTATACTGAAAAATGCGCCTGCCATGAAGCCAGAGGCATATATCACTACCATGAGCGACTACATGGCCCGTATCCGCTTCCAGTTGAGCGAATTCCGCTACCAGGACGGCAGGGTGGAAAAGGTGCTGGCAGATTGGAAAGCCGTGCAAAAAGACCTGGAATTTGAGCCTACATTCGGGGAGCAGTTTTTAAAACCGGGCAACTATAAAAAAATGGTAGAATTGCTATTGCCGCAGGTCGAAACGATGGCCACACAGGAGGAAAAGGCTAATTTCTTTTATCAGCACCTTACCCAAAATGTGGAATGGGACGGCTCGAATACAATGTGGACAAGATTGGACAAACTGGACAACATTTATGCTTCCAAAAAAGCCAATAGCGCCGAGCTTAACTTGATGTTGTTGGCTTTGCTAAAGGAAGCGGGCATCACCGCCTACCCGGTACTGACCAGCACCCGCTCCCATGGCAAAATGACTGAGGATTACACTATCGTTGACCAATTCAATTATTTATTGGTCTTGGCACTGCCCGACGGCAAGCGGGTACTCATGGACGCCAATGACCCGCTGCGCCCGCCCGGCTACCCACAGACCGAAGCCCTCAACAACCGGGGGCTGATGCTGAAATTAGGTGGAACGCCCAATTGGATGGACATCAAGGCACCAAAGGACGGCATTGATGTTTTTTCGGGGGAAATGACGCTGTCAGAAGATGGAACGCTTAACGGTACGTTTATCGGTTCATACAAGGGCTACAACGCAGTGCCAGAGAGGAGGCACTACATTGAGGATGCATCTGGGGAACACTGGAAGGAACGCCTCTCAGGCCACTTTGCCGATGTGCAGATTGCGTCTGTGAAAACGGGCAACCTTGAAAACCCGGCTGAGACCTTTTTTGATACACTGCAACTGGCCATCCCCAATGCGGCGCAGGTTGCGGGCGATCTGATTTACCTGCTGCCCGTCCTGTACACGGCATTTAAAGTGAATTTGTTCAAACAGTCGGAGCGCTATTTCCCGGTTGATTTTTCCTATCCCATTTCCGAGCAATATGTGATGAAAATAAAGCTACCAGCCGGGTACAAGGTGGAAGAATTGCCTGAGCCGACCATCTATGCCTTGCCGAACAGTGGCGGCTCTTTCCGTTTTGCCGTGGAGGAAAAAGAACCCGGCGTGGTACAAGTGGTCACTTCCCTCAGGGTGTTCCAACTCAACTTCGCCCCAGAGGAATACCCAGCCATCAAGGAACTGTTCGACCTGGCTGTCCAAAAAGCTGGGGAACAAATCGTTTTGAAAAAAGCAAGTTGATTTATATCCCCCCAGTTCATCAAAAAAAGTGATAAAAATGCGCATCCTAAGTTTATTGACCATTCAATTTTTCCTTTTTACAGGACAAGTTTTTTCGCAAAAACCAGATACAAAGTTTGGCAAAGTGCCAGCAGAAGATTTGGCCATGACCGTTTATCCGCTTGATACTTCAGCGGCTGCCGTCGTGCTGTGGGATTTTGGTGAAATCAGCTTCGATATTGGTGCCAGCGGCCATTGGGAATGCAATTTTTACCGCCACAAAAGGATAAAAATATTGAAGCAGGCTGGCTTCGACGAGGGCGACATTTCCGTCCCCTTTTACAGCGAAGACGGCGCAGAAAGTGTTCAAAATAAAAGGGCGGTCGTCATCTCGCCCAGGGGCGAAGAAACGGAAGTCCCCAAAAAAGAATTTTTTGTAGAAAAGGCCAATGAGCGCTATTCCCGCCTGCGTTTTACCTGTCCCAATCTCCAGGTTGGGGCGGTGATAGATTATTCATATCAGATTGTATCAAAAAGCATTTTTGCATTGCCCGAATGGTATTTTCAAGAAAATATACCCGTGCGCTGGAGCGAGTTGCGCCTGCAAATCCCCGAATATTTCAATTATGTATTTCTCAGCCAAGGTGGGCATTATGACATTACGGAGCAGTCGGATAGATATGACAATGTCCATTTGCCCTCTGATAGGTACCTGCCCGCACGGGATGCCAGGGTTAGGGTAAATATCAACCGCTATGTGCGGAAGGACATGCCCGCCTTGAAAGAAGAATCTTTTATTACCACGATGGACGATTACTATGCAAGGATGCGGATGCAATTGTCCAACGTCAATTACCCGGGCTTAAAAACGGAAGAAGTCATGAGCAACTGGCCCAAACTGGCCGAAGAATTATTGGGCATGAAGAATTTTGGCGACCAGTTTTTAAAAAAAGGCAATTTCAAAAATGCTTGGGAGGCAGTTTTGCCAAAACTATCGGGCGGCAATAGCCAAATGGAAAAGGCTAATATTATCTACCAATTTATCAACGACAACTTCGATGTGGATGGAATAAGTGGCGTGTTCGTCAGGGAAAGCCTTGATCAATGTTTTGAGAAAAAATCTGGTATGCAGCACGAATTAAATCTGCTGTTGATAGCGCTGATGCGGGAGGCTGGCATAGAGGCGCATCCGGTGCTTGTCAGCACAAGATGGCACGGGAAGATGTTTGAATTATATCCATTTATTGAGCAATTCAACCATGTCCTGGCTTTTGCGGCCCTGGATGGAAAGGAACTTTTGCTGGATGCGGGCAATCCCTTCCGGCCGATTGGCCTGCCCGGCATTCCCGCCCTGAACGGCGGCGGTTGGTTGGTGGACAAAAACAAGCCAGAATGAATACATTTTCAGTCGGCTTACAGTGCTGAAACATATCTCTTGAATATGGCTTTGGACATGGACGGCAACTTGAATGGTTCTGTCACCATGAGCTGCGACGGCTACAGCGCCATAGCTGAGCGGGAACAGTTGAATGGGGATCCTGGTGACAGCCATTTCAAAAACCTGCTCCTGGAAAGTTTGCCCGAAGCCAAAGTGGATACTATTTCATTTGACAACCAAGAAGATCTGACCAAACCCTTAAAAGCCTTAGCCAAGTGCAGCCTTCCAAATATGGCTATGGTGAACGGCGACTTCATGTACCTAGCACCCGCTCTCATCGGGTCTTTCAGGGAAAACCCTTTGAAACTGGAACAAAGGATATATCCTGTGGACTATGCAACCCCGTTCAAAGAGCGGATTGTGCTGAACTTGGCCATGCCGGAGGGCTACGTCGTGGAAGATTTGCCGGAGCCGGTGAATGTGGTGCTGCCCAACGACGGCGGTTCTTTTAAGTTTCAGATGACACAACAGGCAACGGGCCTGCAACTGGTCAGCAATATCCAAATCAACCAACTGCACTTCGAACCAGAGGAATATGGCTCCCTTCGGAATTTTTTCAACCTGATAGCCGCTAAATTGGGTGAGCAATTGGTGTTGAAAAAAGCATAGAGGAGGTTTTTTTTGCCATTTTCAAAATTACCGACACATGAAAATCATTTGCTTCTTGTTAGCCTTTTGCCCCTTGTTTGTTTTGGGGCAAAACCAATATGCTGCCAGCCTGATAGATACTTCCCTGCTCAAAAATGCCGATGCGGTCATCCGCAAGCAGCGGGTGGAATTTAATGTAAAATCACCTGGCGAGGCTGTGATGACTGAGACACGGGCCGTGACGGTGTTGAACGACAAAAGCAGCTATGATGTGCTGGTTTTGCATTACAATAGTTTCAACAAAATAAAAAAAGTGCGGGGCCGTGTATTCGACGCTGCGGGCAATTTAATCCGGGAGGTGGATAAAAAGGAAATCAAAGACGTGAGCGCTATTTCCGATTTCTCAATCTATGAAGACAGCAGGGTGCGATATGTGGATATAGATTATTCAGAATATCCCTATACAGTGGAGTTTGAATATGAAATGAATTATAGCGATCTGTTCGGCTACCCAGGATGGCGTCCCCAGGATTTCAGTACCAGTGTAGAGCGTTCGGATCATATCGTGAGTTTGCCGGCGGACATGAACATTTTTTATAAATCATTGAATATCAATGTTGAACCAAAAGTGCTTACGCTAGATGGCCGGACTCATTATCAATGGTCAGCCAGCCAATTGCCCGCCATCAAAAACGAACTATTCGCCCCTCCTTCAGCAGAGCTTTTACCCTTGGTGATGATATCTCCGAGTATTTTTGAAATAGAAAACTATACGGGAAGCATGGCCTCTTGGAAGGATTTTGGAAAGTTCATGTTAAAGCTCTCGGAAGGCCGGGACGCCCTTACGCCAACGATGAAGGCAACGGTGGCTGAATTGACGGCAGGCGCAACATCCGACATGGAGAAAATCGAAAAGCTTTACCGTTTTCTCCAGGATAACATGCGCTACGTCAGCGTCCAACTGGGCATCGGAGGTTGGCAACCCTTCGACGCAGGATATGTGGAGGTGAACAGGTACGGCGACTGCAAGGCTCTCAGCAATTTTATGAAAGCCATGTTGAAAGAAGCGGGAATCAAGGCTTGGCCTGTCCTTATTTACAGCGGCGAACCGGATTATGAAATTTCCGAAGATTTCACCACAAGTATCTTCAACCATGTGATTTTGCACGTCCCGTCGGAAAATTGCTGGCTGGAATGCACGAGCAATACCACTCCCGTCAATTACCTCAATTCCTCCTGTTCCGACCGCAACGTATTGCTCATAACAGAAGAGGGCGGCAAACTGGCCCGTACGCCCAACCCTTCCACCACAGGCAATTTCAAGGGAAGCAATATAGCTATAAAATTGCAGGCCAGTGGCGAGGCAACCGTACAGGTAAACACCGTCCGCAAGGGCAGCAAACAGGAATGGCACCGGAGTGCCGTGAAATACTATTCGACGGAAGACTTCAGGAAAAAATTTCAGGAAAACAGCTCCTTGCCTGGCTTCACATTGGGCGAACTGAAAGTAGATTTGGATAAAAATTCGCCCACCGCCAATGTTGCCTTTACGGCCCAAGTGCCACGCTATGCCTCCAAGGCTGGCAAACGCCTTTTTGTACCCATCAACACGGTCAATCCTTTCACCGACATCCCGCCGGCCAACGAAAAGCGCCTGCATCCTGTTTTAATGCGTGATGGCTTAAGTGAAACAGACGAAATTTCCATCACCATACCCGAAGACTATCAGGTGGAATCTATGCCCAATGAGCCATTTTCTCTGGCAACGCCTTATGGCACTTATTATTTAAAAGTCTCGCAACAAGATGGCCTGATCAAAGTAGAGCGCAATTTGGAAATAATACCATTTCGTTGCCCGGCCTCTGAATACAAGGCATGGCGGGATTTTTACAAGGAGGTGGCCAAAGGCGACGGCCTGAAATTGGTGTTGGTGGAAAAAAAGACTTAATAAATTTATTTTCATAATAGAGACCGGGAACGGCTTTCCCAATCCTGCCAAAGATATTGTCCACCTCTATTTCGATTCTAAAAATACCGCTGAAGCAATGCTGACACTGTCCGGCATTGAGGGGAAAAATATATTGTCGAAACTGGAAACCTTTTCAACTGGCCGCCAGGTGGTTCAACTGGATTTACCCAATTTGCCAGCAGGGATTTATTTCCTAAAAATTTTAATCGGTAGCAAAAGTGTATCAAAAAAGTTGATAATCGGACGGTGATACACTGAATTATATCTCATCTCTCTAAATCGGCATCTTAGCCACGAATTCACGTATTTGCTTTGATTTTTAGGATCGGCAATTGCGTCTATTCGTGGCTGTTTTATTTTCCAGGATCCAGGCACTCGCCAATATTGCCTTTCTGCATGTAATTTTGGATTTTTTTAAATCACACCCAACCCCAAAGCCTGTTACTTCGTGATTGTAACCGAAAACAGATTTTTCATTCACACAAAAAAAATACTCGATCAATGAAAAGACTTATCCAAATTATTTTTCTCTGGCTGGCAGCCTTCTCGCTGAACGCCCAAAACAATTGTTCAGTTGGTATCGGCATTGACTCCACCAATACCGGGGATGTGCTGCTGGTGGCCTATCCAACTGGCGACGCTCCTTTTGCTTTCGAGTGGAGCAGCGGCGAAAACACACAGTCCATCCTTTGGCAGCAACCTGGCGTAAACTACTGCGTGACCGTCACCGATGCCAGCGGCTGTTCGGCGTCGGAATGCCTTTACAACAACAATTTTTGCGAAGTCTGGATTGCGATGGACTCCGTTGGCAACAACGTGGAACTCACTGCTACGCCCACGGGGACTGCACCATTTGCCTACACTTGGACCACCGGCGAAACCACCGCCTCCGTCATTTGGAACCCCAATGGTGCCCTCTATTGCGTGACCGTGACGGATGCCACGGGCTGCGAGGCTTCGAGCTGTTTCGGTACCCCGGTTTTCTGTTCTGTCCAAATTTCCGAAAACCCGGCTGGCGGATTATCGGCCATCCCGAATGGCACTGCTCCATACAATTTCGTTTGGAACAATGGCCAAACAGACCAGACCATTTTCCCCAACGCCCCCGGCACTTACTGCGTGACGATGGCTACTGCCGACGGCTGCACAACCACTGCTTGCTATCAATACACTGGTGGCGGTGGCAACGACAGTTGCAGTGTTTACATCGCTCTCAATTTCGATTCCCTGCCTCCCGGCACCAATACCTGGGTAATGACGGCCATCGCCAATGGCGAAGCGCCTTTTTCTTATCAATGGAATGTTCAAAATGCTTCTTCGCCCAGTATCAGCGTATCCAGTTCGGGCATGTACTGCGTGACGGTGACCTCTGCCGATGGTTGTGTGGCTTCTGATTGTTTTTTCCTGAATTTAAATAATTGTTCCGTTAATATTGTCCAGGAAGATTCTGCTGGAGTTGATTATCTAATTGCAGATGCAATCGGAAACCAGTTTTCATTTCTCTGGAATACAGGCGAAACATCACCAGTTATTACGCCTGCCACAGCAGGGATGTACTGCGTCACGGTTACAAATTCAAATGGTTGCCAATCTTCCGATTGCTTGTTTTACGATCCGCTCAGCGGCAGCTATCCATTTGTAATACAAGGTTATGTTTATTTGCCTGATTCAATAAATGCCAATGCGTTGGATGGTTTCGCAGAATTATATCAATTCGATGCAAACGGTTCACTGTCCTTAATTGCCACTACCGACCTTGTCACCGATCCCGGTGGCTGGTCCAACTATTACAGCTTTGGCGTGGTGCCGGCGGGCCAATATTTGGTGAAAATAAATGTTGATGCTAATTCCCCACAATATGATGAATATGTGGCCACTTATTATGGCAATGTGGAACTTTGGAATGAGGCAACTATTATCAATGTGCCCTGCAATTGCAACGCTCCATTATATAACGTTATAATGATCGAAGATGAAAACTTCACGGGCGGCAGCGGCCAAATCACAGGTACGGTGACAGAAGCCGAAGGCTTAACCCACGGCGGCGACAATCGGGGCGCTGGCGATCCGCTCGAAGGTGTTTCTATTTTGCTCTACAATTCTTTTGACCAATTAATTGGGCATACCATTACAGACGCCAACGGCGCTTTTACTTTCGATAATCTGCCTTTTGGCACCTACAAGCTGATGGTGGAAATAACTGGCATCGAACAGGCCGAGCGCAGCGTGACCCTGAGCACCGACGAGCCTGTTTCTTCCGGCAACGACTTTGAGGTCACCGAAGAAGGCATCGTGAACGGACTGTCCGAACTGATATTCGAAAGCAGCTTCCGCCTTTCGCCCAACCCATCCACGGATTTGGTGAATGTTTATCTGGAAACAACCGCCAGTTTTGAGGCACAACTAAGCCTTTCCAGCGTGACCGGACAAGTAGTTTTGGCAAAAACACAAAACCTGGTAGCCGGAAAGCAGGCCGTCCAGTTTGAATTGTCAGATTTGCCAACGGGCATTTACTTCCTGCAAGTTTCAACGGGCCGGGAAGTGATGGTGCAGAAATTGGTGAAAGAATGAGTAAATGGTTGGATGGTTAAATGGTTCGATGGTTTTCACAAGCCATATAGCCATTTGACCATCCAACCATTCAATAATTGAATGGTCAACCAACACCTGATACAAGACGCTGCCAAAGGCGACCGCCGGGCGCAGTTTCAGCTCTACAAGCGCTGCTTTAACGTGCTCATGGGCGTGTGTGTCAGGTATAGGAAGTCGGAAGAAGATGCAGTGGCGATGGTGAACGAGGGATTTTTGAAAATCGTCAACAATCTCTCGAAATACCAGCCAAATATGCCCTTCGAGGCATGGATCCGCCGCATCATGATCAACACACTCATTGATGATTTCAGGAAAAACCGCAAGGTCAACGAACTGATTGAACACCACGATTTTACGGACAACAACAACCACCAGGATTTGGTGGACTTCAACAGCGCCGACCTCGATTTCGATGCGGCGCAACTGGAGGAAATGATACGTTCGCTGCCGCCCATGAGCGGCAAGGTGTTCAACCTTTTCGCTATTGACGGCTACGGCCACCTTGAAATTTCCGAACTGCTGGGCATCAGCGAAGGCACGTCCAAATGGCACCTGTCCTTCGCCCGCCAGCGCTTGCGTGAACTTTTGCAAAAAATAGGCGTGACAGCCTACGAAAAGAAAAAATAACAGGCACTGGCCAAGCCGCCGGTGCTGCGGCGAGGCCAGTGTTTTTTAATAACATTGTCATGGAAAACAATCTTGACAAATATTTTAAGGACAAACTCCACGAGCGGGAGTTCGACTTCAAGGACAGCTATTGGGCTGGGGCCGAAAAGCTGCTGGATGCACAGGAGCGCCGCCGCAGGCGGGTCCTGCTGTTTTGGTGGTTTGGCGGGGTAGCTGGTGCGGTGCTGCTGGCAGCTACTTTTTGGTTTTTGGGTAAAAACGAAGGACAGCAAGAAAGCCAAAGCCATGCTGTGGAGTTAAAAGAAAACACCCTCAGTAATCCTGAAGCCAGTCAAGCAATTGAAAGCAATATATCGGAATCAGAACTGCCAGAAAATAATGGCGGGAATGATAATCAATAGTCCGTGATAGTTAAAGCGTCTAAGCAGCGGCTTTGACGCCGAAATTTCGGATTTGGATAATAGCTGGATGATTTTTTAGCGGGTCTGCGGCTTTCCCAAACACGCAAAAAATTCTTTCCAGCATCAGTTCATT
>JBGSKQ010000021.1:0-2154 GCA_041741095.1 Saprospiraceae bacterium
TTGATTCCACTCCGATTACCCTATTTCCCTCAACTGATTGAGAATTGGATATTTTCGGAACTTGACAGATTGTTTTGCAATATTGCCTTTAAAAATGATTTCATTGCAAAATAGGATTCAAACCAGCCTCGCCTTAAGGCAGGAAGTAATGAAACGAGCATATATTTTGCAAGAAACGAAGTTCTTTGACATAATTGTTTTATGTATTTCAGAATCCGGACAAAGTTCACCCACAAACAGCGGATATTGGCCCACATTTGGTGCTTGATTTCGCCCCGGTATCTGGTTTTTGCGTTTGGATAATGGTAGCCTAATTGAAAAATAGTGGCTTCAACATTGTTGCGGAACTGTAAAGTTTCAATGGGCGTTTCTGCCACTTGTTTTCTGAGCAAGTACCCATCAATGTCTTTTTGGGTAAAGTACCGGTAACCTTTTTCTGTTTTGATGCGCAATTTTTCGGTTTCATCTTTACAGGTAACCTTGATATGTTCAGCGATTTCATTGGTAATTGTATCAAAAACAGAGAGTTCGCCATTTTCGGCCAGGTTGAACTGGTACCTGCCTTTCGCCCCTTGTATGGCATGGAGGTAAAGATCAATTTCGTTGTCTTTGCAGAATTTCTGGTTGTCAGGGCTATGGTAAGCGCCATCAGCATGTGCGGCCTCTATTTTATCGGGGAATACTTCCTGTGTTTTTTCGATGTCGTGCTGAAGAAAACAGGTATCGGAAGTACTTGCTTCTCTCACATCGACATTGCCGATAAGGTTCAGGGGCTTGTCATTATCACAACTCTCGGTTATATTGATGCTGTAACCTTTCACCTTCTGGTCATCTTTGTTCCGGTAATGACAGTCTGTATCGTGTGGCGACTGGACCGATTTGGCTGATATTTCTTCTTTTTCGCGGGCAACGACCACTTTCTTTTCATCTACCCTGTATTGCTCGTTGAAAACTCGTTTCAGGGTTTGATAATGTACACTTGTTGAGGTTGAAAACAGGGGCAATATCCTGTATATCAATCCACCAATCTCCTGTAACCGGCTTTTGACTTCTTCTCCGGAGCAGGTGTAAACAACTTTGTTACCCTCCAGTTTGAGCAGTTCGTCTAAGCGATCTTCAGTGGCTTTGTCCAGTTTTCCGGACTGTTTCTCCTGGCTGTAAAATAAGCGGAGTGTTTCATGTACCAATTCGTAACGGCTAAGCCAGGCGATATTGCTGCCCAACAGTTTGCTGTCCATGCGGATGCGTTTACCGCTAACTTCGAATTCGGCACATTGCCCTTTGGTAATTTGAGTAAAAGCAGTTTCAAACAGGTTTTGCCCTTTTTCTTTTGCATACTCAACAATCCGCTTGCGGAACAAATAATAGGTTGATTCGGTGGGCAGTGGGTCGTCTGCATTGTGTAAGCCCAAGGCACTGCGTACCAGCAAGTTGAAACGACAGTTCTCAAAAATCTTTTGGTCGCTTAAGCCTTCGGCCTCTTTGAGTACCATCATGGCAACCAGTACGCGCACAGACGAATTCGGGCTACCGTTATCCTCACAATATAAAGGACGGAAGTTGCTTTCATCAATGCGCATGGTAACTTGTTGCCGGAACTGGTTATGCCAGGAATGCTCATCTTCGTACATCTTTAGCGAATTACCAGAAAACAATGTTTTGGGCGATGTGAAAATATTAAGTTGTCCTGATTTCGACGATTTCTTAAACATTTGATGTGCTTTTTTTGATGTCACCAAGATACATAAAACAATTATAAATTACAATTAATTATCTGATTATTAATTATTTAAAAACAAAAATCACTTCTCGGAGTGGACTCAACCTTAAAATATTTTACGATAAAGATTCGATTCCACCCGGTGGTTTATGGATAAAACAAATTTCTGGCACCATACAGAAATCAAAAAAAGTTTTGGTTTTTCTTTCTCCCGATTATGACAAATCGCCAGTATGCTGGGATGAGTTTCAATGCGCCAAGTTGCTGGAATACAGACGGAAAAAATCAGTAATCCAAACCATTTATTTATATAAATACGAAGATGAAATGCCACTGATAATGGGAATTTACAGTTACCTCGATTGCAGTGAAGGAGATAAGAAGAAGTTGCTGGCAGCTATTCCGAAACTTGTCGGATGAGTCAAACTTTTAGT
>JBGSKQ010000022.1:0-74239 GCA_041741095.1 Saprospiraceae bacterium
AATGAACTGATGCTGGAAAGAATTTTTTGCGTGTTTGGGAAAGCCGCAGACCCGCTAAAAAATCATCCAGCTATTATCCAAATCCGAAATTTCGGCGTCAAAGCCGCTGCTTAGACGCTTTAACTATCACGGACTATTGATCCAATATAATTGGTTCAAAAATTTAGAAGTGAGACTTATCTCTTTGGTGGTGGCCCATAAACCAAAGGGACATCTTGAAAGGATTTCGTTTCAAAACCTGTTGCGATTTCTAATGATTCTATTGTTTTACTTTTTGTCGTAACATTGTCAAATGTTATAGAAGCAGGTACGCCATTTCTGGTCACAGGAATTGAAGCACCAGCATATCCAGAAGAATTTTTGGAAGCGTCCATCAGTGTGGCACCCGTAGCAAGAAAAACATTCCCATAATCAACAATCAATCTGGATTTCTTACCACCATAGATTTTCAAGTTTTGAATTTTTGCTGATTTATTGACAACCCAAAGCGGGCATGTAACTATACTATTATAGTAATAGCATTGACAAAAAGAGACTTTAAAATTTGCATTCTCCAGTGCATACGGCATGTTGTCTTTTGGACAATCTACGGAAGAAGTCTTTGGCTTCTCTCCTGATTGTGTGGGCGATGCCAACTTCCCCTCAGGATTCACAAATGAATTGATAAAGGAAGTCAATTTCTCCTTCCGCTTATCAAAATTGTAATAGTCCTCATTTATCAAAAAAACAGTATTGCTCTTGACTTGCGAGGTCTGCAAGTTCTCAAAGGAAAGGCGGAGCGAAACATTCCCTTGAAAGTCACGGTTCACCGTGCCAAATATGACCCGCTTTGCCTGAATCGTTTTCAACTCGCTTTTGATTTGATCGCTCACGGTATTGAGCGATTGGATTGCTTTTTCGGTGTTGACCTGCTCCTGTAATCTGGCGAACCTTGAGCGTTGAAGCACCTTGCAGCCGGAATATTGGCTCAAAATATCTTCGACATCGTTTGACAACACACGTGTTGTTTGGTCACGTTCGCCATTGTCGGTGGCGAATTCCCACACATAGCAGTTGTCGCAGAGGTCGGCTTGTGCATTAAGTTGGATGCCAATGAAGCTCATCAACCCAGCAAATAGGAAAGTTTTCATTGTGTACATGTAATTGTAATTTTATTGGAGGATTTGTAAATATAGTCATGGGGCACTGTTATCAGCTTTTCACATGCCTTTTGGCTTGCTTTGACTTCTAATTTGATGGTGCTTGTAGTGTATTCTATCTCAAGCTCTTTGATGGTTAGCGTATTAGTGACTGGAGAGATTTGAACACCATTTGCATAAATAGCAGCATCAGAAAATACAGCATCCACTATCAATGTCACCTCCACAATCCTTTTTTCCGGTACTTGCACCATCACCTGCTTATCTGTTTCGTCTTCATCATTTGGAATATCATTCCCTGTACCTGCAACTGGTGTAGGGACAATCTCCGTAGTAATATCAGAAGGTGGTGGCATTTCAGTTGTATCTACGACCTCATCCTTGATATCTGGCTCAATGGTTGGTTTTATCCACCTGTCAAGTATAAAATACAGAATAATTCCGCCAACAACTGTGACAATTATTCCCACAACAATGTCTTTAGATGCCTTATTCATTTTTTTATTTTTTTCAATATTAAACTTCCACCTCCCCACTCATCAGCCTCGGCAGCAATATATCCCTCGCCTCCCGTAGCTTGGTGTTTTGTTTTTGAAGGTTCCTGATTAGGTTGAATATCGGTTCCGCTTCTCGCTCAAAGTCAAACATTGCCGATTTGGAGGGCACCTTAATCTTGATTTCCTCCCCAAATTTCCTTGCCGAAAGTTCTGTTTGATTGGTGGAGCCTTCGCCCATTGATGCAATTACGTGCTCTTGTGCCAAAAGCGATTCAAACAGGAAAATTGGGGAAATCTTCTCATTTGCCCTAACGATGGAAACATGTGAGTCCACCGTCAGAGGAAAATCCTCCTGAATATTCATGGCGATTCTGCCGAGGGTACCCATTCCTGTAGAGTTTACGAGCGTATCAAATTTTTGGAGCATCCTATCCGCTGAAATCTTCGTTTCAGAATCCGTGAGCCTTGAATCTTCAAAACTCACGATATGGTTTCTGATGCATTTTTGGTTCAGGACGACAATTCCATCATCTTCAACATACTTCGGTGAAACGCCCCTTTTTAATACCTGTGTTACTTCGTTTAATTTGAAGGTCTCCATCTCCTCGCCCTGAACTATCCCCCTATACCTCAAAAACGCCTTCTCCTCCAACAACCGCACCCGCCTTAAATTATTCTCTATCAAGTCATCATACCTCGATAAGATGCTGGCGATTTTACGCTGTGTGGGGAGGTGTTTGATGACCTTAACTTCAATGCTTGAAAAGGAAGATTTGGATACATTCTCTCTTCCTGAAGATGTCCCTGAATCCAAGCCTTTGACTTTGTGTAGGTTATTTTTCAAAAGATAGAATACAAAATCTGGGTCGAATTCATCGTTTGGAATTACAGCGTTTACAGCTTGATTGATGAAGCAATCTGTGTGCGCTTGGGTCATCTTTTTCCCAATACTTCCTATGGTCACTACGCAGGTAGCGCCTTTGGGAATTAGCGATTTCCTATATTTCTCAAAACCCAATTCCGAATAACATTCTTCTGGATTAGGGGTATATCTTCTATCAAGTTCCATATCTGTTGGCTTGATAAAGGGGATAAAATCTCCATACAGTTCAGGATTTTTACGAGGTGGTGTATTACCTGTAACGACATCACCCAATTGACCTATTTCTACCGTTTCCCACTTCATACTCCCATCTCTTTAAAGTTCTCAAAAATCGTATTCGCCAACCCAATCGCCTCCTCGTTCAGCCCTTCCAGTTCGATATGGATTTCGTTCAGCCGTTCCTCGTAGTCATCCCGATAGCTATCGGGATCGTCGGTTGCCACGCCCACGTAGCGGCCGGGGCTGAGGCTCCAGTCCTTGGCGGCTATCTCGGCTTGTGTCACCACCTTGCAGAGGCCCTCCACATCGGCATAAACGCCATCGGGGAAGCGGATGCTGAGCCAGTGGGCCTGTTTCCAGTAGTATTCGGTTTCGTGCAGCAGGCCGGGTTCGTCCTCGCTGGGGTTGCCGCTGAGGTCGAGTTGCAGGCTGCGCAGTTGGTCGAGTTGGGCTTTTAGGTCGAGTTCCTTCCAGTCCTTGTTGCGGTTCAGTTGGTATTCCTTGGTGGCGGTGGCGAGGCAGTCCAGCAGTTGTTTGATGAGCTTGTCCTGTGGTTTGCGCAGCGCCTTGCATTGGTGGGCCAGCTTTTCCAGCGAGGCCAGTTCGGGCTTTGCCAGTGCTGCCGCCGCCATTAGCTCATTTTGTAGTTCATAGACCAGGTCGGTTTCGCAGGCTTCTAAATCGTTGACGATCCCGATAGCTATCGGGAAGGCATCCTTGTTTTCTTTGGTGAACCGCTCGGCGAAGTCCAGGGCATCCTGTCCTATCCGTTGAAGTTTCAACTGCAATTTGCGGACGGCCTCGGCGGTGTCCTTGGCCAAGTCGTTGGCGGTTTGCAGGTAGCCCTTCACGGTGGTTTCCAGCTTTTGGGCATCGCCCCGGTACAGGTGTACGATGCAAATCAGGTTCTGCAATTGCTCCGGGCTGAAATCGTTCACCTTGCTCGTCACCTTGCGGTAAATCTTGCGGGCGTCGAGCATCAGCACCCTGTCGCATTTGGCGGCGTCCAGTTCTTTCGCCCGGTCAAAAAACCAGAGGGTACAGGGCAGTGAGCGGGTATAGAAGAAATTGTTGCCGATGGCCACCATCACGTCCACGGCCCCGGTCTTCACCAGTTTTTCCCGGATGTCCTTTTCGGTATGCCCTGCATCGCTGGCCGAGGAGGCCATCACGAAGCCCGCCCGTCCAGTGGGTTTCAGGTAGCCGTAGAAATACTGAATCCAGAGGTAGTTGGCGTTGTCGTTCTTGGGCAGCAGGCGGATTTTAGTCCCCTTGTCGTCCTCGGTAAAGAGCAGGCGGGGGTCTTCCTTCACCGATTGCTTGCCCTTGTCCACACCGTCCACGTTGAAGGGCGGGTTGGCCATCACGAAATCGCAGCGGCCCACGAGGTCGTGCTTGTCCTCGTAGAAAGTATTGCCTTCCTTGATATTCCCCTCCAGGCCATGCACGGCGAGGTTCATCTTGGCCAGCTTGGTATTGAGTTCGGCCTTTTCCTGCCCGTAGAAAGTGACTTTTTCCGCAGGTTTCAGCCCCTCGCTCTCGATGAAATAGCCCGTCTGCACGAACATGCCCGCCGAGCCGCAGGCCGGGTCAAAGACGGTGCCGTGGTCGGGTTCTATCACGTTCACGATGGTCTGCACGAGGCTCATCGGCGTGAAGAACTCGCCGCCCTCCTGTGCGCCCGTCATGGCGAATTTGTTGAGGAAATACTCGTAAATCTTGCCGAAAAGGTCGCCCTCTGCCTTTTGCAGCACCTCTTTGTTGAAAATGCGCAGGAGTTCCCGCAGCAGGTCTTCGCTGAAAATGGAAAAGTTCTTGGGCAGTACGCCTTTTAGGTTCTCGTATTCGTCCTCAATCAGCTTCATGGCATTGTCAATCGCCTCGCCGATTTTGGCGCTTTCCGGCAGCGATACCAAATAGTCGAACTGCGACTGTTCCGGCAAATACATGGCGTTCTGCTCCTCGAAGTCCTTCTTTGTCAATGCCCGTCTGCCCCGCTGCGGGTGGTAGGGCAGGTCTTTTTCCACTTCTACTTTTACCTTTTGAAAGCGGTTGTAGGCGTGCCGCAGGAATATCAGGCCCAGCACGGGCATGGAGTATTCCGAAGCTGTCAGTTTGCTGTTCGCCCGGAGCTGGTCGGCGGCCCGCCAGAGTTCTGCTTCCAATTTTCTGAGTTGGTTTCCTTGCATTTATTTGATAGCTATTTTCGAATTGTACCAGGTTTGTACTACATAAAAAAGACCTGCCAGGCTTGTATAACCTGGCAGGTCTATATGATGCTTGCATTGTTTTTGAATGGGAAAATCAGTCAGCTTCATGTGGGTTAATCGTTAACGTTTTCGCAGGGCAAGGTAGAAGAAAAAAAATAATATTTCAAAGGAATGAGGCTGAATTTGATCAACGCTCGCCATTGATTGACCCATTCTGCAATCAGCTTTATACAAAAACAAATAAAGCACTATCCCCCAACACAAAAAAAGGCAGGCCCAATGCCTGCCCAATTTATGGATAAGAAAATACCGAAAAATCTAATTAACCGTTCGCCATTTCCCCATTCGACTTCACCTCCTCCAGGGCCTGTTGCAACAAGTCTTGGGTAGGGGGCTGCGATTCGATGGCAGGGGGCAGCACAGGCTCGGAGCTGGTGGCGGCGCTGACGGGCAGCGGGCGCAGTTCCACGCTCAGGCGGCCCATTACGGAGGCTTTCACCTCCCGGCCCACGATGGTCAGCGGTTCCATCCCCTCGGCGGCAAAGTGGAGGTCGTATATGCTGGCGGCCAGTTTTAGCTTGTACATGCCCTTGGCATTGGTGCTGGCCGACTTCACCTCGCCCGCATGGGTGGCCGATACGGTGACGTCCTTCAAGGGCTGGCCGGTCGCTGCCAGGGTCACGCCGCCCCTCACCCCGCCGGGCTTGTTGCCGCTCACCTCTTTGATGAGGTACCTAGCGGTAAACTTCTTGCGGGTCGGTCCATCGAAGATGAAGAGGCGCTTGCCGGTCTCCAGCATCGGGTTCAGTTCGGCCAATATTTGGCGGATGCCCTCGTCCTGTGTGCCGGTGCCGTTGGTCACGGCTTTTTCCACGGCGAGGAATTCCTTCCAGGCGGCATTGAAGCTAAGCCCGGCAGCGGCAAAGGCAGCGGGGAAGCCGGCTGGCATATTGTCTTTTTCAGATAGCTTCGCCAGGTTGGAAGCGATAAAACTATTCGCCGAGATGATCACAGCGCCCACCTTCGCCCATTTTTGTTTAATGGCACCGTAGTCTGACAAGCCCGCTTCTTTCAAGGCGGTATTTGACAAAACCTTGTTGGGGTATGCGTACAGGATGTAGGTTTTCAGCTTTTGCGACAACATTTTCACGTTTTGGGCTTCCACCTGCAAGTTGTAATGCGCCATGGTTGCGGCAGCCTTTCTCGATTGCCAGGTCGGCAACAGTTCTACCGTGTCCGCCTGGGTGATTTGCCCTTGGACAAATTCAGGGGTGAAGCGGGGACTATCCTCGGTAAATTTGGAGAGGTTTTCCGAGCAGTAGCCCCATGCGAGGCGGACGTAGGGGAAAAACAAGTCCAACTTGCAGGGGAGGATGGCCCGTAAGTTCCCAGTTGAGCCGAGCGAGGCCGCCACTGGGGCGGCGACCACTTCTTTTGTTGAAATTTTGGCACTTGCCATTGGATTTTGAATTGAGTTAGAGTTTGTTTGCGATTTGGTGCTTGAGGCAAAAACGAGCCATTTTTCGTCAGATTTTTATCTTTTTGAAGGCGCATAGTGGCGCTACGCAACTGAAAAAAGGTGAAAAACTGGCGAAAAAGGGACGTTTTGGGCCAAGTGACCAAATCGCAAACAAACTCTTAAAGTATAAAAGCACTGATTGGCATTGACAGCCCCATGCCGCAGGCCGTGGAAAATCCACCCGGCACTGCGTACTTGTTGCCGTTAAAAACCCCTCAATAGCTTATGGTGAAAAAACCTTTTGCAGTAGTAAGAAAGAACACTTGTTTAGATTAATGTTTTTGACAAAGTAAGAACAGTAAAATCTGTGCCAAAGTCGTAATACGAATGTTTGTGCTTGGAAAAATGTTGTTTACGGCATTTGTGTTTTCATTTTTGTTGTTGGTATAAACTCGTTCCTTCCCATGCGTTCCTAATGGCGCTTGTTATCACGCCAAGCCATTTACCGTTAAGTGACGGGGTGACTCGAAGTCACCCCGTCACTTCCACAGACCTTTTCAGTACCAAGAGAACATGAGTGAAATTTACACAGGCATGTAAGCCGTCTCCAGAAGGTCAATGGAGCTGTTCAGAAGGTGGATGGATCACCTCAATAGATGGATGGACTCCTCCAGAAGGTGGATGGATCACCTCAGAAGGTGGATGGACTCCTCCAGAAGGTGGGTGGAGCTGTTCAGAAGGTGGATGGATCGCCTCAAAAGGTGGGTGGAGCTGTTCAGAAGGTGGATGGATCGCCTCAAAAGGTGGATGGAGTGGCTCAGAAGGTGGATGGAGCTGTTCAGAAGGTAGATGGATCACATCAGAAGGTGGGTGGAGTACTTCAGAAGGTGGATGGATCGCCTCAGAAGGCGGGTGGAACTGTTCAGAAGGTGGATGGAGACGTATTGGTGATGCTCAACTTTGAAATTGATATTCGGGTTTTGCAGGCTGCTGCACGTTTAGGGCTGATGGGTATTGGGAGGAGGGGTTATCAAACCCTGGCGGTTTGGGGCGGGCATGGCTAAACGGCATAGCTGCGCAAAACCGCTACGAACGTTTTAGCCATTTTCGTTTTATTTCTCAATTTCTATAAATCTGTTGGCCATTTCAACGCCATTCAACCATGCTCTTTTACATATTTCCCGATTACTAACCAATTCAAATTCACATAACAATGTGTCAATTACATTCGGATTTAACTCGATTAAAGTTGTAGATTGATTTCCCTCGTAATAATTTGAGGGGTAAACAATCAGTATTGATTTTCCGGTTTCGTCTTCATCAATCCGGTGCATATTGGGGTAATCTAAGTTTCCTTTGTTTATGTATTCAAACTCACTCCCATTTTTGTAGTAAATCTTTATATTGGATGCTTTAAAATCCTCACTGCTGTTAATTAAGTTTTCACCAGCGGGAGTTACATAATGAATTCCAACATTTGTATCAATAATAGTACAGCAATCGGATTTTTTGTCACAACCCAAGCTTCCAATTAGTGCCATTCCTGTCAGTAAAATTAGTATTGACTTCATTGTTCTTTTTTTATGATTATTATTTTTGATGGTTGAGGACGGCGGCACTCACGCTGCCGCTGCCTGCGTTGGCTTGCGGGTTGGGCTTGGCGCAAATAGGCAGGAGTGCTTTGTTAGCACCATTTCTTTTTCTATAATTTAATTATCCTTTTTAATGCCCATTGATTTCCAGATTGGATTCGGATGAAATACATTCCATTTGATAGCTCTGACAAATCAATTCCTGAGAAAGTGATTTCTTTTTTCATCAAAACATTACCAAGACTGTTCATTACTTCTACTTGTCCTCCATCAATACCCGTTGCATTGACTATTCCGGTGGTGGGGTTAGGGTAAATTTCAATCTCATCTGCTGCAATTGTATTATTACTGACAACCGCTTCACAAGCATCTTCGACTTCTAAACGATAGTTACATCCAGTTGAATTGTCGCTGATATTTGCCAGATTAGAAGTGATGCCTAAATAATCACAAATACTTTTTATCTCGCATGTCGTAAGAGTATCGTTGAACTCTATTAATAGGTACTCACTAATAGAAACCACATTTTTCAGCCCTTCTAAACTTGATAGGGTATTGTTGGAATACACAGATAAGCTTCCGCCGATTGAAGTTAAATTTTCAAGCCCTTCCAAGCTCGTTAGGGCAGGGTTGCGGTAAATCAACAAGTTTTCACCGATGTAGGTCAAGTTTTCAAGTGAGCTCAGGCTAGTCAAGACTGGGTTACCAATTGCACTACCCGCTGGGAGAGCCCTTCCAACTAATAAGCTTCCGCCAATCCAAACCAAATTATTCAATCCATTGAGACTGGTAAGGGCATCGTTGTCATACAACACCAAGCTTCCACCAATGGAGTCTAAATTTTCCAGTCCTTCAAGGTTGGTCAGGGCAGCGTTAGAAATAATCGTCAAGTTTTCGCCGATGAAATTGATTTGCGACAATCCATCAAGATTCGTGATGTCCCCCGATACACTTCCTATTATTTTCACCTCTCCCAATATATCAACGCAGTTAGGGTAGAGGATGGGGAAACTGTCAATTTGTGACTGAGTAGTAAAAGAAATATCTACAGGGCATTGTGAGTCTACCAATTCATAACCATCCCATTTATACATTCCTCCAGTTTCGGAATTGATAATTGCACCTCCTCCATAGCCAACTGTTGGACTTAGAAACTCAGAGCAAAAAAGAGATACATTAGTTTCAATGATTTCCCAAGTAGTTCCAACATCCTTAGTAAGAAATGCTTTTGTTGATTGGTCGTCAAAACCGTCATGGATAAGATAAGTACCTGGTGTACTTGGAATGTATTTTATCTGAAATACCTGTGTGGTTGATGCTGGCAAGTCAATAAATTCCCAAGTTTCTCCACCATCTGTAGTCTTAACGGCTTCATTTGGATTGTCTGAAACTAAAATACCAACCAAAGAATCCTGCATTGCAATTGAAATAGGGTCCTGTGGTGGTAAACCTTGCAAACCAGTTTCAAATACTTCCCATGTCAATCCCTTGTCTTTAGATTTGAAAACCCTACCAAAAGTACTTGGAAACCAAATAGTGTTTCCAACTACAGAATATATTCCATTTCCAAGCCTATCTGTCATTCCCTCCCCCGGTAATTGGATTGGTATGTTTGGAGGAAGTACCTCATTCCATACAGTTCCTCCATTGGTGGTAGTATAAATACTTATTTGATTGTTGTAATCATCAGCGAATTGAGCACCAAACGTCACTCCAGTGTCCTCATCAAAAAAATGGACTGCTGTAGGCACTTTATTAAATCCATTATACGCTGTATTCTGATGGGTCCACGTTATACCACCATCTGTTGTTTTATATAATTTCCCTGAAACAGGATTTTCTAAATCAGATGTACAAAGCCAAAGAGTAAGTGAATCAAGTGCAAATGCCGAACCGACCAGTAAAGTTGGGTCTATATCATAAATTCCAGTCTGCCATGTTTCACCTCCGTCTGTAGTTTGGGTAAATTCAAAAACAGGATTAAGAAAATTATTTGCATCTATGGCAAATGCCCAAACGGTATTTTCATTTGGTACAGCAATACTCCAAATTGAACGTGGTGACTGCGCTATCCCGGTACCCAAATTTGTCCATTGAGTCTTTCCATTTTGGAGAAAAAAGATGGTAATTAATCCAACCAAAGTGAGTTTCAAATTTTTCATTGGTAAATTGTTTTGATGGTAAGGAGGTATTTTTTATTTCATTGGTGCTAACTTATTCTTTCACGCAACTCCGTACATCCCCGCAATTGCGTTTATTTCAACTTTTGCGCCCCTTCCAACCCGACAAAGTAGTGCGCAAAAAACCAAATTGCTTCAATTCGTCGAGTCAAATAGAAGCTACAGCTACGGCAAACATAAAAAACTAATACTTCAAATCATTTCAAAGGGCCTTTTTAATTTTAGCTTTCATTTACTGGGTAGCAATGCGGTATATGTCATTTTTAAAGAACGTCATTGGTCATTGGACATTGGTCATTGGGGTCATTGGGGTCATTGGGGTCATTGGATGAACGACTTTGAAGTTGATAGCAGGCATTTCTGTCCCGACGGGAATCGGGAGGAGGGGTTATCAAACCCCGGCGTTCCGGAACAGCCGGGTTTGATAACCCGGCCTCCCAAGAAGGTACTGCAATACAGAATAGGCATTGCTGCTTCAAAAATTGAGGAATAGCTTAATCATAAATATTTACCCACACGAGATCACGAAGAACCAATATAATTTAGGCCAAATTGATTTACATAAAACTGCTAATCAATGCTTTGCAAGTTCATCATTCATCGTTCATTCCCGAAGTAAATTCGGGACAAGCTATTCATCGTTCATCGTTCATCGTTCATCATTCATCATTCATCGTTCCCCAATAATTTCCTTTTCACAAAAAAACCGGTTATGCCGTGGAGGAAAATGGAAACCACCACCAAGAAAGCCACTGTCGCCCAAAGCAGCCGGGCATCAATGAAGGAGGTTTCGTGCAGGGCAAAGGCAAGGTAAAAAAAGGAGCCGACGCCCTTGATGCCCATGAAAGCGATGATCCAGCGGTGTTTCCAGTTCATTTTTTGGCTGAAAGTAGATAGCAGCCCAAACACTGGCCGGATGACAAGCAAAAATGTCAGGACGAGCACCACCACCGGCCAGGTGAGGGACTGAAACCAGAAATCCACAAAATAGCCACCGAGGAGCAGCAGGAGGATGGTGATGAAAAACTGTTCCACCTGAAATACCACGTCGTGCATTTCCTTTTGGAAGGAATGCGCCCTTTCGTAATGCCGGATGGTGAGCGCCGCCACGAAAACGGCGATGAAGCCGTAGCCGCTGAAAACCTCCGTGAGGCCATAGACCAGCATGGTGACCGCTATCGCCAGGAAGCCCAATTGTTTGGGCGGGTATTTGACCTTTTGTGGCAAAGTGAAGAACAACCAGGCGATCAGCCGGCCCATGCCGTAGCCTATCGCAAGGCCGGCTGCGATGCGATAGACCAAGTCCTGCAGCAGCCAGGTACCCAGCCAGCCTGTCGAGGAAAATCCTTCTGCTGCCGCCCAAATAGCCAGCCAGGTAAAGGGAAAGGCCGTGCCGTCGTTGATGCCGGCCTCGGCGGTCAGGCTAAACTTGACGTGGTGCTCTTCGGCCTCATTTTCATCGAATTCCACTTGGATGTCGTTGGCGATGACAGGGTCGGTAGGCGCAAAAACGGCACCCAACAGCAAAGCCGATGCGGGGGCAAGCCCCAGCCACCAGCCAAGGCCAGCGGTGGCCGCAATGCAGCCCACCATGGTGAGCGTGGCCAACAGCAAGGGCACCCGGAAATTCTTGATGGAAAAAGGACGGTCAATCTTCAGCCCAACCCCCATCAGGCTGATGATGACGGACAGTTCGCTCAGTTTCAGGATGACATTTCCGTGCTTTATCGGATCTGGGGTCGGCAGGTCTATCGGCAATGAAAAAACCAACATCCCCAGTAGCAGCGCCACCATGGGGATGTTTAAAGGCTTGTACTTTTCGAGGGTCGTCAGCCAGGGCAGCGTTAGCCCGATAATGCCCAATATGATGTAAATCCAAACAGATTGCTCCATAATAAGGATGAACGGACGAGCGGCGGTTTCTCCCTATTGGGGATGATTTTTTGGCTGTAATGGATCATAGTGATGCAGTTTTCTTAGCCCCAGCGGGGCAGAAATGTTGGTAGTTAAGAACCTAAGCTCCTTTATTTAAGCCCCTTTAGGGGTGGCATGTTTCAGGTTATCGCCCCTAAAGGGGCTTGGATGGTTGGGTATTGTCATTTTCTACCATTATTTCGCCCCGTTGGGGCTACCTTCACTACACCAGTCAACTTCCAACCAGCCAAAGCCAACTGGCAATAAGCGTTTTGGGAAATACCGAGGATGTTTAAAGACCGGGCTTTCCGTTCAGGAAATTGATGCACAACTACTTCAACTTCGCAACGAATGGTTTGAATAGCTTTTGTAGGTATTGCCCCCTGCCGTTTTGTCACCCCTTCCCACCCCTTCATCTGCCACTTTTCCCGCTTTTTTCCCTAAAAACTTACAAAAAGTCAGTCCAAACCCCGTGGCATGTTCATTGATGAAAGCCCAGCGTACACTCACTACCGGATGTTGGCGAAAGGTAGAAAGCAAACTCTGGTAAACATTTTAAAATCATCAAAACCAAAATATAACATGGGCAAAATCATAGGAATAGACTTAGGAACCACCAACTCTTGCGTGGCAGTGATGGAAGGCAACGAGCCGGTCGTGATTGCCAACGACGAGGGCCGCAGGACGACTCCGTCCATCATCGGCTTCCTCGACAACGGCGAACGCAAGGTGGGCGACCCGGCCAAGCGCCAGGCCATTACCAACCCGACCCGCACGGTTTCCTCCATCAAGCGATTCATGGGGCACCGGTATTCCGAGGTCAAAAACGAAATCGAACACTCTTCTTATAAAGTTGTGAAAGGCGACAACGACACCGTCCGGGTGGACATTGACGGCAGGCTCTACACGCCGCAGGAAGTTTCCGCTATGGTGTTGCAAAAAATGAAAAAAACGGCAGAGGATTTTCTCGGCCAGGAAGTCAGCGAAGCGGTCATCACCGTACCCGCTTATTTCAACGACTCCCAGCGCCAAGCCACGAAGGAAGCGGGCGAAATAGCAGGCCTGAAGGTGCGCCGTATCATCAACGAACCGACGGCTGCCGCTTTGGCTTATGGCCTCGACAAGCGCCACAAAGACATGACCATCGCCGTGTATGACCTCGGTGGCGGTACCTTCGACATTTCCGTGCTGGAATTGGGCGACGGCGTGTTTGAGGTAAAATCCACCAACGGCGATACCCGCCTCGGTGGCGATGACTTCGACCACAAGATCATTGACTGGCTGGCCAGTGAGTTCAAAACCCAGGAAAACATTGACCTACGCAAAGACCCGATGGCCCTCCAGCGCTTGAAAGATGCCGCTGAAAAAGCCAAAATCGAGCTGTCTTCTTCTTCCGAAACGGAAATCAACCTTCCATATATCACGGCAGTGGACGGTGTGCCGAAGCACTTGGTGCTGAAACTGAGCCGCTCCAAATTCGAACAGCTCACCGACGACCTGGTGAAGCGCACCATCGAGCCTTGCCGCCTGGCCCTCAAAGATGCTGGCCTGACCGGCAACGACATTGACGAGGTGATCCTGGTGGGCGGTTCGACCCGTATCCCACGCATCCAGCAAGTAGTGGAGGAGTTTTTTGGCAAAAAACCCAACAAGGGCGTGAACCCCGACGAAGTGGTGGCCGTAGGCGCCGCTATCCAGGGTGGCGTTTTGACAGGTGAAACCAAAGACGTGCTGCTGCTCGACGTGACCCCGCTTTCGCTCGGTATCGAAACGATGGGCGGCGTCTATGACGTGGTCATCGAAGCCAATACGACCATTCCTTCGAAGAAGTCGAAAATCTACTCTACCGCAGCCGACAACCAGCCGAGCGTGGAAATCCACATCCTGCAGGGCGAGCGCCCGATGGCCAGGGACAACCGCTCGGTGGGCCGATTCATCCTCGACGGCATACCGCCATCACCGAGGGGCGTACCGCAAGTGGAAGTGTCGTTCGACATTGACGCCAACGGTATCCTCAGCGTCTCCGCCGTTGACAAAGGCACGGGCAAACAGCAGAACATCCGCATCGAAGCCTCCACTGGCTTGAGCAAAGAGGAAATCGAAAGGATGAAAAACGAGGCCCAAGCCAATGCCGACACCGACCGCCAGGAGCGGGAAAAAGTGGATAAACTGAACGCCGCTGACTCACTGATTTTCCAGACGGACAAACAGTTGAGCGAGTACGGCGACAAGATACCTGCCGACAAAAAAGGCGCTATCGAATCTGCCCTCAACGAACTGAAGGAGGCCCACAAAGCCGCCGACCTCGACCGGGTGGACAAGGCCAGTACCAAGCTCAACGCCGCATGGCAGGCTGCCAGCCAGGACATGTACCAGGCCACGCAGCAACAACAGCAACAAGCTGGCGGAAACGGCCACAGCGAACCGTCTGACAACGCTGGCAATACCGGCGGTGGCAAAGAGGATGTGACCGATGTGGAATACGAAGAAGTGAACAATAATAAGTAAAGGTTTTCACAAACCATTTTCGTGAGATAAAGGCGTTCCGTTTTCGGGATGCCTTTTTTTATTTTCATTACGAAACATTTTAATTCCAATTCGCAAGCCCCACTGCAAAGCACGATTTCCCGATTGCACCACTATATGTGCAGGACTATATTTGGAGCCAAGTTATCACACCGACCGACCAACTTTACCCGCATGAAAAGAGCATCTACGCTTCTCCTGTGCTGCCTTTGGGCAGTCCTATCCTTTTCCCAACAGATTGAGTGGGCCGAAGGCTTTGGCCAAATCAAACGCTATGTGAACGAGGTGGCCCTAACTTCCAATGGCGACATTGTGGCATTGGGCGATGGCATGTTTGTATTGAATGGGCAACATGAATTGCTATTTACTAAGGACGAGATTTCCACTTATGTGGACGATTTTTATCAGGGGGCTTATCAGATGCCGGATGGGCTTACCCATGTTCCATCAGCAGCAGTAGTGTGCGATTTCCCTACTGCTGGTGGGGCATATTTGGTGTTTGATGAAAATTGGGACACACAAGGCGGCGGGGATGCTTACTTTTTTGCGCCCATCATGGAAAACAGTGGCAAGTTGTTGCCATTTTCCAATGGCGATTTTTTTAGAATCAAGGGGTATGAAGAAGGGGCAGCCAGGGTAAACAGCAGCGGAAACCCTGTCTGGTCAACAGATGGTGTGGTGAACGATATTGCCATGCTGGTAGGTGAGAACGTGCTGGTGGCCAAAAACAACGGAACATATCTATTTGCCCCCGACGGCTCGCCCATTGAGGGTAATAGCGGCCTTATTTTCACGCATTTAAAGACAAATTCTATCGGCACGGTGGCAGCACGGCATGAAGATACAATAGGCATTTTGTTGCCAACATTGGTTTTGGCGCAAGCGCCGCTCCAAATTCCCAATTTGATTGATTTTACAATAACTGATGAGTATTTGGCCGTTCTCAGTGGCACCCCGGCAGGCATTTACCAAGTTGAAATATATGACCTCGACCAAAACCTCCTCCATATATTTACGCCCAACAACCCCAGCCTATATTTTGAAACAATTGCACTAAAAAATGATGAGATCATATTGGGAGGGCGGGACGCATACACGGACGGATATGCAGCTATTGTAAAATCATATACACTGGATGGAATTACTGAAAATTACGGTGCAGATGCAGGCGTGACGGGCTTTGAAGTAGGAAATACCGAATATCGTTTTGGCTCGGACGATACGCTTATTTGCAACGATATATCAATTACTATTCAGAATTTTGGGAACGATATATTGAACAATTCATGGGTCAATATTGACCTGACAGGTTGGGTAAATCTTGGTGCGGGGCCTTGTCCTGTCTATGATCGCTATTTCACCCACTTTTATGAAAATCTCGATCTGTCACCCGGCCAGTCCATAACGCTTGAATTCCCTGAAATCGTTGCCGTGTATAGATATGACACCCTGCCCGCACAGCAAGACCTTTGCTTCTGGACCTACACCCCCAACCACCGCATAGACGTCAACCACGACAACGACGCCACCTGCCAAAGTATCACTACCTCCGTGAAAGAACCTGACTGGGTACGCTCTCTCTCTCTATTTTCCCGAACCCGGTTGCGGATGTTTTGACCCTGCAAATGGGCGGGGATTGGCCCGGCGAAATGCGCTACTCGGTGGTGGATGTGATGGGGAGGGAGGTGATGTTTGGCAAAAATAATACAGTAGAATTATCCACTGAATTGGACGTAAGTGGCTTTGCAAGTGGAATGTATTTCATCAAATATGGGATAGACAATAAAGTGAAGTCGTTTAAATTCATTAAAGAATAGAGGATTCCCAGCCTTACTTTTTCCAAAACCTCAACAACCCCACCTCCACCGCCAGCGCCAGCAGCGCCAGCACCACGCACCATTTCCACAAAATAACGCCCCGGCTGCGGTCGCTCACTACTTCCGAGAAGTCGGCGGCGGCAGTGCCGGTGAGTACGCTCACGTTGGCGGGCGCTTGCTCTTGCAATTGGTCGGCGCTCAGGTAGGCCAGGTTGGACTCCCGGCGGTCGTAGTTGAAGGCGAACTTGGAAAGGATGGAGTCTTGCGTCAAAAAGAGGTCATAATAGCCAGCGCCAATGACCTGGTTTTGTACGCCTAAAAAAACCTTGGAAGCGACAATGCGCTGCTGCGGGATGAACTCTTCCTCCTCGCCTTTCAGCTTATACACGCTCTCCCCTCCCCTCACCACATTGTCGGCTTCGATGGTCTCGTCACGCCCAATCGTGTAGGCGATGGGGCGCTCACGGGCGCTCGAAATGGCCATTTTGTAGAGCATGGGGATGAAGATTTCGCCGCTGCGGGCCAGGTTGCTGTAGTCTTCGGCGAGCGGGGCGGCGCAGAGGTAAAAGATGCCCTGCCCGCTTTTGTATTTGGCCAAAAAGGTGTTGCCGTCCCGGTAGCTGAGCAGTTTTTCCTCACCACGGCTGGCCAGGCTGCCCAGGCGGTAGTTGCCTTGGGTGGTGGGCAATTTCAGGTTGGCGCTTTTGTTTTCAAACACGTCCTTGAACACAAATTCCTCCGTGTTCACATCGGCCACGTTGCGCTCCTGCTGTTCAAAATTTTGTAGTACGTTGGCAGGAATGCTGGACAGGAAGGTATTGTAGCTGCCCGTGTTGGCATTGGCGGCGGGGAAGAGCAGCACATTGCCGCCGTTTTCCACATATTGCTTCAGTTCATTGGCAAGGCCGGAGGAGATGGACACCAGGCCATTGCACACTATCAGTTGGTAGCCGGGAAATTTGGAATAATCCAATTGGCGGCTCAATTGGTTGTTCACCTGAAAATAGCTGATACCCTTGAAGGCCGCATCCAAAAAAGGATCGGGTGCCTGTTCGTTGATCACCAGCACCTTGATGACCTCAGCCACATTGTAGGTGAAAAAGAAGTGGTCGTCGAACTGCACCGGGTAGTCCGTCACGGCCAATTCTGCCTCGTGCCAGCCAGTGGTAGCGATGGTCACGTTCAGCGTATCAACCACCGAAGTATTGGCGGGGATGCTCAACTCGCCGACGGGTTTGGTTTCGCCATCGTATTTCACGGTCAGGCGCACGTTTTCGGCATCTTCGCTGCCCCAGTTTTTCAGCTTGACAATCAATGGGTTGGGCTGCGCCAACATCTGCACGGGCGCTTCGAACCAGGCACTGTCAATGCTGACGTTGTTTTCCTGCACGGCCTGGAGCGGCACGAGGTTTACTTCCAACAGGGTATCTTTAAAATTGGGCAAATCGGTGGTAGTGGCTTGAAAATCCGAGATGACGTAAGAGATTTTGTTGCTGGCCGTGCCGCTGCCGAGGGCTTGGTTTTGCCGTACCAAAATCTGCGAAAGGGTCCGTACTGCCGGGCTGGTTTTTATTTCTTCCACCAGTCCGATGGCCTCTTCCTTGCTCACCAGGCGCTGGTGCCGCCCATCAAAATCCTGCGTGAGCACCTGAAAACGGTCTTCCACGGCGTAGGCATTGATGATTTGGATGGCCCGTTGCTTTGCCTTTTCGATCAGTGGCGCATCCTCGCTCAGGGCGTCCATGCTGAAGGAGTTGTCCACAAAAATGCTGACGGCGTTTTCGCCCTTTTTTACCTCCACATCCTGCGGGATAAAGGGCTGCGCAAAGGCCAGTACCAGGAAGATGACGGCCAGGCAGCGCATGAGCAAAATGAGCAGGTTGCGCAGCTTTTGCCGTGCGCTGGTCTCCTCTTTTACTTCTTTCAAAAAGCGGACATTGGTGAAATAAACCTTTTTGAAACGCCTGAAATAAAACAGGTGGATGATGATGGGGATGGCCACAGCGGCCATTGCAAACAAAAACGTCGGAAATAAAAACTGCATGTCGGATGTTTGATGCTGCGGTTGAAAGTTGGGCATAAAAATTTGACCCAAATTATTTCAAACCCAATCTTTTACGCCTGAATTGCCATTTTGTTGTCAGGCGGGCAAAAGTACGGTGAAAATTTATGTTGACATTTTGAACAAAAAACCACTACCTTAAGAGCCTACTTTTCCTCACTCAAATCTCCCTGCCATGATGAAACAAATACTGCCTGCCTTAGCCTTCATTTCCATCTTGTTGCTTACCCATTGCGCTCCTGCCAAAAAAATGAAACAAGCAGAAACCAACAAAGAAACCATCCGTGTTTGGTTCGAAGAGGGCTGGAACCACAACCGCAACGAGGAGCTCATCCCCCGTGTCTTCCACCCCGAATGGAGCGACGGCAACCCCCTGCGCCCCGACCAAACCACTGGCCTGGACGGCATGTACGAATTGGTGAAGTTTTATAAAAAAGCCTTTCCAGATGCCCATTTCACCATCACCCATATTTTTGCCAACGACAAAAACGCAGCTATCCGCTACGAAGTTGAAGCCACCCATTATGGCGACGCCTTTGGCATACCGGCCACCGGCAAAAAGTTCACTTCTACAGGTCTGGTTATTTACGACATGCGGGAAGGCAAGATTTACCGCAGTTGGCAGGAACTGGATTTGATGGGGATTATCAACCAGTTGAAGAATTGATTAAGATTGCCTTAAATTATTGCACTACCACACGTCGAACAGTAACTGTGCTATTCCTCCAAATTTTCAAGAAATAAACCCCCTGGGGTAGGTCATCTCTTTGCAAAACCCCTAAACTGCCTTCCACTTTAATTTCTTTCAATAACACTCCTTTGAGAGAATACAGTTGTAGGGTCGCATTGGGATTTTCTGGATAATTTATTTTGACATTCAAAAACGCACTGAAAGGATTGGGCGAAATCACGATATCCTCTTCCTTTGCTGGTAGCTGTTCTTGAGGTTTTCGTTTCTCTTCCTTGAACGGATCGGACCATTTTTCATGAGTAAGCAGAACCGTATCTGTCAAGCTTTCCAAAAAATTTATCAATTGGATTTTTTCAGAAGAGGTAAATTCAAATCCTTTGAAATTTGGGTTGTTGCCCCAGCCACCTCCTGGAAAGGGGCCTGCGTTGGGAAGATTATGAATTTTTTCACTGTAAAAATCTACCACTTCAGATAGTGTTTTAAAGCGGCCATCGTGCATATAAGGTGCGGTCACTGCGATATTGCGCAGGGAAGGGCTTCTAAATTTTCCGATATCGTCATCTTCATTCGTCCAAGCTATCATACCAAGATCGGTAAAAACGGAATCCAAGCCATTGTTCATAGGGTTGGCACTGCCAAAATGGAAGGGGCGGTGACAAGTGCTTCCACATTTTGAATTGAAAATGCTCCAGCCTTGTGCAATGTCGGAGGTCTGTAAAGTCCCCTGCCTTTTCAAAAGATCAAATTTTGATTCAAAAGAGGCTATGGATCTAATGAATTGCGCCAAAGCCTTACCAATTTTGGCCTTTGTAATAATGGAATCGCCATAAGCTGCTTTAAATAATGGCTGGTAATAATCAGTAGCCATCATATTTCCTTTTACCGCTTCAAAAGTGTTTCCAAGTTCTCCATTATGAGTGATTGGCATTAAAACCATATCTTCTAATACATCAGCCCTGCCATCCCAAAACAAAAATTCGTGTACACCATTGGATAATTCCTTTTTCCAGGCAATATCAATAAGGCTCGGACTATTCCTCGTTGTGCGGCTATCGTTTATACCAATGCTGAATTGAGTCGTATCGGCAAATCCAAAGGCCTGTATGTGGCAAGAAGAACAAGATATAGTATGGTTGGCTGATAGCAATTTATCGTAAAAAAGTACCCGCCCTAAAGTGGCAACTTCATTGGTAATTTTTGAATTAACCTTGTTCGTGTCAACAACATTCCACCAGCCTTCTTGGACAAATCCTGGAAAATGTATTTTGTAATCAAAAGGCACTTGAGGCAATTGGGGTCTATGCCTCGGCGGCGGTGACATAGCAATTTCAATGCTACGAAAGTTGGACAGCAGAAAGATGGAGGCTAAGAGACAGACAGTAGAAGAGAAAAGCTTTTTCATTGATTCTATATTTTACGGTAATTGCGCAATTTAATCTATAATTATCACAATGGATAGAATTGTGCCGATGCATTCACGGTTATTTGACGTTAGGCTTGCAAAATTTTATTGCTATTTCATCCATGCTATATTTGCCCAAAACAACTATCCATGCCTAGTTCCCTATTAATTAAAAACATCAAACACCTCGTCGGCACCGAAGCCAAGGCCCGCTCAACAGCACTCAAAGGCCAGGAACTTACCCAACTGGAAGTGCTCGAGAACGCCTTTTTATTGGTAGAAAATGGCCGTTTCGCAGGCTACGGGAAAATGGAAAACTGCCCCGACCGGGCCGATGAAGTGGTGGATGCCAAAGGCGGCAGCGTCTTCCCTTGCTGGTGCGATTCGCACACCCACCTTGTTTTTGCCAAAAGCCGGGAGGATGAATGGGTGGACCGCATCAAGGGGCTCGGATACGAGGAAATAGCCAACCGGGGCGGCGGCATCCTGAATTCCGCCCGGCGCTTGCAGGAAACGCCGGAAGAAGTACTGTTTGAACAAGCCCTCGAAAGGCTGGAAGAGGCCAAAAAATTTGGCACTGGCCTCATCGAAATCAAAAGCGGCTACGGCCTTACGGTGGACAGCGAGTTGAAAATGTTGAGAGTCATCCGCCGCCTGAAAGAGGCCAGCGACATGGGAATCAAGGCCACCTTTTTGGGGGCGCATTCTGTGCCGATGGAGTACCGCAACGGTAACAGGCAAGGCTATATTGATTTGATAATCAACGACATGCTTCCAAAAATTGCAGGAGATGGCTTGGCTGACTACATTGATGTTTTTTGTGAAAAAGTTGCTTTCTCCGTAGCCGAGACCGAACAGATCATGGAGGCTGGTGACCGCTTCGGTTTGAAATCCAAAATCCATGTCAACCAGTTCAACTGCATGGGCGGCATCGAGGCTGCGGTGCGGCATGGCGCCGTCTCCGTAGATCATTTGGAAGTGCTGAACGACGATGATGTGGCTGCCCTGCAAAAAGGAAACACCATCGCCACCCTCATGCCCTCCGCCGCCTTTTTCCTCAACGATCCCGTGCCGCCCGCCCGAAAGCTCATCGAAGCCGACGTGCCAGTCGCATTGGCCAGCGATTTCAACCCCGGCACCTCGCCCTCTGCACGGATGCCCTTCATCCTGTCCCTCGCCTGCATCCAAATGAAAATGTTGCCCGAAGAGGCCATCAACGCTGCCACCATCAACGGCGCCTTCGCCCTCGAATGGGCCGATGAATACGGCAGTATCGCCATTGGAAAAAAGGCCAATTTTTTCATCACAAAACCTATCCCTTCGGTGGCCTATTTGCCTTATGCGTTTGGCAGCGATTTGGTAGGGCAGGTTTTTATCAACGGAAAAGGGTGAAGAACGATGAACTATAAACGGGCAAACAACTGGAGGTTTCACAATAAACACAATGGAGCCACTACGAACCTGGAGGTTTGTAAATCAAGCTGTTTAATACCTCTGTGGCCCTCCGTGTTCTCTGTGCCTACGTGTTGAATAAAATTCACTCACTTCTTCAAGCTTTTACGGTAGGGTTTGTATCCTTTTTTCAAATCGGTGATTTCTACAAAACCCATGCGGCGCAGTTTGCGGGCGGCCATCGGGCTGCGGTGGGCGGTTTCACAATAAATAAAAACGGGCTTGCTGCGGTCAAGGTCCTTGACTTTCTTTTTGAAACGGAAACTTAACAAACTCGCATTTTGGGCATTTTCGAGGTGCTGTTTTTTGTATTCCATTTTTGTCCGCACATCAATGACCTGGAACGAAGGCGTATTTTCCATTTTTTCAAAATATTGATCTGGTGGTAGTTGCGAAACATTTTCTGAGCGGTAAATGCTTTTACAGGAAATGCCCAGGGTCAATATGATGGCTGCAACGGCGTAATTTTTCATGTACAAGTTATTTTTGGATAAAACCTCCAAAGCAAAGAAAAGCCAAAATTACCCAATGTGCATATTGGCACATAAATCAGCACTTTGCCTACTTTTACCGCTTGGACGTTTGTTATTGTGTGTTTAAGTGTTTAGGGGTTTAGGGGTTGCAGCCTCCAAAAAACACATAAACACCTAAGCACCTTCACGAATCAAAACTCATCCTTTTATGAAATTTTTCATTGATACCGCCAATCTCGACGAAATACGGGAAGCCGCCGAACTCGGCATACTCGATGGCGTGACCACCAACCCCAGCCTGATGGCCAAAGAGGGCATTTCCGGCAAAAAAAACATCGAAAAACACTACAAGACCATCTGTGAAATCGTGCCCGGCGACGTGAGCGCAGAAGTAATTGCCACCGATTTCAAGGGCATCGTGGAGGAAGGGAAATACCTCGCCGACCTGGCTGAAAACATCGTGGTGAAAGTGCCGATGATCAGGGACGGTGTGAAGGCCCTGTCGCATTTTACCGAAATCGGCATCGAGACCAATTGCACCCTCGTTTTTTCTGGCGCACAGGCCATTTTGGCCGCAAAAGCAGGCGCTACCTACGTCTCCCCCTTCATTGGCCGTATTGACGATTCCAACTGGGACGGTATGGAACTGGTGAAACAAATCGCCGAAATCTACGCCATACAGGGTTACGAAACGGAAATCCTTGCGGCCAGCATCCGCTCTTCGCTCCACATTGTACAAGCTGCACTCAACGGTGCTGACGTAGTGACTTGCCCCTTGAGCGCCATCCTGGGCATGTTGAAACACCCGCTGACGGACATTGGCCTGGAGAAATTCCTGGCAGATTATAAAAAGGTGAATGGGTGATTTGGGTGTTTTTTGTGCTAATGTGTTTGGGTGTTTATGTGTTTGTGAAGGCAAGGCACGCCTTAGCAAATCAAATAAGGCTTAAAAAACACACAAACACCATCAAAAAGCCCTGGAAGTTTGCGGTGGTGGTGGCGGCAAGATGGTTGCCCGGCTGAAGCGGTTATCGCCCTTGTTTTTGATTAAATGAAAACCGATGGAGCCGGCCAGTATGAAGCGCCAGTTTTCATGGAACAAATCATCAACGCCAAATAGGATTTGGGCAGGCAATTTTTTAAAAGGAAAAACCGAGAAGCCCGTGAATACATTATAACCCGTCCATTCTACCATGAAATTCCCCGCTGGCAATACCTGGAACGCTGCACTGCCGAACACGCCGATGCTGCCCTCTTTGGTCACGTCGTATTGGCCATCCGTGCGGAAGCGGCCATTGCCGATGCCCGCCGTCAGGTAAAAATTTTCCAAAAACGAACCCTGCCCAGGGCGAAGCGGAAAAGCGCCCGTAAAAGACAGATAAATGCTTTGCAACTCGTTGGGCGGCTCGGTGCGCCAACCTGTCAAATCATATACTCCTGCTGCTGCCCAAATTTTATCCGTGATTTTTCTGCTGAGGTGTAATTCTATGGTGCCTTCGCCAGAATTGCCCGGTGCACCGCTGTTGTTGCCCACGCCATAGATATTTAGCCGAAAATCAATCCCAAGCCAACGCTCTGGGTTGCCAAGCCCTATGCCGATGATACCGTTCACATCGGGGTCAAAAAAATTGCCAGTCAAGCGGGTGCGGGACTGGAAAGTGCCACCTGCACCGATAGAGCTAAAATAGCCTTTCGCAAAAGCATCGGGAACGGTGGAGGATAGTGCTGGCACTCTGTTTTGGCTAAAACCAAAAAAAGGAATGGACCAAAATAAAAGTGCCAAAATGAATAATTGAAGAGTTGTTTTCATGGTAAAGGCTCAAAAACAGATGCATGAATGAATTGGTGGGGGCGAAAAATAGAGATTCCCAACCGCTGGAAAGGAAAATTGAAATAAAATTTTTCAAAAAAACAAAGGCTGGCAAAAGAGCGGGCTGCATTTGTTTGCAGCCCGCTCTTTTGCCAGCCTCTAAAGAATTAATACAATTTGGCCAAATGCATCATTGTGCCTTTAACAACCTGGAGCCAAGTGGCTGCGTTGGCCTGTAGTTTTCATGGAGGATAGCCTCCATTTCCTCGATTTGTTCAGCAGAAGCTTCAATGGTGGTGGACCAAACCATCCAATTCACGGTTTCGGAACAAGGGGGCGTGGTGAGCGAACCGTCGTAGTACCAGAAGTGGGCTTTCAGGTAGTTGTTGTATCCTTCCGGCATCAGCACATTCGGGTTGTAAGTAGTTGTGGCATCGTCGTAGTTGCCTGGATCGTGCGGCCAATGGGCATCCAAGTTTTCGAAGAATGAGTTCTCGTCGCCTTCCTCCACAAAAACGCCAACGACGGCCAATTGGCCATTAGCAGGGTTTTGATGGACAAAATGGATTTCGACCGGATAATGCTCACCATTGACCGTATGTTCAGAGGCAGCGTGCAAATGGAACTGCAATAGGTAAAAACGCTGGCCATTGATGGAGATGTAGCTCCTCGCATTCAGATCGGTCGGCTGATCCACGTTGTACTGGATGGTGTGGCCATTGTTTACAACGTGTGTCCCAGTGTTTTTCCAATAAAAACGCAAAGACTTGGAAAGGCGGCGCACTGGTGGCGGGATAATGTTTACTGGTGATTGCTTGGTGCCGTCGCAGGCCCAACTTGAGCAGATGTCGTCCCAATGATCTGGCCCTTCGTCCCCTTCGTATTCCCAGTGGATGTCGGTCCCTTCACAATCAGTTCGCAAGGAGATTTCTCCAGTCGGCGAGATGATATAAGGTGATTCAATAGGCTCCTCTTCGACCATTGGTTCGGCTGCAATTTCAACCTTGTCGGCTGTACACGAAGCAAGGAAAAATAAGGAAAGTACCAGCAGGCAACCTGCCAGTGTGTTAACAATACGGTTGGTCTTCATAAAATAAATATTTAAATGGTTTAAAAATCAACCAGCGCATCGGTTTGGGACAAAGGCAAATAGTCCGGACAATAGTCAGTAAGGGTCTGCAAGCAGGTGCAGCCCAGCATTTTAAGGAGCAAGAAAAGATTTAAGAGGAGTGCTGGCCTTTTCGCCTTTCCGGGATGTGAAGAAGCAGTAGGCAAATAATGGCAGCCAGCAGTAAAATGAGGTCATTCATGAGGTGTTCCATTTGGTAAAACAAAACGGGTTATAATTTCGACAGCATGGTTTTGGAGCCTGCTGCCTCTGAATTTGGGAATAAAAGCAAATATTGACAGAAATATTGAATTTAAAAAATAATTCAAGTAATTAAATTATCGTAAAATTTGAGGCCATCCCGCTCCTGGTTTGTTTTTTAAGTTTAATGGGCCGAATTTCTATTTTTGCCCATACAGTCTTCCTTTATAGAGAAATGAGATGTTGAGAGAATAAGAGAAATGAGAGAATGCACTTAGCTTCATCTCAAGTTTTTTCTTACAACAACTCACGGCTCCATAAAATAGTAGCAGTAAATGCCACACTGGAGCATGGCTGCAAATACAAATTTTGTTGACCAACTTTTAAAGCGGCAAATTGAGCATGAAAAAAATTACCTTTCACATTGTAGCATGTTTGACCTTACTGGGCACCCAACTATTTTCCCAAGAGACTTTTCCCCGCAACGGCGTTGCCGACCACCGGGACGGCCTTTACGCCTTCACCAATGCTACCATTTATAAAAGTTGGAACGAAAAACTGGAAAACGCCACTCTCGTCATCCGTGATGGGAAAATAGAGTCCGTGGGGCCAGGCATAGCCGTGCCACAGGATGCAGTGGTGTTCGACCTGGCAGGCAAAACGATTTACCCTTCTTTCATTGATATCTTTTCCGATTATGGTATGCCAGCAAAAAATACCGAACGGGAAAACAGCAGCGGCAGGCGTAGCCAGCAATACCTGAGCGACAAAGATGGCGCATACGCCTGGAACGAAGCACTCAAGCCCGAATTCCAGGCATTCCAGCATTTTAAAACCAATCAGGATGCGGCAGGCGAATATCGCAAGTTGGGTTTTGGGACCGTGCTGAGCCACCAAACAGACGGCATTGACCGTGGGACTTCCGTGCTCGTCACCCTATCTGATGAAATGGAACATGAAAACATCGTGAAGGAGCAGGTGGGCCACCACCTTTCTTTCAATAAAGGTACCTCCTCACAGAGTTACCCAGCCTCGCTCATGGGTGCCATCGCCCTGTTGCGGCAAACCTACCTGGACGGCCAATGGTACAAAAGCGAAGGCCGCAAAAAGGAGGTAAACATCTCGCTGCAAACATGGAACGACGCCCTGGCTTTGCCACAGTTTTTTGAAGTGGCCAACAAATTGGAAGCCTTGCGGGCAGCCAATCTGGGAAAAGAATTTGGCGCTACATACACCATCAAGGGCATTGGCGACGAATACCAACGGCTGGACGAACTGAAAGCTACGGGTTCGTCCTTTATCCTGCCCGTCAATTTTCCCGAAGCTTTTGATGTGGAAGATCCCTACGATGCGCTGCAGGTGGACCTGGCCGATATGAAACACTGGGAACTGGCCCCCACCAATCCTGGCCGGGTAGCCTCAGCAGGCATTCCTTTTGCCCTGACAACCAGCGGTTTGGAGAAAAAAGAAAACTTTATGGCGCAGGTCAGGAAGGCCATTGAAAACGGCCTCACCGAGCAGGACGCACTGAAAGCATTGACCTACACACCTGCCGGGCTGGCCAGCGCACTGAACGAAACCGGAACTTTGGAGAAGGGCAAACTGGCCAATTTCATCATCACCAACGGGAATGTTTTTGATGAAAAAACTAAGATTTACCACAACTGGATAAAGGGTAAACCTTTCGTTTTCAAAAACCTGGAAATACCTGATTTGAAAGGAGTTTACACATTGGTAGTGGGCGATCAGGCCCGGCTTTTGGAAGTGCGGGAAGAGGGCGATGGCTTCAAAATGTCTTTAAAATCGGGCGACACCAGCGAAATAAAAGTCAACCACAAAATCTCAAATGGCCGCATCACGCTTTCCTTTAAACCCAACGGCAGCGAGGCTACTGTCAGGCTATCCGGCGTCATTGGTGCCGACGGCTGGTCAGGAAAAGGCCAGGAAGGCAATGGCAACTGGACGACCTGGAGCGCCAGCCAGAGCGGTGAATTATTGGAAAAAAAGCCTGAGAAAAAAGAAGAAAAAGATGCCCAACAGGAAATGGGTAAAGTGACCTACCCTTTCACCGCTTTCGGCTGGGCCGAACGGCCCAAGGCTGGCACTTATATTTTGAAAAACGCTACTATTTGGACGAACGAAAAAGAGGGTATTTTGCAAAATGCAGACGTGCTGATCCAAAACGGAAAAATTGCCAAAATCGGCAAAAACCTCAACCAGGACAACGCCATACCCATAGATGCCACGGGCAAGCACGTCACACCTGGCGTCATTGACGAACACTCGCACATCGCCATCAGCCGTGGGGTGAACGAAGGCACACAGGCCAGCAGTGCCGAGGTGCGCATCGGCGACGTAGTGAACAGCGAGGACATCAATATTTACCGGCAGTTGTCGGGCGGGGTCACCTGTTCGCAGTTGTTGCACGGTTCTGCCAATCCCATTGGCGGCCAAAGTGCCATCGTCAAGCTGCGCTGGGGCCTGGCACCAGAGGAAATGAAATTTGACCACGCAAAGCCTTTCATCAAATTTGCTTTGGGCGAGAACGTGAAGCAAAGCAATTGGGGCAGCGAGGGCGGCACCCGTTTTCCACAAACCCGCATGGGCGTGGCGCAGGTGTACGAAGATTATTTTACGGAAGCCAAAAGGTACGGCGAGCTAAAAAAATCGGGCAAGCCCTATCGAAAAGATTTGGAACTGGAAGCGCTTTTGGAAATATTGGAAAGCAAACGCTTCATCACCTGCCATAGCTACCGCCAGAGCGAAATCAACATGCTCATGCACGTAGCCGATGAGTTTGGTTTTAAGGTAAATACTTTTACCCACATCCTCGAAGGCTACAAGGTGGCCGACAAAATGGCGGCACACGGTGCTGGCGGCAGCAGCTTTTCCGATTGGTGGGCCTATAAATACGAGGTCTATGAAGCCATCCCGCACAATGGTGCGCTCATGCACGAACAGGGCGTGACTGTGGCCTTCAATTCCGACGATGCAGAAATGGCCCGCCGCCTCAACCAGGAAGCAGGCAAGGCGGTGCGTTTTGGCAATGTCAGCGAGGAAGATGCCTTAAAATTCGTGACCCTCAACCCGGCCAAACTCCTGCACATTGACGATCGCACCGGCAGCCTGAAAGTGGGCAAAGATGCCGACGTGGTGCTATGGAGCGACCATCCACTTTCGGTCTATGCACAAGCAGAAATGACTTTCGTGGACGGTGTGAAATATTTTGACAGAAATGAAGATAAAAAAATGCGAGAAGAAGTGGCACTGGAACGCAACCGATTGATACAGAAGATGTTGTCAGTAAAAAAAGAAGGTGGCAAAACCCAGCGTGCTTCCCGCTGGCGGGGCGGCCAATACCATTGCGATAGCGAGGAGGATGAGGGGCATTAAGATGATTTCCCGCTATTTTCCCCGCTATTTTTGAAAAAACCGCATTGATCAACAAGCCCAGCAAGGTAGCACCAACCGCCAATATGTACAGGTGCAGCGCCACGCTCATGCCTGTGCCAGCCGAAATCAGGATAGTGGCGGCCGTGGTCAGGTACTTCACGGATTCTTCTTTGTTGCTTTTCAAAATCGTTCCCGCTCCAATAAAACTGACCCCGACGATAATGGCGTGGATGATGCGGGTAGGGTCAATGCCCAATGTTTCTGGAGGTAAACTATTTTCCATGGATTGCGCAATAAAGCGTCCAATAATCAGCAACAAAGCGGAAGCACCTGCAATCAACATATTGGTGCGCAGGCCAATGGGTTTGTCCTTTTTTTCCCGCTCATATCCAATGATGCCACCTAGCAACATAGCCAGGGCTATATCCAGTAGCGACCTGAGTTGTTGAAGTTCATCCATTATTTTTTGGGAAACGGGAAGCCAGGCTATTGGTTCATTGAAAGTTCCCGCTTTGAACATCGGTCAGAATGCCCCGTTGCTTTTTATTGAAGCATTAAGCTGTATTAATGCAAAATTCGATTCAACATGAACGACCAAATCATCCTCTTCATTGACGCCTTGGATCCTCAACAAAACTGCATTGACTACGGTGTTGCCATTGCAAAAAAATTCAACTCCCAACTGCTCTTGTACAGTGTGCAGTACACGCCCATGCCCTGGTATCCGGAGGCAACCCTGATGGCTGCCACCGGCTCGGTCATGCCACCCGAAGCACAGATTATGGACACTGGTAGGCAGGCATTGGAGCGTATTTGCTCTTTGGTAAAAAAGCGCTGGGAGAATACGGTTTGCGAATTTGAAGCAGGTTTTTTGGCGGAAAGCATCGTTGAAAAAACCCGTTGGCTATCGAAAAAAGCCTATGAACTAAACCCGATGATGCTGATCATGGGAAAGGAACACGATTTTTATTGGTGGAACAGGATGGTCGGGACATCCGAGACACATGTGGCTGAAGATGCCGAATGCCCTGTGCTGTTGGTTCCGCCTGAAACGCAATACCGAAATATTGACCAAGTGACATACCTCTTGGACGACTATGAATTGGCGGATGGTCAAATGGCTGATTTGCAATGGCTCATCAGTTTTTGCGAAGTGTATAAAGCCTCCTTGTCTATTTATTACCTGCCTGAAAAAGTGAATATTTCGGAAGATGAAATGGACTTGGCGATGGGCAGCATCAAAGAATTGGCACCTTATCAAAACCAGTATTACCAACAGTTTCCAGTAGGCACGACCGCCGAAGAAATCATGCAATTTGCCTTGGCCAGCCCCACTGGATTACTGGCGTTCCCTTTTCGAAAAAAACCATTTTTCCAGCACCTGTTTGGTCAAGAGGATTCCCGTGAAATGATATTGAAGGCGACTTTGCCCGTGCTGGTTTTTTGATTAAAATATCCAGCCAAGGTTCCATTCGAAGGCGAGTGTCAAGTCATTTTCATCCGTCGGTTCGGCTGGCAAGATCCCCCTGATGTCGTAGTCGTCGCTGGTGATATCCAGGAGGCTGTGGTGAATGCGTACATCCAGGAAGAAATGCTCGGAAAGAAATAACCTGCCGCCCACATTTCCCCCCAATTCAAAGCGGTTGATATATGGGTTCTCCGGCGAAAACGGCTCATCGTTGATATAGTCCAAATCCTTTTTTATTTCGCCCGATGCAGGAAGATCTTTAATCGTGGAAGGGTCAACACCATCGGGCAAAGAAACATCCGTTGAATAGGTGTGTTCGCCCTTGGCATGGAGCAAAACCGCCACATTTGGCCCAATATATATTTTAAACCAGGCAGGGCCAAAAGCAGCCAGTACCGGGACGTTGATATAACCAAAAGTATTGGTCACTTCATCCTGATTGTATATTTCTATTTCGCCTTCTGGCACCTGATAATATTCCAAATAATTAATTTCCTTGGCACCCCTCCGCATTTCATAATTAACTTCAGTAATGATGCTGAAAAGGTCATTTATATATCCATGATAGACCAATCCAAGCTGCCAGCCAGGCCTGAATTTGGCGGTTTCAAATTTATCGGGCGGATCTTCTGCCGTGCCGTAGGTTGTGGAAAGGCTAGGGCCGAGTTTTAATCCAAGGCCATATTGGGCGTTGATAGTTGAGTGGAAAAAGAGAAGGGCCAGGCAAGTTGCCAGTAATTTTTGTAGAGGCTGCATAAATGATGTTTTGGGTTCAACAAATGGGTTTGACCACCATTAAACAAATTAGCTTTTTAAGATTCAAACGGTCGAAAAATGCTGATGTTCAACGCTTTGTGTATTAGGCCGACACATTGCCCCATCCTATTTTACCAAAAACCCTACACATATATGCTACTTCACCTCCCACTCGTACAGCCCCGCCGATACACCTTCCTGGCAGATCAATTCCAGTCTTAAAGCCGTCGTTTTCACAGGTTCAAATTGCACCTCGTTCCAGCCGTCCTTGCTTATTTTGAAACCATCAGGAGCATATACGGGCTTCCATTCGCCATTTTCCAAAAACAAAACCCGCCAGGACTTGGGAATGCGGCAACCACCGCCACTGGCCTCGTCGTCGAACCAATAGGCCCGCACCGTGCCGACCTGTTCTTCTTTTTCAAAATCATATTGCAGCCACTCCGTTGTTCCAAAATGCGGCCACCAATGGACGTGTTGGCTTTCTTCGTCATTGGAATTTTTGGGCAACCACTGATCGGCCAGGCAAGCCAAGTCGCCTTTGATACCTTCTGAGGCGGTGATTTTGCTGTTGGAAGTGATGCTGGGTTGGGCGATACTACGGGCAGCACGAAATCCCGCTGGCAACCAAACGAGCATGTTGTCCTTGCCCCGGTTGGCCCATGCGAAATATGGGATGGCTTTCAGCTTCAGCTTTTGCAAATCGCCTTGGTCGGGAGCAGTTTTCTTTTTTACCAAAAACCCATCGAAGCCCAAGGTTTCAACACCGCCGAGCAGGTCAGGCTCAAAATTGGTCGGAATATCTTCTAAGTCGCTGACCAACATGTTCAATACCCTTTCATCAGGCTGGTCTTTGCCTTCCAGGCAATACAGGAGTGGGCCACGTTGCAGCGACACCCGGTCAGCATCTGCCTCAACCTGCTGGTTGGCAGCCACCTGCCGCACAGGCATGGGCAAGGCCAATTCCACTATGTCTCCTTTTTTCCATTTTCTTTCCATGATGGCGTAGCCGTTTCGGATGGTCACGGGCTGGGCCTTACCATTTACATCAATAAAAATCTTGCTGTCGTCGTGTTTTGGAAATGAATACAAATCGAGTGGCACAGCATCGCCTTGCGCCCAGCCAGGTATGCGGAGTTTTAGGGTAAAGGTGTTGGGTTTTTCAGGCTCCACTGTAATAGTCACCTTTCCATCCCAGGGGTAATTGGTTTCCTGCGAAAGGTGGATATTGACGAGCTGTAGCCGGCTGTTGACATTTTGCACCGTCGTTTCGCTGCTGGCAAACAGGTTCACATACACTTCGTTGCCCCTTTTTGCATAAATATATCCTGGGATGGAAGGGAAAAAGCGGGCAACATTGGAAGGACAACAGGCACAAGCAAACCAAGGGCTGCGCTCCACATTTTTCCTGCTTTCAAGCGGGTTTGGGTAAAAAAAGCGGTCGCCTGAGAGGGACAAGCCCGCATTGAGCGCATTGTACAGTGTTTTTTCCAAAACATCAATGTACTGCCCATTGGCCGTCAACTGAAACATGCGCTGGTTCCACAGCACAAAAGCAATGGAGGCGCAGGTTTCGCAATAGGCGCTGTAATTCGGCAAGTCATAAGGTTTTGTAAAACCCTCGTTGCTGCCGCTGCTGCCAATACCGCCCGTGACGTACATTTTTTTGCCCACCACATCCTCCCAAATGGCATTCAAAGCGTGCATGTATTCCTCGGTATTTTTCAACGCCGTCACATCGGCCATAGCGGAGTACATGTAGCAAGCCCGCACGGCATGGCCTGCGATTTCCCGCTGGTCTTTTACCTTTTGGTGGTTTTGCATATAAATGTCGCCATAGCCCCGCACGTCAAGGAAAAATTGGGCGAGATCGAGGAAGCGCTTTTCGCCCGTTACCTGGAACAACTTCACCAAGCCAATTTCAATCTCCTGGTGACCGGTGGCCTTTTCCATTTTGCCCCAGCCAAAAGTTTTGTCCACCAAATCGGCATTTTTCAAGGCCACTTCCAGCAAGGCCCGCTTGCCCGTAGCCTGGTAGTAGGCAACGGCTGCTTCGTAAAGGTGGCCGACGTTGTAGAGTTCGTGGCTGTGCTGATCCACCCGTTCCCAGCGGGTATCGCTGCCCCGGTGGAATTGGCCAAGCGTTGGTTCCTTCACCACGCCCGCCGCTTTTTCCCGGTCATAAATGCTGCGCCAAGTGTAGAGGTAGCCGTCTGGTTCCTGGGCAGCAGCTATTTTTTGAACGAGCCTGTCAACGTAGTTTTCAAGCACAGAATCAGGATGGACTTGCAGGGAATATGCCGCCCCTTCAATGACCTTGTAAACATCCGAATCGTCAAACGCATACTGTGTGCAAAATGACCCATCGGCCTGGTCGGCTGCTATTTCAAAATTTTTCACCCGGCCCGTTTCCTCGCATTGCTTGAAAGCGTACGGAATCGTCACTGTCCGCACCGTTTCGATGCGGGGTGCCCAAAACATGTCCTTGATTTTCACCTGCGTAAAAGGTATGGGCTTTACGTTATAGGACGGTTCTTGCGCCATGAAATATTGGCCGCAGGCTAAAAGCGCAAAAAGCAAAAGGTATTTTTTCATGATTGTTTTGTTGTTTTGAAGCTCAAAATGATAGACTACAAAAAAATGAAAAATATGCCTTATCGCCACCACCTTTTATTGGCTTGCTACATTTGCATTTTCTCGTTCGCCTGCCAACCGAACCCAAATCCTGAAAACCATTCAATTGATGAAACAAGCAACATGAATAAAGCCACCATTACCCAAAACCCCTTCGGCACCCTGCCCGATGGAACGGCCATTGACATTTTCACATTGACCAACAACAATGGGCTGGAAGCGAAAATCACCAATTACGGTGGCATCGTCACTTCGCTAAAAGTGCCTGATAAGCAAGGAAAACTGGAGGATATCGTGCTGGGTTTTGATTCGCTGCCGCAATATTTGGACGGCCACCCATATTTCGGGAGCATCGTGGGGCGATATGGCAACCGGATTGCCAAGGGCAAATTTTCCCTGGATGGGGTGGAATATGATTTGGCCAAAAACAACGGCCCGAACCACCTGCACGGCGGCCTGAAAGGATTTGATAAAGTGGCCTGGACGCCACAAGCGGAAAAGGTAGAAAATGGCGTAGCTTTAAAATTAAACTACCTGAGCAAAGACATGGAGGAGGGCTATCCTGGCAACCTGAACGTGGAGGTCGTCTATACCCTGACCAACGACAACGAACTGAAAATTGACTACAGCGCCACCACGGACAAAAAGACCGTCGTCAACCTCACGCACCACGGTTATTTCAACCTGACCGGAAATGCCAAACGGGACATCCTCGCCCATGAATTGACAATTAACGCCGATTCATTTATTTCGATTGATAAAACACTTATCCCTGTTGGAAAAATGCAAACGCTGGACGGTAGCCCGCTGGATTTTCGCACGGCAAAAGCCATCGGGAAGGACATCAATGCCAAGGATCAGCAGATTGAATATGGGCTTGGCTATGATCATTGCTGGGTGCTTTCCGGCCCTCCGTCGGCAGTCGGCAGCGAACAGTTGGTGTTGGCTGCTAAGGTGAATGAAACGGAAAGCGGCAGGGCAATGGAAGTGTGGACCACGGAGCCGGGGCTGCAGTTTTATTCGGGCAACTTTTTGGACGGGACCCTAACGGGAAAGTATGGCGTGGTTTATCAAAAACGCTTTGGCTTCTGCCTGGAAACGGAGCATTTCCCAGATTCGCCCAACCAAGCCAGCTTCCCCTCTACCGTGTTAAAGCCTGGGGAAGTGTATAAAACGGGGACGGTTTATAAGTTCACAGTTCAGTAAGGTGCAAGTAATATTTTAGCAAATTTATTGTGGCATTACCGACCAATTCTTGATGAGAAAGCTGATGCCTTTTGGTAAGCCGGGTTATCAAACCCGTCGGTTACGGAACTGCCGGGTTTGATAACCAGGCCTACCAAAAATCTGCGCATATCCTGAAATGCCATGTACTATGGCAATTTTTTATATCCTCGTGTTCCTCATTAATATTTTGTCTTGCACCCTATTTCTTCTTCCTTGGTTCGGTTCGTTTAACTGGCTGCGGTTTTCCAGCTTTCGTTTCCGCTGCTGGCAAATTTTCCGCATTCGGCCAGGCATAATTTTTTGAAAACCAGAAAATGCCCCAGCCCACCAGTCCCAGCACAAGAATGGAAGCTATCAGCGAAATCATTTCACCCCGGTAATAAGTTTTTGGGGCAAAAATCATCTTCACCTCATGCTGCCCGGCAGGCAATTTGGCGGCTCGCAGCGTGAAATCCGCCTTGAAAAAATCGGGGGCCTTCTGCCCATCAACGTACATTTCCCAACCCTTTGAAGGCGGGTAATAAACCTCTGAAAAAAGGGCCAATTGATCCGAGCTGGCGGAGTAGCTGTAAAACATGGAATCGGGATGGTAGTGCGTCAGTCGGATGCTGGCCGTGCTGTCGTATTGCAAATTGAAGCCTTGCAATTGTTCGGCATGGCTTTGCTGCACCACAGCTTTTTGTTTTGGATCCAAATTGGCCAGGGCGGCTATTTCGGCATCGCCATTTTGCACGATTTCAAACTCCCGCACAAACCAGGCATTGCCCAGGGCATCGGGGTTTGGGAATACCTGATCGTTCTGCCCGATGAAATATTTTGCATTGAACATGCCGTAAAGCTTCTGGTTTTTGCTGGGGTCGGTCAGATAGCGCTCTATCATCTCCTGGTAGCGCATGAGTTTGGCAGCGTGGTAGCCGCCCATGCTCAGGTGCTGGTAGGAAGTGAGGGCATTGGTAAATGGGTTGCCACTAAAATCGGCCACCCGGTAGTATGGATCGGGGTCTTTCTTAATCTGCTCGTCGGCGGCGGAGGGAGCTATCATCTGCCTTTTTTGGGAAGGGTCAACATAGTCGTCCGAGCCAATAAACCTCGCCCCTACGCCCCAAATGTCTGCCGTAGCGACCAACGCAATGGCCAATACGGCCCAAGCGGCAGCAAAGTGTTTTTTCATCCAGGTCCAGAGCAGGCCAAATGCCAATCCCACAAACAAGAGGGACCGTAGCACATCCGCCTGGAGCAAACCTGCCCTGTCTTTGGCCAAGGCAGCAGCGACCCCAGCGGGCAAATTGTCGCCGGGTTTTACATAGTCAAAACCAAAGCTGAGCACAAAGGCCAGCAAAATCAGGCCTCCCGTGACGCCGCCCGCCTTCAGCAGGGCAGCTTTCCGTGCTTTTTCTTCAAGGTTTTTATCAAAAAAAGCTTGCAGGCCGAGGGCAGCCAAGAGCACGATGAACAGGTTGGTCAAGCCCAAGGACGTAGTGGCGTCCCTGAACTTGTTGAAAAATGGCAGTGTATCAAAGATGAAATAATTGAAGGCTGCAAAATTCCGCCCCCACGACAGCATGATGGTTAAAATAACAGCGGCGATGATGTACCATTTGAGTGGATGTTTTACCAAAAAAGCACCCAGGAAAAAGAGGAAGATGAAGACCGCACCCATATAGACCGGACCGCCCGTGAAAGGCACGTCGCCCCAGTAGTGGGTAGTTTTTTGTAGCAAACTGTTGGCTTCATCTTGGTTTTTCAATTGGCGCAAGGCAGCCAAAGTGGCGCTGCTTGGTTCGCTGACAAAACTCTCCGTACTGCTGCCGCCTTTGTAGCTGGGTATCAGCAGGTTAAAGGTTTCCAATTTGCCATAGCTCCAGGTAAAGGCGTACTCTTTGGAAAGCCCCCCACCCTCTTCGGCGCTGGAGCCGCTGCTGTTGCCTTTTTGCGTCAATTCAGAAGTGCCACGGATAGTCTCGGCGGCATATTCTTGGGTAGTGGCAATGCGCCCATAATTACAGGCCAAACCCAATCCAACGGCCACCAGCGAAACGATGGATGCCTTGACAAAATTGGGCAAGGTGCCTTTACGGACAGCATCCACCAACATGACAATGCCAAATATTACCAAGCTGAGAAATAAAAGATAGGTAACCTGTACGTGATTGGCGTACAGTTGCAGTCCCACAAACAGCGCCGTGAGCGCCCCGCCGAGCCAGTATTTCCCTCGAAAAGTCAAAATTAAACCCGCCAGAATAGGGGCCGAATAGGCCGCTGCCACTACCTTGGTAGAGTGGCCAGCTTCCACCAGGCCCATGTTGTTGGCGGCCAATCCAAAGCCAACCGCACCCACAATGCTAACCCGCCAATCAACCCCCAAAACGATGAGCAATAAGTAAAAACCAGCCATCATCAGCAAGATGGCAGTGTGCGGCGGAGCCATACCATTGCCCAACAGGGCAGCTTTTCCAACCCACTGTATCAAGCCTTTGTGGGCATACAAAATCTGATAGGCGGGCATTCCTGCGAACATGGAATTGGTCCACAGGGGAAATTCTCCGGTTTGGTCCTTGAATTTGCGCAGTTCAACCTGCATACCATAGGCCTGGATATTGTCGGATTGTTGCAAAGCCTTGCCACTGAAAACGACAGGTGCAAATCGGGCAAATGCGATGACCATTAAAATAAGGTAAGCGATGATGTGGGGCAGGAATTTTTTTAAAGTTGGGTTCATTGCCGGTTGGATGTTTGATTCGATGTCGGGATAGGGCGTTTTACGCTGATCCCGGTTGAAATGGTGCGGCCAAAGGTAAAGATTTTTTGATCTCAGAATAACCTTACCTTCGCCACATGTTGCCACGTCCACCACTCATCAGTATCATTACTGTCAATTACAACGGCGGGCACCTGCTGGAAGGCACGGCCCGAAGCGTTTTGGCCCAGACTTACCCGCACCTGGAATATTTGATAATTGACGGGGCTTCCACCGACCATTCCCACTTGATTTTCAAGCTGATAGAACTGACCAATGAAAAATTGCTGAACGCAAAAATGCTCCGCTGGCAAAGCGAACCTGACAAGGGCCTGTACAATGCCATGAACAAAGGTCTGCGCATCGCCAAGGGCGATTTCGTGCTGTTCCTGAATGCAGGGGATCGCCTTTTTGAACAAAAAACCCTCGAAAAGGCCATGCTGCTCTGCACCACCGAAACGGACGTGCTCTACGGCGAGGCCATGCTTGTCACAGAGACCCGCCACAACCTCGGTACCCGCAGCCAATTGACGGTGCAGAAACTGCCCGAAAACCTGAACTGGGAAAGCCTGCGCATGGGCATGACGGTGTGCCACCAATCGTTCCTTGCCCGAAAAAACATCGCCCCGTTGTACATGGAAAACAATCTCGCCGCCGATATTGATTGGGTGATCGAAGTGTTGAAAAAAAGCAGGAAAACGGTCAATACCCGCCTTATTTTATCGGAATACCTCATGGGCGGCCTCTCCAAACAAAAGCACCGCCAGTCGCTCAAAGACAGGTACGAAGTTTTGAAAAAACACTATGGCTTTTGGCCAAACTTGTGGGCTCATGGGAAGATTTTTCTCCGGGCGTTTTTTGCCAATAACAGGTATTGAATGGTTGAATGGTTCGATGGTTGCACTTTTGACGAGTGCCCGGCCATGAAGCCATATAACCATTTAGCCATCCAGCCATTTCACCCTTCCACTTCATTCAACGCCGTCCTTGGCTTTATTTCCAGTTGCTTGTACTCTGTCACCGACATGCCCGTGACGGATTTGAACTGGCTCGAAAGGTGCTGCACACTGCTGTAGCCCATGTCGTAGGCGATTTCGCTCAGGCTCTTTTCGCCGTAAGACAGGAGTTCCTTTGCCTTTTCTATTTTTTGTAAAATGATGAAGCGTTCAATCGTCACCCCCTCGTGACTGGAAAACAGCTTGCTCAAATAGGCGTAACTGATGCCGATTTTTTCAGAAAGGTAAACGGAGTTTTTCACTTCAGGTACAGCCCCTGCGTGGTGGATCAGGGAAATGACCGCTGTTTTTATTTGCTCTACCAACTGGATTTCACGGTCTTCAATTAATTGAAATCCCCTGTTTTCAAGCCTGGCCCGCAGGGTAGGAAAGTCAATGTCAGAAGGATGGGCCACAACGGTCGCCTCGCCCAGGCGGATAGCCGAAACTTCCAGATCCATTTCACGGAAAACACCCAACACCGCTTCCATGCAATGGCGGCAAACCATGTTTTTGATAGGCAGTTTTGTCATTGTTTTGGCCGCTCGTAGTGGCAGCAGGCATGTAGGTTTTCATATACTTCGTCCTTTGCCCGCACCAGGTCTGTATCGTGTCCGGCATCGGCTACCAATTGGTGCAACTGTTGGAGCGAAACGACCTCCGGGTCAAATTTGACCGTAACAATATCGGTTTCTTTATCCCAAACGGCATATTTGACGCCCTTCACGTCAAGCGCCTTTTCAATGCGGGCCTTGCACATGCCACAGTTGCCATAAACCGTGAATTTTTCGGTGATATTTCCTGCTGGCTTAAAGGAAAAGGATAGCAACGAAATGGTGGCAATCGAAAAAATTAATGATTTCATGTCTTTCATATTTTTACTGCAAAAATAAGGCGTAGAACAAGGGAAAGTTTTACAGGATTCGAAGAAAGGGTTTCAAATAAATATACCTCGGCATTGTCATCTCACCCCGGCCCCTCTCCTTGAGGAGAGGGGAGAAACTCCCAACCATACCTCCAAAGCAAAAACGATTTCAGCAGACTCTAACCCCCTCTCCAAAAGGAGAGGGGGCAGGGGGTGAGGCTACAGCACCTTCGGCAGCACCATCTTCACCAGCAGGGCTACCAATAAGATAGAAACAAGGTTCAGCACCACGCCAGCCTTTACCATTTGTGAAATTTTAATGTGGCCGCTGGCAAAAACAATGGCGTTGGGCGGTGTGGACATGGGCAGCATGAATGCACAAGAGGCGGCCATCGTCACGGAAGCACAAACTTGCAATGGGTCAATGCCCGCACCATTGGCGATGCCAGCTACCACGGGCAGGAAAATTGTGACCAAGGCCACATTCGACATGACTTCAGTCAGGAACAAGGACACTGCCGTGAGCCCTAAAATGAGCCAAAAACCCATGCCCGCCATGCCCACAAACTGGGATCCTATCAGGTCAATCACCCCCGTTTTGGCCAGGGCATCTGCCAGGCTCAAACCACCGCCAAACAGGAGCAGGATACCCCAGGGCAAGCGCTCCGTCCATTTCCACTCCATGACGAAAATGCCTTTTTTGAAATCTACCGGTACGACGAACAGGGCAACCGTAGCCAGTATGGCCACTATTTCATCCGACAGGCGGAACCAAGGATTGACCGCATTGATGAGGCTTCCCGTTATCCAAAGCAAGGCTGTGGTTACGAAAATGGCCAGCGTTCTTTTTTCACCCTTTTGCATGGGCCCTAAATGCTGCACTTCCGCCTCGATGACCTGCTGCGCATCTTCAAAATCTCCGAGCTTGTTTGGGTACAGTATTTTCACCAAAAAATGATAGGCGAAAAACAGCAGTATAGCTGCGAAGGGAAATGCCACCAACATCCAGTTCAGAAAGCTGACTTCTACATTGTATGTCTTTTGGATAAAAGCCTTGAAAACAACATTGGGCGGTGTGCCGACCAAGGTCGCAATGCCGCCAATGCTCGAAGCGTAGGCAATGCCCAGCATGAGGCAAAGGGCAAAATTTTTCATGCCCTTGCTGCTATTCTGGCTTTGGTCTTTTACCAATAATCCAATGACCGAAACCGCGATGGGCAACATCATCACGGTGGTGGCCGTGTTGCTGATCCACATACTCATGAAACCGGAGGCCAGCATGAAGCCCAAAATGATACCGTTGGCATTGGTACCGGTCCATTTTACAATATTGAGGGCGATGCGGCGGTGCAGGTTCCAGCGTTCCATTGCCAATGCAATCATAAAACCGCCAAAAAAAAGGAACACGACAGGGTTGGCATAAGGTGCTGTGGCCGTTTTCATATCGCTAATGCCGAGCAATGGCAGGCAGACCATGGGCAACAATGAGGTAACCGGAATCGGCACGGCCTCCGTTACCCACCAAACCAACATCAGTATGGCCATCGCAATCACCCGCCATGCTTCGTTGGACAAACCCCACTGCGGGGGCAGGGCCAAAATGAGCAAGAACAAGATAGGAGCGAGAAAGAGGCCAATCGTTTTTTCGACAGTCATTGGATGTTCGTCTTAGGTTATTTGTCATTCGCCAACTGAAGGTGCCCAGTAAAGAAAAAAACTTTCTGGCAAACCACTGCCAGAAAGTTTTTTTCAAAATCAAAACAACTCAAAACTTGTTTGCCCCCTTGCCTTAGCTTTTTTTCATCTTCAAATTTTCTACTATAAAACCGCCAACTTTTTTTCCTTGATCCACACCAATTAAGCAGGCGGGGGAATAGTGAATACCTCCGTAAAGGCGGCTCACTGCTGCCTCATTGGATGCTTCCTGAAAGGATTTGAAACTGCGGGGCGGCATACCGAATTCCACCTCGACAGAATCCGTGTAGGCGAAGTTGTCACCAAAAATAGTGGTAAGGCCGGTGGCAGCGGAGGCCGAGATGACGCTATGGCCGGAGGTATATTCAGGGAAGGGGGGAGTCTGCAAAACAGGCGTCCATTCCTGGTCAATGTAGGTATTGATGACCGTTTCGGGGCGTATCACTTCGCTGCGGTATTTTTCGTCCCAGCAGGAGATGAAAGCATCGGCAAGACAGAGGGCAGTCATGGCATAAGCGGAAGCAGACTGCATAATGTCGGCGTTGGCATTTTTACATGCTATCTGTGAAATGCCCATCCAGTGGCCGCCGGGGGTTATTTTTTTGGTGGCATACATCACGTGGCCCTTGTGGTGCGAAACGTAAGGGTTGCAGTCCCAAAATTTGGCGATGGCCATGCGTTCTTCCTTCTCTGCGCCTTCCCCTTTCATTACATCATAAACTTCCAGGGCTTCTTTGTAAAATTTGCCGTTTTTGTCTTGCATGTCAAACGGCGTGGGAGGAGGTGGAGGGAACTGCTGTGCAGAGTCAATTACAAAGGGCCGGATCTTGTTCCAGTGCGGCTCGATGGCGTCCATATAGTCCGGTGGGGTAGGTTTCCATCGGGCTGGGTTGTCGGTAATGGTATATTTGGGAAAGGTGCGGGTCTGCTTGTAGTTGTCCTTGCCCGACCAGTCGAGGATGTGCTTGGCCACCGCTTCTCCGTAGGCCAGCGAGCGGTCATAGACCTCTTTGGGCATGTTCACTTTTTGAAAATCTGCCATCAGGCCCTTTTCAAACTCGTCTATTTTTTCTTCGGAAAAAATAAGCGCCTTGCCCACAACCAACATGGCCTTGGCACCTGCCAATGGATAGCAGTATTCCTTTCCGGCCTCTGGCTGCGGGCCTGGGGTCAGGTCGGTCAATTGGCCTGCCAGCGACTGGTATTCCGGATAGCCCGGCACCATCGCCTCGTATGCGGCCACCGTGGAATAGGTATAAATCCGGCTGGCCACTGGTGGCGAAAAAATATCATGAACGATTACATCCGTTATTTCCTTCAACGATTTGTGCAAATAGTCAGGATTGGTAGCTTCTTCTTTCCAGTTTGGGTTGGAATTGTTGCACCCCGTCCAAGCGATAAAAAACACGGTCAATACAAGAAGGTGGGATTTCAATAAAACTTTCATCATGTGCTGATTTGATTGTGAAACTTTTTGATTGCGAAAATCAATGTTGCGAGGTGAGTGTGCGAAAAGGGTGAAAAATTTAGAAATGGCGGGGCAAAATTATAAATGATTTACGGTTTGGTATGCGGAAAGCCTTGTTTTAATTACGCTGAAATGCAATACGGTGAAAAAGTCCAATGGTTGCTTCAAAGCCCAAGAAAGGGAAAGCCTTCCCGGATGACTTCCCTGTATTTTTCCCAATCAAAATCACGTTCGCTCCATTTCCAGCTATAAATCGTATGCAGGCGGATGCTGTAAATAAAAGCCAGTGCCAGCAGCACAAACAGCGCTCCTTTTGCCCAAGCGCCCATTTCCAGGATTTTTTTCATCAAAAAACAAAAGGGAATAGCCAGCAGCGGATATAAATCAACAAATGAACGGTAACCCAGCGACCCCCCAAAATACCACATCCACCAACTGGCAAACAGGTACAAGGAAACCATGAAAATCAGAAAGACGGAAAGCCCGTTTTGACGGTTGCCTTTTATCAAAAATGGCATCCCAATCATGGACAAGGCCAATATGGGACTGTAAATAAGCCAGCCATTGAGCGGTGAAAACAACACCTGGAGGATGACCGGATTTTTCCAACGGTTAAAGCCCTCTTCGCCGTAAGAATACAGAATCCAATCGCCAGTGATATATTTCCAATAATACATCTGCGGCAACCACACGAGGAAAACCGGGAGGAGGGCGACCAATAATTTTAAAAAATGCGATTGGTAAAACTGCCATCGCCCCCTTATGTCCTGCCATTTTTTGATGCCATATAAAAGGGGATACAGCACCACCAAGATATTGGTAGGGCGTATCAAAATGACAAACCCAAACAAAAAGCCCATGCCGAGAAAAATGCCCCATGTGGCCCGCTCGTAAAACCGGGGAGTCAAATAAACTATCAGGCTGATCAGGAAAAATGAATAGATGTGCGACATGCCCGGCGCAGCCGTGATGTAATGCAGCAGGTTGGTGCCCAACAAAAAGGAGGCGCAAGTAAGCAGGTCTGCATTTTTGCTTTTATACTCCCGCAACAAGGATTTATACATAAACAACAGCCCAAGTACGCCATAAACACAGGCTCCCAATAACATACCCACAGAGTAATCGCCAGCAAAAAAATGGCCTGGATTGTAGCCCTGTATCACCCTGGACAGATAGGCCAGTAGAAAAAAGGGCATTTCAAAAAAAGCCACCCCGTATGAGTATTTGGTAAAAATTTTTTCCGTGCCGGGATAAAATGGGAACTGGTTTTTTGACAAGACTGGCATCTTGTGAAAGGTGCCAGTGACGAACACCGCTGGCAGGTACATGTAGTAGCCCTCTGCGTCCGACCAAATGTAATGGCCCTGGTGCTTGTTGCCGACCAGCGAAGAGCCGAAAATGTAGCAGGCTGCTATGAGCAGGATGCAGTAGAGGGCAGTTTTAGTAGTTGATTTCATGTTTGTTTTCCTTGCAAAAAAAAGTCGCTTATGCGTCCTCGCCTTCCCGCTGCAATATCTCACGGTATTTTCCAAAAACAGAAGATTTTGACACAAAACCCTGGTATTTGCCCTCTTTCAAAACGGGCAGGTTCCAGGCTTGGTGCCGCTCAAATTTGTCCATCACAGATTCCATGGCCTCCTTCAAGTCCAAGGTGGTAGGCGGCGGGTACATCAGGTCTTTAACGAAAACGGTCAGGTATTTTTCGGGTTTGAACATCAGTTCCCGCACATCGTCGAGCAGGAGGATGCCCCTTAGTTCGCCTTGGTTGTCCACTACCGGGAACACGTTGCGGTTTGAATTTGAAATGACTTTGACCAATTGGCCCAATGTGTTTTCAGGTTTTAAGGTGGTAAAATTCCGTTCAATAAGTTCTTCCAAATTCAGGTTGTGCAAAATCTGCCGATCCTTCTCATGTGAAGGTGCCCATAAACCCTTGAAATACAGGTCTTTCGTAAAAATCGAATGTGGTTCAAAGTAATAGGATATAAAATAAGATATGGCCGACACGATCATCAAAGGCACAAACAGCGCATAACCGCCCGTGATTTCGGCCACCAAAAAAATACCCGTCAACGGAGATTTTATCAACCCGCTCATGATGCCCGCCATTCCCACTGCAATAAAATCGGCTACATGCAGGTGCGTGACGCCCGACATGTTGATCGTGATGGCAAAAATGAACCCCAAGACCGCCCCAGTAAATACCGCCGGGGCAAAAACGCCCCCATTGCCGCCCATGCCTATCGTCACGGCAGCGGCAATGGATTTGGTCAAAACCACCGCCACCGCAAAGACCACCACGACCCAAATATTGCCCGAATACTGGTACAAAAGGCTGTTTTCCGTGATGGCATTGTAGTCACCGGTAAAAAGGTCGTTCACCGTTTCGTAGCCCTCGCCGAAAAGCGGCGGCATCAAAAAAATCATCACGCCCAAGGCCAGGCCCCCTATCAGGAACTTCTCCCGGTTGCGTTTCTTTTTGGCAAAATAATTTTTGAAATAAAGTGTCATGCGCATCATGTAAACCGACATCAGGCCGCAGGTAACACCCAACAAGCCATAAAACGGAATACTGCTGATGCGCCAGCCCGTAGTGGGCAGATAAAACAGTTGTTCGTAGTAAAAATAGCGGGCCACCACAGCGCCCGTTGCCGCTGATATGAGCAGGGGAATAAAGGAGTGCAGGGCAATATCCGTAAGCAGCACCTCGAAGGCAAAAATGACCGCCGCAACAGGGCAGTTGAAGATGGCCGCCAAACCCGCCGCCGCCCCGCAGGTAAGGAAAAGGGTCTGTTTTCTGCGATCCACCCGGAGTATCCTCGCCAGGTTGGAACCTACCGCCGCCCCAGTGCAAACAATGGGCGACTCCAGCCCCACCGAACCGCCAAAACCTACCGTCAGCGAACTGGAAACGATGTGGGCGTAGGTCTCATCACGGGGTAGGTTGACCCGTTTTTTTGAAATGGCGTAAATGAGCCAGGATGTACCAATTTCCAATGGGCGGCGCAGGATGAAGCGGATGTAAAACACCGTGAGCATAATACCAATAATCGGGAAAAATACAAAGCTGATTTTGCTTTGGGTGGGGTTGCTGTCCATCATCCAATGCTCCACCATCGCCACCGAAAACTTCATAACGACTGCCGCCAAACCTGCCACGATACCAATGATGATGGCCACTACGATCTGATAGTTCCGCTCCGAAATATGCTCGGAAAGCCACTCGATGCCCCTGCCCGCCAGCACCTCGAATTGCCGCCTCCATCTATTCAGATTTATAGTACGATTCGTCATTTTCGGATTTAAACAAATGCCAAATAAAGACTTTCTATTCAAACTTACCCCAACCCAAGCCTTGCTAATTTCCGTCTTTTTACCGCAATCAATTGTTCAAATAAAAAAAACCTTACCATGAAATTCAAATCACCACTTCTGTTTTCAATGCTCTTTCTTTTGCTTCAAAACGCCAGCGGGCAGTGTGAATTGAACCCGACCATCACAGGCGACACCCTGCTCTGTCCGGGGGAAAATGGCCTTTTGCAGACGCAAGTTTACGACAGTTACCAATGGTACAAAAGGTATTTCTTGGACGACACGCTTGTGCTCATTCCCGGGGCGACTGAACAAACCTTGACCATCACCGAAAACGATGTCCCCTATTATTTTTCGGTGGAAGTTACCCAGGATACCTGCACGGAAAGCTCGCCCGAAGTTTTAGTGGATGGCCTGGCTTTCCTCTTGCCTTTTGTCCAGCAAACGGGCGATTATACTTTTGACCCTGTGACAGAAAGTTTCGTCGTTTGCGAGGGCGATACCATGTTCCTGACGCTACAGCTACCTTACGACACGAATATCACTTGGTACAATAACGGTAGCCCCATCCCCAACGAGACCTCCACTACCCTGGCAGTCACCTCGGAAGGAGCCTATACCGTGGAGGGAGCCCCTTCCATTTGCCCCAATTTCATCCAGCCGCTAGGATTGGTGTTGGATGTTACGATTGAAGATTGTTCCACTTCCACCCAACCTGAACCAGGGATTTCTGGCCTGAAAATTTTTCCAAATCCCGCCGCTGATTTTGTAAATATTGAAATGGGAAATGGCCCATATCCTGTCCAAGTGAGCTTACAAGATGCCACCGGCTGTGCGCTGAATTATTGGGAATCGAACGGCGGCAATGTGCAGTTTTCATTGGCAACATTTCAGGCTGGCATGTATTTTTTGAAAATATGGGATGGCGATGAGTTTTCTGTCCACAAATTGATAAAGCAGTAGGAATATCGGCCGTGGAATTCTTAAACTGATAGAAGTTATGCCTTTAAAATCAAGCCTTTGCTTATTTGAGAGGCCGGGATATCAAACCCGGCAGTTTGAGGCCAGAAACTGCCGGGTTTGATAACCCGGCCTCTCAACATGCCATGTTCCCTGAAGAACATTTACAACCTCCAAACACAAAAACACGCAAACACAAAAACACAAAAAAAATCCCCCCTTTCAAGGTTCAATTTCAACAATATTCACCGTTTCCATGGAGAAAATGCCCGTCCCGTTTTCGATGTTGCTCGACACTGTAACCGGCTCGGCGAAGGGGTTGCCGTCGGCATCCTGGTATTGGCGAAGCGAGCGGAGGTAGCGGTATTTTTCTTTGGTTAAATGAACGAGGTGTACGTAAAATTTTTTGCCGTAACCATAGTCATAAGTATAGCAACGTAGCGTTTGTTTTTTCCCATCAAATGCAGCGTCCGACAAAAGCAGGATCCCTGATTCACCCTCTTCCGCCAAGGGATCAACAGTTTCTAAATAAACCATATATTCATCTGTGTAGGTTGTGTCATTGGATTCATCGTAATAGGAAGTCTCTCCAAATGCCCGAAAGCCGTAATAATTTTCCTCGCCTGGCGGATCATTAAAGGAAATGACCACTTCATCCACTTTTTCGCCATCTGGGGAAATAGTACCTTCTACCTCATAGCTGGCTTCAATGATGGGTATTTCCTTTGGAATGACTTGTGTCGCAGAGACAGTGGGCAAATTTGGCACAGCAACCTCCAACCTGAAAACACCGCCGTCCGTCTCCCAGGGAAATTGTTTTTCACTACAGTAGAACCCATAATATGTTCCCTCTCCCGCTTTAAACTCACTTACCAATACGTCATTTTTAAACAATTTAATGGAGGCATTGTCGAGGAAATATGCAGGAGGCTCCTCGTTCAGTCCCCAAGTTTTCGAAACCCCCACTTTTAACAGCGAATCGAAATTCGTAAAATGGGCAGAAACACTCAGCATCGGCTCGTGTTCCGGCAAGTCCACTTCCACCACTTGGGAAAACTTGTCTTCGCAGGAGGCAAATAAAAACGCTATGAAAAATAAGCTGAGATATATTTTTAAATTCTTCATTTTCAGTAGTTTTTAAAATTTGAATTTATAGGCAATGGAAGGGATAATAGGCAGGATGCTGATTTCCTTGAACACAGTTTTTTTGCCCAAAAAATTGCCCTGATCGTCATACTCATATTTATCCTCTGCCACAATGTAATATGGGTTTTTGTGCCAATAGGCATTGTAAACCCCCAGCACCCAGGCCGATTCCCATTTTGTCCGCTTGGTTTTATATTCCAAACTGGCGTCCAGGCGGTGATAGGAAGTCATCCGAAAAGCATTCTTCTTGCCATTGGTGCCAACTTCGTTGACGTAGTAGTAGTCTGCCTTTTTCCCATCGGACAGATAATAATACCCAGCTTGGTAGCTGTTAAAAATCTCCAGCGTCACCGCATTGCCCGTGCCATAGACCCATGCTGCACTGGCAGAAAGCCGCTTGGTCAAATCGTGCGATACCACCACGGACAAATCATGCCGGCGGTCGTAGCGGAAGGGGTAGCGCTCGCCGCCATTGATGTCGTCGAATTGCCGCCAGTTCCAGGAAAGGGTGTAGCCGATCCAGCCCGTCGTGCGGCCTTTCTTTTTTTGTACAAAAAACTCCAGACCATAAGCCTCGCCGTCGCCCTGCGTGATTTTTTCCTGCCAGTCGTTTTCCAGGCCGAAGAGGAAGGAAGCACCTTCCTTGAACGAAAGCACGTTTTTCATTTGCTTGTAATATCCCTCGATGCTGATTTCATATTCGTCCCAAAAAGTGCGGGCCGCCCCCAGTGCTACCTGCCAGGATTGTTGCGGTTTTACCCTTTCCGTGCTGGGCACCCAAAGGTCGGTGGGCAAGCTGAGCGCCTCGCTGGTCAGCAGGTTGATGAACTGGGTCATGGTGCTGAACGAGGCTTTCAAGGAAAGGTCGTTGTCGAACAAATAGCGCAGCCCGACACGGGGCTGGAGGGAGGTGTAAAACTCGTCGTCCACTGCAAAGGCCGATGCATGCAGTCCGATATTTGCCTTCAAGGCACCCATTGAAATATCGTCTTCCAAATAAAGGGCATACTCCACGCTCTGCGCATTTTGCGAACCGAGCAGCGTGTCAAAATTCTCTTCTTCATATTCGGCTTTTAGTGCCAATGCACCCGGCTTGTAGGTATGGTGGGTGGCGGCCCCGCCAAAGCGCACGTAGTGGTTGGGGCTGGGGATGAAATCGAAATCCATCTTGCCGCCCAAATCCTCGATGCCGGAGAAATATTTTGCCGAAAACGATTCTTCAAAACCTGGCGATTTGTCTTTGAAACCCGCTACGATATCTATTTTGTAATTGCTGTAGGTGAGGGTCGTATTGCTGAACAATTTGGGTGAAATCTGCCAGTTCCAGCGGGCGGCGGAGATGATGTTCCCCCAGTCAATGCCGCCTTCAAAGGTGGAACGGTCTTCCTCCACTTCATTGTAAAAAATATCCTTGCCCATGTAGGCGCTCAGGTACAGGCGGTGGCGGTCGTTGAATTTGTGGTTGATTTTGGCGTTCAGGTCGTAGAAGTACATTTTCAATTTCAAATCAACGCCCTCCTCCTTGGCAGCCTGGTTGATGATGGGTTTGGTGAGCCAATCCACATAAGTCCTGCGGCCCGATATGATGAAGGAAGTTTTGTTTTTGATGATGGGCGCTTCCAGGGTGAGTTTGGATGAAATGAGGCCGATACTTCCCTCGCCGTGCAGGGCTTGCGTGTTGCCTTCTTTCATGTTGATTTCCAAAACGCTGGACAGCCTGCCACCGTACCTGGCCGGAAAGCCGCCCTTGGTCAGTGTCACGTTTTTGATGGCATCCGCATTGAACACGCTGAAAATTCCCAGCACGTGCGACACATTATAAACTGGCACTCCGTCGAGCAGTACCAAATTTTGATCGGGGCTGCCGCCACGCACATATAGTCCGTTTTGCCCCTCGCCGCCCGATTGGACGCCAGGGAGCAGTTGCAGTGTTTTCAAAACGTCCACCTCACCGAACAGAGCTGGTACTTTTTTGATTTGCTCAATGGGAATTTCCACCCGGCTCATTTGCGTTTCCTCTTCGATGCGGGCTTGTTTGCTGGCCTTGACCTCTACGGTGGCCAGTTCGACAAATGCCTCCAATTTGAAATTGAGGCTAACATCTTTGTTCAATAGCAAGTCAAAAACCTGCGTACCGTAACCGATGTAGGAAATCTCCAAATGGACAGAATCGCTGGGCAGGGTAAGGCTGAAAAAACCATACGTGTTGGAGACTGCCCCGGCACCGCTGCGGGCGTCGTACACGTTGGCAGAAATGAGCTTTTCGCCCGTAGCGGCGTCTTCGATATAGCCGCTGATGGTGTGTTTTTGCGCTTGGGTTTTTCCAAAAAAACAAGCAAAAAGCAACAGAAAGAACAGACGAGAAAGATGTTTCATAAAAATAAATTGGGCTGTTTGAAAAATCCAGAGGAGGCAGGTGTTTGTGTGTTTATGTACTTATGTGTTTGCAGTACCTCGAAGATTTGTCAAAGCACTTTGATTGGTAGTTCTGTTATTGTTATTATCAAAAGCACAGGGTCAATAGCCTGACAACGGAAGAATAATTTACATGACCGACAAGCGAAAGAACGGCCAGTATTATGATACCGTTGTTTGTGCAAAAAAATTAAATCCAAAGGCATAGTACCCAGACAATTGAAATGGGCTCTCCCCTACCCTTTGTCCTATTTTTTTTATCAGGAATGAAAATTGGATGATAAATGCCTCCCCTCCGTTAATGTGCGGTAATGAACAAGTTGGCGCATCGTTCTTTCAATGTGATAATTGTTACACTTTGCATTTTGGTCAAAGCCGTAACTTTGATTCCTTTTTACAGAAATGCTGCACTTAACTGCTTTCATGCCTATATTTTACTTTAAATAACCGAACAATTCTCCTTTTGCCGTGCAGACCGATTTGAAAACGAACCTTCTCCATCGAATTTTTCCTTTCCTCACTTGGTGGCCCTCTGTGAACCGCACGACGACAAGGGCTGACTTCCTGGCTGGCCTGACAGGCGCCATCATTGTTTTGCCGCAGGGCATCGCCTTTGCCATCATCGCCGGGATGCCACCTATTTATGGTTTGTACACGGCCATGATCATCCCCGTCATTGCTGCATTTTGGGGCTCTTCCATGCACCTCGTTTCCGGGCCGAACACCGCCATTTCGCTGGTCGTTTTTACTTCCGTCAGCCAACTGGCCACGGTTGGATCGGCTGATTATATTGAAATAGCGCTGACTTTGACCTTTTTGGCGGGCGCTATTCAATTGGCACTGGGCCTTGGCCGGATGGGGGCCTTGATCAATTTTGTTTCCCAAGTGGTCATTACCGGTTTTACGGCAGGTGCGGCCATTATCATCATAGAAAGCCAGGTAAAAAACCTGCTTGGGCTGTACATCGAGCGCAGCGATTCCTTTTTTCATACTTTGCAACAGATCATTGCCAATATTGCCGACACCAATGTTTACGCCGTAGGCATTGGCCTTTTTACCTTGTTGGTTGCTTTTTTGTCCAAAAAATGGATGCCACGGGTACCCAACCTGCTCGTGGCGCTTATCTTGTCCAGTGTGCTTGCATTTTTGTTGGGCGGCGAGGCAGTCGGTATTCAATTGGTGGGCGATGTGCCCTCACGCCTGCCCGGTTTGACTTTGCCGGATTTTCAGTTTAAAACCTTATCTGCCCTGGCCCCACAGGCTTTTGCCATTGCTATTTTGGGCTTGATACAATCCTCGGCCATCTCCAGATCCATTGCCACCAAATCGCAGCAGCAACTGGATACCAACCAAGAATTTATCGGCCAGGGTTTGTCCAACTTTATCGGCAGCTTTTTTTCATGCTATGCCGGGGCGGGTTCCTTCACCCGCTCTGGGTTGAACTATGAGGCCGGTGCCAAAACGCCGATTGCTGTTATGTTTGCCTCCGTGCTGCTGATGGTGATGGTATTGCTGACGGCACCATTGCTTTCGTATTTGCCCAAACCAGCGATGGCGGCCATTATCATCATCGTGGGCTACAATTTGATTGATTTTAAATTCAGCAAAACGGTGCTGAAAGCCAGCAGGCGCCAATCCATCGTGCTGATTATTACCTTCTTTTCCACCTTGTTCCTGGAATTGGAAATCGCCGTTTACGTGGGCGTCATATTTTCCCTCATATTTTATCTGCAACGCACCTCCACGCCCAATGTAGCCACGATGTCCCCCGACCCGGAAGAGCCAAATCGGAAGTTTGTTTATATTGAAAGAAAGGAACTGCCGGAATGCCCACAGCTTAAAATGTTGCGCATTGATGGTTCGATTTTCTTTGGTTCCATTTCCCACATCGCCACTGAAATAAGGCGGCTGGCCGACGAGGAATCGCCAGAGGTCAAAAACTTAATGATACTGGCAAAAGGTATCAATTTCATTGATGTGGCCGGCTCGGAGTGGCTGTTGCACGAGTCGGAGCGCTGGAAGGAAAAAGGCGGCGGGCTGTATATCGCCGGACTGAAGCTCATTGCCCAGGACTCGCTCATTCGAGGCGGGTTTAAACAAAAAATGGGCATGGATAATTTCTTTTACACAAAAGTGGAGGCCCTCAACTACATTACCCAAAAACTCGATATGGATATTTGTGCGAATTGCACCAAGCGGATTTTTAAGGAATGCGCAAAATTGCCTGGAGCCGAAACCCCGACCCAAGTGTTGGAAAAACTAAAAGCCCCTGCCGAATAGTCGGCAAGGGCTTTTAATATAATCCTTTACAGCATCGTTACGGATGGGCGTAAGTTGCTGTCCAAGTATAATTCAAGCCGCCTTCCGAGTATTGGTATGTTACTTTCAGGGTACTGCTGTTGATCTCAACAATATCCCAACTTTCTCCATCTACCGTCATTACTTTTTCATCAGAACTTAAAAGCCAAATGCCAGTGTCAGTTTGAGGATCTGTAGGATCACATTTGGTAGCACCTTCGTCAAAAAGGTATTTGTTGTCATCCTGGAAAAAGGTTAAATCATCTTTTGAGCATGCTTCAAACTGAGCGTAGAGATCCGTAACTTGAGTACCCAAAATATCATAAGGAGGATCCGTCACAAGCGCTTTCAAAATCCAACCTTTATCATTTTTGAGCAGTTCAATTGTAGATGCGTCATCATCTTTTGAGCAGGAAGCAAAAGCAAGGATGGCTACAAGGGGCAAAAATTTCAAGCAATTCATTTTCATAAATAATGATTATTTGGTGAATAAAATAAATAATACAATGCACTTAACGCACACTGCAATTTATTCGCTGCCGCAAAAGTAGGAATATTTACTCTACACTGATTTGAGTGTCATTTTTGTGTTTTTTGACATAAGAGGGCAATAGATTCTTAAAATTCAGTTCAAAAACTGTAGTTTTCCCCTTCCTATTTTTTAACCATCAAACCCACCCATCCATGCCAGAAAACGCAAAGAAAACAAGCATCCATGCCCTCGTCATCGGCATCAACGACTACAAGGAAAACATCCTGCTTGCCGGCAACCTCATTTTCCCCCGCCTCGGCGGCTGCATCAACGACGCCAAAAATGTGGTGAATTACCTGCAATCCGACCCTTCGTTGGACGTGCATCTATTGGAACTATACGATGCCCAGGCCACCAAGCCAGCCATCGTGCAGGCCATGCGAACTCATTTGGCACAGGCTACCAAAGACGATGTGGTGTTCCTCTACTATTCCGGCCACGGGGCGGTGGAAAAGGCGGACGAAAGCATCTGGGGCGACCCCCGCATTGAAACGCTGGTCTGCCATTACAACCATCCACACTCGCCCGATTTCCTGCTGGCGGATAAGGAGTTGCGCATTTTGCTGAAAGAACTTTACGATGCTACGCAAGCGCATATCGTGACCATCTTCGATTGCTGCCATTCTGGCGACAACACGAGGGAACTGTCCATCCTCGGCGGCAAGCGGGTGAAAAAGCAGATAGATCACCTTTTCCCACAGCGGGAGTGGAGCGAATTCCTGTTTGCCGATCAATTTCAGGCCGCCCAATTTGCTGGAAAAAACATGAACGAGGTGATTGCCCAGGCACCTCACATACAGATTGCCGCCGCCGAACGGGACGAGCCAGCCCTCGAAGTGAATGGCCAGGGCGTACTGACCTACCATCTGCTGAAATCGCTGCGGTCATGTGGCGGCAACCTCAGCTACCGTGACCTGCACAGCCGTGTCCGCAACCAGTTGAAATACCTGTTTATCCAAAAACCAAAAGTGTATGCGCCCGAAACGAGTCTTGATTTGTTGGAAACTGGCTTTTTGAAAAAACCGATTGACCCGGCAGCGAAAACGGCCAATCTCGTTTTCAACCAAAAAGTGGGTTGGCGCATTGACCGGGGCATACTGCACGGCGTGACCGAAGGCGTAACGGAAGTTTTATTGGAAAAAAACGGCGAGACCTTCCGCTTCCCCGTCGGCAAAGTGGAATTGGATGCGGCGCTCGTGCCTGACATTGTTGGTTTGGAGAAAAAGGAATATTTGGTAAAACTCAGCGGTGTCGCCACACAAATCGTCCGCCTGCAAGTGGTGAATAAAGATGCCATGATGGACGACTATATAGCCGTGAATGAGGCGCTCACCGCCCCTGAAAATGCGGCTTTTATTGCTTTGGAAGACGATGCTGCCAAGGCCGATTATTCCCTGGTTTTGTGGAAGGATATGGTGTATCTCACCTATCCTGGCGATTTGTTCAGGCCGCTTTTCCGGCCCATCCATTTGACCATTTTTGAAAATGAAAAAAACAGTTGGCCAAATTCAGCGGCCATTCCCGAACTGATAGAGGCGTTGCGCCAAATTTCAGTTTGGACAAAACTGAACCGCCTGGAAAACGAGGGCAGCGAACTGCTCGATAAAAATGCCCTGGAAATTTCCTTCCTCCGAATCCGCCCGGATGGCACAGAGATGCCCATGGAATTCGACCAAAAACATCGATCAAAAGTTGAGTACGATGAAATGCTCGAAAGCAGTAACCGCTGGGGCGGCCAGTTTAAAATCACGTTGAAAAACAAGACCCCCGGCACCAAACTCTACGTGGCTGTTTTGTACCAAACTGGCGACTTTGGCACCACTGCCCGGCTGCTCGAACCCCAGGTATCAGAAATAGAGCCGGGCCGCTCGAAAACAGTGCGTGACCACCGCAATGGCAGCATGTTCATCAGCCTCGACGAGGTGGCTTATTGGTACAATAAACCAAATTTTACAGATACACTGAAGTTCATTGTCAGCACCCAGCCCTTTGAACTGGACGGACTGGAAATGAAAAGCCTGCTGGAGCCGCTCACGCCCGACAATATGGAAAAAGAAGTGAGCAGAGGGGGCATTGATTTGGACGATGGCCTGGAGAAAAAACCAAAGCTGAAAGGCTGGAACGCACAATCTTACCACCTCGAATTTCAAAATCCTGCATTCAACAAAGTCCCATCAAATGACGTGGAACGAATGCTGGACGCCAACGAGGAACTGGCACATTTTGCCATTGGGCTTTATTTTAAACAAGGAAAAAATGGCGCCCTCGACCCCAGGCTCGACTTGATTGAGGAAGAAAAACCCAACATCGAAAGGGGGTTGCTGTGGAATACCGCCTTGGCCGCCGCCAACCGCTGGTCGCATTTTTGGCGGATGCGCCGATACAATGACATGGTAAAAAAGAACCCCAACCTGCCCCGCTTCGTAGCCGAGGGCGATTCGTGGTTCCAACATCCATTGCTCACGGATATCATTGACCAAATCGGGCGCTATTACCCCGTCTATTGCCTATCGGAGGCGGGCGACACCATCCGCAACTATTTGAAAGAAGGCCAATACCTGCAAGCCATCAACGAGGTGGATCCGGCCGTTTTCCTCATCAGCGGGGGCGGCAACGATATACTCGGCGAGTCTATGGTAAAATTCCTGCACAAGGGGTTTGAGGAGGCCGAAGAGGGTAAAAGGCCGGCCCGTTTTTTCACCGCCGCCTTTAAAGACGAACTGGAATCGGTGATAGAAATGTACCGTACCATTTTCCTGGATTTGCAAAAAAGAAAACCGGGCATGAAGGTATTCGTGCATGGCTATGACTATCCGCACCCGCAGGCATCGGGCAGCAAAAAACGCAGTTGGATTGGCCAATACCTGGACGGCTGCGACATCTGCCGGGAGGGAGACCGCCATGCCGCCGTGCGCTACATGATGGACGAATTCAACAAACGCCTGAAAGCCTTAACGGAAGAGCCGGAATTTAAGGAACAAGTGGAATATATTGATTTGCGGAAAACGGTAAAAGACAACCAATGGGACGATGAAATACACCCCACGGACGAGGGCTATCAGGATGTTTCGTTGAAGTTTTTGCAGCGGTTGACTGCAGTTGTTTAGTCTATCCTTTCAACCCATTTAAGAAACTCACGGCGTCTATCCGCTTTCTGCCGGGAGCTTGCAGTTCCAGTACATGCACATATCCGTCCGTGGTAGCTATTTTCAATACTTTTTTTCCATCGGTCAAAAAGCTGCCAGGCACATGTTGGTGTGGGGCAATTTCCATTTCTGTTTGAAAAATTTTCACCTCTTCGCAGATAGCGTCTTCCCGAAGGTGGAGCACTTGCCCGTCTATTCCTGTTGGCATTTTCCAAGTCGTCCAGGCCCCGGGAAAAGGGCTTAGGCCCCGCACAAAATTGTGGACAGCTTCTGTATTATGCTGGAAGTTGATTTCACAGGTTTCGTGAAAAATCTTGGGTGCTTTGCAGGCCTGGGTCTCGTCCTGTTTTTGTAGTTGATAATCGCCTTTTTCAATGGCCTGCACCGTTTTCAGCACCAAACCTGCACCAAGCTGCATCATGCGATCGTGTACGCTGCCCGCCGTTTCGTTTTCGCCGATGGGCATTTTTTCCTGGAAAAGGATATCGCCCGTATCTATCTCGTGTTTGATAAAAAAAGTGGTGGCACCCGTTTCCTTTTCACCATTGATGACCGCCCAATTGATAGGAGCAGCGCCCCGATACCTGGGCAGCAGCGAACCATGCAAGTTGAAAGTGCCGATGCTGGGCATGTCCCACACTACTTCGGGCAACATGCGAAAAGCTACAACGATCTGCAAATCAGCACGGTAGCTGCGCAATTCTTCGATAAATTCAGGTGATTTCAAATTTCCCGGCTGTAGGACGGGCAAGCCCTTCGACACGGCGAACTTTTTCACGGCGGATTCGAGCAACTGCTTGCCACCCCTACCTCCCAGTTTGTCCGTGGCAGTGACAACGGCCACTACTTCGTAGCCGTTTTCCAGCAATATTGCAAGCGATGGCACAGCGAATTCGGGAGTGCCCATGAAGATGATGCGCATTTTTTTCATCATTGGTCATTTGTCATTGTGGTCATTGGTCATTTGTCATTGGGCCCCAATGTTAACCCCAATGACGAATGACCCTCAATGACCAATGACAATCTCAATACAACGCCATATCGAACATCCGGCGGTAGCTCCTGGTCAGTTCATACTGCGGGCCCCAGAGGTGGAACAGCGCAATAGCGGCCTTTCTGGGCAGATCGCCGTGGTAGCTTTTGTCGGCCATGACGGCATCAATAATTTTTTCGATGGCCAATTCCTGTTGGCCGTTTAGCAGCGCCTGACGAGCATCTGCGAGCATTGCGCTCGCCGCCGCTCCGTTGCTTTTTTCAAAAGTCATCAGGCCTGCAATGGCCCTGACATCTTCGGCCTGATCGAACCTTTCGTCGTCTTCTCCAATATCATTGACCAATTGAAGGGCAGCATCGGCATCCTGTAAAAGGCTGTGCTTGGCCAGTGCCAGGCGGGCCTCTTTGTTATCGGGGTTTTGTAGGAAAAATGCTTGCAAAGGCTGTATGAGGTGGCTATCGGGCCAAGCGCTTTCTTGTTTTAAAATGGCGCCCAAAGCTTGGACGGAAGGGTTGGGCAGGTGTTCGTCCAGCCAACGTTCTACCTGTGCTTTTGGTAGCGCCCCTGCAAACTCGACGACGGATTTGCCCTGCCAAAACAATTTCACATTGGGAATGCTGCGGATGCCGTATTCCGCCGCCAATTCCTGCTGTTCCTCGGTGTTTATTTTCACCAAGGTCCAACGGTCTTTTTGCTCCTCGGCCAGCGCCTCCAACGTAGGCCCCAAGACCCGGCAAGGGCCGCACCAGGGTGCCCAAAAGTCAACCAAAACGGGCTTTTCGAAACTGGCGTCTATGACATCTTTTTTGAAATTGATCATAATAGAAAGGTTTTTCTGTTAGGAAAAATGCTGTGAGCAGCCCAGACAAATGCTACCGACATTACGTCCCTACGGGACGGAGGTGCAGGGTATGGACAAGGCTACCAACATTTCGTCCCTAAAGGACGAAGGTCCAGGGTATGGACAAGGCTACCAACATTTCGTCTCTTTGAGACGGAGGTCCAGGCTATGAACAAGTCTTTAATGTTTTTCTGCCGCCCGTCCCATAGGGACGAAATGTCGGTAGAAAGAAATGCCATACAAGCAAGATTTCCGTCCCGTAGGGACGAAATGTCGGCATCTGATTTTTACATCAAATTAAAGCCGCACCTTACCCAACCACACCATCAAATGATATACCCTGTTGGGTTTCAGGAAAAAAGGGCAGGAATCACCAACCAGTTAATGACAGGCTTGGTCATTTTAAAAAGAATTAAAGACAAAATGTCAGCGGTGGGAAAAATGGCATTCCAACTGAAAACCAAAAGCAGATCAAAGCTTTTGGATGGCCTCAAATAGTTTGTCTTCGTCGCCTGGAACGAACTTGCGGGAATGGTAGGTGATGTTGCCGTCCTTGTCCAGCACGAAAGTCTGGGGCAGGCCGTTCAGGTTGCCGGGCATCGCCGCCTGGAATTCCCGGTTGAAATCGTGGTAAGCCGGAAAAGGCCAATTTGCCTCCTCTACCCTTTTCACGAACTGCTCCGCATTTTTGGGAAAATCAATAGAAATGGCGTAGAGGTTAAAATCTTTTTCTGCTTTCCATTGCCCGTATTTGTTGGCGACGGCTTTCATTTCCATTCTGCAAGGGGCGCAGGTGGTGAGCCAAAACATCAGCACTGTCGGTTTGCCATTTTTTTCAAAAACCTTTGAAGACAACAGCGTGTCGTTCAACGCATTGCGAAGCGAAATATCGTAAGGGAAAAGCTGTTGAATCTGCTCCGGCCTCCGGCCCGATTCGGTGATGACCACCATGCCCTGCGTGGCAGTTTTGGTGGTAGCCTGGTTTTGGGCAAAAATATTGGTGCAAAAAAACAAGGCGATCAAGGCAAAATAGAATCTGTGCATGATGATTAGTGTTTTTATTTTTTGGGGAAGAAACGTGCCGAAAAGTAAATCCGGGCCAAAGATAGCCCTTCGGCAGGTCAAATCAAGCAGTCGAAATTTTACAAATACGAATGCGCTGGCAGGAAATTTTTTACCTTTGCGCCCCATTGGAAAAAGGGTTGATAAAAGGTTGATTAAGTTTATAAGGGTTGATATTGCTCGGCACTTATAAACTTCACAAACCCCCATCAACCCCATCAACTTATAAAGATGAAGCTGAAAGACTATGTAGTCGTCACCGGGATGCCCGGCGTACAAAAAATAGTGGCCACACGCAACAACGGCATGTTGGTGGAAGACCTCGATACCGGCAAGGTGCGCCTGGCCTCCGTCCGCAAGCACCAGTTTTCGCCATTGGACAGCATGTCCATGTACGTCACCGGCGAGGAGGACTCGGTGCCATTGAAAGATGTGTTCCAGTCCATGCTGGACAAACTGAACGAAACCCCGCCGATTGACCCTGACTCGCCTACGCCGGAGTTGCGCAAATATTTCACCACCATCCTGCCCAACCACGACCCGGATCGGGTACATGGCAGCGACATCAAAAAAGCTATCCGCTGGTTCAAATACATGAACGACCGGGGCCTGCTGACGGGCGGGGATGATTCAGAGGAGGAATAAACTCTTTTCGGCGAAGCCATTTGGCCGCAATACATAAATTTAGGGCTTATGGGGTTTGGTAACTCCGTAAGCCCTATTTTTTCATCTTGTTTGCAACAAGGTTATATTCTGAAAAATTGACAAAAGTCACGTCAAATTAAACATTCATTGTAAACAAGATGACGATATGAGCAATCCACGATCCCTATTTTCGTGCTTAAAATCCATGCTCATGAAAAATCTCTGTAAATTGTTTTTCCTTTTGTTTGCCGCACCTTTGGCCAGCGCACAGGCCCCCTTTTCAAAAAACATAGACGTGGACGGCTACAGCGACGGTGGCACCAGCGTGCACGAGGTCGGTTCCGGCTACCTGCTGACGGCCACCTCCCTGTGCAACAACAACATTTCCGAATGTTTTACCATCCTCAATACGGATGCTTCGGGCAACGTCACCAACCAGGTGCAGTACCAAAACTTCCCCTGGTGGATAACTGCCGGGAAGGCTCACGGGAACATCGGGGCGGTTCTGGACGAAGAAGATGGCATGTATTATTTTAGCGGGACCATACAGGCTGGGGTCGGGCAGTACGATGTTTTTTTAATGAAAACGGATCAAGAGGGGGATAGCTTGTGGCTAAAAACTTTCCATACTGTCCCATGGCAAGTAAACGGGACCCTTATTTTTAGTTCAGATTCTTCTCTCATTTTACTAAACGATGCAGAGTTGTCGCCAGAAAAATATGCTGTCTGGATGGTGCAGACAGACCTGCAAGGAAACCTGATTTGGGAAAAATTAGTTGGGGACAATTACAAGAATGCGACTTTGGAGGATATTATTCTTGCCAAGAATGGGGACATTGTGGTCTCCTATCTTACGCCCGAAGAAAGTACCATTATTGCGGATACCTTCTTTATGACCGTGACCAGGCTTGATCCGATGGGGAACGAAAGATGGACCAGCAAGTTTTCTGGTTATAAAGGTATGCTTGGAGCGGCCGCTTCCAGTATCCTGGAACTGGACAATGGCGGGTTTGTGGTAAACTATAGGCGACACCAATTTTCGGGCCTTTATAAAAGGCCCCCTATTATGGTATGGCTGGACTCCCTCGGCAACGTATTGGATCAGTACAATTTTTCAGACTTCACGGAATTGGTCGTCACCGACCTCATCAAGACCTCCAATGGCCTGATAGTCGGGTGTGGATATGCCGACCTGGGGCCAGCGGCAATGTCCGGAAACGACTACGGACTCGCAGGCTGGGTGTTCGCCTTCACGCAGGGTGGGGAAATGCTGTGGGAACGCTACATCGTTGATTTGAATTTCCCGGATAAATTCAGTTATCTGAGCGGGATACAGGAAACACAGGACAAGGATTTTATCTTGGTAGGCAGCATCAGGAAACCTGCCAGCAAAGACATCTGGCTGGTAAAGCTGGACAGCATGGGCTGCCTGCTGCCGGACGAATGTGCGGATGGTTTGCAGGTGCTGACCAGCATCGAAGAGGAAGCCCACGTGGGCCGGGCTGGGTTTGTGGTGTATCCCAATCCCGTGAGCCAAGGAATCCTGCACATAGAAAGCCAAGAAGGTTTGGATGATAAAATCGGTACCGAAATCAAGATTTTGGATTTGATGGGCCGTACCGTGGAAAGCCTGCCTTTTAAAGGCCAAATAGACATCACTGGCCTGCAAAAAGGCATCTACTTTTTGATCGTTGAGTTGGATGGGGTGGTGTTACATGCTGAAAAAATAATAGTGATATAAAAAGTAAGAAGCTAATCAAAATAAGATTTTCTAAATACAGAACAATGAAAAATTCGTCAATCTCAAATTTAGTGGGCATTTTATTTTTGGTTGCCACGATGATGCTTTTTGGAGCCTGTTGCAGAGGAGTTAAATGCCACGATGATATATTTGTTCTCGAAGAAGTCAAGAAGCTTTTTCCTTATCAACCTGGAGATAAATTCTCTTATGTTAGTGAAACTGATGATACATTGGCTTTTGTTTGCTCAAAAAGAGAATTTATTTATTCAGATGGCTTTGAATTTGATGACGTAGAGAAGGAATGCTGCGATACTTATACAATCGAAAATTTGAGTATTTCATTTGAGAATACAAATGGGGATTCAATTATCATTGCAACATCGGATTATTTCCAATCCGGAAACCTTTTTAGCAAAATTGAAATAAGTAACTCTGTTGTATATGGAAATTGGCAAGACCAATTTAGTAGATACCCCACTTCAAGTAAACTAGATACAATCCAATTAGCTGGTAGAACATTCTACAGCATTTACCCATCTGAGAATGGAAAAATTTATCTACAGCCAGATTCATTAGGTATCATAGGCTTTGTCATCGACGGAAAAGAATGGAGAAAATTATAGCTGCTCCCAAGAACTAATCTTTGTGCGCTTCATTTCAAACAAACAAGGCCTGACGGAATCACATCCATCAGGCCCTATTTATATTGATAAATCTCATGATTACGCCGTCACCTGTGCCTCAAACCTGACGGCCAATTTTTTATAAGTACCGTCTTCCAGTTTATCCTTGATATTCTTGAAGGCGAAAATCGTTTGGTCAATATCCTCCTTTGTATGTACGGAAGTAGGAATCAGGCGAAGGATCATCATGCCTTTTGGTATGACCGGGTAAATAACGATGGAGCAGAAAACGCTGTAATTTTCTCGCATATCATAGACCATCGCCATCGCCTCGCCGCTGTCGCCAGGCAGGTAAACGGGCGTTACACAGCTATTGGTTTCACCGATGTTGAAGCCGGCGGCTTTCAATTCGCTTTGCAAATAATTGACGTTTTCCCACAACTTGGCTCTTAATTCTGGCTTGTTGCGCAGCAGTTCCAACCGTTTCAATGCACCGATGACGATGGGCATGGGCACCGATTTGGCGTAAATCTGCGAGCGCATGTTGAAGCGCAATTGGTCCATGATGTATTTGTCGCCACCGAAGAAGGCACCGATGCTGGCCATTGATTTGGCAAAGGTGGAGAAGTAAATATCCACATCGTCCATCACGCCCTGTTCTTCGCAGGCACCGGCGCCTGTTGGGCCGAGCATACCGAAGCCGTGGGCATCGTCCACCATCAGGCGGAACTCGTATTTTTCTTTGAGGGCAGCAATTTCACGCAACTTGCCCTGGTCGCCCCTCATACCGAAGACGCCCTCGGAGATGACGAGGATGCCACCGCCGTTTTCGTTGGCGATGCGGGTGGCACGGGCCAGGTTTTTGTCCAAGCTCTCGATGTTGTTGTGCTCGAAGGCAAAGCGCTTGCCGTGGTGCAGGCGCACGCCGTCCACGATGCAGGCGTGGGATTCGGAGTCGTAAACCACTACGTCACGGCGCCCCAACAGGGCGTCAATGGCGGAAAGCACGCCTTGGTAGCCGTAGTTGACCAGCAGGACGGATTCTTTTTTGATGAAATCGGCCAGATTTTTCTCCAACAGGTCGTGGTACTTGGTAGCACCGCTCATCATGCGGGCGCCCATCGGATAGGCCATGCCCCAGTCCTTGGCGGCTTGGGCGTCCGCTTCCCGAACTTCGGGGTGGTTGGCCAGTCCGAGGTAGTTGTTGATGCTCCAACAGATGACCTCCTTGCCCTGGAATTTCATGCGGTTGCCCAGTTCCCCCTCCAGTTTTGGGAAAACAAAGTAGTTGTCTTCGACTTCCACGAATTTGCCTATCGGGCCTTTGCTTTGGAATTTTTCGAATAAATCCATATTGCTGCTGAGTTTATGCGGTTTGCAAAATTGTTGATATTGATGTACGGTTCAGTAATTTCTAAATTAAGGTTCAAAGGTAAAAACCTAAGGGGCTTGGGGCGGTGCAACCGCCCCAAAAGGCCACTTTCCCCGACGAGCCGCCAAAGGCGGCGAGGAGGGGGGAGACCTGTAAATTTTATGTCAGAACCTTGCTACACAAGGTTGAATCAGGTTGATAAAACACTGATAACCAGTTTTATACAAGCTGTTTTTACCTACGTAAAGAGGCTGTACAAATGATGTATTTACAAAAAAGCCGGTGCGGGTGCGGTCAAAAATCAATAATTGTTTCTGGCCTTGGCTTTTCTGTACGAACTATCATCTGTACAGCCTCTTAGCAGGATGAATGCGGCGCAAAGATAAAAACTTTGCGCTTAATTCTTCTTCATGTCGCTTAGGCGTCGCTTGATTTCCTCTACCAATTCCTTCTGGAGATCCATTTTTTGGGAGGTGTCGGCCTGTTGCTGTTCATTGGTCACGATGTTGTCCTTGGCTTCCTGGATTCGGCGCTCGGCCTCTTCAATCGTTTTATGATAATTGTCATTTTGCCGCTTGAGCTTGTCGAAATCGTTGTCCAGCGATTTGAGTTTTTTTTCGGCGTCTTCCAATTCGTTCCTGGTGTGTTCTTTTTTGGTTTCGTGGGCAAATTTCAGGAGCATTTTCTCGGCTTCGAGAAACTGCGCCTTGCGGTTGCGGGCCAGGTACTCGTCGCCCAAGTTGAACCAAACGGTAAATTCCACGTAACCATCCACCCCTTCCACGGCATTGGAATAAATTTCGAGCGGGTTGACCCCGTTGATGCCCACTATCTCGGCACCGGTGGTCAAATCTTCGTTGCCACCCTTCATTTTTTTGGTCTTTCCGCCGAAGTCTTTCATAAAATCCTTCCACACCTTTTCCGCCATTTTTTTGTCGGTGACCTCCAACATCACGGTCATAGAAGATTGGTTGCCAAAAGACATGGCTTCATCTCCATCTACCACGTAGGCTTTCCGGATAGGCTCGTTTTCCACGAAGTCTGTATCAGCTTCCACGGTGTTCCATTTGAATTCAGGCTCTTGTGAATAAGTAAGTTGAAAAAAGGGAAATGTCAAAAAGACAAGGAGGGCAAGGGTTTTCATATTAAAAGTGTTTAAAAACCATGCTTAAACGATGGCGAGGGCAAAGGTATTATTTAGTCTGCAGTCCGTAGTCTTAAGACCCTCGGCTTTTTCGACTGCCCAACTGTGGACTGTGGACTGCCGACTGTGGACTAAAAACTACTCCAGCTCATAATTTGGCCTCACGTTCGTGCCTTCTGCGTAGAACTCCCGCACGATGCGCACGACTTCCTGTGGATCGTCCACTACCCAGAAAAGGTCGAGGTCGTCGGGATTGATGTTGTGTTCTTTTTCCAACATCACGGCTTTGATCCAATCCACAAGGCCGCTCCAATACTCTTTTCCGATGAGTATAACCGGCACACGTTCAATGCGTTGCGTTTGGATAAGGGTCATTACCTCGAACATTTCGTCCATGGTGCCGAAGCCGCCGGGCATCACCACGAAGCCCTGGGCATATTTTACAAACATCACCTTTCGGACAAAAAAGTAGCGGTGCTCCAGGTTTTTATCGTGATCCACATATTGGTTGTGGCTCTGTTCAAAAGGCAGGTAAATGTTCAGGCCCACGGAAATGCCGCCAAACAGCGAGGCGCCTTTGTTGCCAGCCTCCATGATGCCGGGGCCGCCGCCCGTAATGACGCCCCATCCTTCTTCCGTAAGCGCCTGTGAGATTTCTACCGCTTTTTTGTAATAAGGATTGTCGGGTTTGGTGCGGGCAGAGCCAAAAATGGAAATGCAAGGCCCGATTTTATTCAAACGCTCGAAGCCGTCCACAAACTCGGAGATGACCTTGAACATCGTCCAGGAGTTCTCAGCTTTCAGCTTGTTCCACTGTTTCATCTGATGCTTGGCCACTGGTAGGCCATTTTGATTCTCTGCCATGTTATTTAATTGTGAATGAGAGAATAAGGGAATGGTTGAACGTGCAAAAACAATAGCCTATTAACCATGCCCTCATTTCAAATTGGGCAAAATATTTAGAAGCTGTTTGAATTTGCCTGATGGAGAAAAAAAGAGTGGTTTTTTCGTCCTGCGGCAAGGAAATTTTGAGGGAATAGCAGCTCCCGATTCCTATCGGGAATGCTGAAAAATTTGCTTGTCGCGGGGTGGAAAAGACACCTTTTTGGCCCATTGAGGTACATTCAAACAGCTTCTTAGGTGAAAAAAGCCTGCTGGGACAGCACCCCGGCAGGCTTTGCGCTATTTAAGTTGTATTTTAAAACAAGCAAATAACGCAAGGTTTTAGTCAAAAATCAGTCCTTTTTTTTCGCTTGGATCCATTCGTCCACCATATTTTCCAAAACAAATAGTGGAACGGCACCCTGCGACAGGACCAAATCATGGAACGAGCGAAGGTCAAAATTGTTATCCAGGGCCGTTTCTGCCCGCTGCCGCAGTTCCCTGATTTTCAATTCGCCTATTTTGTAAGAGACCGCCTGCCCCGGCCAACCGATATAGCGGTCAATTTCTGTCGTGCATTCGTGCAGCGAAAGGGCCGTATTGTTGGCCATAAAATCAATGGCTTGTTGCCTCGTCCAACCCTTTACGTGCAGGCCGGGATCTACTACCAAACGCACGGCCCGCCACATTTCGTAGGTCAGTTTCCCAAAACGCTCGTAAGGCGTTCCGTAAATGCCCATTTCCTCGCCGAGCCACTCGCAGTACAGCGCCCAGCCCTCGCCAAAGGCGCTGATGTAGTTGTTTTTGCGGAATTCGGCCACACCCTCCATCTCCTGTGCCAGTGAAATCTGGAGGTGGTGGCCCGGCACGGCTTCGTGAAGGGTCAGCGAAGGAAGTGCATATAAAGGCCGGGCGGGCAAATTGTAAGTGTTCACCCAATAAAATCCTGCCCGGTTGCTCCGTGGCGAACCCTCGCTATAGCGCCCCGTCGTGTAGGTAGGGGCAATGGCCTCCGGCACGGGCGAAACGCCATAAGAATTGCGGGGCAGTTTGCCAAAATACTGGGGCAATTTGCCGTCTATTTTTTTGCAGATAAAACTGGCTTCTTTCAATAGTTCCTCGCCCGTTTTAGCATAAAACTGCGGATCGCTGCGCAAAAAGGCAAGGAATTCCGGGAAACTTCCTGCAAATCCCACTTCTTTCAAGATGCCCTGCATTTCCTTGCGGATGCGGGCCACTTCGAGCAGGCCTTTTTCATAGACTTCATCTGCCGACATGGCCAATGTGGTGTAGTAGCGCACCCTGTTTTCGTAAAATTCCTTGCCCTTTGGTTGGGCCGAAATGCCCACTTCTTTTGCCGCACCGGGTATGTATTCTTTTTGGAAAAAATCCCTGAAAGCGGCAAAAGCAGGCGTCACGTTTTCCTCGATGGCCATTTTGCCTTCCTGTTGCAGGGCCTTCTGCTTTCCTGCTGGGATAGAAGCCGGCAGTTTTAAAAAAGGTTTGTAAAATGGGCTGTCTTCAGCCTTTTGCACGATGCAAGCATCCACCACATTTTCCCGGCCGGCCAAAATCGCCTGCGGTGCAGTGCGGCCCTTTTGCAGGCCTTCTTGCATCAAGGCCATGTTTTTCCCGGCATAGGCTTTAAAAGCATTCAATTTTTCAATATAGCGCTTCACTTCGGCCTCTGATTCAAACAATTGATTGTCAATGGATAAGATAAACTCGGTGTACCAACCGCCCTCAGCGTTGAGGGGAACGAGGTAGGTTTCGTATTCGTATTGGGCGATGCGGTCTTCAAGGATGTATTTGAGCAGTTCATAGTTGATTTGGCCTTGGCGGGACAAGTTTTTTTTATCAATGGCCAACAGCCGCTCCAGTTCATTTTTATAAACACCGGCCCGGCGCAGTTCCGCTGTGGCATCTACTTCGGGAAATGGCAATACGGGCGAGGCAAATTCAGTTTTTTGAAAAACCTGGTCTTCTTCAATGAGGAGGTTGAGTTGGGCGGCAGGGTCAAGTTGGGCTTGCGTTTTTCCAAAAAAACTAACAAGAAAAAGCAAAAACCAAAAAAGGGGTATTTTCATAACAAAGGGAATCAAGGTGTAAAAAAATTGAAATAAGGGCCAAAGATACCCCCTTTGCTTGTTAGAATCACTTGTAGGGCCACTTTTGCCTATTTTCCCACCCCCTGAAACTCCAACAGCCGCTCCAATGCCCTTTCCATGTCCACGCCTTTTTTCAGAACAGGTGCCCACAAATCGCCCACTTTTTTCACCCTGTCGGGTACTGATTGGATGGTAAATTCGGTAAAATCCAGATCGTAATTGACCTCCTCCCATTTCAGCGGGGTAGAGACGGTGGCATGTTCCCTGGGCCGCAAACTGTAAGGAGCGACGAGGGTTTGGCCCTGTTTGTTTTGCAGCCAATCAAGATAAATCTGGCTGCGGCGTTCTGAGGGGCTGCGTTCCAGACTGGTGAGCTTGGGCTGGCGCTCATGTACCAATAGGACGAGGGTTTTTATAAAATCCCTGACATCGTCGTATTCGTACTTGGCGCCCAAGGGGATAAAAATATGAAGGCCCCTGCTGCCAGAGGTTTTGCAGTGGCCTTCAATGCCGGCATCGTCCAAGACCGCCTTGGTTGCGAGAGCCGTTTCTACCACTTGTTTAAACTGGGTTTTATCGCCCGGATCGAGGTCAATGGCCGCATAATCCGGATAGTTTGGTTTATCAATCGTTGAGTTCCAGGGGTTGATTTCGATGGTACCGAGGTTCATCATAAAAAGCAAGGTTTCCAGGTTGTTGCATACCAACCAGTCAATGTCCTTTTCCGCCGATTCGGAATAAAATTTAGCCGTCGTGGCGAAATCGGGAATGGAAAAATTGATGTCTTTTTGGAAAAAGTTTTTCCCGCCCACGCCCTCCGGTGTACGGAACAAAGACTCTGCCCGGTTTTTCAAATAGGGCAAAATGTAGTCGGCCATTTCCAGGTAATAATTTAGGGTATCGGCTTTTGTATAGCCGTGTTTGGGGAAATAAACCCGGTCGGGGCTGGTGATTTTTACCTTGTTTTTTCCCAAATCCAAGAAAAAATCCTTGCCACCGTCAATTTGCTCCTGTTCTATCTTTTTAGTTTTCATGGTGGATGTTGTTTTTTTTGCGGGCGGTGCCTTGCCATCCAGTTCATTGGTCAACAGCACTTCCTGCGGCTTTTTGTCGTCCCGCAGCCGCTGAAAGGAAGGGTGGCGCAGGTAGTTGTTTTTCGTCCATTCGGAGAAAGCCACCTCGCAAACCTGCGTAGGTTTTACCCAAGTTACTTTTGCATTCACTTTCGGTTTTTTGACGAAAGGGGCCTCATCTTGCAGGGAAAGGCGACTGTGTATTTCCCTGATTTTTTCCCGGCTGAAACCTGTGCCGCAATGACCTGCAAAAACAAGTTCGCCATCGTCGTTGTACATACCGAGCACCAAGGCCCCAAATTCCCGGCTGTCCTTCGCCGCCGTGTAGCCACCGATGATGGCATCGGCGGTGTTTTGGGACTTTATTTTCAGCCAATCCGAGCTGCGGCTGTCCAGCAAGTAAAGGCTGTTGGCTTTTTTGGCCATGATGCCTTCAAAGCCTTGCCGGACTGTTTTTTTGAAAAAATCCTTGCCCTTTCCGACAACGTGATCGCAATAGACAATTTCATCAAACTGCCCGTCCAGCAATTGTTTCAGCAGTGTTTTTCTATCCAATAAGGGTAGTACCGTTGTGTTTTCGCCGTTTAGAAAGAGCAGATCGAACACATAATAACGGAGAGTGCCCTTTTGGGTGGTTTTGTAATTTTGAAGCATATTGAAATCTGGTACGCCCTTGCTGTTCAACACCACAATTTCACCATCCAAAATGGCTTCGTGCTTTATTTTTTCCAGGGTTTGGAAAATACTTTTGTAGGTCTTTTCAAAGTCTTTTCCGTTGCGGGAATAAAGCCTCACCGTGCCTTTATTGGCCTCCGCAATCGCCCTGTATCCATCCAGTTTTTGTTCAAAAACCCAATCGTCGGCGTCGAAAGGACCATCGCCCAATTTAGCCAGCATGGGGCGCAGGTATTCGGATAATTGGCCCGTTGTTTCAGGGGCTTTTTTTTTGACAGGTTTGCCCTGGGCCGCTTCGTCCTTGCTTTTTATCAACAACCATTGTTGTTTTTCTTCACCGTGCATTTTTACCAAGGAGAACTCGCCGCTTAGCTTTTGTCCGCGCAGCCTGAATTTCAGTTTCCCTTCTTGCAGCCCTTCGTCAAAGGTTTCGCCATTGGCCATTTCATAAGTGCCGCTGTCCCAAATGGACATTTCTCCAGCGCCGTAGTTTCCCTTGGGTATAGTTCCTTCAAAAGTCAAATATTTCACCGGATGGTCTTCGGTCATCACGGCCAGGCGTTTGTCTTTGGGATTCATCGAAGGGCCTTTTGGCACGGCCCAGGATTTCAGTACGCCACCTGCCTCCATGCGGAAATCGTAGTGCAGGCGGCGGGCGTGGTGTTCCTGCACCACAAAACGCTGCTTGCCCGATGGGTCTGGCTTGCCCGCCGGTTCGGGCGTTTTTTTAAAATCCCGTTTCTTTTGATATTTAGTTAAGCTCATTCTTGCGCTTATCTAACGTGAATTCGGAGATTACTAAATTGATTATCAGCAATATGCGACCTCCCGATAGCTATCTTGGACAGAGGTCGAAATCAAGCTAAAAACTTTAGTTCTACAAATATTTGACTTCTCCAAAGTCATCATCTCGCTCGCCTCGGTCCCGATAGGAATCGGGAGGTGGCATATTTGTAGAAATTTGAAAATCAAGATATTATGCGACCTCGGAGAGGTCGAACATCTCCGAATTCACGTTTATTTAGCACTTACGACGCCTTTTTCATCTTCAAACTTTCCTGCAATTTTTTCATCAAATCCGTGGATTTGGTGGCTGCTTCTGTCTTCACCTTCCTCAATTTGGTGGATTTCCCTTTCTGCTTTGCCTCGATAATGGACATCAATTTGTCCACATATTCGTCTTCGTAATCTGCCAGTTCAAAATCCGAACTGTAGTGTTCAATCAAGTCCATGGCCATTTGGAGTTCCTTTTTGCCAGCTTTCGTTTTGGGCAAATCCAGTTCGTCGTGTTTCCTAATTTCATTGGCAAAACGGATAACGTGCAGCACGATCACATTTTCAAAAGTATCGAGCAGGGCCAGGTTTTCTTTTTCCCGCATAACGAACGAAGCCACGCCCACTTTTTCACTTTTGTTCAATGCATCACGAAGCAGGGCGTATGCACCATCGCCCCCCTTAGCGGGTTCCAGGTAATACGGTTTTTTAAAAAGCATTTCCGCCACTTGCTCTTTTGGCACAAACTCCTCAATATCAATGGTTTTGGTCTTTTTGTGTCCCGCTAATTCAAAATCTTCGTCTGACAGTATGACATAACCTTCGTCGGTTTTGTAGCCTTTCACAATTTTTTCCCATGGCACTTCCTTTCCCGTTTTTTCATTCACGCGTTGGTAGCGGATACGCTCGTGATCACTGCTATCCAGCATATCCAAATCAATCGCCCTATCCTCGGTTGCACTGTACAATTTTATGGGGATATTGACCAGCCCAAAACTGATTGATCCTGTCCAAATGGCTTTCATAGCTTGGTGTTGGATATTTGTTTTTGATTTAGGATTTTTGGCGTTTCAATTAACTCTTATAAACCTCTTATCAACTTTATATCAACCTCAATTCATATCAGAACTTTTTTAGCGCTTTTAAATACGCCATCATATCGTCCAAGTCTTCATCTGAAATTTTGTTTTTGCTAAACCGTGGCATGACACCCAGGCCATGCCTCACCTGGTACTTTTTCAAAAAAGTGGGCGGTGCAAGGATGGCAGGGCCAAGGCCAGCTTCGGCATTGGGGTGGCATTTTTGGCAATGGTGCATAAAGTGATGCTGGCCGTTTTTTTCGCTCTCGTCCAGCACCAGCATTTTTTGCTGGATGGGTTCGCTTTTACGGCTGGCACAGGCTGCCAAGCCAGACAAAGCGATGAATATGAAAACTAATTTTTTCATGGCTGTTTCCTTGCTTGATTGCTGCTCGTTGTATTGTTGCCCGATTTGGTGACTTTCCAGACATTGCCTGTTTTTTGGATGGGCACTGCGCCGTCGTCCGTCATTTTTACAATGCCAAAATCCACGATGTACATGGCATTTCCACTGGGGTCAAATTTCACGGCGATTGGGCGTTCCAAACCGTTTTTGCCCAACCAGGAGGCCGGGCCGTTTTTACCGCCCCTGTTTACGGCAAAATCCATCACAACCCCTGTTTCTACGTTGACCCTCACGACCTTGAAACCCACTGGGGCCAGCACCTTGCCGACCGTTGGGGCCATATCGCCGAACTCTGCCACGAAGGCTTCGCCCTCGTATCCAAAACTGGAATTTTTGGAAAAATCCAAGCCGCAGGCAGAAGCATGGACGCCCAAAATAGCTGCTGGCTTGGGCGGGGTCTGCGGGTGTTTTTGCAGGAGGGGTTTTACCAGATTTTCGCCTGGCACTTTAAATTCATGGCTCTCGATGGGTTTTCCTTCCGAAAAATCCGGCCAGCCATACCAGGTTCCCTCTTTGATTTCCCATAATACCTCGCCAGCTCCCCAAACTGGGCGGCTGCCCCGTTCGTCATAGGCATTTTCAGTAATAAAAATCTTATTCTTAGGCGAAACAGCCAGGCCAAATGGATTCCGGAGGCCCCATGCGACCAGTTCTGGATCGCCCCCTTGGAGTGGTATGCGCAGGATGGAACCTGTGCAGGGGATACTTCCTTTGATGACCTGGCCTTGAGTGGTAGGAGTATTGAACGCTACATAGGCGCCCGTGATAGCCTTGTCGCCACTGGCTTCTGTCAGTATATTTTCAGATTCAAAATTGACGCCATTCAATACGACATCCTGGCAGGGAATGTCGTGGAATTTGGGGTCACGTTTCAGCCAGCCAAAACCCTCGTTATCCTCGCCAACCACGCCAGAATTGGTGGCAACGCCCAATCCAAAATAGATTTGATTGTCCAATACGACAGGCCCATTCGTATGGTGGTCGCCAGTGGTGGGCAGGTCTTCAATCAGGGTAGTGATTTTTCCGTCTTTGCTGATTTTTAAAATTTTACCGCCTTCCATTGTGCCGCCCTCTGCTACATAAAATGCGCTGTTGTGATAATCAACGCCAGTCCAGGGGCCGTTTTTAGTACCTGTGGCAATGGTTTGTGCCGTGCCATTTTCCCCGAATTTTAACAACTTAGGCTCCGTCCAAATTTCACCATAGCAATAGCCCGCTTCGAGCACGTACATATTGCCCTCCTCGTCGAACTCAAGGGCAGACGGAAAAGTTAGGCCATCGGCGATAGATTCAATTTGATATCCAGGCGGCAATGCAATGTCCAGGCCATTTGGTTGCCTTTTTTCTATAGCGCCAATTTGGCCCCCTCCATCAATTCCTTTAATTCGATAACAACCCACCACGCTTGCAAGCAAAATGAGGGTGAAAAATGCCAGAAAGCCAATTTTGCATTTCATATAATGTGTTTGTTTTCCAATGGTGCAAGTTCAATAATTGACATCGTCCGCCTTGTCGTCATAGATTTCATCGTCTTCGTATTCTTCGTAGGACTCATCGTCTTTGTCGCTGTCTGTATCGCCCTGCATATCGCCGAGGTCGCCCATGCCCCGGTTGAGGCCGCCAATGCCCCTGTCCATGTCGTCTTCCATACTTTCATAAAGATCGGCGTCCATATTGTCGCCCGTTGCGTCTTCGTTTTTGCGGATATCGCCTTCATCTTTGGCCAAAGGGTTACGCTCAACTGGGCCTTTCGGCTTGCCCGGTTCCTTCTCATTGGCAGGTTGCTGTTTCTTGGTGGGAGGGTTATTGCTTGACATGATGATGTAGTTAGGTAGTGATTTAAAAGATGTACTTTGAAAGAATCGGCCTGCCTGCTTTTTTCCAGTAAATAATCATGACAAACCAACTGCGGCCAACACGGTATGACAATTTTGCCTTTTTGCCCTATGCTTTTTCAGAATAATTCAAGGCAATCACGCTGGATTGGTTTTGTTTTTAGAGCTTGTTTGCGATTTGGTCACTTGGCCAAAAAACGGCTCTTTTTCGCCATTTTTTCAGCTTTTTTCAGTTGCGTAGCCAAACTATGCGCCTTCAAAAACCTAAAAAACTGACAAAAAATAGCTCGTTTTTGTCTCAAG
>JBGSKQ010000023.1:0-12349 GCA_041741095.1 Saprospiraceae bacterium
TCCCCCCTTACCAGCAGACAGCGGGGGGGATTCATATTGGGTCACGAAGCACGGAAGGTCAACGTCGGAGGTTGAGGAAAATCTGACAGTTTCTTAGCGTCCGAAATGTTGCGACTGTCAGGTCAAGTCTTGACTATTACATGTCAATCGTTTACGCAAACGCCCAATCATCCGCCCCAAACATTCAACCCCTCCGGGGTTGCGACCCGTGCCCACGCACCAAACCCCGGGTTGCGACCCGGGGCTATTCCCGTTCAACCCCTTCGGGGTTTGGGCGATTGAATGTCAATTATTTACGCAAACCCCAAACATTCAACCCCCTCGGGGTTGCGACCCGTGCCCAAACCAAACCCCGGGTTGCGACCCGGGGCTATTCACGTTCAACCCCTTCGGGGTTTGGGGTATTTCCAGTATTAGGGAAATTGGGAAACAAAAAACGGTCGGGAACTCCCGCACCCGACCGCCCCAAAACCTATATGAGAAAAGCTTAATTCTCGCTCAAAACCACCGCCTCTTCCACCCTCGGCGCCCGAAACACCACCATCCCATCGAACACATCCAGCAGTACCTTGCTCTTGGGCTGCACCTTGCCGAGCAGCATTTGCTTGCTCAACTCGTTCAGCACTTTTTTCTGGATGACCCGCTTCACGGGCCTTGCGCCGAACTCTGGGTTGAAGCCCTCGTCGGCAATGAACTCGGCGGCTTGCGGGCTGATGGTCAGCTCGATTTCTTGTTTGCGTAGCGTCTCCACCACTTGGCGCAGTTGCAGTTCCACGATGAGCTTGATGTCCCTCGCTGTGAGTGGCTGGAACATGATGACATCGTCAATGCGGTTCAGGAACTCTGGCCGCACGGACTGTTTCAGCAGGTTGAACAGCATTTCCTTCGTGCTTTCCACCACCTCGTCCCGGTTGGACTTGGTGATTTTCTCGAAATTCGAGCGGATCACGTCCGAGCCGATGTTCGAGGTCATGATGATGACCGTGTTCTTGAAATTGGCGACCCTGCCTTTGTTGTCCGTCAGGCGGCCATCTTCCAGCACTTGCAGCAGGATATTGAACACGTCGGGGTGCGCCTTTTCGATTTCATCCAAAAGCACGACCGAGTAGGGTTTGCGGCGAACGGCCTCCGTCAGTTGGCCGCCCTCGTCGTAGCCCACATAGCCGGGAGGCGCTCCGACCAATCGGCTCACCGAATGGCGCTCTTGGTACTCGCTCATGTCAATGCGGGTCATCAGGTTTTCGTCGTTGAAAAGGTACTCGGCAAGGGCCTTGGCCAGTTCGGTTTTGCCCACGCCCGTCGTTCCAAGGAAGAGGAAAGACCCGATGGGCCGCTTCTCGTTCCCAAGCCCCGTGCGGCTGCGGCGGATGGCGTCGCTGACGGCTTCCACGGCTTCGTCCTGCCCGATGACCCGTTTGTGCAGGTCGGCTTCGAGGTGGAGCAGTTTCTCCCGCTCGCTCTGTAGCATTCGGGTCACGGGGATACCCGTCCAGCGGGCCACGATTTCGGCGATGTCCTCGGCTTCGACCTCTTCCTTCACGAGCAGTTTGCCGTCCGTTTGCAGGTCTTTGAGCCTTTTGTTGAAAAACGCCAGCCGCTTCTCCTCGTCGGGGATGCGCCCGTAGCGGATTTCGGCGACCTCGCTGAACTTGCCTTCCCGCTCCAGTTTGGCCGCTTCTTGCTTCAGCACTTCAATGTCCTCTTTCGATTGTGAAATGCCGTTGACCACCTCCCGCTCGTTCTGCCACTTGGCTTTCAGGGCGTTGCGTTTTTCTTCGAGGTTCGCCAAATCCTCGTTGATGCGCTTGATTTTCGTCTCGTCGTTTTCCCGTTTCATGGCCTCCCGCTCTATCTCGAACTGGCGAATTTTGCGCTCCACCTCGTCGAGTTCTTCGGGCATGGAGTTCATTTCGAGGCGCAGTTTGGCGGCAGCCTCATCTATCAGGTCAATGGCTTTGTCGGGCAGGAAGCGCTCGGTGATGTAGCGGGTGCTGAGCTGCACCGCCGCCACGATAGCTTCGTCCCGGATATTGATTTTGTGGTGCGACTCGTAGCGCTCTTTTAAGCCCCGCAGGATGGAGATGGCGTCTTCCTCCGAGGGTTCATCCACTGTCACCACTTGGAAGCGGCGTTCGAGCGCCTTGTCGCTCTCGAAGTACTTCTGGTACTCGCTGAGGGTGGTCGCCCCGATGGCCCGGAGGTCGCCACGGGCAAGGGCCGGCTTGAGGATGTTTGCGGCATCCATCGCCCCTTGGCCCTTGCCTGCGCCTATCAGCGTATGTATCTCGTCAATGAAAAGAAAGATGCGGCCCTCGGCGCTCAGCACCTCCTTCACCACCGATTTCAGTCGTTCCTCGAACTCGCCCTGGTATTTTGCGCCAGCGATGAGCGAGCCCATATCGAGGGCATAGATTTCCTTTTCCCGCAGGTCTTCCGGCACGTCGCCGCTCACGATGCGGTGCGCCAGTCCCTCGGCGATGGCCGTCTTGCCCACGCCGGGTTCACCGACCAAAATCGGGTTGTTCTTCGTGCGCCGGGCGAGGATGTGCAGCACCCGCCTGATTTCCTCGTCCCGCCCGATGACGGGGTCGAGCTTGCCGTTGCGGGCACGCTCGTTGAGGTTCACGGCGTATTTCGAGAGGGCCTGGTAGGTCTCCTCGGCGCTGGCGGTGGTCACTTTGCTGCCCTTGCGCAGGTCGTTGATGGCGTTTTTGAGGGCCTTCTCGTCCACGCCGCTGTCCTTCAGCATCTGCGATACGGTGGAGCGGGCCGTGAGCAGTCCGAGCAGCAAGTGCTCCAATGACACGTACTCGTCACCAAACTCCTTGAGGTAAGTGTTGGCACGTTGCAATACTTCGCTCGTTTCCCTCGCAAAATACTGCCGCCCGTCGCCGCCGCTGGACTTGGGGTAGCCCGCCACGACGGCGTCCGTGGCCTTTTTCAGCACGTCGTAGTTGACGCCGAGTTTCTTGAAAATAAAGGGCGTAGCGCTCTCGTCCACGTCCATGATGGCGGCGAGCAGGTGGCCCGGTTCTATTTGCTGGCTGTTGTTTTCCATCGCCAATTGCTGCGCCCGTGTGACGGCTTCCTGGGATTTTATGGTTAGATTATTTAGGTTCATGCTTTATGCTGTTTTTCTTTTTTTTTAACACAGAGGCTCGAAGGACACAAGGGACATGGAGAACCTGATTTATTTTGAGAACGCTCTGTGTTCCTGAGTGTTCTCTGTGGCTCCGTGTAAATTCTCATTCCCTCAAAACCGCTCACGACTGCCTTGGTTCAAGCGGTATGCCATGACTTTTTTCAAGATAAAATGGCGGGGAAATGGGGAAATGGGGTGGCATTTTGACAGGAGGGATTGGGGGTGAGGCGACAGGGTGGCAGGGCAAATGTTCTCGTGCCTTGAAATCCCATTTTTTGTATTTTTGCAAAAAACAAACATGCCAGCGAGAGACTACCTGCACCACATATTCCGGGAGTCGTTGGAAAACGACGGCTGGAAAGTCACGCACGATCCTTAGAGCTTGTTTGCGATTAGGTCACTTGGTCAAAAAACGACTCTTTTCCGCCATCTTTTCATCTTTTTTCAGTTGCGTAGCCCAACTATGCGCCTTCAAAAAGCTGAAAAACTGACGAAAAATAGCTCGTTTTTGCCTCAAGCACCAAATCGCAAACAAGCTCTTATGTTGTGCCGATTGGCAAGCGGAAGATTTTCATTGACCTTGCTGCCTAGGAAGACGTGATGATTGGTGCGGAAAAAAATGGTGAAAAGATAGCCGTCGAGGTCAAGACTTTTGCTGGGTTTTCGGAAGTCGAAGATTTCCAAAATGCACTGGGACAATATCTTTTGTACAGATTTGCCTGTTGAAATATGAATCGGAACGGGAGGTGTTTTTGTCCATACCAGAAGATACATTCGAGGAATTCCTCGACGATTATTTCTTTTACGAAGCATTGGAATATTTCAAGGTCAAATTCGTCGTTTTTGACCCAATCAACAAAAAAATACTGCAATGGGAAAGATGGAACAGCATAAAATCATCGTAGCCGATTTGGTTAAGGAAATCGCCCAATTTGGCTCCACCCCTTTCGAGGATGTCGAAAACCAAGTCATCATGGACAATGAACGGGGCCATTACCTGCTCTACAACAGCGGCTGGCACAACAACCGCCGCAACTATGGCTGCTACCTGCACTTGCAAGTAAAACCCTATGGAAAGGTGGTGGTGCAGCACGATGGTACGAATTTGAAGATTGCGGAGGAATTGATGAAAAAGGATATTCCGAAGAAGGATATTGTGCTGGAATTTCAAGCGCCTTACAAAAGGGAGATGATGGGGATGGCGGCAGTTTAGTGCTAATTTAGCGGCTTGTTCACCCTTTCAAATACCTCCAAACACCCTTGATTAAACGAATAATCACCTTCTTTTTCCTTCTAATCGCCCTGATAGCATTGACGCTGCTCATTACGCTTATCCCTGAAATATTGGGGGCGGAACTGACGAGCGAAAAAGGGCAAGGCTTCCTGTTGGTTGTTTTCGGTGAAAATTATTCGTGGTGGCTTTTCTTGATTTTGGTGCTGGCAATCGCCGTGCTTTTCTTTTTCACGCCCGACCAAATCAAGGTTTTGTTAAAACGGGAAGAAAAGCCCATCGCCCTCACCCCCGAAGAAACCCAAAAGAGCTACGACACCATCCGACAATACCTGCGCCAACGCTACGAGCGGCGCAAAGGCCAAAAACTCGCAGGCGACCAACTTTTCAACCTCCGCATAGAGCATACCACCGAAGGCACCTCCCCCGAAAAAGCCGATACCTTCATCACCCTGCAAGGCAAAAAAACGGGCACTGAAATCCAGCAAATCTTTGAAAAAGCAAGGCGGCGGCTCTTGGTCACGGGCCTGCCCGGCGCTGGCAAGACCTCGCTGCTGCTGAACCTCGCACTGGAATTGCTGGAAACCGCCCCCGAAAACCTCGCCGTGCTGCTCAACCTCGCCACATGGCGCAGCGATTTCCCCAGCTTCGACGACTGGCTGCGGAAAATACTGCCCGCCGAGCTTGGCGTCACCAAGCGCTACGCTGCCGAGATTTTGCAAAAAGGCCAGCTTACCCTGCTCCTTGACGGCCTCGACGAGGTGGCCGGGGAACACCGTGCCTCCTGCCTGAAAGCCATTGGCGAATACGGCAGGCTGGGCTGTGACTACGTCATTTCCACCCGAAAGGACGAGTACAAAGCCCTCGAAAAGGATGCCCCCGTTTGGGCGCAGATAGAGGTGCTGCCCCTCACCGACAAACAACTGCTCGCCCAACTCGACCATGCCGACCGCCGGGACTTCCCCGAAGCGCCCGACCTGAAAGCGGCATTGGAACACGACCCGCTGCTGCTGCGGGTGGCGGAGACGCCGTTTTATTTGAATTGCTTGCAGTTGTTGTTTAGGGGTGGGAATACGCTTTCGGAATTGAAACTCAAAGGTACAACGGTGGAGGAGCGGCAGGCGGAAATCACAGAGCGGTTCGTGGAACAGGCTTTGAGGCAAAAATGGAAGGATAAAACACCAGAGGAAGTGCGGCACTGGCTGGCATTCCTTGCTTCGAGAATGACGCAGCGGAACAAGGTGATGTTTGAGTTGGTGGATTTGCAGTATGATTGGTGGAGGTGGGGAGGAGCGCTAAGATTTCTTTTAGAAATATTGAATTCATCTCTATTGTTCCCACATTTTTTTATTCCAATAATTTCGATTTTCTATTACTTAATCGGCGACAAATTCAAGTGGAGTTTTGTTTTTGTTTACTATTTTGCATTCTTTATAACCTTTAGAATTATTATTGAATTAATTAAGTTTATAAGTAAAAATAAATACGCTAATGCTGAAAATTTGCGTTACTTGTTTTTTGAATCAATATCGACATTAGAAATTGCAAAAACCACACATAAATGGTCTATAAAAACTTCGACTATTTGGTTTTTTTCGACATTTTTAGTTGTTAACGCATTTTTGGTTGGAAGTACAATTTTTAATGGAAAAAATATATCGATTGAATTCATAAAAGGAGCGATTCTTTCTGGAGTGATACTTGGGGCAATGATCGGAATTGGGCAATTGCATGAAGTCGAAAGAACTTATTCTTCTATATTACAAATAAGCAACCCATACGAACGATATATTGCATCAGCTAAAAATTGGAATTTAAGTATCCTCCAGCACTGGCTCCTCCGCTGGCAGCTCTACCGTGCCGGGGTGTTGCCCCTGCGCCTCGTCCATTTCCTGAACGAAATGACCGCCCGCCACCTCCTCGAAACGGATGGTGCCACTTGGCGGTTTCGGCACCGGATTTTGCAGGAGTATTTTGCGAAGCAGTGGCAAGAACCTAAAACTTAAACCTCCGCAATTCGTCTAACATAGCCGGGCGGCGAGGGTACTGTACCCGCCAGTCCTGAACGATTTGTTGGGCCTGCTCTTGGCCGCCGAGTTGAAGGATTTTGTTCACATACACGGTACATTTCTGATAGCCGTCTCTACCCGTACTCAATTCCATTTCACGCCACACAGATTGGTCATATAAGGCAATATAAATAGCCTTGAACTTATCAGACAGCCTTGCGCTGTATTGGTCCAATATGTAGAGTGTAGGCGCTTTTTGGATTTCCGCCATCAAGTCGTCCATGCGGTTTTCCTCGCCAAGTATTTCAGCGACTTTCCCGTTGAATAGGATGCCTGCGAACCTTACCTCCCGTTCCCTGAAATGACGGATGTACTGCTCCACTTTTTATCAAAATCGGCTTTGGGAAGCAGTTGTTTCAACTCTCGGTAGTAGCTCATTTCGCCTCGGTCGAGGTACAGTGCTTCGAGGTGGGCTGCTTGGGCCAAGGTGTCGCCCGTAGCTTCGGCAAGGCGGATGAGCCACTGTTTCCAACGGGTCACCAAGCCGGGCTTGTCCGCCGAATCTTGCGCAATGCCGTCATTGGCAAGGTGCTGCACCTCATCGTGGCGGCCCGCTTGCATGGCATTTTCGAGCGCCTTTTCCCGAAAGCGGGTGTGGTGCAAACGGGAAAGCAGGTAAGCCTCCGCCGCTTTCTCCGACTCAAATTTTTTAATCAAATCCAATTTCAGCAGTTCAGCTTTTTCGATGGCATAGTTCCGGTATTTTTCCTTGCTGTCCGCCCGGATGGACTGGTCGAGCACCTGCACCAGGTGTTCTGCCTCGGCCCTGGTGCGCACGGCGGCACAGGCGATGGAGCGGAGGTTGCTTGCCCAGTCCCAGCCTTGATAGTCTTTATTCGAGCTTTCCTTGAGGGCGTACTCGAAAATGTACCGCACCACGTCGGCAGGTGTTGCCTCATTTTCCGCCATTTCTTGCAGCAATGAGAATGCCTGTTCCATTGCCGACCCCATGCTGCCGCTGCTGTCGTCGGCACTTTGGTACGCTTCCGCCAGCTGCTGGACGACCTCCACGCAGAGGTACACAAGCGGGAGGCTGCCCATCGGCTCTTTGGCATCTGCCAGCAGCTTGTACAATCGGTCGCCGAGCCTGCTGGCTTCCCGGTAATCAATGAATCCCCGCCGACCGCCACCGTTAGCGTCAATGATGGATTTCACCAAAGCCGAATACTGGCTTTTCGAGGCGACGGTTATCAGGTGGGCGTACTTGGTCAGCAGATAGGCTTTCACCTCGCCCTCCCGCTGGGCCAGGTAGTGCATGATGCTCCGCAATTCGGTGGCGTCCAGCTTGTCAATGATTTGCCGAACGGGGTTGTTGGTATCTGGCTTTTCTTTAGTAGTGGAAGTTGGCGTCACGGGTGTGAATCCAATGGATGCTGTCACCCCGAACTTTGGTTTGGGCTTCCGCCCCCTCCGCTTCGCAACTGGCTGAACATCAGGCGTTTGCGGTGCTTCGTTCCGTACGGCGAAGAGCACAGCAGCAACATGCTTGCAGGTGTCGCCCCAATCATACGGGCAGTCGCACGACCAGTCCGTGACCTCGCCATTGGTGATTTCCACCTCCACGGTATAATCGTTCGTGCCATAGACGTAGGCTGTCCAAGTGCCACCGTCTTCGGCGAGATTGTCCACGTTGCCCTCCTCCCGATAGTTCTTGCCTTTTGTGAGGATGTCCGAGGGCAGGTGCGCTTCGAAGTTTTTTAGTTGGAAACTCATAGTTGTTTCATTTAAAATTCGGGCTAAATTGGCTTCGGGTTTGGTTTCAAAAACGAATCATCATGGAACTGACGAAAAACATAAAACGCCAAATCAGGGTACTGGCAAGCCTGCTTTACGAAAAGGAACTGAACACTGAACTCGCCAAATTGGACGCCCATTTCGAGCTGTGACGGCAGGGCAACCTCTCACCCTTCGACCTTGCAGCGCATATCGACGAATTTCACCAGAAGCCTGCGAGGGAGCTTTTCAACAGGTTCAGCCACGACAGCCTGTTTCCAAGCTATGTGGCCAAGGCCATTGCCGATGGCAGCCTTGTGGAGGCGGAATTGGCGTCGGAGGTCAAGGAAGCATTGGCTGAACAAATAGCTTTTTATAAAAACATGAAGTGAGCCTCACCCCAACCCCACCAACTCCCGCAAATCCTCGTTGCTCAAGTTCCCAATCCAGCTTTCACCCGTCGCCACGGTCAGGTTGGCGAGGTCTTTTTTGCGCCGGATCATTTCATCAATCTTCTCCTCAAAAGTGCTTTGGGTGATGAGCCGCCACACCATCACGTTCTTTTGCTGCCCGATGCGGTAGGCCCGGTCGGTGGCCTGCGCCTCCACGGCGGGGTTCCACCAGAGGTCATAGTGGATGACGTTGCTGGCGGCGGTGAGGTTGAGGCCCGTGCCGCCCGCTTTCAAGCTGAGGATGAAGGTGTCGTTCTCGCCATCGAAACTGGCGGGGCGCTGGAACGCCTCCACCATCTCGTCCCGCTTGGGGCGGCTGGTGCCGCCGTGCAGGAAGAGCGGCGTTTTGCCGAAGGTATCCTCAATGATGTTGCCGAGCAGCTCGCCCATTTCTTGGTATTGGGTAAAAATCAGCGTCTTTTCCCCGTTGGCATAAATGGTGTCGAGCAGGCTGAGCAGCAGTTGCGCCTTGCCGGAAAAATCAGGCGATTTCGGCCCTTTTTTCAGGAACTGGTGCGGGTGGTTGCAGATTTGCTTCAGTGCCGTTATCATTTTCAGCACCTTTCCTTGCCGCTTGTTTTCTTCGTCTTCCTCAAAAATGGCCTTCATCTGCTGTTTCACAACCGACTCATAAAGAGCCGCTTGCTCCATTGTCAGGGTGGCGAACTGGTTGTTCTCTATCTTGTCGGGCAGGTCGGCGATGATGCTTTTGTCCGATTTCAGGCGGCGCAGGATGAACGGGGCGGTCACTTTTTTGAACAATGCTGCGGCCTGCTGGTCGCCGTCCTTCTGGATTGGCTTCGCAAACGCATCCGTGAACTGCTTGGGCGAGCCGAGGTAGCCCTTGTTGGTGAAGTCCATGATGCTCCAGAACTCGCTAAGGCGGTTCTCCACGGGCGTGCCGCTCATGGCGATACGAACCGGGGCGGGGATGGCCTTCACGCTCTTGGTCTGCTCCGTGCCGGCGTTCTTGATGTTCTGCGCCTCGTCCACCACGGTGCAGTACCAAGGCTGTTTTTTCAAAAAAGCGTTTTCGCTGCGGGCAATGCCGTAGGTGGTGATGACCACGTCCGCCTCGGCCACATCGAACGAGCGTTTTTGGCCATGATAAACGGCGGCACGGAGGCTGGGGGCGAAGCGCTCGATTTCCTTGCGCCAGTTGGTGAGCAGCGAGGTGGGCACGATGACGAGCGCCTTTTTTTGCGCCAGCAGCCCCTCCTCCTTGTAGCGCAGCAGGGCGGCGATGACCTGCAAGGTTTTGCCCAAACCCATGTCATCGGCCAGCAGGCTGCCGAGGCCGAGTCGGGTGTTTTTCAACATCCAGTCATAGCCGCTGCGCTGGTAGGGGCGCAGCGTGGCGTTCAGCCCGGCGGGCAATGGCACTTCCGACGGCTGCACGTACTGCCGGATGAGCGCCGCCGCCTCGTCCGTCAGGCCGATTTTGGCGCCTTGGTACTCCTCGGCCAGCAGCACTTGCAGCGCCTCGAAGCCTTTCAGCACGGGCGGTTCTTCCAGTTTTTGGAACAGTTTGATGAGTTCGTCCTCGTCCACCAGCACGTACTGGTCGTGGATTTTCACGATGCCGTTCAGGTTGCTCACCAGTTTTTCAAACTCCCTGACCGACACCAATTGGTCGCCTAGCGCCACCTGCCAGTCGAAGGCCATCAGGTCGTCGAAACTGAGGAACGAGCCTTCATTCTTGCCCGGCGACCGTTTGGCCAGCAGCGTGGCCTTGGGGCGCACGAGGTGCTTCAAGCCCTTTGGTAAAAGAATGCGGATGCCAAACAGCGAGAGGGCAGGCAGCATTTTCAGCAACACCTCCACGAACACTCCTCCTCGTCGAAGGCCAGCCGCTTCTTGCCCTGCGACTCCACGATTTCGTTTAGCGCCGGGAAGAACTCGGCCAGCAGCAGCACGTCCTTCAGCACGTCGAACTTCACGTCGGCGTATTTTTTCTTCGTAAAAACATCGCTCAACGGCACGGGCGGTTGTATCGGCACGGGGCGGTACTCCACGGCCAACTCGATGCCGAACATGCCGTCCAGGTCCTCCACCTTCACCATCGGCACATAGTCCTTGTGGGTGAGGTAAAAATTGTTGAGCCAAAGCTGGAGCAGTTGCGGCGTGTCGGGATGGATTTTATGGCCCGTGATTTTGGTTTTAACGCTCGATTTTGTGAACCAGCCATAGCTTTCATTGCCCTTCGTCACGGTCACGTCCACCTGCTGTTTGTGTTGCTCAAAATTGGTGGGCTTGCCGTCGGTGGTGTAAAAAAACAGCTTGGGCAGCGGGTGCTCCTCGTGCCATGCCGCCTCGTTGATGCATTGGCCGATGAACAGGGAGCAGAGCGTGTTGAGCGTTTCCGCAGGTCTTTGGCCCAGCGACTCCTTCCCTTTTTCCACCGACAAAATGCCCGGCGGCAGTGCAGCCGCCAGTTTTTCAGACAAGGCCGCCACCTCCTCCACGATGACGGCTGGCAGCCAGCGCACCCGGTACTCGCCCTTCCCGCAATCGAGCAACTGCGGCATGATGGCACCGTTTTTTGCCAAAAACAAAGAGAAGTTGAAGACCTCCATGAGCGCCGCAATGCTGGGGTGGCTGCGCTGGATTTGCTCGGCATCGTAACCGAGCAGCACATTGACCAAGGCCATTAGCCCGGCGTGTTTCTGGGGTATTGGCTCGCCCTTCTTGCTTTGCACCTCTATTTTTTTCAGCAACAGGTTTTCATCGAAAACGAGGTACAAGCTATCGGTTGGCCCGACGGTCATCTTCTGACTGGTGGGAATTGTTTCGCCCCGAAGTGCTTTCTTGCCCGCCTTCGCTGCCCCGCCGTACAGCTTCTGGATAATTTCCTTGAAATCCTTGTCATAAAAAAGCGGCTGTGCCTTGAACAGCGTGAGGATTTGGGCGCCGATGTCGGGGATGGCAGTGAGGTCGAAATTGGAAATTGGGAAATTGGAAATTGGGGGCGTCGTCAATTTCCCAATTTCCAATTTCTTAATTTCTATTAATTTCTCGACCCCCAGAATCCGCTCCTCCCGCTTATCGGCGATGCGGATGTTGCGGCCTTCGAGTTCCTTCACGAGGTCGAGGCCATGCAGTTCGAAGACGAGGAAAGGGTTTCGGTCAATCTCCTCGGCCACGGTGTAAACGACGGCGGCAAGGTGCTTGCAAGGCACGGCGTAATCAGGACATGAACAGCTCATGCCGAAGTCCCGCCATGTTTTTGGAAACACTTTAATTCCTTGATTTTCAGCGAAATGGAGTAGGTCTGGCGGCAACTCCCGGTTCAGGAGCTTGGCGACGAGGGCGGGGTTTTCGGCCACCCTGTCCACAAGGCTTTTTTTGTCGCCTTCGGCAAAACGGGGCACGGTGATTTCCACCTTGTAGGGCCTTGGGGCAGAGCCTTGCACCTTGGCGAGGATGCTGTTTCCGCTGAATTCGGTGGAGCGCACGAGGCCCTTGTTGGCGTAGCTTTTCCCCCTTGGCAGGCGGTTGCTGAAATCAATATTGGAAAGGGAATTTAGCCATTGTTCGCCCCACCAAGTGAGGCCGTACTGGGTTCTTGCCATGCTGCTGTTTTTTCAGGTTAGTCAGGCGGCGGCTGGCAGCCGCCTGACTTGAAAATTTGTTCGGGGTAAAATTGCATTGTTTCTATTTTTTGATTCGGGCGACGACTGGAGTTTGCCCGCCCGGAAAGTTAGCGTTAGTTTGATGAATCAGCCGTTTCAAGTTGGGCGGC
>JBGSKQ010000024.1:0-36449 GCA_041741095.1 Saprospiraceae bacterium
TATTAAAAGAATAGCAGGAGAAACTGATGTTGCAGTCTCCAGGCGGGAGGGCGGGTTATCAAACCCACCAGTTCCGGAACAGGCGGGTTTGATAACCCGCCCTCCCGCATAGCTATCGGGACGGTTCAAGGGTCTGCTTAAATTATCATCCAAATTCTTCTTTCAAAAAACCCGGTTTAATCCAAACTTCACGTTGATCCAAGCCATTTTTGATAAAAATTTGAACCGGGAAGCCTTGCGTAGCATTTTAGGCTGATTGGTCGTTTTCAAAATTCAAAAATTCCCCATCTTAGCCTCATGAAGTTGCGGCTGCACACACCCACATTCAAATTAAAGGAGCCTTTTACCATTTCACGTGGCACTTACACCGAACGGAAAGCCCTTGTCGTGGAATTGTCCATTGGAGGCAAAAGCGGCTATGGCGAGGCTTCCGAACACGCCTACTATGGCGTTGATATACAAAACCTGGTAGCCAAGGCCGAAAGTCTCCGGCCGCTCATAGAAGGCTATGCCCTCGACAACCCGGAGAATTTTTGGGCTTTTTTAAAACCTCATCTGCAAGGTTTTCCTTTCCTCCAATGCGCCATTGACAACGCCGCCCACGACCTGCACGGCAAAATCTGCGGACAGGCCTGTTATCGCCTTTGGGGCCTTGAGGCAGTCAATTTGCCCAAAACCTGCTATACTCTTACCATTGACGCCATTGATAAAATGGTGGAAAAAGTGAATTCCCTGCAATTCGATATTTACAAAGTAAAACTCGGCACTGCGCACGACATGGACATCCTTCGGGCTTTGCGGAAAAATACCAATGCCATCCTACGGGTGGACGCCAACTGTGCCTGGACGGCGGAAGAAACCATCCGAAATTCTTTCATCATGCACGGACTCGGCATTGAGTTCATGGAACAGCCCCTCGCCGCCGATGATTGGGAGGGCATGAAGGCAGTGTTCCAAGCATCTGCCCTGCCGGCCATCGCCGATGAAGCGTGCCAAAACGAAGAAGATATTCCCAAGTGCGCCGTCAGCTTCGACGGCATCAACATCAAGCTGATGAAATGCGGCGGCCTCACCCCTGCCCTCCGCATGGTCCGCCTAGCCCGCCAGCACAAATTGAAGGTCATGTGCGGCTGCATGGTGGAGAGCAGCATCGGCATTTCTGCCATCGCCCACCTGCTGCCCCTGCTTGACTATGTGGACATGGACGGCCCCCTGCTGTTGGAAAATGACCCGGCCAGCGGGGCCATTATTTTAGGAGACGGCACCGTGGAAATTCCAGATGCACCGGGCTTGGGGATCAATATTATCGGCCAGCTTCACTAATGTCATTTTTGTTAAATTGAGGTGACAAATCTCATCCTTCCTTCCTGCCTGTCGGGCCTAACTTGCCGTGCTTGGGTTTAACCTGATTTTTTATCACAGAGGATTTTGAGAACAAATAAGATCGCAGGGATAAACTATTTAAAATCAACCACTTATCCCGTGATCCTTTGTGCGCTCCGGTTCTCTGGGTTGAAAGGCCAATCCCGATGAAGAACTTCCTCACATGGCTGCCCCGCATCCTCGCACTGCTGTTTGCCGTGGAACTGGCCGTGCTGGCGCTGGATGCTTTTGAAGGAACAATTTCCTTTTGGCAAAAATTGCTGGGTTTCTTGATACACTTGATCCCTGCCTTTTCTGTCACGGCATTTTTGCTCATCGCCTGGAAATACCGCTTGGTGGGCGGGGTGCTGTTCCTGGTGCTGGGGATGATCTTCACCATTTATTTTAATTCCTACAAAACTGCCTTTGGATTCATCATGATCTCAACCCCGCTTTTTGCTTCGGGGCTTTTGTTCATGATGTCGCAATGGTGGGCAGTGGGGAAAAATTGACAACTAAAATTTCAAAAAAGCCACTCATCATGAAGCATAAAACCATTATAGAACCTTTCCGCATCAAAGTGGTCGAACCCATCAACATGACGACTGGGGCCCAGCGGGAAGTTTTTTTGAAAAACGCCCAGTACAACCCTTTCCTCCTCCATTCCAATGAAGTGATAATTGACCTGTTGACCGATAGCGGCACCGCTGCCATGAGCGCAGCACAATGGGGCGGCATCATGCAGGGCGACGAAAGTTATGCCGGGGCCTCCAGTTGGCTGAAAATGGAAAGCGCCATTAAAGACCTGACGGGTTTCCCTTACATCCTGCCAGTACACCAGGGGCGGGCGGCGGAGCACCTGCTCTACTCCCGCATCGGCGGCAAGGGCAAGTATTTTTTCAGCAATACCCATTTTGACACCACCCGTGCGAACATCGAATTCAGCGGCGCAACGGCCATAGACTTGCCCGTGGAGGCCAGTAGGCACCCCGAAGAAATCAGCCCCTTCAAAGGCAACATGGACGTGGACAAATTGGTAGAAAACATTGAAAAACAAGGCGCTACGAACGTCGCTGCCGTCATCCTCACCGTCACCAACAATAGCAGTGGCGGCCAGCCCGTGAGCATGGGCAATGCCCGTGAAGTGGCCGCTGTTTGCAAAAAATACGGCATCCTTTTCATTCTCGACGCCTGCCGCATCGCCGAAAATGCCTGGTACATCAAACACCGGGAAGAGGGTTTTGGAGAAAAAACCTATCGCCAGATTGCCCAGGAAATGTTCGCCCTCGCCGACGGCTGCATCATGAGCGCCAAGAAGGACGCTATCGTAAACATGGGCGGCTTCCTGGCCCTGAAAGACCTCGACCTCGCCTTGCAATGCCGCACCGTGCTCATCATCACCGAGGGCTACTCCACTTATGGCGGCTTGTCGGGGCGTGACATGGAGGCCATCTCCCAGGGCCTGACGGAAGTTTTTGAGCCAGGTTACCTCGACTACCGCATCAAAAGCACTGCCTACCTCGGCGAAGGGCTGCACCATATCGGCGTGCCCGTCATCCGGCCCATCGGCGGCCATGCGGTATATGTGGATGCCAAGGCGTTTTACCCGCACATACCGCCGCACGAGTTCCCAGGCCAGGCGCTGGCCTGCCAATTGTACCTGAAAGGCGGCATCCGCTGCTGCGAAATCGGCTCGGTGATGTTTGGCAAAAATGACGAAAACGGCCAGCTCATCCCTGCCCAAATGGAATTGGTGCGCCTGGCCATTCCACGCCGGGTTTATACCCAAAGCCATATTGACTATGTGATTGAAACTTTTGAAATGCTGATGGAAGGGAAGGAAAACGTGAAGGGCTTCAAAATCACTTATGAGCCGCCATTTTTGCGGCATTTCACGGCGAGGTTTGAGCCGGTGGTGGGGGAAACGACGCTCAGTAAGCAGCGGATAGGGGTTGAGGCTTTATAAGAGCTTGTTTGCGATTTGGTCACTTGGCCCAAAACGGCTCTTTTTTGCCATTTTTTCAGCTTTTTTCAGTTGCGTAGCCAAACTCCCGATGAACCGGGACAAGTTATGCGCCTTCAAAAACCTAAAAAACTGACAAAAAATAGCTCGTTTTTGCCTCAAGCACCAAATCGCAAACAAGCTCTAATATTATTCAGGCGGCGGCTATGAGTCGCCGCCTGAATAAAACCTCACTCGCACACAATCTTGGCAATTAGCCACTTGCCGTTTTCTTTCACCACCTCGAATTTTTGTTCCCTTGGGCTGCCGCCTTCATCGCCAGAAAGGGTGGCTGTTAACTTTTCCGCACCTTGGCCAAGGCCGTCAACATAAACCGGGCCTGTCATCCAGAAGTTGATGTCCCAATCCTGTGCACAGAACAGGCGCTCAAAATCAAGGCCAGTGAGCGGTGTTTCTCTTACGTCTTCCGTTTTCCAAGCCGTTGCCTCCAAGTTCTTAAGGTAAGCAATATCGTCGTCAATATACGCTTGGCTGATGCAGTTGCTCTGCTTCAGCAGTGCATGGTAGGCAGCCAGCCTTTCTGTATCCAATGTGGTGGATTTGCCCGGCTTCACGTAGTTGATGTCATTAATTGTCGCATTGTTGGTATTGTACCATTTGTAAAAATTGTGGATGACGTCTGTAATGGCCAAGAGGTCTGGGTCGTCATCCAAGCCGTTGTCTTTGGAGACTTCCTCGGCGGCAGCGCCAGCGTCTGGGGCAGTAGTGTTTTTGCAGGAAAGCAAAGTGAAAGTTGCGAGAAAAAACAAAAGAAGGTATTTCATGATTTAGTTTTGAAGGCTTAGTGGATTTAGGAGGTTTAGTGGGTTTAGAGCGAGACGCCCACTAAACCTCCTAAACCACCTATACTATCTAAACCCAAGTTAAAGCCTGATTTTCGACAGCGCCCCCAGTTCCTCAAAACTAAGGGTGACCTCGGTTGCGCCCATGGCGTAGGGCATGATTTCGTAATGGGAGTAGTAGAGGAAAATCCCCTCCTCCGTCAAGCCGTAGTTGACCGGGAGAACGAATTGGAAAGTATCGTCAAACTCGAAGCCTTCCTTGAACACATCGGCCCTGACCTCCCGCACTTTTTTATCTGCCAAAGCCTGTACTGCGTTCAGGTCGGTCACAAGGTCGTCCCAAACGAGCATTTTGCCCGTTTGCGCTTCGAAAGTGTTGAGTGCTTCGGTCGGGCTGCCATGCGCCCCGCCCATGTAAGTGTTGCCGTTGATGGCGAGGGTGAGATATTTCCCATTGTTGAACACTACTTCGCTGCCAGTGGTGGCCTCGAAGGCACCTGCCATCATTGACTCCCCGGCCTCCGTTTTGAAGTCATCGTGGTTTTTGAAAAAAGCCTTGGCAGCCTCGTCGAGGGAGGTGGACTTGATGTCAGCTTCTGCATTTTCCAAAATCCCGAACAAGTAACTGTTCGTCCATTGTGCCACGGCGTCTTGCAAGGCTTTTTCGCCCTTTGTGACGACGGGGTACAACAGGTCAATCCGGGCGCAGTCCATGCGGGAATCCTCGTCCTTGTCGCAGTCGGTGCCTTGCTCCTTGCGAAACGACTGCTGCTCGACCCTTGGCCTCAGTTTAGCCAATTTTGCCGCTTCGATGGCCTCGGCAGCGATGGTCTCCACTTCCTGCCTCGTGCCCATGCCCACCTCGCCCTCGAAGTTGACCTCGATTTTTTCGGGCATGGTGGCCATGTTGGCCAAGGAGTCCACGAGCATGGATTTCAGCACCTCAAAGTCGGCGGCGGGCTGGCCGAAAACAGTCATCTCGCCGCTTTGCTTGACACTGATGATGGCGTCTTTCTTGGCGTTCTGGCAAGCAGCCAAGTAAAGGAGGCTTGCCATGAACAGGGTTTTGATTAGAATCTGGATTTTCATTTTAAGACTGAAGTTGAAAGTTTTAGTAAGTGGAAAAGGGCTGTGGGTAGTTGGGAGTAAACTCCAAGTTACTTCCCCAATCTATGAATAATCAAAGCTCATCCGCAGGTCCTTCCTTCCAAGTACCCGTGGCCGAAGTAGGCAGTGGGTTCATTTGGGAGTAATGCTTATCCACTTGTTGCGTTCGGCTATACTTTTTGGCGGGCTTCACCGTGTAGTCGTTGACGGTTTCCGTGATGGCATACGGTTCATTGGTAAATTCCAGCGTCCGTAATTTCTGCACCTTACCGTCAGCGCCTGTAAGCCTGTACCATACCTCATAACCGTATTCGCCCTTGTCCAATTCTTCGATTTCTATTTTCAGGCCGTCCTTTTCGTAGGTAAGAACTTCGATTTCGACATCGCCACCGCCCTCGGCCTTAGGTGGCTTTGCCGTCCAAGCGGAAAGGTCATAGCTGCCAAAATGCTCGAAGTCGAATTTTGTAACTATGGCGGTTGGGTAATCTTCAGGTTCAGCAGGTGCCTCCGCTTCGGTAGAGCCTACCGTTTCGGCAGGCGTTTGCTCCGCAGGCTGGCTTTCGCTGCCACAGGATGCAAGCAGGAGCCCGCCGAGCAGAAGGGCTAAGGCAACCTTGTTGATAGTTGAAAAAACAGGTTGGATTTTCATTTTGAATCGAATTTAATGGTGAAAAATTGAATTTGCCATTGAGCATTTGTCATTCTTAATTGAAGCCTTGTGTCCAATAACAAATGTCCAATGACACAAGAATGAACTATTTCCCAAACAATGCCTTCGGTGCCTTGTAGGTTTTCACCCAAGCATCCACGGGTGCTTTGGCCACACCGATGCTGTAGGTAAGGACTTTCCAGGCTCCTTTGTCGTATTGTAGCAGGCCGATAGCATTCTCTGTGAACTTCCCGGCGGCCTTGTCTTTGGCATAGTCGGTCTTGCTGTAATCAATGGCCTTGCCGTCAGCAGCTTTGGGTATTGCGCTGATGTAGGCAAAATTGCCGCTGGTCTGGAACGTGCCCAATTCTAATTGTGTGGCCGTACCCAATTTCTTACCAACCGCCGTGTTCAAAGCTGCAATCGCTGCTTTCTTGCGCAGCCATTTTGCGCCTTTGATGGATTCGTCAATGATGCTATTGATTTCGGCCCGTGCGCCCATGCCTGTTTCTCCAATGGTCTTCAGTTCCACCTTGTCAGGGATAGTAGCCTGGGCCAACAGGGCAGCTTGCAGTTGTTTGCGAAGCGCCTCAAAACTGCTGATGGCTTTGCCGTTGAGGAGCATATCGCCGTTTTGCTTCAAGGTGACGATGGGCGCTGTGGACTGGACAGATGTAGCTTTTGTAGCCGATTTAGCAGTTGTCGTTGGCTTCGGGGTGCTTTCTGTTTTTACCGATGGTTTTGGGCTGACACCTTTTTCTGCCGTGGTTTTTTCAACGGTTTTTTCCATGTTGGCAGGCGTGGTGGAAGCTTTTCCTGTAAGCTCAGTTGTCAGTTCCTCGTACATATCCCTGATGGCACTGCTGTTGCCCATCATGCAGCCTGATGTTTCTATCTCTGGCAGTTCCTTTACGCCATTTTTTATTTTTTCGGCCAAAATTGGGCGCAAGGCAGCTTTCAATGCGTCCAAGTCTTTCATCTCTTTGCCTGCAAATGAAATGACACCTTCCTCGGAACATTCCACCAACAGGGCTGGCGTTTCTCCATTTTCCATCAAGGAATATGTGGCGATAGGATAGCCGGCAGTACCCGCAGCGCTTTCGGCTTTTTCTTCAATGAGTTTGCAGCCAAGCACGAAGCGCTTGTTGCCGAATTGGCTGGCCTTCATATCAATAATCCCGCAGTCGAGTAGGTTGTCTTCCGATGATTTGCGCCCACTATAAATATTGATGAGCAGGTCAATGTCTTTGCTTTCCGCAAGGGCAAGTTGTTTTTTGTGAAATTTCAGGCCCTCGAAGCGTGCGATACGGTTGCTGCCCGTCAGTTCGATGTTTTTACTGCCGAAAGAAAGAAATCCATCGTCGCCCTTTGCCTTTTCATTTGGGTCGAGGGGCAGGCCATAAAACATGGCAGATACGATGATAGTCTCCTTCTTTTTTCCCAAGGTTTTATCAGCAGTTGCACTGTTACTCACTTCGATTTCAAAAGGCGGGATGATGAGCGAATCGCCGTCGGCTTTGTAGATGGCTTCCAATTCAGCCGATGCATCATCCACGGCGGGTGGAGCGGGGGCTGTTACTTTCAGGTTGGTGCCCAACTCGCTGTACGGGACTGTGAAATCCGTAGCACCACCCAGCCTGTAAATTTCGTCGGGTTGGTAGTGCAACTGCAAGCCCCAAGCGGTGAGTCCATAAGCTTCGGGAAAAGCAAAAGGCTCCTCTTTGTCAAACTCAAAACCCTCTTGGAAAGCATCCGCCCGTGTTTCTTTCACTTTTGCTTGCGCAATGGACAGTAGGGCTGCTTTGTCCTTCACGAGGTCGTCCCATGTGAGTTGCTTGCCCGTTTTTGCATCAAAAGTGGCGATGGCCACTTCGTTCAGCGGCCGGTTGCCACCGGCAAATGCATGGCCGTCGAGCATCAGGGTCAGGTATTGGCCATCGTTGAGCAAAACGCTGTGCGTACAAGCGGCGATGAACTGCCCGGAGGCAACAGAACCTGCTGCTTCATCGTGGATGGCATGGAAGCGTTGGATGGCGGCGTCAACGGTTTTGGGTTCTTTTCCAGCCTCGTTGTAGTCCGTCCAGGTAAGCAGCAGCACAAGGAATTTGTCTGTCCAGGCATCCACACTCTTGGCTGCTGTGCTGCCTGCGGGAAGGACCTTTGCCACCGAAAAATCAACGATCGCACAATCGGTGCGCAGCGAGTCCGGCTGCTTGTCGCAGTCTGTCCCCTTGTTTTGTTGGATGGTGCGGGTTTCAAAGGTAAATGGCTTCGCTACCGAAGCTACCTGTTCCTTTTTTTTGCAGGAAAATGCAAGTACCAGCACAAGCAGTCCTGCAATGAAAATAGTTATTTTACTCATGTATTGGTTGTTTTCTGAACCTTTTGGATCCAATTTTAGAGGAGTGAGAAGTTGAGAAAAATGAGAGAAAGTACTTAAAATCAACTCTTTGCAACTCATGTTTTTTCTCCCAGCAACTCACGGCTCAATATTTTGATGGAAATTTTTTTTAGAGCATCACCTTTTGGCAAATAGGCAAAAAATAACCGCCGCTGGTTCATCGCTTTGGTCAATGGCTAAAAGCAAACAGCAGCTAGCATACTGACAAAAGCATCTATGTTTTCATGAATAAACTTTAGTAACTGGAAAGTAGGCGATTGGAGATGGTGTCTAACAGTGGTGAGTTTCCGTGGATGCAAAGTTAGCAACAAAACTGAGTTCGCAATGGGGTGAAAAAAAATTCAGGAAGCTTTAGAAACTGTTTTAAAAGCAGAATACCGCTCCCACTGTGTAGCTTCTCCCCGGCATCCGGTAGCGCTCCAGTTCTTCGTATTGGGCATTGCCGATGTTGTCGGCGGCGATGTAAAAACTCTGCTGTTCGGTTAGTTGCCAGGACAGTTTGGAATTCAACAGAAAGACGGCATCGGGTTCATTGCCGGGATAAATGAACACTTCCTTGATGGCACTGCGGTAGCGGCCATTGACATTGAGGGTGAAATTTTTATAAAAACCAGTAGCGGAAGCGCTGAAGGTGTGCTTGTATTTGTAGGCCAGGTTGTCGTTGTAGCGGCCTTCGGATACGTCACGGGCATCGAGGTAGGTGTAGCCAATATTCACCCTCAAATGCTTTTTCCAGTGTTGCGAAAGCGATACCTCAAAACCCTGCATGACGGCCTTTTTCAAATTGATGACCTCGTACACCAGGGGCTCCAGCGGTTTGGACAATTGCTGGTAAGAAATGAGGTCGTTATAACGGTTGTAAAAAACAGACAGGTCGAGCGAAGTATTGGAAGCGATTTTCATCTTGGAGCCTACTTCGGCAGAGAATATCAGCTTTTCCGATTTTAAATGTGGGTTGGGCCGAAAACTGAGCCCGCCGCCTTGCTCGAACTTGATATAGCGCTCCGCAATGGAAGGTGTGCGGAAGGCCTGCGCCAGCAACATGCGCAGCGACAGGTTTTCTTTTAACTGATAGACCCAGGCCAGTTTTGGGCTGAAATTCGTCTCCTGAAAATCGCCCATGATGCGGTAGTGGTCCACCCTGGCACCGACCGTGGCGGTCAGCCTGGCATTGATTTTCACCTCGTCCTGCAGGTAGGCAGCAAAACTGCCCGCTTCGTGTATGCCATACAAAACAGTATCGGGCATGCCAACTACCCTATCAAATTTCACTTCGATACCTGCCACGAATGCATTCCTTTCATTGAAAAACCAATCCAATTGCGACACGTTGCCCAAGCGCTGTGTGCGCACACTCGAACGGGCCACCACCTGCCTGCCTGTGTTCACATTGGTGCTGTCGTTGCCGGGATTGTCATCAAAACTGTATTGTGAATAATTGTGGTAGTAAAAAAAACGGGTAGAATATTTCACACGGGCGTTGGGCAGGGCATAGTAATACAGGTCGGCGTTGTACTCCTGCTTGTCCTGATAATCGTCTTTGCGAAAATCGGCCACGCTGAAGGCTTGCCGTTTGCTGAGCCAGGTGGCTGGCGTATCGTTGTGGATGCGGTTGGCGTTGACGGAGAACTGGACGTGGCGGTTGCCGTTGAGCCGATAGGCCATTTTTGTATAAAAATTCAACAGGTCAAAAGCCGACTTTTCCCGGTGGCCGTCATTGTGTTTCCAGCCGCCGTCGAAGAGGTAGGAAAAACGGCCCAGGCTGCGGCTGGTGCTGATTTCGGCGGTGTAGAAGTCGTTGTAGCGGCTGTAACCGCTGCTTTTTGGTGCAGGGCCGTAGGTTCCATAGTTGACATGCAATTTCGTGTAAGCATCGGGCGTCGGGTTTTGCGTGATCACGTTTACCACGCCACCCATCGCCGAGGAGCCGTAGAGCGATGAATAGGCCCCTTTCACCACCTCAATGCGCTCGATAGAACTCACCGGCACGAGGTTCCACAACGCACCGCCCGATTCTGGGCTGATGGCTGGCCGCCCATCAATGAGCAGCAACACCCGGTTGCCAATACCGCCGCCTGCCACTTCCGAAGCGCCCCGGATGGAGAGCGCCTGCACATTGGCACCGCTGGAACGGGTGACGGCCACACCGGGCACTTCATCAAAAGCCTGGTCGAAAGTGGTCACGTTTTTTTCCCGCATCTGCTGCGATGTGACGATGGCGACGCTGGCAGGGGCGAGTTTGACCGCCTGCGGCTGGCGGGTAGCCGTCACGATGACTTCGCCGGCCAGCAAGTCAACTGGCTCCAGTTCAAAGGCAACAGAGTGCGTATTGCCTGCTTCCACTTCCACATTTTCCAACACTTCTTCCTTGTAGCCAATGTAGGTGGCGATGAGCTTGTACCTGCCCGGTACGAGGCCGGGTATTTTGAAACTGCCGTCCAGTTCGGTGGCAGCACCAATGTTGGAACCGGCGATCTGGATGTTGACCAAAGGCAGCAACTCGCCGCTCTCCAAGTCCCGCACAGTGCCGTAGATGGTACCTGTTTGGGAAAAAACAGCATTGGCCAAGGCTATTTGTTGCAAACAAATGCACAAGATGAGCGGTAGCACAGCCTTTAGGCTGTCCAGTAGGCAGGCGTTTACGCCTGCCCGCTGTAAACAGCGGACAACGGGACAGCCTGAAGGCTGTGCTACCGGAGGAAATGCCAGTGCTATTTTAGGAAAGGAATACATGGCGATAGGAACAATTGACGAATAAGGAGTGACGATTTAAGGCAATAGTCATCCTTAAATCGTCATTCGTAAATCCAAACTATTGGCAGGATGGATACCAAACGTTGACAAAAGAGAAGTCAGCCTTAAAGTTGATTTCTTTTTGTTCTTCTGCCTGGATGGTAAAAGTGGTCGGAGCCGGATAGTCCAAAACGGTCACAATATTTCCACCGCCTACATCCACTTTGATAACCACGCCATAACTCACTTCATTCCCATTGCCGTGATGTACACCAAGAGTGGCTGTTTTGCAACTGGGGTTGACCACATCGTCCTTGCGGAAACCTACGGCAAGGGCAGAATAGGTACCAGGTTCCAGTTCAATTTCGTATTCATATTCCGTTTGGCCGGCCTTGTATTCCAGGATGACTGGGTTTTGGGAATTGTAGGGTGCGCCAACGGCAAAGGTGCCGCCTGGATGGGTTGAGCTCAGTGTTCCCGCGGGAATTTCTCCCCAACCTGCCAACGGATCCAAACTGAAAGCCGGGAAAACCGTCACCTGCATTTCACCGCTGTCTTGCCAAGTAGCCCATTGATCCGCATTTTCCAATTTAATCGTCCCATAAACCTTCGTAGTTTTTGGCTCATCGTCTTTACAACTGTTGAGCGTAATGGCTGCTGTCAATGCCAGTGCAGCCAAACCGAAAAAGAACTTCTTTGTCATGATTTAAAAAATTTAGTTGTTCGAATTTATTTGTCCAATTTATAAAGGCGGGTTTTTCAACAACCCGTGTTTTATCAAAAAACGCTGCAAAATTGAATGGCCGGAACGGTTTGATTATCACCGTTTTGTCAAACCTTTTTAAGTCGTTTAAAAAACTTTTCCACCTCCACTCCCAGGAACACAATGGAGGATAACAGAATGCAAATTGCCAGCTCTTTCCAGGTCAGCGCTTCAACGTTGAATATCTCCTGGAGCGCAGGCAGGTACAAGATGGCAAGCTGCAAAACAAAAGTGAGCATCACCGCCCCGACCAATGGCAGGTTGCTGAAAATGCCCTGGCTGAACAGGGAATCAAAATCGCTCCGAATGGCCAATACGTGTCCCATTTGGCTGAAGCACAAGATGGTAAAAACATAAGTCTGCCACTTGGGATCGCCGATATGGATGGCCCAGGCCTGTGTGCCAATGCACACGCCGCCCATCAATAAACCCACCCAAAGGATGTGAATACCCAGGCCGTGAGCGAAAATGCTCTCGTCGGGGCGGCGGGGCGGCAGCTTCATGGTGTTCTTTTCGACAGGTTCGCCAGCCAGGGCAAGGCCGGGCAGGCCATCGGTCACCAGGTTGATCCACAGGATGTGGATGGGCAAAAGCGGAATGGGCAGCCCGGCCAGGGGTGCGAGGAAGATGGTCCAAATTTCCCCGCTGTTGCTCGTCATGGTGTATTTGATAAACTTCCGGATGTTGTCGAAAATACGGCGGCCTTCCTTGACGGCTTTTACGATGGTAGCAAAATTGTCGTCGAGCAGGATCATGTGCGAGGCTTCTTTGGCCACATCGGTACCCGTGATTCCCATTGCCACGCCAATGTTGGCACGGCGCAGGGCGGGGGCATCGTTCACGCCGTCGCCCGTCATGGCCACGAACTGGTTTTTGGCCTGCAAAGTCTTGACAATCTGCAACTTCTGCTCCGGCGACACCCTGGCATAGACCTTTATGTTTTCAATACTTTCTTCGAAATTGTGCTCGTCCATCTCCTGCATTTCGGCCCCTGTGAGCATGCGGTCTTTTGGCGATGAAACAATGCCAAGTTGCCTGGCGATGGAACTGGCCGTCACGGGATGGTCGCCCGTGATCATCACTGGCACGATGCCCGCTATTTTGCAATCATCAATAGCCCTGGCTGCCTCCTCCCTTGGCGGGTCCATCATGCCTGCCAGGCCACAGGCCTCCAGGCCCGTTTCCAGGGTTGAAAACGTAGTTTCCGTCGGCAATTCATCCACGACCCGGCAGCCGTAGGCCAGTACCCGCAAGCCCTCTTTTCCCATTTTTTCTGCCGCTTGGGTCATGGCCGCCTCGTCGGGATCTTCGCAGGCTTTCAGCACGGCTTCGATGGCGCCTTTGGTGATGATTAAAAATTGGCTGTTGAATTCATGCACAGTTGTCATCAACTTCCTTTCGGCATCGAATGGCAGTTCGGCGACCCTTGGAAAATTTTCCAGGTCAAATTTTGATGAAACGGGATGCTCATCTGCATAGGCTGCCAGCGCAACTTCGGTTGATTCGCCCGTCATTTCGCCCTCCTCGTTTTTTGAAACGTTGTGGTTGAGCGACATGCAGAGCAGCAAGGTTTCTTCCTGGCTGAGACCAAGTCCAGAAGGAGCCGATTCGGGCGTCCAGGTGTCCGTCACGGTCATGCGGTTTTGCGTGAGCGTACCCGTTTTGTCTGTGCAGATGTAAGTGACCGAGCCGAGCGTTTCAACGGCGGGCAGTTTTCGGATGAGCGAGTTTTGGCGCACCAGCCTTTTTGCCCCCAAGGCCAAGGCAACAGTAACGACGGCGGGCAAAGCCTCGGGAATCGCCGCCACAGCTACAGAAATGGCGGTGAGCAGCATCACGATGGGGTCTTCGTCCCGTAGCAGGCCAGCGATGTACAATATCACGCAGATGGCCAGCACGACCAGGGACAGTTTTTTGCCAAAATCCGCCAGGCGTTTTTGCAGCGGCGTTTGCGATTCGTCTTCTTGCAATAACTGGGCGATACGGCCAATTTCGGTTTTCATGCCAGTGGCAATCACAATGCCTACGCCCCGCCCATAAGTGGCCATCGTGCCTTTGTAGGCCATATTGGAGCGGTCGCCGATGGGCATCTGCCCGCCTTGCAGTTGATCCGTTTGTTTATCTACGGCCAGCGATTCGCCAGTGAGGGAGGCTTCCTCGATTTTCAGGGAATGGGATTCGAGCAGGCGCAGGTCGGCAGGGACGAGGTTGCCAGCTTCGAGGTTGACTACATCGCCCGGTACCAGTTTTGTAGCTGAAATTTCAGTAGGATGGCCACTGCGCAGCACATGGGCCGTGGGGGCCGACATATTTTTCAGGGCCTCCATCGCCTTCTCCGCCCGGAATTCCTGCACGAAGCCCACTATGGCGTTTATTACTACGATGATTACAATAACAATGGCATCTTTCAAGTCGCCCACCAGTCCCGACACTAGCGCCGCCGCTATCAAAATCAGGATCATCACATCCTTGAACTGCCCCAGGAACATGAGCCAGGCGGGTTTTTTCTTTTTTGAAACCAGCACATTGGCACCATGCTGGGCAAGCCGTTCTTCCGACTCGGAAGCGGACAGCCCGCCAGGGCGACTCCCTGTCTTTTCCAGGGCTTCTTCTTTTGTGAGGAGGTACCAATCCATAATAAGAGTTGAGATGGTTGATGGGGTTGAGATAGTTGAGGGGGTCTAATAAACCACTTAAACTCATCTCCATCCACTCAGCCTTTTTTCAATAAGAAACAGGGACAGGTGGCTGAACCATTAATCAATAAAGCCCCAGACAGCCCGTGCCCTGTTTGAATGGTAATTGAAAAGCCGGGATAAAAGTCACAGAGCATCCCGTTTGGTTGGGTGATTTTTATCAGCGGGGGGAATGAATTTGGGCAAGGAAAATCGGATGTTGCATCAAAAATGGAGAAATAGAGCACAAGCAGGTTCTTTAAAGGCTCACCACTTTCATATTCTTTAGCTGAAATTCAAGGAACAATGTCCATTTCATCCGCACAGCATCTTTGGCTCAAATTCTGCAAACAGTTCCCTATCCCACTTCAACATTGCTTCGATCACCAGTGTGGTAACAGCCCAATTATTCATTTGCTCAATGCTAAACAGCAATCAAGGGCAAAATTTAATAGGCATTTTATTTCCCCTTAGCACTCAAAAAGATGAACTTTGTTCCAACATACTGACAACCAATTAGTTAATTATTCATCCCCATTTTCATTAAATACCCAACTTCCTTCTGACATGAACCAAGAGGCATTTCAAAAAATCTGGAAAATGGTCGGCCTGCGGTACAAATCGCACCCCTGGCACGGCATTGAAATCGGCGAAAACGCACCGGAGGCGGTCACTGCATTTATCGAAATCATCCCTTCCGATACGGTCAAATACGAGATTGACAAAAAAACAGGCTACCTGAAAGTGGACCGCCCACAGAAATTTTCCAACATCGTACCGGCCCTCTACGGCTTCATCCCGCAGACCTATTGCAAGCAGCGAGTGGCAGAATATTGCATGACCAGGACGGGCCGTACCGACATCCTCGGCGACGACGACCCGCTCGATATTTGCGTGCTCACCGAACGGGAAATCACCCACGGCGACATCATCGTAAAGGCCATCCCGATTGGCGGCTTCCGCATGATAGACAACGGGGAGGCAGACGACAAGATCATCGCCGTGTTGAAACACGATGACGTGTATGGCCAATGGGAAGATGTGACACAATTGCCCGCAAGTATCATCAACCGCCTGAAGCACTATTTTCTCACCTACAAACAGTTGCCCGGCAGTGCGCAGCAATGCGAGATCACCCACGTATATGGGCGGGAAGAGGCATTGGCTGTCATTCAGGCCAGCCGCCGTGACTATCAAGAATACTACGGCGACCTGGAAAACGTGATGTCGTTGACCCTGGTGGAAATGATGAATTTTGGGCAACGGCAGCAGGAGATTTTGAAAAGCCTTTGAGGGGGGTGTTGTGTTTGGGTGTTTGGGTGTTTAGGTGTTTTTGGGACTTAGTATCAACACCAGTTCAGGCACTTTTAAAATGAATAGTATGCGATGCTGTGCTTTCCAGGGATAGGCGTAATTTCGTGGATAAAATCAACCTACCATGAAAAGTCTCCATACTTTCCTTCTATTGTTTTCCTTTTCACTGCTATTCGCCGGGCTGGGCTGCAAGGGTGACAGCAAATCCAACCACGCTTCCGTGCTGCCCCGTGGGCAGGAAGAGCACCTCGACCGTTTTGAGCAGGAAATACAAGCCTTCGAAGCCGCCGACGCCACCAATATGCCACAACAAAATGCCGTGCTGTTCGTGGGCAGCTCAAGTATCCGCATGTGGAACAGCCTGGCCACCGACTTTGCGCCGATGCCCGTCATCAACCGGGGATTTGGTGGCTCCACCATCCCCGAAGTGAACTACTACGCTAAGCGGATTATTTACAAATACCAGCCCAGCGTCATCGTATTTTATTGCGGTGACAACGACCTCGCCTCCGACGATCCGCCTACCCTTGCTTTTCAAAATTTCAAAAAATTCATCGGGGAAACAGAGAAAAACTTGAAGGACACGCCCGTTGTGTTCATTTCGGCAAAACCCTCCCCCAGCCGCTGGAATTTGTGGCGCAACTACCAGCAATTCAACACAATGGTGGAACAGTTTGCCAAAAGCCGCCCCAGCCTGCGCTACGTGGACATCAGCCGTACCTTGCTCGATGCCAATGGCCAGCCCGACCCAGCCTTTTTTGCCGAAGATAAACTGCACCTGAACAGCCAGGGTTATGCGAAGTGGACGGCTGCGCTGAAACCTGTTGTGAAGGAATTGTATGAGAAGGAGTTGGCGCAGTAAATAGAATTTAAAAACGGCGAGTATGTCAAAAAAAAGAATCAGCAGATATTTTCTTAATTGTCAAGACTAACATATCTTACGCTCGAAGTACCTGCTAACCAAATGATTCATACTTGCCTACGAGTTCCCGATTTCATCCATTTCACCACCGCCGACGGCTTGCCCAGCAACTTTGAGATTCTCGTGATGACTACCGACGCCGAAGGCTTCCTTTGTGTTGGAAAGAACAATGGGCCGGCCCGCTTCGACGGAAGGTGCTTCGTGCCCTTCAATGAGTTGAACTCTTCACAAACGCTGCCGGAAAAGCTGGTGCGAACGCTTTATGCCGACAGCCAGGGGCTGAAAACAAAAGTGGAAACGCTGTCTGCACAGCTTGATAAAATAACTGCTGCCCTCTCCGGGGCAGGCATTGCCGTTGAAAAATAAAATCACACCTGCATAGCCGGGAAATTCATTTCCCAGCTACGCTTCCATCTTTTAAAAATGAGAACAATGACTTCCCTTTCCTTTCCGAAATGCATTCCGGCGCTTCCGGCCCCTCTTTTCACTTCCATATTATTTGCCTTTTGCCTCCTGCTGACCCATCAACAGGCGCAGGCGCAAAACGTCACCGTTTCGGGGGCGCACGCCAGCAGCAACGGCTCGTATGCCACGCTCAAGGCTGCCTTCGATGCCATCAACGCCCAGTCGCAGACGGGCAACGCCATCGTGGTCACGGTTTCTGCCAGCACCACGGAAACCGCCGCCGCCGTGCTGAACGCAGGCACCTGGACGACGCTCACGGTCAAGCCCGCCGCCGCGACTACGCCGACCGTTTCGGGCAACATTTCCAGCGCTATCATCAAGCTGGACGGAGCGGACAACGTAACCATTGACGGCTCCAATTCCGGCGGCACCGACCGCAGCCTCACCATCTCGAACACCAACACGGCAGATTTATCAACGGTCATTTGGATAAGCAGCCTCGGCACGGGCGCAGGCGCAACGGGCAATACCATCAAGAATTGCAACGTGGCGGCAGGTAGCAACATCACGTTGACTTTTGGCATTGTGGCATCAGGTAGCGGCAACCCATTTGCGAATGGCGCCGACAACGACAACCTGACCATCCAGAACAACGCCGTCACGAAGGCGGGCTTCGGCATTTTTGTCATGGGAGACGCCCCCGGCGTGAATGACAACCTGGTGATTACCCAAAATAGCATCGGCTCCAACTCCGCAGCCAGCTACGTCCGCTTTTATGGCATATACCTGGGAAACGCCACCGGCAGCACCGTTTCGCAAAACACGATTTTCAACATCATCTCCACCGAGTTTAACCCCGTGGGCATGTTGATAGATGTTGGTTTTGTCAACAGCACGATTTCCCGCAATGAAATCCGCAGCGTGCATTACGTAGGCTCCGACGGCTCCGGCGGCAAGGGCATCTTTGTAGCCACCGGCTCGGCAAGCAGCAACCTGACCATTGCGAACAACCTAATTTCCGACATCAAAGGCGACGGAGCAAGCAGCCTGGAAATCAGCAGAATAGTGGGTATTTTTATTGAAGGAAGTTCGGGTGGCGTCACCTTGCAGTACAATTCCGTGAACTTAGGTTCGGGCAGTTTCGCAGGCAATGCAACGGGGACAATCAGCGCCGCCCTTTTCGTCGGAAGCACTTCGACGTCCATCACGCTTCAGAACAACATCCTCTCCACCAACCTCGTCAACACCAACGCCGCCGGGGCAAAGACCTACGCCATCTACTCGGCAGCGCCCGCTTCAGCCTTCAGCAACATTGATTACAACGACTACTACGTCTCCGGCTCGCAAGGTGTGCTGGGCTTCCTGACTTCCGACCGCACCACCCTCGCCGACTGGAAAACCGCCACCAGCCAGGACGACCACTCCCTCGACGTCAATCCGCCTTTCACCTCCCCCACCAATCTGCATCTCCACCCCGGCATTCCCACCCAGCTCGAATCGGGCGGAACGACCGTCTCCGTCACCAACGACTTCGACGGAGACACCCGCAACAACCCGCCCGACATCGGTGGCGACGAATGCGCCTGCTTCGGCAGCATGAACTATTCCTCCAGCACGGTGACCCAAACCGAAACCGCCAGCGTGAACCACAACACGACCAATAACCAGGTCATCGGTATCGAAATCCTCACCGTCAACGCCTTCAACCCCATCAATGCCACCAGCTTCACGGTCAACACGACCGGCACCACTTCCACCGCCGACATCGCCAACGCCAAACTCTGGTACACCTTCACCTCAAGTACGTTTTTTCCGGGGCTTCAATTCGGCAGTACCGTCGCCTCGCCCAGCGGCTCGTTCAACATCACCGGAACGCAGGCGCTGGCGCCGGGCACGAACTATTTCTGGCTGACTTACGACGTGGTGGCGGGCGCTAACAATGGCAACGTCATTGACGCTCAATGCACCTCCCTGACCGTCGGTGGAAACACGCACCCGCCCACCGTCACCGCTCCGGCGGGAAGCAGGACGATTGCGGGTCCTCTTAGCGGCACATATACGGTGGGAACCGGCGGCGCTTTTTCGACGCTCAAAGCCGCCGCCGACCATGCGAATGCGAACGGCTTGAAAGGCAACGTCACCCTGAGCATCCTCGCCAGCGGCACCACTGAAACGGGGACGGCGAGCTTTGACCAGTGGACGGAATACGGCGGCAGCAATTTCACGCTGACCATCAAACCCGCCGCAAGCACAACGCCGACCATTTCGGGCAATATTCCCGACGCCGTCATCAAACTGAACGGCGCTGACCGGGTGACCATTGACGGTTCCAATGCCGGCGGTACCGACCGCAGCCTGACCATCTCAAACACCAGTACGGAGTTCAACTCGTCTGCCATTTGGATTGCAAGTCTCGGCACGGGCGCTGGCGCTACGAATAACACCATCAAAAACTGCAACATTGCCGCAGGCAGCAATGCCGTGCAGACTTTCGGCATCGTGGCGACAAGCACCTCCCTATTTATGATTGGACAAGACAACGACAACCTGACCATCCAGAACAACGCCATCACAAAGGCTTACTATGGAATTGCCGCAGTTGCAGACGACGCAGCCATGAATGATAACCTGATGATTGTGCAAAACAGTATCGGCTCTAATACCGCAGCCAACTCCATCAGCTATGCGGGCTTGTATATTTCTGGGACAAGCGGAGCGACCATCTCGCAAAACACCATTTTCAACATCACCGCCGACGACGCTATCTTATATAGTCCCAATGGCATGATATTGAGCCTTGGCCCCAATAGCGTCGTTTCCCGCAACGAAATCCGTGGCGTACATGCTGTAGGCGCTTTAGATAGAGGCGGCGTGGGTATGACCATCTACGCCAACGAGCCAAACACCAATTTACTGGTGACGAACAACATGATTTCCGACATCACGGGCAATGCCTCGTCTGAATTCTATACTACCATTCTCGGCATTTACGTATCTGGCATAGGCGGCGTCACCTTGCAATACAATTCCGTCAATTTGGGTTCGGGCAGTTTCGCAGGTTACGCTTCGGCGACGAGGAGCGCCGCCCTTTTCGTCGAAAATGGCACATCGGCGCTGACTTTGCAGAACAACGTCTTCGCTACCAACCTCTTCAACACCAACCACGCCGGGGCAAAGACGTATGCCGTCTATTGCCTTTCGCCCGCCACTGCCTTCACCGTGCTGGATTACAACGATTACTATGTGTCTGGAGCGCAGGGCGTGCTCGGCTACTTAGATGGCGACCGCCCGACGCTGAACGACTGGAAGGCTGCTACCGGCAAGGACATTTATTCGCTCAATGCCAACCCGCCTTTCACCTCCGCCACCGACCTGCATCTCAATACGGGTACTGCCACCCCGCTCGAGTCGGGCGGAACTGCGGTCGCCATCACCACCGATTTCGACGGCAACACCCGAAACAATCCCCCCGACATCGGCGCGGACGAATGCGCCTGCACGCCTGCCGCCAGCATGACTTATTCCTCCTGCACGGTCGCCCAAAACAACGCCTTCATCGTGACCCAAAACACCACGCACAACGACGTCATTGACATTCAAATCGTCACCACCAATTCCGGCGCAGCGCTCAGCGCCACGAGTTTCACCGTCAACACCACCGGCACCACTTCCACCGCCGACATCGCCAACGCCAAGCTTTGGTTCACCGGCACCTCCGGCACGTTTGCGACGAATATCCAGTTCGGCGGCACGCAAGCCTCGCCCGCCGGTACGTTCACGTTCACCGGTTCGGTGGTTTTGGCGGAAGGAACGAACCATTTTTGGCTGACTTACGACGTGACGACGGGCGCTGTCGAAGGGAACGTGATTGACGCACAATGCACGGCTTTCGTAGTCGGAGGAAACACGCACGTCCCGACGGTCACGGCTCCGGCGGGCAACCGATTGATTTTGGGACCCATGTCTGGCACGTACACGGTCGGCACCGGGGGCACGTACCCAAAACTCAAATCCGCCGCCGACGAAATGAACGTGCGAGGTTTGAAAGGCAATGTCAACCTGAGCATACTTGCGGGCGGCACCACCGAAACGGCGGAGGCGAGCTTCAACCAGTGGGCGGAATTCTTAGGCAGCGGCTACACGCTCACCATCAAACCCGCCGCAGGCACAACGCCGACCATTTCCGGCAATATCTCCACCGCCGTCATCAAACTGAACGGCGCTGACCGGGTGACGATAGACGGCTCCAACTCCGGCGGCACAGACCGCAGCCTGAGCATTATCAACACCGACACAAGCACCAGGACTGCCGTCATTTGGATTGCCAGTTTAGGCACAGGCACCGGCGCTACCAACAACACTGTCAAAAACTGCAACATTTCCGCAGGCAGCAACACGAATACAACTTACGGTATCATCGCGGCAGGTACGAGTATCAACTCAACCCCTTTCGGCGAGGACAACGACAACCTGACCATCCAGAACAACGCCGTCACGAAGGCTCGCATAGGCATTTTCGCCAGGGGAACCACTGCCGGATTGAACGATAACCTGACGATTGTGCAAAACGCTATTGGCTCGAATACCCCAGCCAACTACGTTACACTTACCGGCTTGGACGTTGCACGGGCAACCGGGGCGAGCATTTCGCAAAACACCATTTTCAACATCATCAGCAGCAATGGTGGTCCGAATGGCATCAACGTTTTCAACGGGTTTGTCAACAGCACGATTTCCCGCAACGAAATCCGAGGCATTCACTACGTCGGTACGCAAGATATAGGTGCCACCGGCATGGCAATTCTCCCCTTTGTCAATGCCAGCAACCTGACCATCGTGAACAACGTGGTCTCCGACATCCGGGGGAATGGCAACAGTTCTGTGCATAACTCCATAACGGGTATCAGAATTTCAGGCGTCGGCACCGGCGGCATAACCTTGGAATACAACTCCGTCAATTTGGGTTCGGGCAGCTACGCCGGCAGCGCCAACGGCTTTTTTAGCGTCGCCCTGGCCGTAGGAATAACCAACGTTGCCTCGTCGTTGACCATTCGGAACAATATTTTCGCCAACAACCTCGTCAACGCCAACCAACCGGCGGCAAAGAGCTATGCCATACACTCCTTAGCGCCCGCCTCGATTTTCGCCGAAATCAACTACAACGACTACTTCGCAAGCGGAACGCAAGGCGTGCTCGGCTACCTCGGCGGCGACCAGACCACGCTTTCCGACTGGAAAACAGCCACCGGCAAAGACGCCTCCTCCGTGACCGGCGACCCCGGTTTCACCGCCCCCGACAATCTTTTCATTGACAACGCCAACCCCAACTGCTGGAACGTGAACGGCAAAGGCAAACAAACCAGCGTTACCGAAGACTTCGGCAGCGCCTCCGCCAACCGCAGCACCGCCGTCGCCAATGGCGCTCCCGACATCGGGGCGGACGAGTTTTCGGTGAATGCAAGCTTGGTTCCGCCCACGCTCATCTGTTTCACTCCGGTCGTCGGAGCGAATGACGTGGTGATTGGGCAACGCACCATTGCCACGCTCACTTTCGGAGCAGGCGGGGCGCTGCCTTCGCAGATTTGCGCTTCCTACTTCACCGACGTGACGCCTCCCGACCCCAGCAACGGCGGGCAATCGGGCATCGGCTCCGCCAATTTCATAAAGGCTTATTTGCAGTTGGACGCCACCGGCGGCAGCGGCTACACGTACGACCTGGCGTTCAATTACGACGAGGCGCTGCTGGGTTCGGTGGGAGAAATGGACGCACAGTTCGACCTCGCCCAAAAACAAACCTTGCTCGACGGCACCTGGAACGACCTCGGCGCTGCCGCAAACACCGCCACCAACCAGTTGACCGTCACCGGGCTGACCACCATCTCGCTATTTTCCATCACCAACGCAGACCTGAATTTGAACCAAAACAACTGGACGGGCGCCGTCAACACCGATTGGTTCAACGCTGGCAACTGGTCGGCAGGCGTGCCCACAGCCAGCTCGGCAGCCGTCATCCCCAACGTTGCCAACGACCCCGTCGTCGGCGCAGCCGGAGCGGTCGCCAGGTCAATCTTCCTGGGGAGCGGAGCGATACTCAACATTTCAGTTTCAGGAACTTTGGCGGTGGACGGCGCTGGCTCGCAAGGTTTTTGGAACCTCGGCACGGTGCTGAACGGCGGTTCCGTCAACATCGGCGTAGCTTCCGGCGTGGGGAATTACGGCATCATCAACGAGGGCACGTTCAGCAACAACGTCGGCGGGCAGCTCACCATCAACCGGGCAGGGAATGCAGGCATTCGGCTTAATACTGGCACCTTCCTAAATTCCGGCACGGTCACCATCGGCAGTCTTGTGCCGGTGACCAACCTGATGACTTCCAACACCGGCACGTTTTTCAACAACACGGGCGGCGTCATCAATGGCTCAGGCAACGTGCCCGCCGCCAATTTTTTCAACAACGGCGGCACGCTTTCCCCAGGCTACTCGGCAGGTACGATGACGTTCAACGACGCCGAGGATTTCAACGCCAGCACTTTGAAAATGGAAATCAGCGAAACAGGCGGGGTAGTCTCCAAAGACCTCGTGTCGGTGAGCGGCAACGCCGGTTTGACGGGCGGCGTCCTGAACATCCTGGCAGGCGGCACCGTGCCGGGCGGCACGCACCAGTTGCTAAGTTTCACCGGGAACTCCGGCAGCACGCAATTCACTACCGTGAATTTCCCCGCCTTGTGCGGCGCTTGCAGTTTGGTTTATTCGCCGACCGGCGTCTCCCTGTCCAACACGATGGCGTGTTTTCCCAACCTGACGCTGAACAACATGACGCTGGCGACTGGCACGTATCGCTCGCAAGGCATTTTGATTTCCGGCATGTCCACCGTTGCCAACGGCAGCACGGTGGAGTTTAAATCGGACACGGGCATTGAATTGCAGGCGGGTTTTACGGCGGATTTGGGGGGCGTTTTTGAGGCGGTGATTACGACTTGTCAGTAGCAGCAATACTTAACAACAAAAGCGGGGAGCGATTCAAAATCCGTTCCCCGCTTTTATTTTCAATGTCTTTCTTGACAACTCACTGCACCACCACCGTCGTACTTCCCAGCACATTCCCCTTTTCGTCATAAAGGCCCACAAAAGCGGTGCCTTTTGAGACGCCGTTGCTGAAAAGGCCGCTGGTGCCGATGCGGACGGTTTGTTCCGTACCGTCATATTTCGGGAATTCCTTTTCGATCACGTCGCCTTTTTTATTGGCATCGTAAAAAACGAGTGACAGCTTCCCGGCGGGAGCTTTGAAGCGGACGTTGAAACCCTGCTCATTGGAAGGGTTGGGAAAAACCTCGAAGATTTCGGCTTTTTGCGCCGCATTTTTATCGAGGGCAAATTTGAAAGGCAGGTTCATCTCGGTAGCTACAGGTTTGCCGTCTTTCTGGCCCGGCACCCATTCGGGCATTTGCTGCACGACCCGCAGGGCCTCCTCATCGCAGCCGCCGCCGATTCCTTTTTTTACATCAAAATCATACAGTTTGCCGTCTTCGCCGACCACAAATTTCACGACGACCATGCCCTCCACGCCTGCGTTTTTGGCCTTTTCAGGGTATTTCAAATTTTCTCCAATGAAATTGATCAGCTTGTTGTTCGAACAGGCAACTTTATCGTCGGCACTCTCGCAGCCAGGGAAGCGGGGCATTTCGTCCACTTCTTTCTGTACGGTTTTTTCCGCTCCACTATCCAGCTTAAATTTGATAGGGAGATGGAATTCCATCGCAACATTTTTACCACCCTTCTTAGCAGGAATCCAGTTGGGCATCATTTGAATGAGGCGAAGCACCTCTTCGTCGCAGCCATTTCCCACGGATTTCAGGATGTCGGCGTCGTAAATGCTGCCGTCATTTTCGATGACAAATTTGACAACCACCATGCCTTCCGTGCCTTGTTCCTTGGCCGCTGCGGGGTATTTTAGGTTTTTAAAAATAAAATTGAACAGCTCCGTCTGGGCGCACTCGTTGCGCTCGTTGGCATCGGCGATTTCTTCGCAGCCGGGGAAGCGGGGCATTTCGTCCACTTTCTGGTGTACATCATTGGCAGCCGTTGCGGGGGCGGCCTTTTCATTTGTACCAGCTTTTCGTTCGGGTATCGTGTCCTTGGCAGCGGGCATTTCCATTGTAGGAAAATTTTCAAGCCCGCCTCGCTGAAGCTCCAACGATTGCATGGGGTTGATAGGATTTTCGACAAAAGAAAATGCCAGTAAAAGCACGGCCACAATTGGCAGGGCGGCCAGGTATTTCAAGGTGGCCCATTGCGATGATCTTGTTTTAGTCATCATAACAATACGTTTTTTTAATTGTGAAGAAAAAAGGGAGTTGGAAATGGCAATCTGCATTCCGGACTGCGACTGCCTGAGCAACAAACGGCCGTATTGTTTTTTGTTGAAACCCTCCGTTACATAAGCGTCGGCGAGGTATTCGTGGGTAGTTTTCACAGCTTTTTTATACAAGTAAATGAGCGGGCTGCACCAGCAGAACACGCCTGCCAGTTCGAGCAGCAGCACATCCATACTATGCCATTGGAATATATGGGCTTCTTCGTGCCGCACGATGTGATGGCGGTCTTCTTCTCCCACTTCAAAATATTTGCTCCAAAAGAGGTTTTTAAAAAAGGAAAAAGGCACGTGAGGCAAGGGTGTAGCAATGAAGCGATAGGCAGCTTCCCGCCTCCGCTGGCCCGTCCTGTACAGTTTAAATATTTGGAAAAGGCCATAGCCAAACCTTAGCATTGCAACCGCTACACCGGCCCAGTATATCCACACCAATATTTGCCAAAAATCAATAGGCCGTTCCTCCGCCGAGGCAGTAACAATGATAGTTTGCAATTGATCAACCCCAACGGTGATAGGCTGCAAATAATACAGCGGCACCTCTTCCGGCCCAAAAATCAAGTCCAGTTCAATGGCCGGAAAAGCAAGGCCCAGCAGCACCGTAGCGAGCAAGTACCAGCGGTTCAGGCGGAAAAAAGTCTCCTTGCCCAGCAGCAGGTGATAGAGCAGGTAAAACACCGCCCAGCATATTGTGACTTTGAGTAGATAAGCCAGCATGGTGTGTTGTTTGAAATGGTCAATCTTTCATTTTTTCAATCAAATCCGACAGCTCGTCCTTGTCCAGTTTTTCTTCTTTTACCAAAAAGGAGACGAGGTTGCTCATGGAACCCTCGAAGTAGTCGGACACGAAACGGCTCAGGGTGGACTTGCTGTATTCTTCTTTGGAAACAGCGGGGAAATATTCGTAGGTGCGCCCATAAGCCTTGTGCGACACGAAGCCCTTGCCCTCCAGGATGCGCACGATGGAGGAGATGGTGCTTTGCGGCGTTTTTTCGCCCCGCTGCTCCTCGACGATCGGCAGGATGTCGCTGACGAGGCAGCGGCCCAGCCGCCAGATTACCTGCATGATTTCTTCTTCCGCTTTGGTCAATTGCATCATCATTTTTCCGCTTTTTAGTGAACTAAGGCAAAGGTAATTTTTAATTTTCAGCCAAGCAACTATTTTATTGGTTTTGTAGCTAAATATTACGTTACAAAGCTAAAAAATACGGAATACTATTTTTAAACACCTGATTTTTAGCTAATTGAAAAGAAAGTCCTTACATTGGTTTCCTTTTTATAAAAGCCAGGCAAGCAATGGATTCAGCACAGACATTGGAAACAATCAGGGAACTATTGGGAAACGGCGACACCGAGGATGCCGCCAACTTGCTGCTGGCCTTGGCCAAAGAATCGCACAAGGAGCATTACAATTCCGCTCTATTGTTGAAAAACCGCCTGGAAACCTTGCAGCACAATTCTATTGAGGGCGTGCTCAGCCTGAACGAGGAACGCCTGGAATGGGCCAAGATCTCCAAGAGCATCGTCGGCCTGGCGGAGCAGATTGAACGGAACGAAGCCCCCCGGCAGCAGGTAGTGGAGGTAGCATCCAATCAAAATGCCACAGCTACAACCCAAAGCGGGCAGGGTAAAAAAACATGGTGGTGGGCCTTGGCGGTTTTGCTGTTGTTGGGCGTGGCACTTGTACCGAATCTTTTTCAAAAAAAAGGAGCCAATGCTGCCGAAAAAAGCGAGGCACGGCAAGCACCTCTGCAAAAAATGCAGGGACAGGTCATCTATTTTGACGGGAAGCCTGCCGCCAATGCCACCTTGGCTGTTGAATATTTGGGAAAAACATTCACGGCGGCAGCAGATGCCAATGGCAAATTCACCTTGGAAGTGGATTCGTCTTCTCTTTTCAAGCAGGTAAATTTCCGGGTAGCGGTGGACGGCAAAGAAAAAACTGAAACCATCCGCCTTGTCCCTGAAAACCTCAGCCTATATACCCTGCCCAGGTAGCAAGTTGGAATTGTCTGTCTATCACTTTATATTTGAATGAATAAAACTATGTGACCCCCTATGAGTGCCAAATGTAACATCCTGCCTTTCCTTATATTTTTCCTTTTCCAGCCGCTGATTTTCAGTCAAATTATAGAATTGCGTGGCAAAGTGGTGAAGGTCGCCGAAGGCCGTGCCGAAGGGGTGCCCAACATCAGCGTGAAAATCGTGGGCGAGAGCGTGGATGTGACCAAACCGGATGGCAGCTTCCGCCTCAACATCCCCGCCGACAAAGAATACGTGACCATCCTGCTGGAAAATTGCCCCCATCCGATGATAGACCCCTACGCAGGGCGGGTCAACTTGCCATATCCAGGCGATTTGAACATTCGGGTTTGCGCCGTAGAAAATGAAAAACTGAGGGCAAAAGTGGACGCCCTCGGCGGCCGTGTCAAACAGTTGGAAAAAGGCAGGCAATTGGACAAGCGCCAGTTGGAGCGGCTGCACCAGACCATGCTCGACACCATTTTGTTTTATGAAAACCAAGTAGAAAACCTGAGCGGGGAGTTGGAAAAACAAAACATCCAATTGGCTGAAAAACAACTGAAAATTGAGGAGTTGGAACGTAAGGTGGCCTCATTGGAACAACAACTTTTAGTGGCCCTCCAGGAAAAATACCTCCAGCAAAAAGAGCAGTTTGACAACATTTCATCGGGCCTGAACGAATATCTTGACCAATTGAAAAACCTGCGTGACATGGTGTTGCCGGAGCGGGTTTCTACCTATTTCCTCAACCCCGGTGCCAGGGAGGAATTGTACAAGGTGATCGAAAACTATAACGCCGCCCGCAACCGCATCCTCAATGAAGGGGACAACAACGTGGTCGGCGTGGCGAACCAATGGAGTGACCCTGCCCTGGCCGATGAACTGGAAGCCATTTACAAATACCTTTTGAATGATGTTCACACAAAAGGCATTTACCCCTTGGAATTTTCCGTCAACGACAATTTAAAACAGTTTTTATCCAAACAAAAAGGCAGGACTGCCGCCTCGAAAGATGCCAAAGATGGCGCAGAAAAAGCCTTGCCTAATCTCGCTCCTTATATCACCGCACTCGAAGAAAAAACCCAACAGATAATCCGTTTACTGAAAGAAAATTTCTAAGCGAAATTGGAAAAATAATATAGGCCACATTGATTTACAAAAACCTGTTAATTAATGTGTTGCAAGTTCATCATTCATTCCCGAAGTAAATTCGGGACAAGCTATTTATAGTTCATCATTCACAAAGTGACTTTTCTAAAAAATGTAACCATGACCAAATGTTTACCCGCATTCCTGTCTGCCCTTGCCATCTTTGGTGGGCTTTCCTGCAATCCAGACTGCGACTCGGTGTTCGGCCTCCGAATTACTACCAGCAAAACAGAAGCCGGCAACGAAATACTCATCACTGCCCAGCCGCCCAGCGCTTTGGAGGGCAGGAGAATTTATATTGAAGGAAAAGAAGTGGAAACGAGATTTGCTGAAAATATGGGCTTGGTGGCAAGAGTGCCCGACGATGCTGCTGGCATCGTGGAGGTGCGGGTAGAAGATCCTGATTGCGCCGACTTCGTCTCCCTGGACCTCGATGTGGAAGACGCCAGTTTTTACAAAGACAATCCAGATTACGTTTTCCCGACCATACCGGAAATCATCATCCCCACCGTACCAGCGGATTTCCCGCCCAGCATAGAAAATGCCTGGCTGAATGTTGAAAATATTGACTACTGCATCTGGATTGTGCTGCTTACAGATTCACTTACCGGCGATTGTATCAGGGTTTTTGACTCGGAGTTAAGCTTTGAACAGAGCACTTGTTACAAAGCCAGTGCAGATACAACCCTGCTCTACCAACAAAACCACCTATCGGGCTACCTCGATCTGGACAGTAATATTTACATGACTATCCACCGGGCCAGCGGCGATGAGAATTTCGTTGGGCGTTTAGTGAGTTTGGACGATGTGCCTGATAAGTATAAAGAATGGTCATTCGACGTTGCCCCTGACTGCAACCCTGGCCTGCCCGCTGGCGCAGCCCCAGTGCCGGAGAGGGCGGACATGATGCTCCTCACTTCGCAGCACAACGGCAGACAATTGTTAATTTACCAACAGGAAATAACGGGCATCGGGCCGACTTGTAATTTTTGAGTGTTTAGGTGCTTAGGTGTTTGTGTGTTTTTGATGGAAAGCTCCGCCTTAAAACACCTAAACACATCTTTCACAAAACCACCCGAACCCCCAACGTCACTGCCGTAAAACTTTCCCTTATCCATTCCGTGCTTTGGCTGCCGCTTTCCAGTATGAAAGGCACTTGCCAATTGAGCATTAAACCAAAAGCCTCCATAGGTTGGTAAAGGGCGCCGAGGCTGCCCAATAGTTGCTGATTGATGCGCCGCAGCGGGCTGCTGGATACCTGTTGATAGGTGGGAGAATAAGTGATGCCAGGAAAAATATAGACCATTTCTTCCCAGGTTTCAAATACCAAATAGCCGCCGAGCGAGGGGGTGTGGGTCGTTTTTTCCAGTTCGTCGTTGGCCAATTGGGTACGCCAGTCGCCTTGCAAAAAGCAAAAAACACGGGGGTTGAATTCCTGGTAAAAAGTAGCCAACGCACCCAACTGCACCCGCTGCGCACCCAACTGCGCCCTCGAATCTTCCTTTCTGTTAATGGGAAAATGGGCCATGCCCTGCACGGTCAGTTCCGGCAAACTTTCAAAAGGCATTGCCCTCAGCCGCAAACCAACCAAGCTGATGCCCCGGTAGGTGTCGCCGCTTTCCGTATCACCGCCCAAAACCCGAAATGGGGAACTCCGGGCTTCATCGTCAATCCTCGAATGGGTGTATTGCAGCTCTGCGCCCAAATCCCACCTGCCGCTTCTCGAAAAGCCATAATTGACCCGCAGCAACTGCTGGAAACGGGTAAAACGGAAGCGGTTGTCAATGCGGGTACTGGCGCTGGCGGGGCTATATTCTTTTGTAGCCAACCAAAAGGAAGTGAGCGAGTTGAGAAAGTTGATTTCCAGGCCGTCTTTTGCGAGTATGACAGGGGAGATGCCCGTGTAAAATTTTGCCCCTTCATCTTTGGAAAACTGGGCGAATAGAGGTAGGCAAAACAATAAAATAGCCAATGAACAAAGGCCATTCTTCAGGTGGGTGGGTGCTGTTTTCATAAAGGTGATTTTGGTGAACACGCTGACCAAATATACGATTAGTTTGGTTTGTTTGGGGGCAGGTTTTCATCTGGTTGATTAATTTTAACGTGAGTTATGCCTATATTTATTTGACTACCAATATCTTACGAACCCTTTAGACAGGATTGGAACGCGGATTGGGCGGATTGGGCGGATCGAAACGGATTTTTTCTTTTTCATCAAAATGAATCAGCCCAAATCCCTGACTGCCGTCAGGCAGGCGCCTGATCCGCCTCATCCGCGTTCCAATCCTGTTACGTTTGACGCCATAATTCACGTTAATTTTATAGGCTTCGCCAATAATCCTAATTTTGCCAAAACAAAAACTAGCCAATACACAGCCATGCAGCCTATCTTCCGCCATACAGCATTCTTCCTGTTTTTACTTGTTTTTATTCAAAAAAACCAGGCCCAAACCACCTGTACTGACTCCATTTCTGGCAGTAAAGCCACCTTCAAAATGCTGCTCATCCCCGGCGGCACTTTTACAATAGGCGGCAAAGACGGCCACCCGCAGCGGCAGGTGCAGTTGGACAGCTTCTGGATGGGGATGCACGAAGTAGGCTACGACGAGTTCATCGTTTTTTACCAAAAAGAATACGACACGGACGCTACTGCCCACCCCGAAAAAAGCTACTCCGCCGACGCCGTCACCCGCCCAACGCCGCAGTATATTGACTACACCTATGGCATGGGCAAGAGCGGATTCCCCGCCGTGAGCATGACGCAGCAGGCCGCCCTGCGCTACTGCCAATGGCTGTATGATAAAACGGGTACTTTTTATCGCCTTCCTACCGAAGCAGAATGGGAGTTTGCCTGTCGAGCCAACGAACAACGAACAATCACCAACGAACAACTAAAAGACTATGCTTGGTACTACCAAAATAGCTACGAAAAATATCACGAACTGGGGCAAAAGCTGCCCAATGCCTGGGGCCTGTACGACATGCTGGGCAATGTGGCGGAATGGACGTTGGATTTTTATGACGAAAACTATTTTGAAAACATGGGTAGCGGCCTGGCCGTGAACCCTTGGGTGCAGCCCACCAAACGCCACTCCCGCACGGTGCGGGGCGGCTCCTACGACAGCAATTCCTCGGAATGCAACTGTACCTTTCGCCAAAAATCTTCGCCCCGCTGGCAGGCCCGTGATCCCCAAATACCCAAGAGCCGCTGGTGGAACCCCGATTCGCCCTTTGTGGGCTTCCGCATCGTAAAACCTGTGAAGCAACCGACCGCTGGGGAAGTGGCGGCTTTTTTTGAAAAAGCCATAAAAGATTGAGCCTTTTCCTACCTTAACCCCCGCAAAACACTACCACCTACCATGCACATCGTCATCATCGGCAACGGCATCGCAGGCATCACCGCCGCCCGGCACATCCGCAAACTCAGTGACCACCAAATCACGGTCATTTCTGGGGAGACGGATCATTTCTTCTCCCGCACGGCGCTCATGTACGTCTATATGGGGCATCAGCGCTACGAAGACACGAAGCCTTATGAGGACTGGTTTTGGCAAAAAAACCGCATCGAACTGGTGCGTGCCTGGGTGGACAAGGTGGACACAAAAAACAAAAAACTCATCCTGGACTATAACCGGGAAATGCCCTACGACAAGTTGCTCATCGCATCTGGCAGCAGGTCTAATAAATTCGGCTGGCCAGGACAAGACCTCGGCGGGGTGCAGGGCCTGTACAGCTACCAGGACTTGGAGGGCATGGAATACCACAGCCAGGGCCTCAAGCGGGCAGTCATCGTGGGCGGTGGGCTGATAGGCATCGAAATGGCGGAAATGTTCCATTCACGGCACATTCCGGTAACTTTTTTGGTGCGGGAAAAAAACTTCTGGGACATCACGCTCCCATTGGAAGAAGCTCAAATGGTGAACCGCCACATCTTGGAACATGGCATTGATCTGCGCCTGGAAACGGAACTGAAAGAAATCTGGGGCGACAAAAAAGATGGCAAAGTGAAAATGGTGGTGACCAACAAGGGCGAAAAGATAGAATGCGGTTTCGTCGGCCTCACCGTTGGCGTCAGCCCCAATATTGACTTTTTGCATTTTGGTGAAATAGAACTGGGCAAGGGCGTTTTGGTCAACGAATTTTTACAAACCAATATCCCCGATGTATATGCCGCCGGCGACTGTGCCGAACTGCGAAAGCCGCTGCCAGGCCGTCGGGCGATTGAGCCTGTTTGGTACACGGGCCGCATGATGGGGGAAGTGGTGGCGCATAATTTAGTCCACAGTTTCGAGCGCAGCGAGAACCCCGAACTTGCTTCGGGGCGAAAGTCCTCAGTCACCAGTAATCTGTCACCTATCACTAATCATCAATCACCAATCAGCTACGACCCTGGGATTTGGTTTAATTCTGCGAAATTTTTCGACATCGAATACCAAGTCTATGGCACGGTACTTCCCAAGCCACCGGAGCACCACGCTTCCATCTATTGGGGATCCGCCAGAGGCGGACGGCAGGGCATCCGCATTGTTTACGATAAAAACACGGAGGCCGTTATTGGCTTCAACCTGATGGGCGTCCGATACCGGCAGGAGGTCTGCGAAAAGTGGATCAGGGAGCAAACGCCCATCGAGGAAGTGCTGCAAAACCTGGGCTTGGCAAATTTTGACCCTGAATTTTACAAGCAATATGAACAGGAAGTGGTGGAGATTTATAACCAGCAGGCAGGGAAGAGTTTAACGCTAAAAAAGCGGCGGGGGCTGTCGGGGGTGCTGCGGTTTTTGGGGGTTTGACCTCCATATAAAAAAAGAATTAAAAACTATGGTAGAACTTACTTTTGACATTAGAGGCCATTTGTATCCAACGGAAAAGATAAAAATGACTTTGGAGGATTTTAAAAAGACATTCGTTGACTCTTTTGATCTGGATTCCACCCGTCATTGGCTATTTGAGCGTTATAGCTTGTACGTTGAAGATTTTAAACATTTAATTACAATGGGCTTCACCCAATGGATTGATGGTAGCTTTGTGACAAATAAAACAAATCCAGAAGACATTGATTTTGTTACTTTATTGGATTTTGAAATTTTTGAATTGAAAAATGATGCAATCCAAAAGCAGTTTGAGAATCAAGCATCTATTGACCGTTATGGATTGGATGCGTACCTTGTGAAGGTTTACCCCCGAAACCACAGGTTTTTTAATCGTACTCATTCAGACTTGCTTTATTGGGAGCATTGGTTCGGAAAAAGTAAACCCAATAGGGCAGGAAAGCGGTTTTCAAAAGGTTATATTGAATTAATTTTTTAAAATAACAATTTATGAATCAGGTTGATATATCAGATGAAAAAATCATTAGGGCAATGGATTTGTTGGAACAAATCAAAGATGTCAACAGGATGATTGAAATACATCAGAAAGACGGCGATGACATGATGCTACGGCAATATAGGTTCAGGCGTGAGAAATTTCTCAAAGAATTGAGCGGAATATTGGAGACATTTCAGATAAAAGCAGTTGACCTGGCGGCTTAACTATTTTGCCCATCGGCAATGTATCAACTTAAATTTCACCTACCATGGGAGAATTAGTTGCAATAAAAAGAGAAAATCCATACTACAACTCATCCGGGAGGATGCGCTCATTTTTAAATGCTGGCACGTACTGCCAGGATTTGAACTAGAACTGAAAGAGTTAAAATAACACAACCGCAACTTTTTCCATGCTGCAAAAAATCGGCCTCACCCTATTCTCCCTCGCCCTGCTCATTTTCACCCTGATACTGGGCTTGGATAGCTACCGCCTGACACCGGAAAGCCTCGCTGCCAACAGCGACTACCACCGCCAGGAAATACTCGCCCAAGCCGAAGCCGACGGCATCATGGGAAGGGAATACGCCACCACTTTTGGCTTCACTGCCGATTTGAAAAAAGCCATCCAAAAAGCGCAGCAAAGCCTTGCCGAAAAAGCCTCGAAGGGCATCCCCGAAGGCGTGGCCGAATGGGACTACAAAATCGGCGATTGGGCCGTGAAAGAATACGTTTTTCAAAGTACCACCAAATCAGGCACAGGACTGGTGAGCCAAAACCCCTGGCTGTTTTTTTTGCTCACCATTGGGCTGGGCATACTCGGTGGATTGCTTTACATCATTCCCAAATTCCAATCACTGCCGGGCATCAAAAACAACCACATCTACCACCGCCCCATGACGAGGGGCCTGAAATTGGGAATCCGCAGTTTTTTCCTTGGCGCTACCATCGTCGGCATCATCGTTTTTGGCTTTTTCTATACCAGCGGCGACCTGCTTTGGCCTATTGTGACGACGCTTATCGCCTTACTCATTATTGGGCTTGTTTTGTTTTACCAAAAACAGAAACAACTGAACCCCGACCGATCGGCTTCCCCCGCCATCACAGGTTGGCTCGGCGTTTTGACGGGCGTTTACCTCATTGGTTTTTACATTTTGCTCTACTGGTCGCCAGCGGTCGTTGCGCCCTGGATAGCGATGGTCAGCCCATTGAGCTACTTGCTGAACGGTGGCCCAGCCAGCCAATGGTTCCTCTATGGCCTGCTCTATACCATCGTCATACTGGTGATGGGTGTGCGCATGATGGCCAAGTATCGCCACAACAAGTACCAGCTTATCCGCACGGCATCGGTCATGTTTTTCCAGACTGCTTTTGCCTTTTTGATACCGGAAATACTCGTGCGCCTCAACCAGCCCTACTACGACTTCAAAAATATCTGGCCACTGGACTACGATTTTTTTTTTGACTACCACCTGAACAGCCTCATCAGCAGCGGGGGACTGGGCATTTTTATGCTCGTATGGGGCATCGCCCTGATCGTCATCGCCGTGCCCGTCATCACTTATTTTTTTGGCAAACGCTGGTACTGCTCCTGGGTCTGCGGCTGCGGCGGACTGGCGGAGACCCTCGGCGACCCTTACCGCCAACTCTCCGACAAGAGCCTCGAAGCTTGGCAATACGAACGCTGGATAGTGCATGGCGTGCTGGCCTTTGCCGTGGTGATGACGGGCATGGTGCTATACACCTATTTCACGGGCAGCCACAACATCCTGTTTTTGAGCAGTGATTCCGTGCGCTCCTGGTACGGCTTCCTCATCGGGGCAGGTTTTGCCGGGGTGGTCGGCACGGGTTTTTACCCGCTCATGGGCAACCGTATGTGGTGCCGCTTTGGCTGCCCACTGGCGGCTTATCTGGGCTTGGTACAACGCTTCAAAAGCCGCTTCCGCATCACGGTGAACGGCGGACAATGCATCTCCTGCGGCAATTGTTCCACCTATTGCGAAATGGGCATAGACGTGCGCCACTACGCCCAGCGTGGGCAGGATGTGGTGCGGGCTTCCTGCGTGGGCTGCGGGGTGTGCGCTGCGGTGTGCCCCCGTGGGGTGCTGCGACTGGAAAATGCGGGAGAAGATGTGGCTACGAGGGCGCAGGAATTGCGGGTGGTGCATGTGAAGGAGGGGGAGGTGGGGAAGTAGCTGCTGTTAAAAAAAGAGCGCATCAATTGTCATAGAGGTCAAGGGTTTAGGTTGTTTTGGTTTGATTGAATGAGATTAGAGTTCGTAGGGGATGAAGAATTGGTCGAGGTCGGTGTAGGGTTCAATATTATGTGTAATAGTCAAGACTTGACCTGACAGTCGCAACATTTCGGACGCTAAGAAACTGTCAGATTTTCCTCAACCTCCGACGTTGACCTTCCGTGCTTCGTGACCCAATATGAATCCCCCCCGCTGTCTGCTGGTAAGGGGGGA
>JBGSKQ010000025.1:0-61357 GCA_041741095.1 Saprospiraceae bacterium
GCGCCGGGGGCGAGTGAGAATTGGGGGCGGCTGCGCCGCCCCCAATCCGATTGCTATCGGAACCCTTAGCTCTTACTTACAGGTCATAATTAACAATCATTTGATTGGCAGGATAAGATGTTTACCCACACAGAATCATAAAGAACCATTTTTTTTAAGCGGGATTAAAACAATCAGGGCTTATATTTCAACTGAAATAAACGCCAAAAAAAGGCCTGGGAAAAAACAAAAGCCATGCGAAGGGAGGAATTTATTTTTGGGCATTCACCACGAGGAAATTGGAAAGCGGAGATTTGGAAATGGAGCATTTGAAAAAGGAAAACGTTGAACTTTAAGCGCAACTCGCCAAAAAAATACTGCTGCCTTGCAAATCGCCGACATCAAACCAAAATAAAACCAACGTAAAAGCTACATTTACAGCCACCAGCCATTCCTGTCTGCTGCCCTTGCAAACTACACATTCACCAATACACTTACCAAGATGAAACAATGCTACCTTTCCTTCCTGCTTGCCCTCCTTGCCGTTGCCGGTTTTTCGCAAAGACCCAACTCCGCCCTTCGCCTACCCGAAACGCCCGATATGCCCGACTGGGCAAGGCAAATCTACCGGGACGACGTCGAAGTCAATGTCTTTCAACTTGACGCAGCTTTCCAGCCGTGGAAAATGGAATACGAGGCCCTGAAACGGGAAGTTACCAAAGCAGGCGATGCGGCGTCGGAGGTGCAAAAAGCACAGTTGCTGGCGTTGAAAAAGTATTACAAATACTACACCCGTTGGCGCAATTCGGTGCGACCATTTGTGCAAGCCGACGGCTCGCTGCTGTTCGATGCAGCATTGCTGCCCAACGTTAAGCCCAAAAGCGAACCGCCCGCCTCGGCAGAAAGCAGCACCACCTGGGCGCTCATCGGTCCCATGCGCACACACACGACCGTCAATGACAACCCTGCGCAGCCCTTCGTGCCTTGGCAGGCAAACATTTTTACGCTGGCAGTTGCTCCAAGCGATGCCAATGTCCTGCTTTACGGTACAGCGACAGGATTGGTTGGCAAGTCCAGCAACAAGGGGGTGAGTTGGACGACGGTGGGTACCAATTATTTTGTCGGACCCAATATGCGGGGCGCTGCCATCCACCCGTCGAATACGAACATTTTTTACATCGGCGACGACACGGGCGTCCACACCAGCACCAATGGCGGCACGACCTGGTCGCAGTTGTTCAACGTGTTCGGCTACAATTGCAACGACATCAAAATCAAGCCCAACGAACCCGAAGTCGTGCTTGCTGCGGGCAGCAGCCTGCAACGCCGCACGGCTGGAAACATCTGGACGCCCATCCTCGGCAATACCACGTACGACCTCGCTTTTCACCCCAACAGCCCCAACGTCGTCTATGCTTTGGTTAGAAACCCAACGCTCAACCTTTGTGAGTTTTGGAAATCCAACAACGGCGGGCAGACTTTCACCGTCAAACCCACCGGCTGGATTACCGGGCTGACCGACGGCGGCGGGCGCATCGCCGTGACGCCTGCCGACAGCAACCGGGTGTATTGCGTCCTCGTCACCGGCAGCGGCCCCCGCATTATGCGCAGCGACAACCAGGGCGAAAGCTGGACGGTGCAGGCGTCGAGCAGCGGCACGGATTTGATTGGGCCCTGCACTTCGGGACCCCTGAGCATGACCAACGGGCAGGGTTATTACGATTTGTCCATCATGGCTTCGCCCACCAACGCCGACCACCTCATCGTGGCGACGACTGTCGCCTTCAAATCCACCGACGGCGGCACGAATTACACCCCCTTGGGCGGCTACTGCGGCAGTTTCAATATTCACCCCGACATCCAGGAAATGACGGCGAGCGGCGGCGACAGTTGGATTGCCACCGACGGCGGCATCAATTATTCCAGCGATTTTTTCACCAACACCGCCAACCACTCGGCGCGCATCAACCAAATGGGCGGCACGGACTTTTGGGGCTTCGACCAGGGCTGGAACGAGGACGTGCTGGTGGGCGGGCGCTACCACAACGGCAACACCGCCCGGCGGGAAAGCTATCCGGCGGGCGACTTCCTGCGCATGGGCGGGGGCGAAGCGCCGACGGGCTACCTCAATCCCGCCAACGCAGGCATGGCTTATTTTTCCGACATCGGCGGTAAAATATTACCTGCTGCGTTCAACGGAAGCGTCAGCAATTTCGGCGTGAGCATGTTTCCCAACGAGCTTTATTTTGAGATGGAATACAGCGAGCAAGAATGGGACCCGCGCTACGCCAACACTTATTACATTGGCAATGGTGACAAATTGTGGAAAACCACCGACAACGGGGCGAGTTTCACTGCCATTTTTACTTATGGAAACCCCGACGCTAAAGTGCAGCACATCGAGGTTAGCCGCAGCGACCCGAACGTGATTTACGTCACCATACAGCAACCCGGCGACGGATCCTTGTGGAAAACCACCGACGGAGGCGCCAACTGGACACCTTGCAACGACGCCCCCGGACTGACCGGCTCGCAGCGCCAATTTTCCAACATCACCCTCAGCGGCACGGACGCCAACACCATCTGGTGGGCATTCCGGGACGGTCCGAACGGCACAAAAATCTTCAAATCCACCAACGGCGGCGTGTTTTGGACCAACGTGACGACGGCTGCTTTAGACGGCTCGTCCATCGCCGACCTCGTGCATCAATTGGGCACGAACGACGGCGTCTATCTCTGCGCCAACAACGGCAATGTCTGGTACCGCAACGCCTTGATGGGCGACTGGACTTTGTACAACACGGGGCTGCCCATCGCCCTGTACAGCTTCCCCAGCCTGATGAGGATGAAGCCATTTTACAAAGGCGGCAAGCTGCGCATGGGCACGAACAAAGGCATCTGGGAGGTGGACTTGTTTGAAAATACCACGACGACGGTCGTGCAGCCGATGAGCAGCCACGACGTCACCGCCTGCCCCGGCGACACCATCCAACTGGAAAGTTATTCGGCAATTCGGGGCGCAGCGACTTACCAATGGTCGCTCTCGCCTGCGCCGCAATGGATTAGCAACGCCAACATCCGAAACCCGAAAGTGGTGTTGGGAAACACGGCGGGTGCTTATTCCGCTACCTTGACTGTGACCGATGCCAACGGAGTGACGAGCCGTACGGTCAACAATTTCATCAACCACTTGCCCAACGGTAACCTCTGCTTGCCCGATGCCGTGCCCGGCAAGGCGCTGCAACTCGACGGCGACGGCGACTTCGCAGAAGCCAGCGCCAGCATGAATTTCAGTTCAAATACCGGCACTTTTACTGCCTGGATAAAGCGGAACGGGGCGCAGGATGACTACTCCGGGATAGCTTTTGTGCGCGGCGGACCATCGGCGGGCATCAGCATCAATTCCGACAACAAGCTGCGTTTCCATTGGAATGAACAGGGTTGGTGGCTCGAACCCGACCAGGTAGTTCCCGACAACGAATGGACGCACGTCGCCTTGTCGGTGACTCCCACCACTGCCACGCTTTACGTGAACGGTGTGGGAACGACCTTCAACATTGCCAGCGGAACCCAGAATTTTAATGCCCGCCTGCGCATCGGTTCCGACGCCTTCGGCGGCAGGGAGTTCGGCGGACAGATTGACGAAGTGACCGTCTGGAGCACGGCGCTGACACAAGACCAAATCCGGGAACTGATGCACCTGACCCTCGACCCGGCCTCGCACCCCAGCCTGGTGGCATATTATCAATTCAACGAACCTTCTGGCGTCATCACCGACAAAGTGGCTGCCCGCCATGCCTCGTTGGCGGGCAACGCTGTCCGTGAGGTCTCCACCGGCCCCTTCGGCGGCGGCACCTCCGACCGTCAAACCATCATCAGCAGTGGGCTCAAAATTTTTCCGGCTGCGGACGTACATCTCAAATTTCCGGCGACAGGTACTTATCCCGATGGCGAAATCGTGGTCACCCGCCTGAACGTCGTTCCTGACTCACTGCCCGATTGCAGCGGCTACACTTCCGACAACCACTACTGGATTATTGACAATTACGGCACGAACCAGACTTTCAGCCCGCTGGATTCGATGAAGTTGGGCAATTTTTTAGTGCCTCCGGCGAATGTCATTTCGCCGACGGCGTACCAACTGAACAGGCGCACCGCCAATGCGCACCTGCTGCCCTGGGCGGCGCAACCGGGCACTTCCATCGGGGCGACGAGCGGCGCAGGTGGGGACATCGTTTTTGGCAACGCCTCCGGCATCACGCAGTTCGGGCAGTTCATCGCCACGTTCAATGCGCCAAGCTACTCCAATGCCTGCACCAGCGGCGATTTCATAGACGATTTCAGCTTCGCCGGTTTTTCCAACCTCAACACGGGCTGCGCCAACCCAGGCAGCAACAACCTGTCGAATTACTTCGGCACGGGACCCAGCGTGACCACTGCAACCAGCTATTCAGTCAACGTGGGTGTGGGACCTGATTGGGCGCAATGGATAGGAATTTACATTGACTTCAATGGCAACGGCAGTTATTTGGACGCGGGCGAATTTTTCGACCTCGGTCAGGCACCCGCCAATGGCTCCGCTACAGGGAATATCATGGTGCCTGCCAATGCTGCACTCGGCACACAAACGATGCGGGTGCGCAGCAGCTATTATGGCCCGATAACCATCTCTGACGGCTGCAACACCAACCTCGCATTTGGAGAAACGGAAGACTACAACATCTTCATTTTCTGCCCCTCGCAGCCGGTGATGACCGCCCCTATCGTGACGCAACCGAACTGCACCATACCGACCGGCTCCATTATCGTGAATGCGACCAGCAACAACGCAATGGAATTTAGCGTGGACAATGGCATGAACTGGCAACCAGGCGACGCCTTCACGGGCTTGGCGGCAGGCAGCTATTTTCTCAGGGCAAGGCTGGTATCAAGTCCCACCTGCTTCACTAACTATTCCGGCAACCCGGTGGTGTTGAACGTGGCTGCGCAGCCGACTTACAGCAACCAATGTACAAGCGGCGACTTTATCCAGGATTTCACCTTTGGCGCATTTACCAACCTTGGAACGGGCTGCGCCAATCCTGGCACGAGCAACCTGTCCAGTTACATTGGCACGGGACCCACTGCGCAGGTGAGTGAAACCTACGCTGTCACTGTGAAAGCGGGACCTGACTGGGCGGAACACGTCGGGCTGTACATTGACTTCAATTCCAACGGCAGTTATTTGGATGCGGGCGAGTTTTTCAACCTCGGTCAAGCGCCCGCCAATGGCACGGTCATGGCGAATGTGACCATTCCGGCAGACGCCCCACTCGGCACGAAAATGTTGCGGGTGAGATGCAGCTACGATGAATCGCTGACTGCCGCCGATGGCTGCAATACGAACTTGGCCTGGGGTGAAATAGAAGACTATAACATTTACCTCTTTTGCCCAAACAACTTAGCGGTAAACGATGTGCCTATTTTAGATGGTACTTACAATGCCGACCAGGAAATCACTTCCGTTGGCACGGTGCCGGATGGCGGAAACGTGACTTTTTCGGTGGGCACAGGTGCATTGCTGCAACCCAATTTTGAGGTGGCAGTGAACGGGGTGTTCACGGTGGTGCTGGCGAGTTGTTTTCCGTGAGGCATTGAGGCCAAATTTGACTGCTATACAGCACCATCTCATTTTCCACTTTTTAAAACCTTGACCAAATGCGGCTTCCCCTCGCCCTTCCTTTCTTGTTTGTTTTTGCACAGTTATTCGCCCAGACGAAAACGCCCGGCCACGGCGGCGGCGAGTTTTTGATAGAAAAAACCGAATGCCTCACCGCTGCCGAGCGGGCGGGCATCGAGCAGATGCTGGCACAAAACATCAGCCAGTTGAAAAAGAACGGCACCCTGCTGCCGCCCTCTGGGCAGGAAATGGTGGTCAGCTTTGACTGGCCCTTGCAGAAAACAGCCAGCCTGCCGTTTTTCAGCTATTATGGCATCAGCAACTATGTGGACCAAAACCTGGGGGCGGGCCTTCTCGATTATAACTGTGGCAGCCGCACCTACGACGGCCATTTCGGCACGGACATCTTCACCTGGCCCTTTCCCTGGTACATGTACAATACCGATGCGGTGGAGGTGATTGCCGGGGCCGCCGGCACCATCATCGGGAAGTCGGATGGCTTTGCCGACGACCACTGCTCGTGCAGCGGCACCTGGAACGCTGTTTATGTGCAGCATTCCGACGGCTCCATCGCCTGGTACGGTCATTTGAAAAACGGTTCGCTGACCTCCAAGGCAGTAGGCCAGTCGGTGGCCAAGGGCGAATACCTGGGTGTGGTAGCCAGTTCTGGCTGCTCCACCGGCCCGCACCTACATTTCGAGATCTATGAAGCCCTGCCGTACAACACGGGCAATTTGATTGATCCCTATCAAGGTAGTTGCAATTCCCTGAACGGGCAGTCGTGGTGGGCAGTGCAAAAGCCCTACGAGGAATCGGCCCTGAACGCCCTGCTGACCCACGATGCCGAGCCATTGCACGGTTGCCCTGGCGTAAACGAAGACCCGCATTTCTCCAATAATTTCCTCCCAGGTTCCACCATTTATATGGCGGCTTATTACCATGACCAATTGGCCGGGCAATCCACTACTTACCGCATCAGGCGGCCCGACAATTCTATTTACCAAACCTGGTCGCACTCCTCTCCGTCGAGCTACTATGCATCGTGGTGGTGGTGGTCGTGGGTATTGCCTGCTGCCGGACCATACGGCACCTGGAAGTGGGAGGCAGTTTACCAAGGCAATACATTTCAGCATTCTTTTGTCTTTGGCACAGCGCCGGCCTGTACTTCCCTGAGCAGCCCCGCCGATGGCACGACCAATGTACCCGTGACAGCCTCGCTGAGCTGGCCGGTAGCCACAGGCAGCCCCAGCGGCTACCGTTTAAATGTCGGGACGACGCCTGGTGGCACGGATATTTTAAACAACTTCGATGTGGGTAATGCCACCTCCTACAACCCGCCGGGCGATTTTCCCTACAATGCCACCATTTATGTAAAAATCACCCCCTACAATGGCGTTGGCACTGCCAGTGGTTGTACTGAAAAAAGCTTCAGCACCACGGTTTGCAGCCCCAACCTGGTGATGACAGGTTTTCCCATCCCCGCTGGCATCTATTGGTCGTCGGGCGATTTGACCAGCCTAAATGCTTCGGTCGTCAGTCCAGCAACGGTGATGTTCCATTCCGATTCGGGCATTTTGTTGGAACACGATTTTGAAGTGGCAACTGGCGCTGTGTTTGAGGCAAACATCCAGGTGTGCCCGACGAATTAGGCACCGGCGCTTGGTCAACCATGTTTGTATTCCTTGAGTGGCAATATTTTGGTTAGAAGCCTATTCATAAGTTTGACTTCATTGATTAGTGCCAAGCCCATGAAGACTTACTTCCTTTGTTTTGCCTTTGGGCAACCCTTTCCAAGGCAGGTGCGGGCACACGAATGCAATGCATCTAAAAAGAAGTGCTGTTTCCCACTTTGCAGGGCAATTGTTTTAAAGTACGCACGGGCAAGTTAGATTTGAAAACCTTTAAATTGACCATTTGCTTTTTTACCAAAAATATCCGCCTTCCGCTTTGCTAACATCTTTCGTGGAGTGCTATTTCGTTTGGGAATGGAATGTCGGCCCTGTGCCGCATATCGTGGACTCGCCCCCCAATGGATTTTCTTCTTTGGTCATCAATTACGGCGACAGCTATAAGGTAAGCGACAACCGTTTCAAGGAAAAAATAACGCCCCCGGCATTTTTGTCGGGGCAGTTCACCACCCGTTACCGGCTGGAACTTGGGGGGCATATCGGCATGGCGGGCATCGTGTTTAAGCCATCGGGGATGTCGGCGTTTTTCAAAGTGCCGATGTATGAACTGACGGGCGAGCGGCTGTGCTTTGAGAGCATTTTTGGAAAAGACGGAAAGGAATTGGCCACGAAGATCGGCGACAGCACGGACCCCCTGTCCAAAGTTGCCCTGCTGGAGGCCTTCCTGATTGGGCAGATGCGGGAACCCGATCTTTACGACCGTGCGCTCGACGTGGCAGCCAACTACATCGTAGAAAACAACGGTATCGTTAAAATGGACGACCTGCTTCGCACTGCCTGCATGAGCCGTCGCAATTTCGAGCGGCGGTTTCTGGAAAGGGTGGGGGTCAGTCCAAAATACTATGCCCGCTTGCGGCGCATCAGCCATATTTGCTACCAGATGGGCGCTGCGCAAAAGATTGACTGGCAGCGGCTTATCGGTGCGGGCGACTACTACGACCAGGCGCATTTCATCAAGGATTTCAGGGATTTTATGGGCGAAGCGCCTTCCGTGTATGCTGAGAACAATGTGGAGCTTTTCCGTTTTCTGGACCGCCGTTGAACTTTGGCGCAATTTTACAATCCACCGCCGGGCAATAGTGCCACCTTTGTCTTGTTATTACCAATCAATAAAAACTCAAGCAATGAATACTTTAGAACAAAACGTCAGCACACATCCCTTAGACATGATGAAAAACCCCTGCGTCCGCTTCCTGTTCGCCTATCAAGAACAGGACCTCGACAAAATGCTCTCCTTCTGCGACCCCGAAGGCGAGGTGTGGTTCAAGCCGCTCGGCGAAGATGGCAGGGGCACCATCGGCGGCTTGGGCAGGGGCTTATGGTCCTCGCTCATTGACTGTTTCCCCGACCTCAACAATACCGTGGACTCGGCGATGATGGAGGGCGAAAATGCCGTGAGGGCCGACGTGATGATTTCCGGCACGCAGGCAAAGGATTTCGCTGGCATTCCGAACAAGGGCATGAGGTTCGGGAGCGACCATATTTTTATCTTCAAACTTGATGAAAACAACAAAATCACCCAGTTGCACATCGAATGGGACCACGCCGACTTCATGCGGCAGTTAGGTTCCTGATAGCGCTGCAAATCCCTGTTTTTTTTCCCTGTATCATTTTTATTTTTTCTAAAAAACCACCCCTCCGGGCTTGCCTGGAGCAGGTTTCCTTTTCACCAAATCAAAAAATATTCAACCATGAAAAATGTACTCGTTTTATTCGCAATCCTGTGTTTTTCCACCATCGCCTGTATAGCCCAAACCAAAGACGAAGCTGCCATCAAGGCCGTCCTCCAAAAAGAGACCCATTCAGCTTACCAGCGCAACTACGACGCCTGGGCCTCCTGCTGGGTACATGACAACAGCGCCTTCATTGGCTGGAACAACAGCAACGGCACCTACGACGTGCGCCAGGGCTGGGAAGGCGTGAACCAACTGGTGAAAAGCTGGCTCACCAGCAGTTCCGAAATCAACCACCCAGATTTCATCAATACCAATATGGTCATCACTGTTGTGGGCGACCTCGCTTATGTCAACTACGACGAGTACGGCGCCGAAAAGTCCGGCACGAAATACACCCTGACCAAGGTTTTCAAGGTGCTTCGCAGGGTAGATGGCGACTGGAAGTTTGTCAGCGTTTGTTCTTATTGGAACTACGACTACAAGTACTCGAAGGAGGAAATCCACTAAAACCCTTTTTTTTATCCAAATCAAATCTTTTCAAATGAAATTCCTGCTCACCCAATTCCTTTGCCTGCTGGCAAGCGGCTTTCTTTTTTCCCAATCCAACATCCAGCAAGCCCTCAGCGTGAACGGCAGCGGCACAGCCGCCGACGCAAGCGCTCAGCTCGATGTGAGCGCCACCGACAAGGGCATGCTCGTGCCACGCATGACAACGGCGCAGCGAACGGCAATTGCCATCCCCGCCACCGGGCTGCTTGTGTTTGATACTAATACGGGAGGCTTTTGGTTCTACACTGGGACGGCCTGGAAGATGATTGTCAGTGGAGGCGGTGGCGGCAGTCCTGCTTCCTATATTGCAGACGCCGATGGCGACACGAAAATACAGGTGGAGGAAAGCCCCGACGAGGACATCATACGCTTCGACCTCGAAGGCACGGAACATTTTACGCTGCGCAAAAACGCAAGCAACATCCCCCGCCTGGAAGTGCTCAATGCCCTGAGCAATACCTACCTGGGGCAAGAGGCGGGCACTTTCAACACGACCGGGGAGCACAACACGGGCATCGGCAGGGTGGCGCTTTATTCCAACACGACTGGCGGGCAGAACAGCGCCCTGGGGAGGGATGCGCTTTTTGCCAATACTACTGGCGAAGAAAACACGGCCAATGGGGCCTATTCGCTTCACCTGAACACCAGCGGCTCCCGAAATACCGCCGTCGGGAGGGCGGCGATGAACGCCAATACCACGGGTTCTTTCAACAGTGCTTTGGGGGTGGAAGCGCTTTATTTAAATGCAAGCGGCTTCTCCAATGTCGCCATTGGCAGCAGGTCGCTTTACAGCAACACCGACCGCTCCAACCTGGTGGCGGTGGGCGACTCGGCCTTGTACAACAATGGGCTGGGCGCTTCGACTTCCTTTGAGGCTGTCCGCAACACGGCGGTGGGCAGCAAGGCGCTTTTTTCCAACACCATCGGGCATTCCAATACTGCTCACGGCTTCCAGGCATTGGAATTCAACATGAGCGGCAACAACAACACCGCTTCTGGCAGGAATGCGCTGAATTCCAACACCACTGGCAGCGCCAATACTGCCAATGGGAACAATGCACTTTTTTCCAACATCAGCGGCTCGTCCAACACCGCCATCGGCATGAGGGCGCTTTACAGCAATACCGACCGCTCCAACCTCGTGGCGGTGGGCGATTCGTCTTTGTACAACAATGGGCTGGGGGCCAGCGACCCCGACCATGCCATCCGCAATACAGCGGTGGGCAGCAAAGCGCTTTTTTCAAACACCACTGGCAACAGCAACACGGCCAACGGGGAATCAGCGCTTTTTTCCAATACAACCGGTGGTAGAAACACCGCACAGGGGAAGTCTGCGCTTTATTTCAACACCACCGGCTACGAAAACACCGCCAACGGAAGTTTTGCCCTGTATTCCAACACGACCGGTCATTCCAACACCGCCCAGGGAAGGGATGCCCTCCGGGCCAACACTACCGGGGACGAAAACGCTGCCAACGGGGCTTCCGCACTTCACGCAAACACCACTGGGCATTCCAATAGCGCCAGTGGTAGCGCTGCGCTTTATGCTAATACGAGCGGCATCAGGAATACCGCACAGGGGAGGTCTGCGCTTTATTCCAACACGACTGGCAACAACAATACTGCTGTTGGCACCAGGGCGCTTTTCCTCAACACCGACCGCTCCAACCTGGTGGCGGTGGGCGATTCGTCCCTGTTTCACAATGGGGTGGGGGCTTCGGCCTCTTTTGAGGCCGTCCGCAACACGGCGGTGGGCAGCAAGGCGCTTTTTTCCAACACCACTGGGCATTCCAACACTGCTCATGGCTTCCAGGCACTGGAATTCAACATCGGCGGCAACAACAACACCGCCACTGGCAGGAATGCGCTCAATTCAAACACTGACGGCAACGCCAACACCGCCTATGGGGCAAGTGCGCTTTTTTCCAATACAAGTGGATATTCCAATGTCGCCATCGGTATGCGGGCGCTTTACAACAACACCGACCGTTCCAATACTGTGGCGGTGGGCGATTCGGCACTGTACAACAACGGGTTGGGGGCAATTTCAGAAACTTATGCCACCCACAATACAGCGGTAGGGTCTAAGGCGCTATTTTCCAATACCGTAGGTACCAACAATACCGCCAACGGTTTCCATGCGCTGCACAATAATATCTCCGGTTGGCACAATACGGGCATTGGGAGCTTTGCCCTTCGGAACAATAATGGCGGCGACGCCAACATCGCAGTTGGAGACCAATCGCTCTTTTCCAACATTTTTGGGAACAACAACATCGCCATTGGATATAAGTGCCTTTACTTCAACACCACCGGAAGCTGGAACACGGCCATAGGGGACAATGCGCTTTATTCAAACACCGTTGGAGGCCTAAACACCGCCATTGGTAGAATGGCACTAAACAGTAACACTACTGGCCTCAGTAACACTGCTACAGGAGAGGCGGCGCTTTTTTCCAATATCAGTTCACAAAACAATACAGCGAACGGTGTGGCGGCGCTACACGCCAATACAACAGGCAGCGCAAATACCGCCATTGGCTATTACGCCATGTCTTCCAACATAACCGGCAGCACCAATACTGCCCTTGGGATGCAGGCCGATGTGGCGACCGACGGCCTGAGCAATGCCACCGCCATTGGTACCCGTGCCGTGGTGGGTGCCAGCAACAGCCTGGTGCTGGGCAGCATTGACGGTGTCAACGGTGCCACTTCCAGCGTCAACGTGGGCATCGGCATCACCACGCCGGAGGTTAGGCTGCATGTGATGGGCGGAACGGACGTGGAGCCAACTGGCGGTGCTTTTCTTCAAATGGGCGCCTCCAACGGATTGAACATCGGAATAGACAACAATGAAATCATGGCCCGGAACAATGGGGCAATAGCGAATTTGATTTTGAACAATGACGGCGGCAATGTCGGCATCGGGCGTGGGCCTGCCACGAACACGCTCGAAGTGGACGGCAACGCCTCCAAATCCTCTGCCGGCGACTGGCTCGCCAACTCCGACGCCCGCCTGAAAAAGAACATCGCCCCGCTCGACAGCCGTGAAATGCTCGAAAAAATGCTCGCTTTGCAGGGCGTCACCTACGAATGGAACGACGACCAGACCGGCTCGAAGCGCCCCGACGGCATCCATTACGGTTTTGTGGCGCAGAACATCCAGGAGGTGTTCCCCACGCTGGTAGAGGAGGACAAATTGGGCTTTTTGCAAACGGCCTATGGCACGTATGATGCAATGACGGTGGAAGCGATACGGGCGTTGTATTTGGAAATTGAGCAATTGGAAATTGAGAACACGGCGTTGAAGGTGCAAGTGTCTGCCCAGGCAGCGCAGCTTGACAAAATTAGCGCAGCGCTGCAAGGCGCAGGCATTGCGGTGGAGAAATAATGCGAAAAATCAAACGCCCCGAATAACCAAACTCATCCAAGCTGAAAAGCATAGTCGGCAACTTCGCAGAAGTTTCTCTTTTAAAACTTCTGAACCATGAATATCAACCTTCTCTTCCCACTCGTGCTGTGCTTTTCAGCATCCTTTTCTCTTTTCGCTCAAACCACCTCCAATATCCAGCAACCCCTGAGCATTAACACGGATGGCGCAGCGCCTGCTGCCAGCGCTTTGCTCGATGTAAAATCTACTGACAAAGGCGTGCTCGTACCCCGCATGACGTCCGCACAGCGCACGGCAATTGCTTCGCCTGCCACCGGTTTACTGATATTCGATACCAATACGGGCGGTTTTTGGTTTTACAATGGTGCGGCATGGGCCAATTTATCCGTTCAAAGACAACTGGCCGATGCCGACGGTGATACCAAAATTCAAGTGGAAAAAAGCACGGACGAGGACGTTATCCGCATGGATTTGGCGGGCAGCGAGCGGTTGGTGGTTCGTACAAATAATCCATCGGGGAATAATACCATGGTAGAACTGCCGAATACGGGTGGCAATGTTTTTATTGGTGTTGGAACAGGAGCTAACAATTCGACCGGCGCTTTCAATACCGGAATTGGCGATACTGCGTTTCCGGCCAATACCTCCGGCCAATCCAATACGGCTATTGGCGAAAGCGCATTGTACCAAAATACGACCGGCAATTTAAACACCGCCATCGGCAGATGGGCTTTAGTCACGAACTCGAGCGGCGATAACAACACGGCCAACGGTTATGCGGCCCTTTATTCCAACACGACGGGTTTTAGCAACGTAGCCATCGGAACGAATGCTTTGTACCGTAATATGATTCGGGGTAATCTGGTCGCTGTTGGCGATTCGGCCTTGTATAACAACGGCGCTGGTGTCGCCCATATTTATGAAGCTATGTTTAATACGGCACTTGGCTCCAAAGCGCTTTTTTCCAATACTACCGGTTATGATAATACAGCAATCGGTTTTAATGCGTTATTTTCCAACACTACCGGCTTGCATAATACGGGAAACGGAAAGGGAGCACTGTATCACAACACTACTGGCAATTCCAATACGGCGCTCGGTGGTGGGGCTTTATATTCCAACAGAGAAGGCAATGGTAATACGGCCTGCGGAGCGGAAGCTTTATTTGACAACTGGAATGGCATTTACAACACGGCAACCGGCGCAGATGCCCTGCATAACAACACCACCGGCAACGAAAATACAGCGTTCGGGTACTCGGCTTTGTCGCTCAACACGTCCGGCCAATCCAATGCCGCAACTGGCTCTTATGCGCTATATTCCAACACGAGCGGCAATAATAATACGGCAAGTGGCTTGCTTGCTTTGTATTCTAACACGATTGGTGAATCCAATGCCGCAACTGGAATGAATGCCCTTTTTAACAACACGACCGGCTATCGGAATACCGCTTGCGGTAATAATGCGCTATATTCCAACAATTCCGGCACCCACAACACGGCCTTCGGATACAATGCCTATTTCACGGCCGATAACTTAGACAATACCACCTGCATCGGTATGAATTCCGGCGGCATCAGCAACGTCAGCAATCGCGTTGAAATCGGTAATAACAGCGTCACTTGGATTGGCGGGCAGGTGGGGTGGTCCACGTACAGCGACGCCCGCATCAAAAATCAAGTGCAGGAAAATGTACCTGGATTATCTTTTATCACCCAACTCCGCCCGGTCACCTATCATCTTGATATTCATAAACAGCATGAACTTAGCTTCCGGGGCAAAAAAGAGATAGGCGAATGGAAAGGCATGTACGACATCGAGCAAAAGCAAATGACCGGCTTCATCGCCCAGGAAGTGGAAGCAGCTGCAAAAGCCTGTGGCTACGACTTTAGCGGCGTGGAACAGGCGGCGGACGAAGTGGGCATGTACAGTGTACGCTACGCTGAGTTTGTGGTGCCGCTGGTGAAGGCGGTGCAGGAGCAGCAGGCCATAATTGAAAATGGAAAACTGAGAATGGAGACTTTGGAAAAAGAGAACAAGGCATTGAAAGCGCAGCTTGACAAAATCTCTACCGCGCTGCAAGGTATGGGCGTGGATGTACGATAATGGGTAGCACAGCCGATAACATAACTATCGGCTGTGCTACCGCTTCAATAGCACCCCGGCAACAACACCTCCAGCACACCGCCCAATTCCACTTCAAACAGGGGGTTCAATTGCACTTCCTGGCCGGAGGAGAAAATGACGTTCCCGCCATTCGCCACTGTTCCTGCCGAGCTTAGCGACACTTCTGCACGGTAAGTGCCGCTGGAAATGGGTGTAGCGTCCACCGCCAGCACGTCGGGCGGCAGGTTCAGTGCCACGGGGTTGCTGGCATAGTGGGCAACGCAGCCCGGCGCATCCTGTGGCCTGACGGCCAATTGGTAATTGCCTACCGACAATCCTGAAAAAATGCTTGATGGTTGGAAGCTTGTCCCGTTGTCAATGCTGTATTCCAGGCTGCCCGTGCCACTAGCCGATATTTCAATCGTTCCCGTTGGGGCGGCGCAAGTGGGCTGTGTGATAGTGGGCGCATTGACCGTCGGCAGGGCGTGGATTTCAACGGGTAGGGTAGTGGTGGAAAAACAGTTTTGCCCAGCCCGTACGCTGACACTGCCCGTGCCGCCCGTTCCCCATAGCACGGAAATGCCCGCTGTGCCTTGCCCCGATTGCAGCGTGCCGCCGCTGACTTCCCAGAAATACGTGCTGCCCGGAGGATGGGTGGAGGTCAGTGTGTAATCCTGCACATCGTTGGCACAGGGATTTTCTTCGCCGCTAAATGTGGGCAGCGGGTTGCCCGTATCCAATTCTTTCATGCTAATGCTGTCCAGGAAAAGGCGGTTGCCCCAGCCGCTCACATTTTCAAACACCAGTTCAATGGTTTTGCCTGCATAAGCGGTCAGGTTCACGCATTCTGTGCGCCATTGGCTGCAAGCATTTGGGCTAAACAATGCCGTCTGGTCGGGCGCTGTGGCGAGGTCGCTGCCAGCCTTGTCATAGACGATTTCATCGCCGCCCTCGCAGGTGACGACGTGTACCCGCAGGCGGTCGAAGCGGTCGGCGCTGTGGCGGGCGTAGGCTACTTTGAAGTTCAACGTGGCCTCGTCCATATTGTCCAAATTCACGAAGCGGCGCAGGCGATCAAACGTGCCGGGGGCATTGGCCGACTGGTTGTTGATGGCTGCCGTGCCATCGCCGCAGGCTACGCTAGTCTGCGATTGCCAGGCCACAGCGTCGTTATTTGGGTTTTGGTTGATCCAATTGACCAAACCCGCCAGGAATTCCTCGTTCATTGGCTCTGCAATGTGGCGGCCTGGGTCGGTCGGGTAGGCATCGTAAATGTCGGTGATGCCGTCGCTGTCACGGTCAAAGACTTTGATGTGGTTGAGCAGTGCCGTCAAGGCTTGCGGCGGATTGGTGGGGGAGGGCTGGCCTGCCTGGTTGAGGTGGCTTTCGCCGTGGCAGGAGGTGCAGACCCGCACCTCGCCCGGCACGGTGCTGAGCCATAGGCGCTCCCGCACGATGCCCCGATTGAGGGAATCTGCCAATTGCCAGGAGAGGGCCCGGTTGGCGGGCACGATGGCCGCTACCGAGCCGTCGGGGGATATGTTCTGGCTGCCCATTGGCCCTGTGGAAGGCAGGTTATAAATCGTTGACAATGAATCGTGTAGATATTGGCCGATGGACCTCCTGCCGGGCCGTGGATCGTTTTGCCCGCCCCAGCCCCGCAACTGGTCGGCCTGCACATAGCGGAAGTATTTTACCGTATAAAGGCTGTCAGGCATGGCCGGGTCCACGGTTTGGTGGGCGCTGCCATAGACTTTCAGGTTGAATGGTTGCTGTTCGTCGGCATCGTCACGGCTGGTCACGTCACGGGTCACGAGCATGGAAATGTTGTTGCGGCGCAGGAATTTTTTAAAATCGTGCAAATCCACATTGGCAGCGGTAAAAAGGGCCTGCTCGATGGCGGGCACGGTTTCGATACCATTGGTCGGGTTGGCAGGCCGTGGCGTTGGCCGCACCTCCACGGGATGTATTTCCCACAACAAACCATTGTACGAGCGCAGCTCGTCGGGGCTCCACCAAGAGACTGTTTTTGAAATGCCAGCGCTCGTCAGGTTGTTCACGGTATCGGCTTTTAGGTAAACGCCAGTGTGCGGCACCAGGAGGCGCAAGCGGTAATCGTAGCGGCTGAGCGGCATGGAACTGCTGCCGACATTTTCATCATAATCGGTTTCGGAAGTGTGCATCACTAGCACTTGCCCATTCGACAGCGGCAGCGGGTCACGGTACAGTCCAGTGTGATCGGGCGAAGGGGTATCATCGGGCGAGCGGGTGGCAGGATGGGTGATGTGGTTGATTTCCACTAATTCAGGATTGGTACCGGGCGGGGCCAGCATGGAGACAATCATGCCGGAGGCGTGGGAGCCAAATTCGCCCGCTTCTGTGCCATAAAACAGGCCCGGTGTGATGGGCGATTCATGGAGGTGGAACATAGAGCGGATGGGGTTGTCCGTGGGCGCTTCGGCGGAGTTGAAATAGTGCAGGTTGTTGTCGTCGGAGAGGTTTTCTTCAAAATAATTCCCGCCCATTTCGTGCCTGCCGATGTGGTTGAGCATTTCCAGGTCGGTACCGTCTTCGTTCATCATCCAGGGGTTGAAGATGTTGAAAGTCTGGCCGTTGAAATCTTGCCATTCCGGCAAGGCTAGCAGGTCGGTGCGGCTGCCCCTGGGTTCGGGGAACACTTCGATGTCAGGGTAAATGTCAAATTTGGCGGCATTTGCAGCCTCGCTGTCGTAATTGAAAGTGCCGTAGCCCGCATTGTACATGATGTCGGCGTCGGCCTGCTGGTCACGCTGCAAATGGTCCCAGCGGGTAAAAACAACCCGCCCTGCGTGGTCAATGATGGGAGTGAAATCGCCCGACGGGGCATGGGTCAGCATTTCCAGTCCATCGGCCAGGGTGCAGGCAAGCGGGTCGAGGCGCCAAATACCTGTGACGGTGCGGGCGGTTTCGTACTCGTCCAGTTGCGGGTAGAGGTGGGCGTAGCCGCCCCTGGCCCGGTCGGTGGCGAAGATGATTAGGTCGTCCGTGCCGTAAATGGGATTGACGTTGTTGTAATTGGCCGGCTGGTTGGGCACGAGGGTGATGGCGGGCGTGTCGTTTTGCCCCAGGCCCGTCACTTCGTAGAGTTGCCAATAGTAAGTATTCACTTGGTACTGCTGCGTCGGCGCACCCACCACCATGCTGAAGAGGGCCTTCTGGCCGCTCCAATGCACATGCGGGTCACGCACGGCGATGGCCGTAGCGCCCTGCATCCCGTTTTGCCCGTATCCGGCCAACTGGGTCAGGTTTTTCAGCGTGCCGTCCGGGTAGCGGATGTAGAGATCGCCGCCACGGGGAATGGCGTCCATGCTGGCATTGTGGTTGCCAAAAGTCTCCATCGAAGAGCCGAAGCCGCTTGGGTTGGGCACCTGGGCGCAAAAGAGAATGGGGTGGGGGAGTTGTTGGGCTTGGAGGAAAATTGGTAGGTAGATAAGGGCGAAGACAAAGTGTAAAAGTGGTTTTTTCATACGCTGATGTTTTCAAATGAGTTTTTTTTAAACGCAGAGGCATAAAGGCACGGAGGTACACAGAGAAACAGGTTTCATGGCAATAGCCGAACCCTGTTGCTATGCTTTATCGCTGTCCTTTATATTCCGTTTCCAAAGCTGTGAAAAAAGGTGCTGGCGGGCCATCTTTTTTTAGCAAAAAGCATACAAATTTGATTGGATAGGACTGCCAATGGCAAAAGGTGGCTGGGATTGGGTTTTGTTCGGCCGTTTATTAAATAAGCATGGCTAGCGAGCGGAAAGAAAAAACGTAGATTTGAAAATTCTTTCATCCTGTAAAATTCTTTCCAATGAAAACAACCTGCACCCTTCCTTTTCTGGTGGCCTTCTTTTTTTCTATTTCCCTTACCTCCCAATCCAACATCCAGCAAAGCCTCAGCGTGAACAGCAGCGGCGCAGCCGCCGACGCCAGCGCCCAGCTCGATGTGAGCGCTACGGACAAGGGCATGTTGGTGCCACGCATGACCTCGGCGCAACGCATGGCCATTATTGCCGCCAATGCCCTCCTCATCTTTGACACTGACACCCAATCCTTCTGGTTTTTCGACACGGCGGCTGCTGCCTGGCGGGAAATCAGGGCGGGCAACATCGCCACCCTCGCCGATGCTGATGGCGACACCAAAATACAGGTCGAAGAAAGCGCTGACGATGACATCATCCGAATGGACCTGGCAGGTACAGAGCACCTGGTGCTGCAACGAAATGCCAGCGGCAACGCCAGGCTCGATTTTCCAAACAACGCCAGCAACACCTTCGTTGGCAACAACGCAGGCATGGCAAACACAACAGGAAACGCCAACGCTTATTTCGGGGAGGATAGTGGCGACGCCAACACCAGTGGAAACAGCAACGCTTTTTTCGGATATTCCAGCGGGGGCAACAATACGACCGGGGCCACGAATGCCTTTTTCGGTGCTTTCGCTGGTGCAGCTAACACCACTGCCAGCGGCAATTCTTTTTTCGGATACAATACAGGCACCTTGAATACAACGGGCGCTGGCAATTCATTTTTCGGAAACAGTTCCGGGTTGGTCAATTCTACCGGCGGGAACAATACTTTTATGGGAGTTGATGCCGGCGACGCCAACACTACTGCGAGCGCCAACTCCTTTTTCGGCGCAAGTGCAGGCGGTGCCAACACGACTGGCACCCGCAACGCCTTCTTCGGCGCTTTCTCCGGCAGCGCCAGTACGACCGTCAACGACAATTCTTTTTTTGGCTACAATACCGGCGTCGTAAACACCACCGGACTCCGATTGACATTCATAGGTTCCAGTGCAGGCGACTCCAATATTTCGGGCAGCGACAATACCCTCATCGGCTATAATTCCGGGGCCGCCATTACTTCCGGTGCCCGAAACACTTTTGTGGGCGCTAGTGCGGGCGATGCCACCGTCTCCGGCAGCAGCAATTCCTTTTTTGGTCACAATGCAGGTTCTGCCAATACCGCCACTGGCAACAGCTTTTTTGGTGCTTTCTGCGGCGATGCCAACACGACTGGCGACGACAATGCTTTTTTTGGCACCAGCACCGGCACGACCAACACCACTGGTTCTTTCAATTCTTTTTTCGGTAGCGGTTCCGCTTTGTTGAATTCGACCGGGGGCAGCAACTCCTTCTTCGGCGCTGAAACGGGTCAAGTCACTGCGACCGGCTCGGGCAACTCCTTTTTCGGTACCCATGCAGGCAAGGCGAATACCGCCTCGAACAATTCTTTTTTTGGATTAAATGCCGGAACGGACAATACGAGCGGCATTAGCAATAATTTTTTTGGCGCAAATGCAGGCGATGTGAATACTACCGGCACCCAGAACTGTTTTTTTGGAACCTCTGCTGGCGGCGCCAATACGGATGCCGACAACAATTCTTTTTTTGGGCATAATGCAGGGTTGGTCAACACTGCCGGCAGCAATTCTTTTTTCGGAAGCGACTGCGGTTCCGACAACACGGTGGGCGCCCGCAACAGTTTTTTCGGAGCGACTGCCGGCAATGCTTCGAATAGTTCCAGCGACAATTCTTTTTTTGGCTACAACAGTGGAGGCAACAACACAGGCGGTTTCAGCAATTCGTTTTTCGGCGTTAATTCAGGGGATTCCAATACCACCGGCGACTTTAACACGGGTGTCGGTTTTTATGCGCTCAACAACACCAGCACCGGCAGCAATAACACAGGACTTGGTTGGGTAGCCGGCCCAAGCTCGGGAACGTTTTCCAATGCTACTGGCATTGGTAGTGGTGCTACCGCAAATGCCAGCAACAAAGTCCGCATCGGCGACGCCAACGTCACCGTCATCGAAGGGCAGGTGGACTGGACTTTTCCCTCCGATGCCCGCTTCAAGTTCAACATCCACGACGACGCAGTGCCGGGCTTGGCTTTTATCAACCAACTCCGCCCCGTCACTTACCAGTTCGACACCCGCAAGTTCGACGAGCATTTGATGCAGGAAATGCCGGACAGCATTCAACAGTTCCGCATGAAAGGGAAGGATTATACAGAAAGCACGTCTTTGGTGCAAACGGGCTTCCTGGCGCAGGAGGTGGAGCAGGTGTGCAAAGACCTCAACTTTACATTCAGCGGCTTGCATGTTCCGGCCAGCGAAGTGGACAATTATGGGTTGGCTTATGGGAGCTTTGTGCCGCTGCTGGTGAAGGCAGTGCAGGAGCTTGCCGACCGGGCAGGTGGGCAGCAAGCGGAGATTGAAGAATTGAAAATTGGAAATTCAGAAATTGAGGAGTTGAAGGCAGAGAATGCAGCATTGAAAGCACAGCTCGACAAAATCACCGCCGCCCTGCAAGGCGCTGGCATTGCGGTAGAGAAATGAAAAAAAGCAGCGCCGTTAAGACGCTAAGTGCTGCCGGCGCTGCTTTACAATTAAAACAGGCTGGGAAAAGCAAAAGACTACCTTTAGCGAAATCTTTTCACCAATCCATTTCATAAAAATGAAAACAGTCAACTTCCTCCTCCGAAGGAATCTATTCGGAGCACTCCTTTTTTGCCTGCTGGCAACCTCCCTTTCCGCTCAATCCAACATCCAGCAAAGCCTCAGTGTCAACAGCACGGGCACTGCTGCCGACGCCAGCGCCCAGCTCGATGTGAGCGCCACGGACAAGGGTATGTTGGTGCCACGTATGACCTCGGCGCAGCGCTTGGCGATAGTTGCCCCGGCACCGGGCCTGCTGGTGTTCGACCTAACGACAAACGGGTTTTGGTATAGCCTCGGCGCTGCCTGGGTGAATTTATCTTCTCACAACATGTTGGTGGATGCCGACGGCAATACCAAAGTGCAGGTGGAAGAAAACTTTAATGAAGACATTATCCGCTTCGACCTCGAAGGTACGGAGAGCATGGTGCTGAAAAAAAACGCAGATGGCTCGCCCCGGCTGGAATTGCCCAATGCGCTGTCCAACACTTTTATCGGCATAGATGCGGGACAAGCCAACACCACCGGCTTGCAAAATACCGCCATCGGCAAGTCTGCGCTCAATGCCAATACGGGCGGCGTTTATAACACCGCCCTGGGGGGTAGTGCTTTGCTTTTAAATACCACCGGCAGTTTTAACATCGCCACTGGCGGTTTTACCCTCCGTTCCAACACCACTGGATATGACAACACTGCCAACGGTTATCAGGCAATGTTTTCCAACACCACCGGCAACGAAAACACTGCCTCCGGCAGATATGCCTTGTATTCTAACACGACCGGCTCTCTTAACACCGCCAATGGTAAAGCCGCCCTTCAGTCCAACACCACGGGAGTGGACAACACGGCCAATGGTTATCAGGCGCTGCTTGCTAACACGACGGGTAATAGCAATACAGCCACTGGCAGTTCATCGCTTTTTGCCAACACGACCGGCATTGACAACACCGCTGATGGCTATCAGACACTTTATTCCAATAAGGCGAACAGCCGCAACACCGCCATTGGCTACCGTGCCATGTTCAATGCAGATGACCGGACGATTGGGATAGAGACCTACAACACGGCACTGGGTTACGAAGCGCTGAAAGGGAGCAACACGGCAGCCAATAACACGGGAACATTCAACACGGCTGTGGGCGGACAGGTGCTATATTCCAACACCACCGGCGTCCAAAACACCGCCATTGGAAAAGATGCGCTTTATTCCAACACTACCGGCGATCGAAACACTGCCAGTGGAGCGTCTGCGCTTTATTCCAACACTATTGGCCAGCGAAACACCGCCAGTGGAATAGGTGCTCTTTATTTCAACACTATGGGCATAAATAATACAGCCAACGGAGCGTATGTTCTTTATAACAACATTACCGGCGAAAACAATACCGCCAATGGAAATTCTGCGCTTCACTCCAGCACTACCGGCCACGGCAATACCGGCACTGGGGCATATACACTTCAATCCAATATCAGTGGCGACCAAAATACCGCCAATGGAATTGCTGCGCTTCACTCCAACACTACTGGCGAAAGCAATACCGCCATTGGAGCGTATGCACTTCAATCCAACACCACGGGTGACCTAAACACAGCGCTCGGTTTTAGTGCTGATGTAGCAACCAGTAACCTGACCAAAGCCACTGCCATTGGCTACAATTCCACCGTGGGTTGCAGCAACTGCCTGACGCTCGGCGGCACAGGTACCGATGCGGTGGATGTTGGCATCGGCATCGCCAGCCCGGAGGTCAAGCTTCATGTAGTTGACGGCACGGACGTATCGCTTGCAGGCGGTGGATATATTCTAACCGGTAGTTCAACGGGCTTGAACATCGGCATGGACGACAATGAAATCATGGCCCGGAACAATGGCGCTGCCGCCACTTTGTTCCTGAATAATAATGGGGGCGACGTGGTGATCAGTGCTGTCGCTACCAACGTCGGCATCGGGCGGATACCCATAACGAACAACCTGGAAGTAAATGGCACCGCCTCCAAAAGCAGCGCAGGCGACTGGCTCGCCAACTCCGATGCCCGCCTGAAGAAGAACATCCAGCCCCTCAACTCCCAACTAATGCTGCAAAACCTGCTCGCCCTGCAAGGCGTCACTTACGAATGGGACGACGATAAGACAGGCTCAAAGCGACCCGTAGGCATCCAATACGGCTTCACGGCACAGAACATTCAGCAGGTCTTCCCGACGCTGGTGGAGGAGGATAAACTGGGTTACCTGCAAACGGCCTACGGCACTTATGATGCGATGACGGTGGAGGCGATACGGGCGTTGAATGACAAGATTGTGGTGCAGCAGGCTGAAATTGGGAAATTGGAGCAGGAGAACGCCAACCTCAAAACAGAGCTTCATGGCCATAAATCCCAACTCGACAACATCACCTCCGCCCTGCAAGGTGCAGGCATTGCAGTAGAGAAATAACTTAGGCCACCACGAACCTTTAGGCAAACGAATGCCGCCCTGTCCTCTGTCAGGGCGGCATTTGTTTATTTAAAAATACTTTCGAACACCTCACCTCTTTGGTGGCCTCAACTGGCTGTTCATCAATCAATAGGCCCAGTTTATAAAACTATAAAACTTCGGAACTTCCCGAGCCGTTGACGTAAGTTTGCTTTCAAAGCTTTTCCACCCCAAAAAAACCTTCCATTTTCCATTTACCTTTTTCACAGACATGCCATTCAGTGTTCCGAAGTTAATAAGCGGTGGTAAAAATTGGCTGGCCGACAAACGTGCATTTTACGATGCGCTGGGCCGGGCAGAGCCCTTGGCCATCCGGGCATTGGCCGGCAAAATTTCCTATGATGTGAAACAGGCAGCACTTAGAGCCGGGTTGACCCTGGAAGACGCAGAAGAACTGGTGAACGATGCGGTGGTCATCACGATTTCAAACATCCAGAACCAGTCGTTCCAGTTCACCGATTTCAGCCCGGTGGCATACACTAACGGCGTGGTAAAAAAATTGATCGCCAACCGCTTGCGGGCGAAAAATCCAAAACCAGAAGAATTTGAAGACAATGTCTATACCGCTAACTTCGACCCCGAAGCCTACCTGAACAACAAGGAACTGGAGGCCATCATGGGCCAACTGCTCGGAAAACTAGAGGAAAACTGCTGGAGGCTGCTTCGGCTGAAATACTTTGACAACCTGCGGGACAAGGAAATTGTCGAACAAAAATTGACGCCCTATTCCTCTACAACCTCGCTGAAAAGCAGGCGCAGCCAATGCCTGAACAAGTTGATTGAAATTGCAAAAGCAGCGGGGCTGCTCGACGATTTTCAATGAACGTTTTGACAGCTATAGACACAGAATGTGATGAAAAGATTTGACATAGAAGCCTATTTGGAAGGCAGTTTGAGCCAGGAAGCACAAGCGGCTTTTGAGCAGGAGTTGCGCCAAAACCCTGCGTTCGCCCAACAGGTGGAGGCGCAACGGAAAGCTATTCAACTATTGCGAAGGCAACTGTTACGGGAGCGGGTAACTACGGCATTGGCCGAGGAACCCGTTCGACGAAAAACCCGCCGATGGTGGTGGGCCTTGGTGGGTACGCTGCTGATATTGTTGGCAGGGTACTTTTTCATTTTAAGGAAAAAGCCAGGCAATCCGCTACCAGCAAATCAAGAAACTGTGCCACCGGACACGGCAAGGGAAAATGAAAAGATCCTTAATGTGCCGTCCCAGGAAGGCAAAACTATAGAGGATAAAAAAGCACCCGATCAGCCGCAGCCAGTGGCGGAAAATAAACCATCGGGACTCCTGCCGCCCGCTTACCCGTCGCCAAACGTGCGGGGCCAAAACGACGGCAATGAAGCGTGGAAAGCCTTGCTGGACAAGGTTTGGTACACGCAACTGCCGCCCGGTGCGGCAAGGTTCGGTACAAGCTATGCAGATATAGTGAAGGCTTTGTCGGAAAGGGAATTCGAGGGCGCCTTTGTGCAGTTGGAAATGCTGGAAAGCACTTTGCCCGAAAGCGACACACTCCGCCTGCTGAAAGGCTTCTGCCTATTGGAAATGGGCGAGGGCAGCGATGCTCTCCGTTATTTTTCAAAATTGGAAGACAAGCAACCCGGCTGGAAAGCCTGGCTGGAATGGCACCGGGGCCTGGCCTTGTTGCTGATGGGCGAAGTGAGAAAGGCAGCGCCTGAATTTAGGAAAATTGCCAAGGAGAAAAACCACCCGTTCCAGCGGCAAAGCCAAAAGGCGCTGGATATTTTGGAATAAGGAACACAGCGTCGGTAGGCTTTGGAAACCTGCCGATGTTTGATGATTAACCAATCGAATCAATGAAAAATAGCTTCCTCCTCCTCTGCTGCATTTCCCCGCTGTTGATGGCCGCACAGGCAATTGATTCCACCGTGCTAAAAAAGGTGGACAGCCTCTCACAAGTTGCCCGTTTGTTGGGCAGGAGCAATCAATACGACAAGGCATTTGAAATCATTGCACAAGCGGAAAAACTGGCATTGGAAAAATCGGGGAAAATCTCCGTGGCTTATGGCAATGCCTGTTTCCACCATTGCGTACTGCTATATGCTGCGCAAAAATACCCGGAAGCCGAAAAGCTGTTCCTCGAATGCAAGGAAATCAGGGAGCAAACTATTGGCACAGAAAACCAGAATTATGGACAGATACTCAATAATCTGGGGCTGGTTTATTGGCGGATGGGCAATTATGAAAAATCGGAAGCCTATTATTTTAAGGCTATAAGCATTTGGGAAAAATTATCGGGCAAAGAGAACCTCGATTACGCCCTCAGCATGAGCAATCTCGGGCTTTTGTACATGGCAATGGGCGAATATAATAAGGCGGAAACGAGTTTTATGAATGCCGGAAATATACGTGCAAAAATACTCGGAACGGAACATCCCGACTATGCCACCTGCCTCTCCAACCTGGCGATTTTATACGACAAAATGGGACAGTATGAAAAAGCAGAGCCCTATTACCTCGAAGCCAAAAATATACGGGAAAAAACCTTGGGAAAATCCAGTGCATTATATGCCAATACGGTTACGAACCTCGCCACTTCTTACTATTATATGGGTAAATATGAGCAAGCAGAACCCCTTTTTTTAGAAGCTAAAAGCATATTTGAAAAAACTTTGGGCAAAAATCACACTACCTATGCCGAAAGCCTGAACAGCCTCGCCATGTTGTACAATGCAATGGGCAATTATCAGCAGGCAGAATCGCTGTGGCTCGAAGTCAAGGATATTTGGGGAAAAACCCTTGGAAAAGACCATCCATATTATGCGATTTGCCTTCAAAATATGGGGATATTATATGCCGCAATAGGCAATTACGATAAAGCCGAATTACTATTGCTGGAAGCCTTGTCCATACAGGAAAAAAATCTTGGAAAAGACAATACGAATTATGCAAAATGTCTTGCTACATTGGGCGACGCTTATATTTATATGGGCAAATTAACCAAAGCCCAGCTGCATTTATTGGAAGCTAAAGCCATACAGGAAAAGGCATTGGGCAAGGATCCATATTACGCACTAATTACTTATGATATAGGGCTTACTTATTTGGGCATGGGAAATTATAAAATGGCAGAACAGTATTTGACAGAAGCCAAGGCCATCCAGGAAACATTGCTCGGCAAAGACGCTCCTGCTTATGAAAAAAGCCTGTACAGCCTGGCAGAGACTTACAATGGATTAGGGGACTATGAACGGGCAGGCCAATTGTACTTGGAAGTAGAAGAAAAACAACAAATGCAGCTAAGCAGCGCCAGCCGCCACCTGTCCGAACAGGAGATGAATCAATATCTCCAGACTTTTAAAGAACGGCAGTCCAGCATCTTTTCCTTTGCCCAACTTGCTTTGGGACGAAAGGAAGCGGATTTCAATATTGCCAGGAATTGTTACGACAATACGCTTTTCCACAAAGGCTTTCTACTGCTTGCTTCTAACCGAATGCAGAACCTCGCTGATGCCCCTACCATCGAAAAAATCAACCTGTTGAAATCATACAGACGCCGCCTCGCTGCCGAATACGCCAAACCTATGTCGGATCGAAAAGGCGTGGTAGAATTGGAAACCGCCGCCAACGACTTTGAAAAAGAATTGGCCCGCACGGTGGCAGAATATGGCGCGTCAGTCCAGCAGGTACGCTGCCAGGACGTGCAACAACAGTTGAAACCGAGCGAAGCGGCCATTGAATTTGTGCATTACCAGTTTTCAAACCCCAGGCCGACCGACAGCATCCTGTATGCTGCCCTCGTGCTGCTGCCAGGAGGCGGACAGCCCCAATTCATCCCACTTTTCGAGGAAAAACAATTGGACAAGCTGCTTCAACCTGGCAACGCCCTCAAAACTGATTGGGTGAATCAATTTTATTCCAACACCTCAAACAACCAAAAGACGCTGTACGAACTGCTCTGGCAGCCCCTGGAAGAAGCCCTTGCTGAGGTGCAGACCGTCTATTTTTCCCCAACGGGGCTGCTCCACCGCTTGAACCTCGGCGCCATCGCCATGCCGCCTGCCTTGCGGGGCCAATCAACGGAAGGAGGCGTCCTTGCCGACCGCTTTCGGCTCATCGAACTTGGAAGTACGCGGCATTTGGTAGCCCACAGTCAACAGTCGGCAGTCGGCAGTCTTCAGTCGGCAGTTGGCGAGAGGGGCGTTGCGGTGCTTTTTGGTGGGATAAAATATGACATGGACACGATGGCGATTGCGACAGCGAATGCGGGCCTTGAAGAAAATACAATAGCTTCACGCAGCCGGGGCTTGGATTTTGCCAGTGCCGATTCCACCTTGCGGGGCGGCACTTGGAACTACCTTCCGTGGACAAACGTGGAGGTGAAAACGGTGGAAGGCATCCTAACCGGAGCGGGCATCAGCGCCAGGCTGCGGAAGGAATATGAAGCTACGGAGGAAGCTTTTAAAAACATTGGCACAAACAGCCCCTCGCCCCGTATCCTGCATTTGGCCACACATGGGTTTTTCTTCCCGGATCCAGGCCTCCCCCCGGCCCCCTCCAAAGGAGGGGGTGACGTAACACTTCCCCCTCCTTTGGAGGGGGCCGGGGGGAGGCTATTCAAAATATCCGAGCACCCGATGATACGCTCCGGGTTGTTGCTGGCAGGTGGCAATCACGCCTGGCAAACAGGGTTTCCTGCCAAACCCGGCATGGAGGATGGCATCTTAACCGCTTATGAAATCAGCCAGATGAACCTGAAAAACACAGAACTGGTGGTGCTGTCCGCCTGCGAGACGGGGCTGGGCGACATCCGGGGCAACGAAGGCGTTTATGGCCTGCAACGGGCCTTCAAGATGGCTGGTGCGAAATACCTCATCATGTCGCTCTGGCAAGTGCCCGACTACCAGACGCAGCAGCTTATGTCCACGTTTTACCGCAAATGGCTCAACGATAAAATGACCATCCCCGACGCCTTCCGCTCGGCGCAGCAGGCGATGCGGGAGAAATACGTAGCCCCATTCCTCTGGGCGGGATTTGTGCTGGTGGAATAGTGCAGCATGTTTTTCGGCCCGGCTTTGCAAAGTTCGAAATTGAGGATGATCGCCAAATGTGATCATCCTAAAGCATTGACGATTAGCCATTTGCACCCAGCCTGTCATTCCTGCCTAATTTTTTCCTGCCTTTTTGATTTACCTTTTTTCCAAGTCTGCCATAAGGAAGTTTCAAAGGGAAAAGTCATTTGTCCTGAGTGGTTGGTTCCATTGGGATACAAGGGGTTTTCACTTTCAAAATATCAAATGAAGGGATGTAGGTTGCCTACCAGACTCATTCTTGTAGGCTACTTTTTTCCCTTCCTTTCCGCCGCCACCAAACTGTTCACCTTCAAAGTTCACCTTATGGAAAACATCTTCGTCACATTGCAGAAAATAGGAACCGGTATTGCCTTTTCCCTATTGGTTATTTCCGGCTCATTGGCACAATCCAACATCCAGCAAAGCCTCAGCGTCAACGGCAGCGGCACCGCCGCCGATGCCAGCGCCCAATTGGATGTGAGCGCCACCGACAAAGGCATGCTCGTGCCCCGCATGACCTCGGCGCAGCGAACCGCCATCGCCTCGCCCGCCACCGGCCTGCTGGTGTTCGACACGGACGCCGGGAGCTTTTGGTTTTACAACGGCGCTGCCTGGGTGGATTTATCCTCCTCCAAAACCCTCGCAGATGCCGACAACGACACCAAAATACAGGTAGAGGAAAGCCCCAATGAAGACATCATCCGCTTCGACGTCGCAGGCACGGAGGCAATGGTGATTACCAATAATGGCAGAGTGGGTATCGGCACCACCGCACCTGGTCACCCCCTGCAAGTTCAAGCCGATGGGTACGGCATCGTACACACATTCGGAGGCGTTGGATTGTCCACTTTTATTGGTGATAATGCCGGATGGTTTGGGACAATCTCTAATCACCCTTTATATCTTTATACGAACGATGATATTCTCCCTGCCATGAGCATTGGAACAACAGGCAGGGTCGGCATCGGAAACACCTCCCCACACGCCAGCGCCCTGCTCGACCTGACCGCCACCGACAAGGGCATGCTCGTGCCCCGCATGACCTCGGCACAACGCACCGCAATTGCCTCGCCCGCCACAGGCTTGCTGGTGTACGATACCAATACCAATGCTTTTTGGTTTTACAACGGCACTGCGTGGACGACCATCGGCGGCGGCGGGGTAAGCACTCTCATCGCCGATGCCGACAACGACACCAAAATACAGGTGGAAGAAAGCGCTGATGAGGACATCATCCGCTTCGACCTTGGCGGCACGGAGAACATGGTGCTGCTCAAAAATGCGGGCGGCTTGCCCAGGCTGGAGTTGCCCAATGCTTCAGAAAGCACCTTTGTGGGGCAGGACGCCGGAGCCAATATTACCTCCGGTGTTTGGAACACCGCCATCGGTTTTAGCGCCCTCACTGCCACCACGACCGGAGCCTTCAATACCGCCATTGGTTGGAAAGCGCTGACTTCCAACACCAGCGGCTACATGAACTCGGCGTTTGGCATCGAGACGTTATTTAATAATACCACTGGCTACAATAACACGGCAATCGGAAGGCAATCATTATTTAGCAACACCAGCGGCTTCTCCAATACTGCCGCCGGAGACGAGGCGCTTAAATCCAATACCATCGGCTCCGCCAACACTGCTATGGGAAGGTTTTCCTTGAAAAGCAACACGAACGGCACTGAAAACACTGCCGTTGGATACAATGCATTGACCAACACCACCACAGGAACCATTAACACTGCTTTAGGTAGCAGCGCACTAAAAGAGAATACTACAGGCGGCGGCAATGTTGCCATCGGAAGAGCGACGCTTGAGAAAAATACAACAGGCAACTCCAATGTGGCTATCGGACCGGGGGCAATGTTTAACAATACAATCGGCAGTGATAATACCGCCTGCGGATTAAATGCCCTTACCGATAATAGTGGCAACAATAACACCGGCTTTGGACGTTCATCGCTTAGTTCAAACTCCACTGGTGCCAACAACACCGGGCTTGGAGCCTATACCAATGTTTCAGCGGGAAATCTAACCAACGCTACGGTCATCGGAGCGAATGCCAGCGTCAATGCCAGCGACAAAGTCCGCATCGGCAACGCCTCCGTCACCGTCATCGAAGGGCAGGTGGACTGGACTTTCCCTTCCGACGCCCGCTTCAAGTTTAACATCCACGATGACCAGGTGCCGGGGCTTGCATTTATCAATCAACTCCGCCCGGTCACCTACCAGTTCGACACCCGCAAGTTCGACGAACATTTGATGCAAAACATGCCGGACAGCATTCAGCAGTCCCGATTGCTATCGGGATTGGCAGTGCAGGATTATTCCAAAAGCAGCGCCACTGTGCAGACGGGCTTCCTGGCACAGGAGGTGGAGCAGGTTTGCAAAAAGCTCGGCTACGAGTTCAGCGGCCTGCACGTGCCGACGAGCGACGTGGACAACTATGGGCTGGCGTATGGGAGTTTTGTGCCGCTGCTGGTGAAGGCGGTGCAGGAGCAGCAAATGGAAATTGAAAATTTGAAATCGGAGCTTCATGCCAGTAAATTGAAGAAATTGGAAATTGAAAATGCTGCTCTGAAAGCGCAATTGGAAGCACAAACCATAAAACTCGACAAAATCACAGCCGCCCTCGCAGGGGCGGGTATTGAAGTGGAGGAATAGCATTTCAGTAGAAGAGGAAATTAATGTTTGTCGGCCTGCAATGGAAAAATTAGCTTTAGCACTTTCCTCAACTTCAAATATCAAATGATGAAAACAAGAAACATCCTTCCCCTCCTGGGTTGCCTGTTGGTTGGCAGCCTTTTCGCACAAAGCAATGCCTTCCGCCCGGTAGAAATCAGGGTAGCGGATTTGACAAATCAGCTTCAGGCTGCCCCTGATATTTTTGAAAAAAACAAAGTACAAAATGCGCCTTTTGTGAAATTGCCCCTGCCCGACGGCAGCAGCAAGACATTTCAGATGTTCAAAACGCAGCCCATGCACCCCGACCTGGCGGCGAAGTACCCCGACATACTTGCTTATCATGGAAAGTGCCTGGACGATGGCATATCTGCCGTTGCCATCACCATTTCCCCGGCGGGGCTTCACGCTATGCTATTGGACGATAAATTTCAAACGTCGTTCATCGAGCCAGACAATACAGCCGATACGGAACAGTCGGCTTCAGATAGCTACGTTTCCTATTACGACGGCTTTGCCGAGTATGAATGCCACCATGCGGAAGTTTCCTCCCCCTTGTTTCCTTCCCAAAGTTTGCCCAAAGAGACGCAGCCAGTTGCCCAGGCAGAAATGATGGCCAACAACCCCCTCGCCCTCGGCGACAAGTTGCGTACCCACCGCATGGTAATGTCAGCTACCGGGGAGTTCACGCAGGCAAACGGCGGCTCGGCAGCGACGGTGCTGCCCATCATGGTGTCCATTGTCAACCAGATTAACCTCCTGTACATCCGGGAGTTTGCCATTAATTTCCAACTCGTTGCCAACACTGACCTGATGATTTTTACCAACCCCGCTACCGACCCCTATGTAAATGACGGCGACTGGGACCCGGATTTGCAAAACAACCAGACCGCTACTGACAACATCATCGGCAGCGCCAATTACGACATCGCCCACCTTTTGCAAAACCCTACCTCCTGCCCTGGTTGCGGCGGTTGGGCTGGATGGGGGCCTTGCAACGCAAATGACAAGGCACGGGGGATGAGCGTCAACAGTTTTGCTGTTATCAGGCATGAAATGGGGCACCAGTTTTTCTGCCCACACACCACCGATCCGCCTTTCCCCGACCGCTACGAACACGGTGCCATCGGCAACACGATTATGGGCGGAAACCACCCCGACAACGTCTTTCACATCTACTCCGCCAACCGGGTGGCGACTTGGGTGGAAGCGCCTGGATACTGTGTACCTGGCACAAACACCAACAACTCCATTCCCATGGTGACGGTGGGTACGGGCGGCATGGCTATTCCCAAAAGCACCCCCTTTCAGCTCTCCGGTTCTGCCACTGACCCCGACCCGAACACCACTTTGCTGTACAACTGGCAGCAATTCGACAATGAAATCAATTACACGGTCGTCAACAACCGCATCATCCCCGCTGGCAATACGCCTGTTTTCAAAAATTTCAATCCCAGCACGGCCGGCAACGTGCGCACCATTCCCCGCCTCGAAGATCTGGTGAACAACGCCCGCCCCTTCGGGTTGTCCGGCAGCGATACCCTGGACTGGGAAACCCTCCCCAGCTACTCCCGCAGCCTGACCTTCCGGCTGGTGGCAAGGGACTACGAAATGACTGGCGGCGCTTATGACTATGGCGAACTGACCTTTTCGGTGGATGGCAATTCAGGGCCGTTTGTGGTCACATCGCCCAATACCGGCAACCCGACCTGGACAACGGGCAACAACGTGACCGTCAACTGGAACGTGGCCAATACCAACATTGCGCCCGTGAGCTGCGCTAATGTGGACATCAAACTTTCGATTGACGGCGGCTACACCTATCCTTACATCCTGGCAGCCAATACGCCCAACGACGGTTCGCAAACATTTTTGTTGTCAAATGGCATCCCCACTACCACTTCGGCAAGGGTGCGGGTAGAATGCGCCAGTTTTACCAATGTGGTGTTTTTCGATATTTCCAACCAGAATTTCACTATCAATTCTGCCTGTGTCGCCAATGCCGGCCTGATAGTGCCAGTAGTGGACGTGACAGAGGCAGCAGGTTCGCCACAGTTGGATCTGACCTTGGCGCCGCTCTACGGGCTGGTGGCTGTTACCACTAATTTTTCCGTCGTGCCAAGCGACCCTATCGGGCGCTTCGCATTGCTGGCGGTGGATCAGGTGAGTTGTGTGGACGGTTGTTGTGATCTCCATTTTTCAACGATGGATTTCCAGGTGGACAAGGCCGGGACGTATTCCTTTACGGTCAATTTCAACGGCACACAGGGCTGGTTCAGCCTCTACAACGGCAGTTACAACCCCGCCACGCCCTGTGCAAATTTCATCACCGCAACCCGCTATGAGGCAGGCGGCGGCGGTGTTGGGCTGTTAGACCCCATATCGGCTACACTAATGCCCGGTGTGACATACCGCATGGTGTTTCACCCCTGGTTTACCGACAATGCGACAGGAACGGTCGGTTTCTCCAGCAGTTCGGGCGGCAATGTGGTGTTCCTTAACCAAGGGCAGCCAGCTCCACCGATGTCCGACTACGGCTATACTTATGTGGCGGTCAATACGGCGACGGGACTTATCGCTGCCGTGAGTGCTACTGCTAACTTTATGGCCCTGCCGGGCGGCACCTACCGGGTCTTTGGCCTTTCTTACAAATCCGCCAATCCGCCGCCCGCCGTGGTAAATCCTGCCACACTGGTTGGCCTGAGCATCGAAGGCGCTTTAAGTTCCAACCAGTGCATTCATTTCAGCAGCAATTTTGTCAACGTCGTGGTGACGGGCGGCTGCACAGCACCGACCGTGAATGCCCCCACGCTGACGCAGCCTACCTGTACCGTGGCAACCGGGACCATCGTTGTGGACGCCTCCGGCAATGGAGCGCTGGAATACAGCGTGAATGGCGGGGCAAATTGGCAAAGCAGTGCCACCTTTTCCAACCTGTCGCCCGGCAATTACAACATCAGGGTGCGGGAGCAATCCAACCCTGCCTGCGTGACCATTTATGCCAACAACCCTGTTGTGCTGAATATCCCTGCCACGATTTTTATGAGCGCCGACGTGCCGAAAGCCATTTCCGCATCGGGTATGCCGATTGTCACATCTACGCTCAACATCCCGGCCTCCGGTACCATCAACGACCTAAACGTGGTGGGGCTTGATATTGACCACACCTGGATTAACGACCTCCGCGTCAAGCTGAAAAGCCCCGCCAACACAGAGCGGTTTTTATTGAACCAAATTTGTGGCGACCAGGACGACATCCTCATCCATTTCGATGACGAAAGCGCCAACACGTATGCCTCCATTCCCTGCCCGCCCAACGGCGTGACGCACCAGCCCAACCAATCCCTCTCCGCTTTCGACGGAGAAAACCTCAATGGTGTCTGGACACTCACCGTCGAGGACATGGCAAACCAGGACGGTGGTACTTTGCAGGCATGGGGGCTTGAAGTTTGTTACAGCACCTGCCCCACTACGCTTCCAGTGAACGATAACCCCATTGTGAGCGGAACCTATGAGGCACAACAGGTCATCACCTCCAGCGGGACAGTGGCAAACGGCGGCAACGTCCTTTTCAAAGCGGGAACATCTATCGAACTGCTGCCCAATTTTGAAATATTGCTCGGCGGCATTTTCGAGGTGATGATGCAGGGTTGTGTCCCCTAAAAAAGGGGAGAAAGCAGGAAATGGGGAGAATTGGGGGAGAAAAATTAGATGTGAAAATCCAACTTGGCAACATCACCGCTGCCTTGCAAGGCACAGGCATTGCCGTCGAAAAATAGTCCTCATAAAGAAGCCGATGAAATTTAACATAGAGCATCTTTTCACCACCAAATTTTAAACGATGAAAATCCACAACTTCCTTCCCGCCGTGCTCCTCAGCATGGCAGCTTGTTCGCTTTTCTCCCAATCCAACATCCAGCAAAGCGTCAGCGTCAACAGTACAGGCACAGCCGCCCATGCCAGCGCCCAACTCGACGTGAGCGCCACCGACAAAGGCATGTTGGTGCCACGAATGACCTCGGCGCAGCGCAGCGGCATCGCCTCGCCCGCCACCGGCCTGCTGGTGTTCGACACCGATACGGGCGGCTTTTGGTTTTACAACGGCACCTCCTGGACAAATTTGTCCGCACCTAAAACCCTGGCTGATGCCGACAACGACACCAAAGTGCAAGTGGAAGAAAGCCCCGACGAGGACATTGTCCGCTTCGACCTGAACGGCGTGGAAAACATGGTGCTGCGCAAAAATGCCAGCGGCTATCCCCGCCTGGAATTTCCCAATGCTTTGGACAATACCTTCATCGGGTTGGATGCGGGTAGTGCCAATACCACGGGCGGCGTCAACACTGCCCTTGGTATGCAGGCGCTTTTCTCCAACACGGTAGGCTCCAGCAACACCGCCACTGGCTGGTGGTCGCTTTATTCCAACACTTCTGGCATCCAGAACACCGCCAGCGGTACTACCGCCCTTTATTTCAATTCCACTGGACAGTGGAACACCGGCATCGGGCGGGAGGCGCTTTTCAACAACAGCACCGGCAACGGCAACACCGCCCTCGGCAGGCGGGCGCTCAAGCTGAACACCCTCGGCTCGAACAACACGGCACTTGGGCACGATGCGGACGTACTGTCGAACAACCTGACCAACGCCACCGCCATCGGCTACAATGCGAAGGTAGGCGCCAGCAACAGCCTCGTGCTGGGCGGCACGGGCGCCGATGCGGTAAACGTCGGCATCGGCCTTACCATGCCAAGCCGCCCCTTGCAGGTATATTCCGATACCTACGGTATTTCCCACACATTTGGGGGCGTCGAACTGTCCACTTACATCGGTGACAATGCCGGCTGGTTTGGGACGGCCACCGACCACCCCTTGTATTTTTTCACCAATGATGCCCCCGGACCGCACATGATGATTGACAACCTTGGCAAAGTCGGCATTGGCACTGCATCCCCGAATGCCAGCGCCCTGCTCGACCTGACCGCCACTGACAAGGGCATCCTCGTGCCCCGTATGACGACAGCGCAACGCACGGCAATTGCCTCGCCCGCCACGGGCCTGCTGGTGTACGATACCGATACCAATGCCTTTTGGTTTTACAACGGCACGACTTGGACGACCATCGGCGGCGGGGTGAGCACATTGATTGCCGATGCCGACAACGACACCAAGGTACAAGTGGAGAAAAACCCTGACGAGGACATCATCCGCTTCGACCTGGGCGGTAGCGAGAATATGGTGCTACGCAAAAATGCAGGTGGCTTTACCCGGCTGGAATTGCCCAGTGCAAACAGCAGTATTTTTATTGGGTTGGGTGCTGGCCAGGCTAACACTACAGGAAGCTTTAACACGGTCACCGGATACCGGGCATTTTTTAGCAATACCACTGGTTTCAGCAACACGGTGAGCGGATTTGAGGCACTTTTCGATAACATTGACGGCATTGATAATACCGCTATCGGCGTAAAAGCTATGAATGAAAACACGAACGGCGATGCCAATACGGCAATTGGCTTACACTCCCTTTATAACAACACGACTGGGAATAACAACGTGGCTGTTGGCTGGAGGGCGCTTTTTTCTCACAACGGTTCCAACAACACCGCTTTAGGCTACGAAGCCAGCGTCACGATGGACGACTTGACCAATGCCACCGCTATCGGCTACAATGCCAAAGTGGGTGCCAGCAACAGCCTCGTGCTGGGCGGCACAGGTGCCGATGCAGTCAACGTCGGCATTGGCACGACTACCCCTGCCGCCACGTTGCACGTCAATGGCAGCATCATTGCCAAAGGCATCACGGATGCGGACAACGATACCAAAATACATTTGGAGAAAAACGCGGACGAGGACATCATCCGCTTCGACCTCGCAGGCACCGAGTTTATGGCTCTTCGTAAAAACGCTTTAGGACATCCCCGACTGGAGTTATACAATACGTTAAATTCTTACAACAATACCTTCATCGGGGATGGTGCAGGTAATGCCAATACTTCAGGGATAGATAACACTGCTGTTGGTTATTCGGCATTTTCCAACACCACCACTGGCAGCAATGGTACAGCTATTGGGTCACACGCACTCGCTTCGAATACTACCGGGATTTATAATGCAGCCCTCGGAGCACTGGCCCTACGGTTCAATGTTACGGGTAGTAACAATGCTGCATTTGGAGCAAGCGCACTTGAGAATAGCACCGGTCATAGTAACGCCGCCTTGGGAGCTTTTGCACTTAGCGCAAACACGACGGGCAATGACAACGTCGCCATTGGAGGGAATTCGCTTCTTATCAACACGACCGGTTCTGCTAATACCGCATTGGGTAAAGCTGCTGAAGTGACGACAAGCAACCTCACCAACACTATCGTCATCGGTGCCGGTGCCACCGTCAACGCCAGCAACAAAGTTCGCATCGGAAATGGCAACATTTCTGTCATCGAAGGGCAGGTGGACTGGACTTTCCCTTCCGACGCCCGCTTCAAGTTCAACGTGGACGACGCCACCGTGCCTGGCTTGGCTTTTATCGAAAAACTGCGCCCGGTCACTTACCAGTTTGACACCCGCAAGTTCGATGAGCATTTGATGCAGAACATGCCGGACAGCATTCAGCAGTCCCGATTGCTATCGGGATTGGCGGGGCAGGATTATTCCAAGAGCAGCGCTACCGTGCAGACGGGCTTCCTGGCACAGGAGGTAGAGCAGGTATGCAAAGACTTGAACTTCACGTTCAGCGGCCTGCACGTGCCGGAGAGCGAGGTGGACAACTACGGGTTGGCGTACGGGAGCTTTGTGCCGCTGCTGGTGAAAGGGATGCAGGAACAGCAAACTATCATCGAAGCCCAAAAGGAGGAGATTGATTTACTAAAATCCCAACTCGACAAAATCACCGCAGCCTTGCAAGGCGCAGGCATAGCCGTAGAAAAATAATTTCGGGCTGTCCGGGGGCAGTTCTTACCCTGCTGTGCGGTCAAGAACATGCAGGAAGGTTAAATTTGCAGCATGGTCAAAACCAGTCGCATCCAAGTGGCCTTGCCATTCTGCCTGCTCCTGACACTCTGCATGCCCGCTCTGCATCTTGCTCAGTCAGCAGATTACGAAGTCGTCCATTACTCCACCGACGATGGCCTTTCCGACACCCAAGTCACTGGCATGGTGCAAGACAGCAGCGGCTTCCTCTGGATTGGCACCCGCAATTGGCTCAACCGCTTCGACGGCTACGAATTTGCCGTGTACAATGACCTGCCCGGCAGCAAGCCCCGCCTGCACGGTTCTTTCATCCTTCAGATGAAATACCTCCCTGGCGGAAAAATTTTTCTCAAATACGAAAAGCAGGATGCCTTCGCCGACCTGCTCGACCCCCGCACCGAAACGCTGGAGCAGCTTTGGCTCGACGAAAGTAACGGCTTCAAAGGCACCTACGCCCGGTGCCTGGAAATGCAGGGCATTCAATATTTTTTGGCAGCCGACGAGCAGTTTACCTATGTGCATTTGTTGGGAAAAGACTTGAAATTCAAGCTGCTGTTGCAGGTTCCGCACCAGCCCTTCCGCAACAATGAACTTAATTGGACGAGTAGCCTCGTGCCGCTTGACGCAACTGGCTCGACCTGGCTGTTGCAAACCGAAACGCATGGTTTGCGCTTGGTCAGCCGCTGCGGCGAGGTGCTGCGGGTGTTTTCCATAAAGGATTTCGACTACCCGGAAGGTGCGGAAAACCTGAGCGCTACAAGCCTCGAAAAGCACTCGAATGGCAGGGTCTATTATCGTTTTAGGTTCAATTTTCAGCCGGATACCTTTGTAGAATACCTGCCTGAAACGCAACGCTGGCAGCAGGTCCAGCCTTTCCCGACCCGCTCGATGCCGGGCAATGTGGAGGCTTGGTTTTATGACCCCGATCTGGCAAACGTCTTTTACATCACCAAGCAATCGGGTTTCCAGAAAATCACGCCTGCCCGGCGGTACTTCCAGACTTTTTGCGACAGCGACCTGCAGGCATGGGATTTCGGCATTTCCGTGCGCGGCATGGGGGCGGCTGGGAACGGCAAAATCCTTTGCACTACCGAGAATGCAGGCTGGTTTTTGCTCGATGCCAAAACCGGTGCCTCCGAGCCGTTTGTGCCGAAGGAGGAGAATGAAAACCCCCAATTCCTGGCTGCCGCTGGGCGCAATGTTTACTTCGAAAATGACAGCATTTTTTGGGCCTGCAATAGCTATGGCACGGACGTCAACGGTGTGCTGTACCATGTGAACATCAACAGCCGTGCGCTTCGCAGTTTCCAGTTCGACCGCACCATCGAGCGGTTTTGCCGCACTTCCGATGGGAAAATATGGCTCGCAACCCCAGGCGGCCCGAACAGCACAGGCACTTATTTCGCAAGGCTTGATCCCTCCGACGGGCGTTTTACCAACGTTGTATTTGACAACGAGCCGCCTTTGCTCAAAGCAAAATTTCCCGCCTACTTCCTCGAAAGCCGTGAAAAAGGCAGGCTCTGGTTCAGCAATGAAGGCGGCCTCTACCTGCTCGACACGGAGCGGATGACCATCTTGAAAGGCTTTTTTGATGAAAATAGCCGAAAGGAACTGGGCACCGTCCGTTTTCCGGCCTGGTTTACACTTTCCAACCCCAACGTCATGGTCATTCACGAGACGCCAGAAGGTATGCTATGGATCGGTACAAACGGCGGCGGCGTCAACATCCTGGACCCCGAAACGGGCGAGGTGAAAATCCTCACCACAGACAACGGGCTGCCTGACAACCGGATCTGCGGCATCCTGCCCGATGGCAAGGACTGGTGGTTCAGCACTTGGCGGGGACTGGCCTGCTACGACCCGGCCACGGGTACTTTCCGCAATTTTTTCGACACGGACGGGTTGGCACACAATGAATTCAACCGCTTGTCCTTTTGCAGCGACCCGGAGGGGCGGCTCTGGTTTGGCGGCATGAACGGGGTCAGCGCTTTTTTCCCGGCAGAGTTGAAGCAAAAAAAGAAGGTGACCAGGCTACTGCTGGCCGAAGTAGGTTTTTTTGACAAAGACGGCAAAACATTCCTCCGGCAGCGGGCAGGATTTGGCGAATGCCCTCATTTCACCCTTCCCGCCAACAACCGCAGCGCTTGGTTCAAGGTCAACCTCGCCGATTTTGCCAACGTGGAAGGCAATACGTTTTTTTACCGAATTGACCAGCATGGCACTCCACCCCCCTTGAGGGGGGAAGGGGGGTGGAAACTCAACGGCCCAAACCGCCTCATCCGCTTCGATTACCTGCCTTCGGGCGACTACGTTTTTCGGGTGCGGGGGCAAAGCGGCAATGGAGCTACCGTCGAAAACGAATTGCAAATCCGCCTGACCGTGCAGGAGTTTTTTTACAAAACCACTTGGTTCATGGCCCTGTGCGCGCTGGCGCTGGGCTTGCTGGCATACACTTTCCACCGCATCCGGCTGGCGCAGATGCTGCACCTCGAACGCATGCGTACCCGCATCAGCAGCGATTTGCACGACGAGGTCGGCGGCTTGCTCTCAGGCGTGGCGCTGCAAATGGAACTGCTCGAATATTCGGCGGCGGACGAAAAGCAAAAGGATTTCATCCACCGGATAGCTGCCACCAGCCGCAACGCCATGTCCAAGATGAGGGACGTCATCTGGGCAATTGATGCCCGAAAAGACACATTAGACGACCTGCTGGAAAAGATGAAAGAGTTCGCACAGGAATCGCTCTCGCCGCTCGACATCGAGTACCGTTTCGAGGTGGAAAACCTGCCCCTGAAAGGGAAAATCGCTTCCGAACTACGCCACAACCTATATCTTATTTTCAAGGAATTCCTGACGAACACGACCAAACACGCAGGTGCGGGCCACGTCCACATCCGCCTCTCCCGCCACGCAGGGGTTTTTGAAATGCGCTTGCAGGATGACGGCAAGGGCTTTCAGCAGCCTGTAAAAACGACCGGACAGGGTTTGGCAAATATTAAAATGAGGGCGAAACGCATCGGGGCGACGCTTGAGTTTTTGTACGGGGAGGGGTTTGGGATTTCATTGAAAAGAAAGGCTTTTTGAACCACACCCCCCGAACATGGGGTTTTGAAGAAAGGGCTAAAGGCTAACATTGCAGCACGAATTCATCTATATTCAATTAACAATGTCAGACACCATCCGCATCGGCATTATCGAAGACGAAACCCTTGTGCTGGAAAGCCTCCAAGGCTTGTTCGCCACCAACCCCAATTTCCAAATTGTGCAGACCGCCAACACCGTCGAGCGGTTTCTCGAAGAAGCGCTGTCCGCCACTGGCGGACCGCACGTGCTGCTGCTCGACATCGGCCTGCCCGGCGGCATGAGCGGCTTAGAAGGCATCCGCCTGTTGCGGGAAAAAATGCCCACCACCGAAATCATCATGCTCACCACCTTCGAGGAGTCCGACAAAATCTTCAAGGCCCTTTGCGCCGGAGCGACGGCCTACCTGACCAAACGCACCCCTTTTACCAAAATCATCGAAGCCGTTCTCACCGTCCACCGGGGCGGTTCGTACATGTCGCCTTCCATTGCCCGAAAAGTCGTGGAGCATTTTGCGCCCAAAAAAAGCAATCACCAAACCCTCACGCCCCGCCAGCAGCAAATCGTGGAAGGTATCGTGGAGGGCCTGAGCTACAAAATGATCGCCGACAAACTGCTGCTCGCCGTCGAAACGGTGCGGGACCACATCAAACATATTTATCGAAAACTGGAAATCAACAGCAAAGGCGAACTGATACGAATGAAATTGAGCGGGGAGTTGGATGAACTCAGGGATGAGGGATGATGCCGTCGTCACGTATTCATCCCTCATCCCTCATCCCTCTTACCCCCCTCCCCCCATTCATGGGGTTTTTTCCTGCCTGCTGGAGCGGACTTTTGTGGCATCATCTTTCACAAAAAAATCCAGTTACCATGATTTATGCAGTCCGCATTTTCACCCGCCCGATAGTGATCGGGGTTTTGCTCATCGCAAACATTTCCCTGTTCTCCCAATCCAACATCCAGCAAAGCCTCAGTGTCAACAGCGATGGCTCGGCACCGAACCCCAGCGCCCAGCTCGACGTGAGCGCCACGGACAAAGGGATGCTCGTGCCCCGCATGACCACGGTGCAGCGCTCGGCCATTGTTTCACCTGCCACCGGCCTGCTCGTTTTTGACACGACGACAGGAGGCTTTTGGTTTTACAACGGCACATCCTGGGCGACGGTCGGTTCAACAGGCATTCCCACCATTATACAGGATGCCGATACCGACACGAAAATACAAGTGGAAAAAAACCCAGACGAGGACATCATCCGATTCGACTTGAGTGGCACGGAACATCTCGTGCTGCGCAAAAACGCAGGTGGGACACCTCGCCTTGAATTTCTCAATAGCCTGAACAATATCTTCGTCGGGCAAGGGGCGGGTGCTTCCAACACGACGGGCAGCTCCAATACTGCCAGTGGAACAGAAGCACTTTATTCCAACACGACCGGCGACGGCAATGTCGCCAATGGCGTGAATGCGCTTCGCTCAAATATAATTGGCAGCTACAATACTGCCAGCGGTTGGGGGGCACTTTATTCTAATCTAGACGGTGGCAGCAACGTAGCTACGGGAGCGGATGCGCTTCGTCTCAATACGGTCGGACACAACAATACGGCCCTGGGCACTACTTCGCTTTATTCCAATACCGTCGGCAGCGACAATACCGCCACCGGATCAGAAGCACTGTATTCCAACACAACTGGCACCGGCAATGTCGCCAATGGCGTGAATGCGCTTCGTGCCAATACATTGGGGAACTTTAATATTGCCATTGGAACAAATGCATTGTATTCCAATACCACCGGTGTCAGTAATGTGGCTATGGGTGCCGATGCGCTTCGTTTAAGCACGACCGGCAGCAACAATACGGCCATCGGGACCACTACGCTTTATTCTAATGCGATTGGCTTCAACAATTCGGCGACTGGGAACGCTGCGCTTAAATCCAACATAACCGGCAACAGCAATTCCGCTCATGGCATGTATTCGCTTTATTCCAACACGATTGGCAGCAACAATACTGCCATTGGGACTACTTCACTTTATTTAAACACGACCGGCAATAACAATACCGCCAGCGGACAAAATGCGCTCCGCAAAAATACAACTGGCCTCACTAATACTGCGCAAGGGGTAGAAGCGCTCTATTCCAACACGACCGGCAGTAGCAACACCGCCAGCGGAGGGAGTGCGCTTTATACCAATGCTACCGGTAGCAACAACACCGGTCTGGGCCACTTTGCAGATGTCTCGGTAAACAACTTGGCCAATGCCAGCGTCATCGGTAATAGCGCTACCGTCAACGCCAGCGATAAAGTTCGCATCGGCAACACCAACGTCACCGTCATAGAAGGGCAGGTGGATTGGACTTTCCCTTCCGACGCCCGCTTCAAGTTCAACATCCACGACGATAAAGTGCCGGGCTTGGCTTTCATCAATCAACTCCGCCCGGTGACCTACCAGTTCGACACCCGCAAGTTCGACGAGCATTTGATGCAAAACATGCCGGACAGCATTCGGCAGTCCCGATTGCTATCGGGATTGGCAGGGCAGGATTATTCCAAAAGCAGCGCCACTGTGCAGACGGGCTTCCTGGCACAGGAGGTGGAGCAGGTTTGCAAAAAGCTGGGCTACCAGTTCAGCGGCCTGCACGTGCCGGAGAGCGAGGTGGACAATTACGGATTGGCGTATGGGAGTTTCGTGCCGCTATTGGTGAAAGGGATGCAAGAACAACAAACTATCATCGAAGCCCAAAAGGAGGAGATTGATTTACTAAAATCCAAACTCGACAAAATCACAGCCGCCCTGCAAGGCGCAGGTATAGCGGTAGAAAAATAAATTCCCAAAAATCCCTATTGCCGGGGTGCAAGGGTCTTCGTAGGTTTGGAATTCACTTCTTAAATCCTTCTTAATGAAAACTTATTTCACCCTGGCCATTTGCCTTTTGGTAAACCTAAGCCTCTCCGCCCAATCCAACATCCAGCAAAGCCTCAGCGTCAACAGCAGCGGCGCAGCCGCCGACCCCAGCGCACAGCTCGATGTGAGCGCCACGGACAAGGGCATGTTGGTGCCCCGCATGACCTCGGCGCAGCGCACGGCGATTGCCTCGCCCGCTACGGGCTTGCTCGTTTTTGACACTGACAGTGGCAGTTTTTGGTTTTATAATAGCGGCTCGTGGACAAATCTCTCGGCTGCGCCTAAAACCCTCGCCGACGCCGATGCAGACACTAAAATACAGGTGGAAGAATCGCCGGACGAAGACATCATCCGCTTCGACCTCGGCGGCACCGAGAACATGGTGCTGCGCAAAAACGCAGGCGGTTCGCCCCGCTTGGAGTTGCGCAATACTTTATCCAACACCTTCGTCGGAGAAAACGCCGGGCAGTCCGCCACGACGGGCGACAACAATTCAGCCTTCGGCAAGGGCGCTTTGTCAAGCGCCACCACGGGTTCCAACAACTCGGCATTTGGGCTATACGCTTTATCTTCCAACACCGGCGGCGGCAACAACGTGGCGCTCGGATTTGAGTCGCTGCTCAACAATACGACGGGGGCTGCGAATACGGCAGCCGGTTTCCGCTCCATGGTTTCCAATACGTCCGGCTTGCTGAATGCGGCGTTCGGCATCAATGCCCTTGCCGCTAACACGGCTGGCGGCAGCAATGCGGCGCTGGGGGCAAGTTCCCTGGCGGTGAATACCTCAGGCTTTTACAACGCAGCGGTGGGGGCAGGGGCGCTAAGCGCCAACACGACCGGAAATTTCAATACGGCGACAGGAAACGGCACCTTGCTTTCAAACACGACCGGAAGCTACAACCTGGCGCAAGGGGCGGCGGCGCTTTCTTCCAACACCACCGGTTACTCCAACGTGGCAGTAGGCACAAACGCCCTCTACAACAACACCGTGAAATCCAACCTCGTGGCGGTGGGCGATTCGGCGCTGTTCAACAATGGCGTGGGGGCAACCCTTCCATTTCACAGCTTCGGCAATACGGCATTGGGCAGCAAGGCGCTGTTTTCCAATACCATCGGCGACAACAATACGGCGAGCGGGCACCAGGCTTTGTTTTCCAACACCAGCGGCTTTTTGAATACCGCCAACGGATACCTTGCGCTTCAAGCCAACCAAACCGGTTTTGCCAACACCGCTTCCGGTGCACGTGCCCTGCTTTCCAACACGACTGGCCACACCAACACCGCTACCGGGAACCTGGCGCTTACGTCAAATACCAGCGGTAACAGTAATACAGGTATCGGGGTCGAAGCTTTAAAATCCAATACCACCGGCAACAACAACACGGCTGTTGGACTGGATGCTTTGGTATTGAATACGGTCGGAAACAACAACACCGCTGCTGGATACGCCGCACTCCACGACAACAAAGCCAACAGCCGCAGCACTGCCTTCGGATATGGTGCGATGTGGCACGCCGACGACCGGACGACGGGCAGGGAGACTTTCAACACCGCCATCGGCTACGAAGCGCTGTTTGGAAGCACAACCGCCGCCAACAACACCGGGCAATACAATACCGCCGTAGGCGACCAGGCGTTGCTTTCCAACACCAGCGGCAGTAGCAACACGGCTACCGGCAACCAGGCGCTTAGCACGAACATCACCGGCAACAACAATACCGCCATCGGCAGGGGCGCTGACGTAACCGCTGACAACCTCAGCAACGCCACCGCCATCGGCTACAATGCCAAAGTAGGAGCAGATAACAGCCTCGTTTTGGGCGGCACTGGAGTGGATGCGGTCAGCGTTGGCATCGGCACTCCCACGCCCACCGCCCGCTTCGACATCTCCGGCACCGGCAGCGGCAGCTTTAGCGGGTTTGGCGCCATGTCGGTCATCAATTCGCCCGACCCATTCACCTGGACACAAATCTTTCGTTCCGCAAACGGACTGAGCAATTTTGGCTTTTACAATTTTGACAACGGCAATGTCATGCACCTTTCTTCCTATCTGGTGGACCCCATCCTGGCTTTTTACGGAGACGCCGGGACTGTGGGCGTTGGGGGGGGAAACCCTTCAAACGATTACCGAATGTACATTAACGGCAATGCAGGGGTACCCACCGGCGCCTCCTTCTACGTGGGCGGCGTGACCAACATCGGCGAAGACGGCTTGCGGATGCACCAGACAGCAAGCGGCAGCTACATTGACCACAAAGGCGCAGGAGATTTACTCTTTCGGGTGGATAATGTGTTCGGAGGGACTCCCAGAATGATTATCCAAAACAACGGCAACGTCGGCATCGGTCGCAGCCCCGTCACCAATATCCTCGAAGTGGAAGGCGACGCTTCCAAGTTCTCCGCAGGCGACTGGCTCGCCAACTCCGATGCCCGTTTGAAGAAAAACATCACCCCACTGAACAGCGAGGAAATACTCGAAAAACTGCTCTCCCTGCAAGGCATCACCTACCAATGGGACGATGACAAGACAGGCTCAAAGCGACCTGAAGGCATCCAGTACGGCTTCACGGCACAGAACATTCAGCAGGTCTTCCCGACGCTGGTGGAGGAGGATAAACTGGGTTATTTGCAAACGGCCTATGGAACGTACGATGCGATGATGGTGGAGGCGATGCGGGCATTGAAAAAGGAAATTGAAAATTTGAAATCGGAGCTTCACGCCAGTAAAATGGAGATTGATAAATTGGGGAAAATGGAAATGGAGAATGCAGCTTTAAAAGCCCAACTCGACCACATCACCGCCGCCCTCGCAGGGGCAGGCATCGCTGTGGAAAAATAGGTTCTTTGAATAAGGGAATTGCCCACTGTGCCCATGCTTTCCGCCGTCAGCCGGAGGGGGCTGCCAACGATTACTGCTTCATTTCAACATCCTGCAACAGCAAAAAAAACCAGCGCTGCTACATTTATCTTGTCAATGAAACATATTGTTTTATATTTGTCTCTACTTTGAGGAAAATAAAACAAATATGTTTCAAAATGCCGTTGCACATCTCGACCTCGATGCCTTCTTTGCCTCGGTTGAGGTAATGAAAAACAGCGCCCTAAAAGGAAAGCCGCTTATCGTGGGCGGCACGGGCGACCGGGGCGTGGTGGCCTCGTGCAGCTACGAGGCCCGGCGCTTCGGTGTACGCTCGGCGATGCCCGTCAGGATGGCGCTCAAGCTCTGCCCCGATGCCCTCGTGCTGCGGGGCGACCACGACGAGTATTCCCGCCAGTCCAACATAGTCACCGACATTATTGATGCGGAAGCGCCCCTGTTCGAGAAGGCTTCCATTGACGAGTTCTACCTCGACCTCACGGGCATGGACAAATATGTGGGCTGCTGGAAATGGTCGAACGAGCTGCGGGCAAAAATCATCAAGGAAACGGGGCTGCCCATATCGCTGGGGCTGTCGGTGAACAAGCTCGTGTCGAAGGTCGGCACGGGCGAGGCCAAGCCCAACGGCGCAAGGCTCGTGGAGAACGGAGCGGAGAAGGCGTTCCTCTCGCCATTGTCCGTTGGTAAAATCCCCTCGGTCGGCAGGGAAACCTTCCAAAAACTCAGCATGATGGGCGTCCGGCAAGTGGGGACATTGGCACAGATACCGCCGAAGCTGCTGCAAAGGGAGTTCGGCAAGCATGGCGTCTCCCTCTGGAAAAAGGCCAACGGCATTGACAACTCGCCCATCACGCCCTACCACGACCGCAAGGGCATCTCCACCGAACGCACCTTCCAGACCGACACGATTGACGTGGACTTCCTGAAAAGCCAGTTGACCGACATGGTGGCCCGCCTTGCCTTCGATTTGCGCAGCCAAAAAAAGCTGACCTCATGCATCAGCGTCAAGATACGCTACACCGACTTCAACACCTATTCGCAGCAAAAAAGCATCCCATTCACCGCCCATGATGGGGCATTGCTCGCCCAGGCGAAGGAGCTTTTTGAAAAACTCTACCAGCGCCGCCAACTGGTGCGGCTCATCGGGGTGAGGTTCTCGAACCTTGTCCACGGCCACACGCAAATCAGCCTTTTTGAAAATACGCAGGAAGAGGCCGGCCTGCTCGCCCAGCTTGACCATATCCGAAAACGGTTTGGGGAGCGGGCCATCATGAAGGCGTCTGCCCTGTAAAGTCATCCACCACGGCCTGCACCGCACAAAACAAAAAATGGGACACCACTTCACCAGCACCAAAGCAAAGCCTCGTGCATTTAAACTGCCATACCTACTACAGCCTGCGGCACGGCACCCTGTCGCCGGAACAGCTCGTGCTGGCGGCAAAGCGGCTCGGCATTGCGGCGCTGGCGCTCACCGACATTAACAATACCTCCTGTACGGGCGAATTTGTGAGGCTCTGCCAAAGGGAGGGCATCAAGCCATTGCTCGGCATTGACTTTCGCAGCCCGGAAGGGCAGTGCCTCTATATCGGCATCGCCCGCAACAACGATGGCTTTTGCGAACTGAACAGGCTGCTCGGTAGTTGCTCGCTCGATGGCAAGCCCCTGCCGGAAGTCCCGCCGCCATTGCCCAATACCTGTATCATCTACCCAAGGTTGGTGAAGCCGATAGCGCTTTTTAAGGAAAACGAGTTCCTCGGCATCCGGCCGGAACATGTCCACCACCTTTTCTCATCGGAGGTGCGGAACTTCCCGGAAAAGCTTGTCATCCTAAGTTCGGCAACCTTTCTGGACGACGAAGGTTACAGGCTCCACCGCCTGCTCCGTGCGATAGACCGCAACACGCTCATCTCAAAGTTGGAAGCAAAGGACACCGCCAAAAAAATGGAACTGCTGCACCCGCCCGCTGCCCTGGAAAACCTTTATGCCGCCTATCCAAAAATCATCGAGAACACGAAAAAACTGATGGACGCTTGCGGGATAAGTTTTGAAACGGGCCTGCAGGTCAACCGCCGCAGCTTCACCGGGGACAAGGGCGGGGACTTCCAACTGCTCGAAAAACTGGCCATGAACGGCTGCCGCCGCCGCTATGGGGATGCGCACAAAAAGGCAGCCGAGCGGGTGCAAAAGGAACTGAAGGTCATCCGGGAAATGGACTTTTGCCCCTACTTCCTCATTACCTGGGACATTGTGCGGTATGCGCAGAACGCCGGGTACCACCACGTCGGGCGGGGCAGTGGGGCAAATTCCATCGTGGCCTACTGCCTCGGCATCACCGATGTTGAGCCCTTGGAACTGGATCTGTACTTCGAGCGCTTCATCAACCCGCAGCGCAGCTCGCCGCCCGATTTCGACATTGATTTTTCGTGGGACGAAAGAAACGACGTGACGGACTACATCTTCAAACGGTACGGGCGGGAGCATGTGGCGCTGCTGGCCACCTACAGTACTTTCCAGTTCAACGCCGCCGTGCGGGAGCTGGGCAAGGTGTTCGGTTTGCCAAAGGAGGAAATAGACCATTTTGCCGACGAAGTGCTGCGGGCAACGGGGACAGAGGACGTGCGGTACTGGAAGGTGGACAAGCCCAAGTTCGAGCAACTTGCCCTGGCCCAAAGCCCCGGCAACACAGGAAGGCAAACAAAACTGGACATCCTGAAATACGCCCAACTGCTCCACGGCTTCCCCAACCACCTTTCCATCCATGCAGGGGGGGTGGTCATTTCCGAAAGGCCCATTTTCCACCACACCGCCTTGCAGTTGATGCCCAAGGGCTTTCCCATCAGCCACTTCGACATGTACCATGCCGAGGACTTCGGCTTCCACAAGTTCGACGTGCTGTCGCAACGGGGCCTGGGCCACATCAAGGACGCCGTGGCATTGGTCAAAAAAAACCAGGGGAGGGCGGTGGACATCCACGACCTCGACGCCATCAAACGGGACGAAAAGGTACGGGCGCAACTGCGCTCCGGCCATTGCATCGGCTGTTTTTACATCGAAAGCCCGGCCATGCGGGGGCTGCTGCACAAGCTGCGCTGCGATACCTACGCCCACCTCGTGGCCGCAAGCTCCATCATCAGGCCGGGGGTCGCAAAATCGGGCATGATGCGGGAGTACATACGCCGCTTCCACTCGCCCCATTCCTTCGAGTACCTGCACCCGGTATTCAAGGAGCATTTGGGGGAAACCTTTGGCGTGATGGTGTTCCAGGAGGACGTGATGAAAATCGTCCACCACTTCGCCGGGCTTGGCCTCGACGAGAGCGACGTGCTGCGGCGCATGATGACGGGCAAGAAAAGGGACAGCGAAAAGTTCGAGCGGCTCAAGCAACACTATTTCGACAACTGCCGGGAACGGGGCTATCCCGACGGGCTCACGAACGAGGTCTGGCGGCAGGTGGAGAGCTTTGCCGGCTACTCGTTCTGCAAGGCGCACTCGGCCAGCTTTGCGGCGGAAAGCTTCCAGAGCCTTTACCTGAAAGCCTATTATCCACTGGAATTTATGACCGCCGTCATCAACAACTTCGGCGGCTTTTACCACACCGAATATTACTTCCACGAGGCGAGGATGGCCGGGGCAAACATCCATGCCCCTTGCGTGAACAGGAGCGAACACCTCACCTCCATCAATGGTGCGGACGTGCATATCGGCTTCATCCACCTGAACCAGATGGAGCGCAGCACCGGTAGCAAAATCGTGGCGGAACGGGCCAGGGGCGGCGCTTTCCGGGGCTTGACCGATTTTGTAAACCGGGTGGACATTTCATCCAGCCAGTTGGACATCCTCATCCGCATCGGCGCTTTCCGTTTCACGGGCCTGAACAAGTGCCAGTTGATGTGGGAGAAGAACGCCGTGTTCAACCCGAAGGAAAAATTTGAGGCATCAGGGCTGCTGTTTGCCGACGAGCACGAAACCTTTGAGTTGCCGGAACTGAAAGAGGGGCAGTTCGACCAGGCTTTCGACGAAATCGAGCTGCTCGGCTTCCCCATCGGCTCGCCCTTCGACCTGTTGGAAAAGAACGAAGGCTACACAGGTGTCTTTGCCGACGAACTGAAAAGCCGCATTGGGGGCATGGCCACCATCGAGGGCTACTACGTCTGCCGCAAGGACGTGCGCACGGTGAAGGGCGAAATGATGCACTTCGGCACCTGGCTCGACCGGGAGGGCAGGTTCTTCGATACGACCCATTTCCCAAATTTCGCCAAACTGTCGCCGTTCCGGGGCAAGGGCATTTACCGCATCGAGGGCAGGGTGGCGGAAGAGTACGGGTTTCCTTCCATCGAGGTGGTGAAGATGGAAAGGCTGGCATGGAGGAAGGATGAAAGGTATGGGGGATAGGGTTGCTTGTAGAGGGGGAGTTGGGCAAGGGTAAGGCTCAGGTAAAATGGGAAGGTTCTTCATCAGTTCCAATGGGAGATTGATTTGGACAATAAATGTTCAACAGGTCTTGACCTCGGAGAGGTCTCACGTTTGTAGAAATTACATTCAGAAATAATGACGATACCAGGGAGAGCGAATGTTTGTATTATTCATTGGTTGTCATAGCATTAACCAACCATTCTACCTCTTCGAGGTCGTGGGGAACCTGGACGTTCGGACTTCTACAAATATATGACCTCTACCGAGGTCATTAAAACTCGAACTCCAGCCTTATCCGTTGGCGCAAGTGTTCTTTAACCAAAGCCATAGTTCATTAAATTTGAGCAAGTGTTGAACGAAGTGGCACTTGCGGAAGTGCCTGCTGTACACATCGCAAGTGCCGCTGCGCTGAACACTTGCTGGAACTTTGAAAATACTTAGTCAACGATGACATGATAGAGCGGAAGACTTAAAACAACAGGTTTAAATCAGCGGTAAAAATATCCCACTGGCGCAAAACCCTGTCCATAGAAAATAAACATGCTCGTCACAAGCTTTGCTTTAATACCATTAACTTAAGAGTTTCAGTCCCCTTGTCATGGCCGCAGGCCAACTGCGGCATCATGCGGGAAGTCACGACGGGACAGCATATTTGACATTGCAGTTTGCCTTCGGCAATGACAAAACACGCTCCCCCTTGTCATGGCCGCAGGCCAACTGCGGCATCATGCGGGAAGTCACGACGGGACAGCATATTTGACGTTGCAGATTGCCTTCGGCAATGACAAAACACGGTTAAAATGACCTTCTCAAAACGTACCTGGGCAAAAACATCTCTGAAGAACAAAGACCAGGTGTTGATGAGCCAATCCAAAAAAGAGGCCGTCAGTTCGACCCTCAACCATTGGGTACACCACCGTGGGCAACTGACGGTGTATATGCGACTGAACGATATTTTGGTGCCTTCCATCTACGGCCCTTCGGCTGACGAAAGGACTTTTTAACGCAAAAACAGTTGGCTTAGAAGGATCTTGAAGTTGCAAATGAACATAGCGATAGCTGGCTTAGTGGGCAAACGGGTAGAATAGATTAGATTTGGGTATCTTTTCACCAAACTTTTCAGCGTCATGAAAAAAACCGCCTACCGCTTCCCACTTCTCACTTTATGCTTTATACTTTATACTTTTTACTTATCCGCGCAATCCAACATCCAGCAATCTCTCAGCGTGGATAGTGCTGGCGTAGCCGCCCATCCCACCGCCATGCTCGACGTAAGTTCAACGAGCAAGGGCATGCTCATGCCCAGAATGACCCAGGCACAGCGAAATGCCATCACGAACCCTGCAACGGGGCTCATGATATTTCAGACCGATGGCGTTTCTGGTTTGTATTATAATGCAGGTATTCCGGCAATTCCTGCCTGGTCTTTGGTAGGCAGCAATTCCAGCCAATGGCTGAACAATGGTTCTGGCATTCATTACGACCTGGGTTTTGTTGGCATTGGAACTTCAACACCTGATGCACGATTAACTTTAGCAAACACAAGTGTAGTCGGAATTGGGACCACGGGCACTTTCCAGATAGGCCAATCCAATAGCTACAACTTAGTTTGCGATAACAATGAAGTGCAGGCACGCAACAATGGTGCAGGTAGTACTTTGTATTTGCAATATTGGGGAGGCGACGTGAATGCATGTGCGTCAGGAGGTACGTCAGCCTTTGGTGGTCCTGTTGCAATGTATTCTAATCTTAATGTTTCAGGTAGAATTGGCATTAAAACAGCTCCATCATATGATTTGCATATAAACTCCACAGATTATTCTGCCGCTTATATATATAGTCCGTATGGCGGAGGAACCGTTGCCAATATTATTGCTGCAGGAACTTCTGCAGGTACGTGGGGATTATATGCCTATGCAACTACTTTGGGCTATGCTGCCTATTTTTCAGGGAATACTTATTGTACCGGAAGTTATTTACCATCTGATGAAAGGTTGAAAGAAAACATAAAGCCTTTACAAAATGCATTAGAAAAGGTCATGAAGCTGGATATTAAAACGTATTACTTCAAACAGGAATTTGCTAAAATGAATTTGCCCACTTCGATGCAATATGGGTTTACAGCTCAAAACATCGAAAGTGTCTTTCCGGAATTGGTAAAACTTAATCCTGCAAAAGGGCAGGAACAACCAATAGAATTTAAAGCTGTAAATTACATAGGCATGATCCCGATTCTTACAGAAGCGATACAAGAGCAACAAAAACTGCTGAACGCTGAGAACGAAAAATTTGATTATCTGCAAAAACAATACGATGATTTGCAAAACCAGTTCAATGGTTTAAAAGCGCTGGTATTAGCCATGCAGCAAGACCATTAGAGTGCTTATACCTGAAAATGGACGCCAAGGACGGGTTCTTCGCAACGGGCAGCCTGACGCTGGCCAAGCGTGATTTCCCATTTTCAATTTCGACCTTGATGAACAAGGCGATACAATCAGATATTGCCCCGCTGGTGCAGACCCTCTCCACTAAAAATCAACATGCTCGTCACAAGCTTTGCTTGTTGACAGGGTTTGGTGGCGGCCTCTGGCCGCAGTTGATAAGCCACATCTGGTTTAGGAAAAGCTCAAAACTACCGCCTTGTTAATTGTATTACTTCCCACTTCCCACCTACACCATCAAAAAGCAAAAACCTATGGATCAATCCCTCCTACAAAAAGCCCAAATCCCCAACCCCGTCCTTCAGCCTTTGGAACAGGCATTTACCCGCACATTTACAGCCCCTTTACATTAATTTACATTTAACAAAGCCATCGGGAAATACACTGCCCTACCTTTGTTGAAAAAGAATGATGACCAAATATTTGCTTTCCTTGCCGTGGCCCTTCCTGCTGTTGCCTTTTCTTTTTGCTACCGCTTGCAATGGACAAGGAGAGGTCCAGGCTCCCCAGCAAACACAAGTTGATCCGCTATTTTACATAGATGGGCAGCTATGCCAGCACCTCCGCAGGATACACGAAGATAAACGTGGAAACCTGTGGCTCGGCACCAATGTCTATGGGCTGATGCGCTACGATGGGGATACGCTGGTATATTTCACGGAAAAAGACGGCCCGGGTGCTGGCCGGATTACCGCAATCGTGGAGGATGCAGCGGGCAACGTTTGGTTTGGCACCTATAGTGGGCTGAGCAAATACGACGGGGCAGCTTTTACCAATTTTACCGAAAAAGACGGCCTGGTGGACAATGAGATTTGGAGCATGATCATTGACCGAAATGGCACCTTTTGGATTGGCACGATGGAAGGGGTGAGCCGCTTCGACGGGAAAGAATTTGCCACTTTTCCCATTCCAAAAGCCGAGGTAAAGGACGCCAACCCCATGCTGTCAGCCAACCGGATTTCATCCATCATGGAAGATAAAAAGGGGAATATTTGGTTTGGCATGGATGGCTACGGCATCTGTATTTACAATGGAATGTCTTTCAGCCAACTCACCAAGGAAGACGGCCTTCCCGACAATAACATCACGCATATTTTGGAAGATAAAAGGGGGGATATTTGGATAAGTTCTATGTTCGGCGGGATAAGCCGCTACGACGGCAAGGCCTTTACCAATTTTACGGAGCAGGGGATTGTTGAGGGTGTCGAGGTCTGGAGCATTTATGAGGATAAAAGTGGAAATATATGGTTCCCCGCCGAAAACTCCGGCGTGTACCGCTACGACGGCGAATCTTTTACCAATTTCAACGAAGCGCAGGGCCTCAACACGAATGCGATACAATGCATCTTTGAAGATAAAAAAGGACAGTTTTGGTTTGGAGGCTGGGGCGGGCTTTTCCGCTATGATCCCGCAGCCGAACAGGCGGGTGGAAAGCCTTTTTTCAGCGTGACCAAGGATGGGCCTTGGGATTAGCCACGCAGGAGGTTTTTCGGCATTATATAATTACATAATTACAAAAATCCCTTTTTGTAGCACCTTTCCTGCCTGGCAATGGCAGCCCGGCCACGGTGCGGTATTTTAATTTTTAAAAAAACTTTCCTTTAACATAAAATTTACCTCCTGTAGCATTAAAATTACCGCTTATTCCAGAAAACGAATAAACCATTTGAGCCATGTGTTTTATTGCCGCCGCAGTTAAACTGCACAGGGGGAGAGTCCTTTTTTTCACCGCTTCCTTCGTTATTTTACTTGCTGCTTGTTCTAAAAACGAACGCCCCGGCCAGGCTGCCGAAGGCACTTTGGTTGACGCATTCCAAAGTATTTACCAACGGGCAGACAGCGTCTCAAACAAAGACCCGAACCTGGCCATCGTGTTGGCCGACAGCGCATTGCTGCTGCTGGAAGGGCAGAATGTGCCAGGCCTGCGCTGGAAGGCTTATGCATTGAAGGGCAACGCACTCAGGTCGCTGAACCGCTACGAGGAGGCATTGAAATGGCTCAACCAATCCTATGATTTGGCCGTGGAGGAGGGCAACGAGGAAGGGAAAATCAATGTCAGCATGAACTTGGGCGCCTTGTACCTTCTTCAAAAAGATCAACAAAAGGCATTGGAGCTGTTCACTGCCGCCAGAAATGCCCTCGTTTCGGATTCAACGGACCAGCAACAGCGTACCAACATCATGCTTTGCGGCAACTTCGGCAATACCTATAAAGCCACCAACAGGTTCCAGGAAGCCATCGGCGAGTTCCACCAGGGGCTTGAACTTTGCAAGCAATACGGCTTCACCGAATATGAATGGCTTTTTTACAACAACCTCAGCCTGATCTATGCCGAAATGGACGACCGCCCCACGGAGCTTGAATATTTAATGAAAGCCTCCCGGAGCATCGCCGAGGACGACGCACGCATCGGCACCGTTTGGAACAATATTGCCAGCGCACTCTCCAATATGGACAGCCTGGAAGCGTCCGCCAAGTGGTACAAGAAGGCGCTGGATTGTGCCCAATGCCTGCCCTTGAGCCGCCTGAAAGCCTTAAACGGCAGCGCCGAGACCTTCCTGGCGCTCGAACAGTACGGCATGGCCCAAACAATGGCTGCTCAGGCACTTGATTTGGCGGTGGAACTCAACAACCTCCGGGAACAGGTGCGGGCCCTGGACAATCTAGGCAGGATCAACCTGGCCACGAAGCGCTGCCCGGCGGGGCTTGCCCAACTTGAAAAAGCACGGTCGCTCCTGGCACAATCCCCCAATTCTTTCCCCTCCTCGGATTATGTGACTTTGATGGAGCATTACTTGGAAGCGGCCCTGTGCGCAGAAGGCAAGCCCAAATTGGTGGGCGAACTGAAAAGTTACATTGAATTGAGGGACAGCGTTTACGATCAGGACATGATCGAGGAAGTGCAGGCGTTGCGGATACAGCACGAAACCCAACTGGTGCAGGACAGCCTGAAAATACTGGCCCAAACGAACCAGATACAGGAACTGCAACTGAAAAAGCAGGAACAGCACACCCTGCTGCAATGGCTGGCCATCACACTTTTTGCGGCCCTGGCAGTGGGCCTGTATTTCTTTTTGGCAAAACGCAGGCGGGAAAACGAAGAACTGGCACAATTGAACACCATCCTCAAAAACGACAACACCGGCCTGGTGGAAAAAATGGCGGCCCTGGAAAAGAGCGTCCAAAAGCCCGCATCGCTCCATTCATTTGCCGAGGACCTGGTGGTGCTGAACGGGAACGAAAAAACCGTTTTCAAAATAGCCGACATCCTGTTCATACAAGCGCAGGGCAACGGCCTGCAAGTCACGACCACCGAGGGCAAGCACTGGCGCTGGCAGCGGCTGCGGAACGTGCTCGAAATACTGCCGAACCCGCCGTTCATCCAAACGCACCGCTCCTTCATTGTCAACGGGATGCACATCCAATCCATCCAGGCCGGGAAGTTCAAGATGACCAACGGGGAGTCTGTGCCCATTGGCGGCGTCCACCAGGGCGAAGTGGACCGCTTCCTAAAAGCGTGGCTGCCCAGCTTGGCCTGACAAGGCGGTTTTTTGCAAAAATTCACGTAAGGATTTGCCCGATTCGTCAAATGGCAGGGTAGGGAAGGGGGCAGCAGTGGGGCCGGTGCAGTATGTTTGGCAATTAACGCCAAAAAACTGGGACCCCAAAAGACGCTTTTTTTCATTAATAAACAAGACGGCGTGCCTCTGTTTGGAACGAGTTTTTTTTGTACTCCTGAATAATTCAGCAAAGCAGCAACCGACACAACAAGCGTATGAAACGGCTCCCAATTCTTCTTCTTTTATGGCTATTCGGCTACCTGGCAGCACATTCCCAAACGGTCAAATTACTGGACAAGCAGCGGATAAGCATTACCAATAACAGCAGCGACTACCTCAATTTTGTCTTGATAAACGAACGGACAGGGTTGGTGATCGACTCTGCCCACATTTATCCAGGCGGAAATTCCGAGTTCAAAATGCCGGAAAAGCTTACCCGCCATTCGGTGGAAAAATATTCATTTGTTTCGGTTTATGACTTGAATTCCTACTACTACCGGATGCGGCTCATCGAGCGGGAATTCAACCGCTTGGAAAAAGAGCGGCGGAAATGGGCAGTGCTCGAATTGGTGGCAAGGGGCCTTGATGCGTACTACTTCGACGGGATGTTGTTCAATGTCATTGACGGCGGCAAAATCGCACTGGACGCCTTGAACGGCAAGCCGTTGGAGGAATGGGGCACCGACCTCGCCGTCTTTGCTGCAGAATCGAAATTTATAGATAAACTGGACAGCCGTGAAGCTAAAGCAGTTGCCTCCATGGGGCTTGCGCTCGCCAACGTTTGCAAGGAAGCCAGGTACCCCCACCTGGAAAATGCCGCCATCAATGCCCTGCAGTTGATTTCATCTCCAAAAAGCCAAAAAACATATCATCTCAAAGACCGGATCACCTTTTATGTGCGGGATGAAGTTTTTGTCTCCGCTGCTTACCCGGTTTATGGAAAATACCGCTTCCTGGAAGCCGAAGACCTGAAGTACACAGGATTTGGCGATGGCCCTGCACCATTCGACTTGCAGTTAAATTACTGGCGAAAAGACAAGAGCGCCGCTTATTTCCCCTCCTTGTCGGTCATGCGCACCCCCGTGCTGTACAGCACCAACGCAGATACCATTTTTACTTCCGGCAATGCTCTTCAATACCTGAATACCTCCCTCGGCCTGGGCATTGTGGCCCGCTATTCGGGCCTGACCCTGCGCTTGGGCGGCTACGCCGGCATGTTGTCGGAAACAGCCTACACCTACCAAATTGAGGGGGACAAACTCCTGAACCTTAAGTCTGGGGAAACGAATTATTTTAAAACCTTCAATTTCAATTACAGGGCCGGCCTGTCCTACGATTTTGGTTGGGTAAAATTGATGGCCGACTACGCCGGTTTTTTGCCCATGAAGGAAAAGGATGCCGGCGGCAACGACATCCGTATCCTGAAAGGCAATTTCATCAGCGTAGGGCTGGGGGTTGATTTGATGCGGCGGTGGAGGGGGTATGGGCATTGAGGATCTTTACACACTAAAACTTTCAGCTAAATGAATCACAGATTTTTATTCTTTTTACTGATTAGTGCCCTATTCAGCCGGGCGGAGGCACAGACTTGTTTGCCGGGTGGACTAACGTTTACCTCTCAAAGCCAGATCAATAATTTTTCAACCAATTAAATTATCCGGGGTGTACGGAAATTTTGGGCGGGGTGGCGATAAATGGCAGCGAAATCACCAACTTGAGCGGTTTGTCGCAGATAACGGACATTGGGGACTTTCTGGAAATTACGTCCAACCCAATGCTCACAAGTCTGCTTTTTGATGGAGTGGAGTTTGGATTTTTGAGGGAAGAATCTGAAAAATCAGGTGGCCGCAATGCCCTGCTCTATCCTGCATTTTCAGCATACCGAACTGTGACAGAAAATCAGATTTCAAAATCTACCAGGCTTACACCACCCGCGCTGAACGGGTACAAATATTCATTAAAAACCAACTAACTATGCCAGTCTCTTCTTGCACTCCTTCCAGGTTTTTGATACCAGCCTGTTGCCTGCTGCTGCTCATTCCAACTATATGCCAGGCCCAATGTTGGCAGTCCATAGCGGCCGGAGGGCAACACACCATAGCGATAAATACCGACGGGACGCTCTGGGCTTGGGGGTATAATGAATACGGCCAACTTGGCGATGGTACCAATAACCACCGGAACACCCCCACCCAAATCGGATCGGCAACCGACTGGCAATCCATAACGGCTGGCGATGCTCACACCATAGCGATAAAAACCGACGGGACGCTCTGGGCTTGGGGAAGGAATATTGAAGGCCAACTCGGCGATGGCACTAATACCGATCGGAACACTCCCACCCAAATCGGAACTGCAACAAACTGGCAATCCATATCGGCCGGGGGGGTACATACCATAGCGATAAAAACCGGCGGGACGCTCTGGGCCTGGGGATATAATTATTTCGGCCAACTCGGCGATGGCACCAATACTGGCCGGAACACTCCCACCCAAATCGGAACGGCAACCAACTGGCAGTCCATATCGGCCGGAGGGGATCACACGATAGCGATAAGAACTGGCGGGACGCTCTGGGCCTGGGGATATAATGAATACGGCCAACTTGGCGATGGCACCTATGCCAATCGGAAGACCCCCACCCAAATCGGAACGGCAACCAACTGGCAGTCCATATCGGCCGGATGGTGGCACAGTATAACAATAAAAACCAACGGGACGCTCTGGGCCTGGGGACAGAATGAATATGGCCAACTTGGCGATGGCACCAACACCAACCGGAACACCCCCACCCAAATCGGAACGGCAACCGACTGGCAGTCCATATCGGGCGGAGGGTATCACACCATAGCGATAAAAACCGGCGGGACGCTCTGGGCCTGGGGATATAATTATTTCGGCCAACTTGGCGATAGCACCAATACCAGCCGGAACACCCCCACCCAACTCAGCACGGCAACCGACTGGCAATCCATAACGGCCGGAGGGGTTCACACCATAGCAATAAAAACCGGCGGGACGCTCTGGGCTTGGGGATGGAAGGGTTACGGCCAACTCGGCGATGGCACCACTATCATCCAGGACACCCCCACCCATATCGGATCGGCAACTAACTGGCAATCCGTAGCGGCTGGCGATGCTCACACCATAGCGATAAAAACTGATGGGACGCTCTGGGCCTGGGGAAGTAATTGGGGCGGCCAACTCGGCGATGGCACCTATACCGACCGGAACACCCCCACCCAAATCGGAATGGCAACTGACTGGCAATTCGTAGCGGCTGGCGATGCTCACACTATAGCGATAAAAACTGATGGGACGCTATGGGCCTGGGGAAGTAATTGGGGCGGCCAACTCGGCGATGGCACCAACAACAGCCTGAACACCCCCACCCAAATCGGGGCGGAAAGTTACTG
>JBGSKQ010000026.1:0-62793 GCA_041741095.1 Saprospiraceae bacterium
TCATCCCAGGCATTTTGCCCAGTATTGCATCGATGGGTCTTGTACTCATTGGGTGAAAAGTTCTTCGTTCAAGTTGTGGTAAACTCAAACTTAGAATTTTCACCCTTCTTGACCCCTAAAACTTTCACGGACTATTGTTAAAAGGAAGCAATCTTTTATTTGAAATAGGTTGGGGGTTGGACTTAGTGTCGCCTTGATGAGGCATAACTTCTTTTTTTGAAAAAAGTGTTTAAAGGAAACTGTCTCCATTTTGCAAGCAAAGGATTTAACACCTTCCTGCAACTTTCCCTACCTTTCGCCCATCCTTTTGACCAAATCAAAAATCAATTTTAACATGAAAAAAAGTACCACTCTTATGGCAATGTGCCTATTGGCAAGCCTTGCCTTTTCACAAATGGATGCCCTTTGGCTCCGCTATCCGGCCATTTCTCCCGATGGCAAAACCATTGTGTTCAGCTATCAGGGCGACCTGTACAAGGTGGCGGCGGAAGGCGGCCTGGCGGCTGTGCTCACGGTCCACGAGGCTTATGATTTCAATCCCGTCTGGTCGCACGACGGTCAGCAGATCGCCTTTGCCAGCGACCGTTATGGCAACTTCGATGTGTACGTCATGCCTGCCAATGGCGGACAGGCTACCCGCCTTACTTACCATTCCGCCGGAGAGATTCCAAGCGACTTTACGGCTGATAACCAAGAAATTATCTATGCCTCCAGCCAATTGGACGCCGCCGCTAACCAGCAATACCCAAGCGGTGTACTGCCCGAACTGTACAAGATTTCGGTGAAAGGGGGGATGCCCCGCCAACTCATCACCACCCCTGCCCAGGATGCCCGTTTCAATGCGGACGGTTCGGTCTTGGTCTTTCACGACCGGAAAGGCTATGAAGATGAATTTAGAAAGCACCATGTTTCCAGCGTGACGAGGGATGTGTGGAAATATGATTTGAAAAGCAAAAAATACACACAACTGAGCAACTTTGAAGGGGAGGATCGCAACCCCATCGTTGCCCCAAACCAGCAGGACATTTATTTTTTGAGTGAAAAAAGCGGCACTTTCAACGTGTGGAAAATGGGCCTCAACGGGGGCGGTGAAAAGCAAATCACCACGCTCGACCAGCACCCTGTCCGCTACCTGAGCATGGCCAACGACGGTACGCTTTGTTTTAGCTACAACGGCGAATTATACAGCATGAAAGAAGGGGCGCAGCCCAAAAAAATAAGTGTAAAAGTCATTACCGATGGCCGCTACAACCAGGAAAAAACCGTCAGCGTAAATAGCGATGTTTCAGAAATAGCCTTGTCGCCCAATGGAAAAGAAGTGGCGTTTGTACACCGGGGAGAAGTGTTCGCTTCATCCATTAAAGAAGGCACCACCCGCCGCATCACCAATACTGCGGAGCAGGAGCGCTCGGTCAGTTTCAGCCCTGACGGACGCTCCATCCTCTACGCTGGCGAGCGCAATGGCAGTTGGAATATTTACCAAACCTCGCTGACCAGGGAAGAGGAAAAGTATTTTTTCAATTCCACTATATTAAAAGAAACGCCTGTTATAGAAACTGCCGCCGAGGAATTCCAGCCCGCCTACTCGCCGGATGGCAAAGAGGTGGCCTTTTTGGAAGAACGAACGGCCCTGCGCGTGGTCAACCTGGCGACTAAAGCGGTGCGTACTATCATGCCCGGCGATAAAAACTATTCCTATTCGGACGGTGATCAGCATTATGCATGGTCGCCCGACGGCAAGTGGTTTTTGGTGGAATTTTTAGCGCCCAACCAGTGGATCACGCAGGCTGGGCTGGTCAGTTCACAGGGAGGCAATACCGATAGCAATCGGGAGATTTTCAATTTGACCAAAAGCGGCTACGGCGGCGTGCAGCCACGCTGGGCGGCCAATGGAAAAATGCTCACCTATTTCAGCGACCGGGACGGCATGAAAAACGACGCCAGTTGGGGCGGTGAGGCCGATGTCTATGCCATGTTTTTCACCCAGGAAGCACTGGATTCATTTAACATGAACAAAGAGGAATACGAACTGCTGAGCGACTCAGAAAAAGAAGAAAAAAAGAAGGAAGACGAGGCCAAAAAGGAGGAGAAAAAAGATGAAAAGAAAGAGGCTGACAAAGAGGAAAAAATGAAGCCCATCAAGATTGACCTGGACGGCATCGAAGACCGCAAGGCCCGTTTGACCATCCACTCCTCCCGCCTGACGGATGCCATTGTTTCAAAAGATGGTGAAAAGCTGTTTTACCTCGCTCAGTTTGAAAAAGGATTTGACCTCTGGCAAACAGAACTGCGCTCGAAAGAGACGAAAATGCTGGCAAAGCTGGGTGCCAACAGCGTCGGCGACATTCAAATGGACAAGGACGGCAAGACGCTTTTCGTGCTGGCCGATGGCAAAATTTCACAAATAAAAATAGAGGACGGGAAAAAGGAAGGCGTGAACGTGAACGGCGAAATGGTGCTTAACGAAGCCGTGGAGCGCCAATATCTGTATGAACATGCCTGGCGGCAGGTGGTGAAGAAATTTTACAAAACCGACCTGCACGAAGTGAACTGGGATTTTTACAAAAAAGAATACGCTCGCTTCCTGCCCTACATCAACAATAACTACGATTTCGCTGAAATGCTGAGCGAACTGTTGGGCGAATTGAACGCTTCGCACACGGGTGCCCGCTTCCGCCCCAAAGTGGAAAACGGCGACAAAACCGCTGCGCTGGGCTTGTTTTATGATGAAAATTACGCCGGCAACGGCCTGAAAATAGCCGAGGTGATGGAGAAAAGCCCCGTGGTGAAAAGCAGCTCAAAAATCAAGGCGGGTGTCGTCATCGAAAAGATTGACGGTCAGGAGATTACATCAACGGTGAACTACCAAAGCCTGCTCAACCGCAAGGAAGACAAAAACACCCTGCTTTCCCTTTACGATCCCGCCACGAAAAAACGTTGGGACGAGGTAGTAAAGCCCATCAGCCTGGGCGAGGAGGGAGAACTGCGCTACCAACGCTGGGTGGAGCGTTGCCGCTTCCTGGTGGACAGCCTGAGCAATGGCAAAATCGGTTACGTGCATGTACGGGGAATGAACGACCCCAGCTACCGCACGGTCTATGACGACGCCCTTGGCAAAAACGGCGGCAAGGAAGCCCTCGTCGTTGACACCCGCTTCAACGGCGGCGGCTGGCTGCACGACGACCTCGCCACTTTCCTCGACGGCAAGGAATACATGACCTTCATGCCCCGTGGCCAGGATTTGGGCAAGGAGCCACAGTTCAAATGGCACCGCCCCAGTATCGTGGTGATGAGCGAGAGCAACTACTCCGATGCGCACATGTTCCCCTACACCTACCGGGCGCTCGGCATCGGCAAATTGGTCGGTATGCCCGTGCCAGGCACCGGCACCGCCGTGTGGTGGGAAGGCCTGCAAAACGGCATGGTCTTCGGCATCCCGCAGGTGGGCATGGTCGGCAACGACGGCCAATACCTTGAAAACCAGCAATTGGAGCCAGATGTGAAAGTGCCGAATGATCCAGGGGCCGTGAGCAAGGGCCGGGATCAGCAGTTGGAGGCGGCGGTGAAGGAGTTGGAGAAGGTGTTGAAGCCGTGAGAAGAGGGCGGAAGGCCATCATTTACTGGCCTTCCGCTTTAATTTTTTTTGGTTAACTTTGTAATAAGAATGAGAAAGGACTTCATTTCACGTATTACCATTGATCCAGAGGTTTGTCATGGCAAGCCGACTATCCGTGGTTCGAGGCTCATGGTATCCACCATATTGGAGCTACTGGCCAGCAATATGAGTTTTGATGAAATACTTTTGGATTATCCAGCCTTAGAGAAGGAAGATATTAACGCCTGCCTCATTTATGCGGCGATGCTTTCCAAATTTCAAAGTATCCCCCTTGCAGCATGAGTTTTATTGTTGATGAGCAATTGCCGGAATCGCTTGTAAAATGGCTTGAAAGTCAAAGTTTTGACACTATTCATGCAACTTCACTTGGTACAGGAACTAAAATAACCGATGAGGAAATAGCATTAAAAAGCATGGAACAACAGCGTGTTGTTATAAGCAAGGATATTGATTTTTTTAACCGATTTATAATTAAAAATGAGCCTTAGAAATTGCTGTATTTAACAACAGGAAATATTTCCAATAAAGAGTTATTAGCCCTGTTTCAAATAAACCTACCCAAGATTATTAGGTGGTTCAAAACAGCAGATGTAATTGAATTAGGCAAACAAAATCTGTTGATCCGAATTTAAGGTCTTTTCACCACGCCCCCAAAACCCCCATCCCTTTCAACACAAACAGCAGCAACATCACACCACCGAATGTCAGCGGAATGCCTATCAACAAGGCATCCGTCAGGCTTTTCCAGCCACTATATTTTTTGGAAAAACGCCGGAACAGCAGTGCGCAAACTATGAAGGCCGGCAGCCCATATAGGATCATCGCAGGCAAGATGCGCAGGTTGAATACGTCGCCCGCCGAATGGGTGTCCCCATCTATCAGCACCAAAAGGAGGTAAAATGCCAGCACCACAAGGGCGATGATGGCTTCTGCCAAAGGCAGGGTAAGGTTGGTTTTTACTGTCTGCATAGAACTGTTTTGAATTGATGAACGATGAACGATGAACGATGAACAACGGCAAGCGATATTCACATATTCGGCTTTAACGCTTGTATTTAATACACATCAGTCCCTCAATTTTCCGGTAAAAACACTCGCCTTTGAATTGAAAGGATTACCGGACGAGCGCCTGAACGACACCACTTGGCCAACATGCCAAAGGGCGTCGGCGATGGGGCCATTGAGGAGGTTCCAAAAAGGGAATTCGGATTTGTTGTCGCCATTTTGAAAAACGATTTCCAGGTCTTCCAATTTTGCGCCGCCGTTTTTCAGCAAATCGCTGGCCATTGCCAGTTTTTCCAAGGTCATTTTTCTTTTGGCTTCAAAATCTACGGGTGGGTTGTCGTCCTCGCCCCGGATATTGGCTTTGCCCTGTACAGTGTTCAAGACGATGTCCACCAGGCCGAGGATGTGGTCGAGCGTTTCGTCGGTCGTCCGGGCTTCGGGGCTGGGGCGGAAGGCAAGGTCTTCGGCACGCAGGCCCTCGGTGGCCCAATAATACCGGAAGCCCAGGCCGTCAACCATGCGGGCTGCCACGGATTCAGGGGTGTAGGATTCGGGATAGTCGGGAATTTGGCGGTAGGGCAGGTTGGCAGTGGATTGGGCAGGCAATACAGGCAATAGGCTCAATGAAAATAACATGGCGAGGATAGGTGATTTCATGGATTTGTTTTAGTGAAACAATCGGGTACATAAAGCCATGAAGATAGGAATTTCACCAAAAACCAGTTTATTTTTTGTCAAACATGCTCTCAAACCAGTACATCGTTCGGCATCAGCAACTGAGTCAAATAAACTTTCACCGCAGGTAGCATGTCCATTTGGCTCAGCGTGCTCAATTCGCCCACCCATTCAAAAGTATCGTGTTCATCACTGAGCCGCAATTCTGGTGCATCGCCCAAGTTTATTGAATATAAAATATTGACCCGATGGGTAGAATAAACGCCGTCCGAGACCGTGTACGACAGGACAGTTTCCAAGTTGGCAGCTTCTCGGAGTTCCAGGATGCCCGTTTCCTCCGCCAACTCCCGCCGCAACGAGTCCATCAAGTCTTCACCAGGCTCCAATTTTCCGCCGGGCAAATCCCACAGCCCCTTGCCGGTGGCCAGTTCTTTAAAATCCTTGCAGCGGTGGAGCAGGAGTACATTGCCGTTGGCCCAAACGAGGGCAGAAACGACCACTTTTTGATGGTTGGGCATGGCATTCATTTTTTAGCATAGGTTGGAACGGATCAACCCGCTTTATGTTGAATGCAAATCCGCAAGCTGTACCCAGGCGGGCCACCCCCAAGCCAATTATTTTCCTTATATTTTGCACAGCTTTCCAACCATTACTTACCTTCCAGCCGCAAATTTCCATGTATGCAGCATTGCGATTTCCTAATCATTGGTGGTGGAATTTTTGGCCTGTCGGCAGCCGTCGAGCTTCGGCAACGTGGCCATGCCGTCGGCTTGTTGAACCCAGGCCATATTCCACACCCCTTGGCTGCCTCCACCGACATCAGCAAGGTAGTGCGCATGGAATATGGCGCTGACGAATTGTACATGGACATGGCCGCCGAGAGCATAGATGGCTGGCATCGTTGGAACGAGGAGGCCGGTAAAGTGCTATACCATGAAACGGGTTTTTTGCTGCTCTGCAAACAGCCGATGGAGCAAGGCCAGCAGACTTTCGAGCGGGATAGTTATCAATTGTTGTTGCAAAAAGGCCATGCCCCGGAGCGGCTTTCTGCCGATGAAATTTTAAAATGCTACCCAGCCTTGGCCAAGGACGTTTTTGTGGATGGTTTTTACCATAAAAAAGCGGGCTATGCGGAGTCGGGCAGGGTAGTGGAGTGGCTGGCCAAAAAAGCCCGCCAATTGGGCGTGGAAATCCACGAAAACCAAACCGCTGCCCACCTGCTCGAATCCCAAGGGCGGATTATTGGCATCAAAACAAGGGAAGGCAAGCGCTTTTACGCTGGCCATGTGCTTGTGTGCGCAGGGGCTTATTCACAACTGTTGGTGCCAACATTGAAACCCTATTTGAAAGCCACTGGCCATCCGGTTTTTCATCTAAAACCCAGTCATCCAGCTTTGTTTTCCTGGCCAAATTTGCCTGTTTTTGCCGCCGATATTTCCAATTCGGGCTGGTATGGCTTTCCTTTGCACCCCCATGAAGGCGTGTTGAAAGTCGGCAACCACGGCAAAGGGCTGGAACTGCATCCCGAAAACGACGAGCGGGCAGTGACGGAGGCGGACACCTTGCTTTTTAGGCGTTTTTTAAAAGAAACTTTCCCTCTTTTGGCCGATGATCCCATCGTTTTTACCCGCCGCTGCCTTTATTCCGACACGCTGGACGGCCATTTTTGGATAGACCGCCACCCCGAAAAAGCTGGCCTGACGGTAGCTGCAGGCGGCAGCGGACATGCCTTCAAAATGGCCCCTGTACTGGGTAATTTGATAGCCACTGCCGCAGAAGGCGGCGATCACCATTGGTTGCCCCGCTTCCGTTGGCGGCATTTGAAAATGGATATAAAAAACGAAGAAGCCGCTAGAAACCATTGAGCTAAAAGTTCATCGTTCATAGTTCATAGTTCAAAATGCCTTCTGTTTTACTCGAAATACAATACCTCCCGCCTGTCCAATATTTTTCCATATTGGCCAATCACGATGCCATCTATCTCGAACAGCATGAGCATTATAAAAAAGGCTCCTATCGAAACCGCTGCCACATCGCCGCCGTGAACGGGGTGCAGCGCCTCAGCATCCCATTGCAAAAAGGCAAAAACCAGCAGCAGCCCATCCGGGAGGTGCGCATTTCCTACGACGAAGCCTGGCGCTCGCAGCACTGGCAGGCCATCCAAACTGCTTATGGAAATTCGCCTTTTTTTGAGCATTATTCCGAAAAATTATTGCCTTTTTACCAGGGTGCTAAATATGAATTTCTTTGGGATTTGAATTATGATATATTGTCGTTATTGTTGAAAATATTTAAACTAACTACCGAAATTAATTTGACCAATATATTTGAATTAAAACCCGCATCATTACTGGATTTTAGGGATGTTGTTTCTCCAAAAAAAATAGACACATATCAATCTGTATATTATCCGCAAGTATTTGAAGACAGGCTCGGTTTTTTGCCCAATTTGAGCATATTGGATTTGCTGTTTTGTGCCGGGCCTGGTGCGGGTGGAATAATAAAGACTTAGCCCATTTTCTCTTTGCACTGAATCCTGCCTAAAAGGAATATGAGTGCCCCCTTTTTCAATTCACATTTTTCATCCATCACAATCCTCAAAAACCCACCGAAAGTTTTTCCTTTTCAAAAACCAGAAAAACCCTATCCTTGCTGCAAACCAAACAGCCAATGCTTTTAGCCCCTTTTTTCAAATCGGTTTATGTCGTTTATGTCATTGATTATCAGTTTAATACCAATGTCATAATGACCATTGACAAATGACGCAAAGTACTATGATGACCTTCTGCCGCCTTGTTGCAATCTTTTTCCTTTCGATGGCCCTCTTTTCCTGCGGGCCTGCCGAAAAGCCTGTTTACCAGGTTCTCGTTTTTTCAAAAACCAACGGCTACCGCCATGCTTCTATCGAAGCCGGGGTGGCGGCCATCCGGCAGTTGGGTGCAGCCAATGGTTTCACGGTGGAAGCCACCGAAGACAGCACTTATTTTACCGAAGACAGGCTGAAAAATTTTGCCGCCGTCGTGTTCCTTAATACCTCTGGCGATGTGCTGAATAACTGGCAACAAGCAGATTTTCAACGTTTTATAGAAGCAGGCGGCGGCTACGTCGGTATCCACGGTGCTGCGGCTTCGGAATATGACTGGAAGTGGTACGGCCAGTTGGTAGGTGCAGTTTTCAACGACCATCCCGCCATACAAACGGCCAAACTCAAGGTGTTGGAACAAAATCACCCCGCCACCGCTAGTCTGCCTGCTACCTGGCAGCACACGGAAGAGTGGTACAATTTCCGTCCTGGCCTGCCCGGCGACAAGGTCATGGTCAACATTCCGCCCTCGCTGGCTGGCGGCAGCGTGGGGCCGAGGGACACTTCCAACTGGCGCAACCGCAACGTGCCTGCCCAAGTGGCCTGGACTTATGACAGCCGGGAGCCTTTTTTACCCAAAAACACCCAAGTCCTATTGGCCGTGGATGAAAGCAGCTACCAAGGCGGTACGCATGGCCTTTCTCACCCCATCAGTTGGGTACAGGAATACGAAGGCGGGCGCTCGTTTTACACTGCACTGGGCCACGATGCCGATTGCTACTCGGATTCGCTTTTTTTGAAACACCTGCTCGGCGGCTTCCAATATGCTATCGGCGAGGGGACGCTTGATTATTCAAAAGCAAAAACACAGCGCATTCCGCCACCCGACCGCTTTGTGCGGACTGTTTTGGCCAGCAACCTGGACGAACCGATGGAACTGGAAGTTTTCCCCGATGGCACGGTGATGGTGGTGGAACGGAAAGGGGCCATCAAAATTTACGACCCCAAAAAAGATACCATCGAAACGGTGTGCATCCTGCCCGTTTATCATGATTTTGAGGAGGGCATCATGGGCGTGGGTCTTGACCCTAATTGGAAGGAAAACAGGTGGATATACATTTATTATTCGTTGTACGATAGCCTGCCGAGGCCGCAATTTATCAAAGAAGGCAGCTACCACCGGGGCCGCCGCAACCGCCTTTCCCGCTTTGTTTTTGACAACAACATGCTGCATCTCAGCACAGAAAAAATGCTGCTGGAAGTGCCGGAAGTAGTGGGCTGTTGCCACACCGGCGGCTCCATCGCTTTTGATGGGAGCGGTCACCTCTTCCTGTCCACGGGCGATAATACTAATCCTTTCGAGTCGGATGGCTTTGCCCCCATTGACGAGCGGCCTGGCCGGGCGCTGTGGGATGCCCAAAAGTCATCCGCCAACCCAAACGATTTGCGGGGAAAAATACTGCGCATCACCCCCCTGCCCAACGGCACTTATGCCATTCCCGAAGGCAACCTTTTCCCGCCCGGTACGCCCGGCACACGGCCTGAGATTTATGTCATGGGCTGCCGCAATCCCTTCCGCATCAGCGTGGACAAGGAAACTGGCTGCCTCTACTGGGGCGACGTCGGCCCGGACGCCGGGAAGGACGGTAAAAAGCAAGGCCCCAAAGGCTACGACACCGTGAACCGTGCCTGCGAACCCGGCAACCACGGCTGGCCGCTTTTCAGGGGCAACCATATATACTACGACTATCATTTTGGAAAAAAAGCCAACGTCGGCCTTTTTGATCCTGATAATCCTATCAACAATTCGCCCAACAATACTGGTAAAAAGGAACTGCCGCCCGTTAAAGCCCCGCTCATTTGGTACAGCTACGACGAGAGCATAGAGTTCCCCTGGGTAGCCACTGGCGGTAAGAACCCAATGGCTGGGCCGGTTTTTCATCAATCAGATTTTGATTCGGCAACCATCAGCCGCCATTCCTCTTTTGTTTTCCCTGAATATTTTGAAAATAAACTCTTCATCTATGAGTGGATGCGCAACTGGGTTTTCGTGGTGACGATGGACGAAGAGGGCAAATTTGTACAAGCCGATCCGTTTTTGCCCAACGAAAAATTCAGCCGTCCGATGGACTTGGAATTTGGGCCGGACGGGGCACTGTATATGTTGGAATATGGCCAGCAGTGGTTTGCCGCCAACCCGGACGCCCGTTTGAACAAAATAGAATATGCGCCCAGCAACCGCAAGCCTGTGGCAAGGCTCGAAGCCACGCCGACGGTGGGTGCCGACCCGTTGAAAGTGCGCTTTTCCGCTGCCGAATCAGTGGACTACGACGGCGATGCATTGCAGTACGAATGGGTTTTTGAAAATGGCTACCGTTCCAATCTTCCTGCTTTTGAATACACTTTTGAATTGCCTGGAAAATACCCCGTCACGCTGTACGTCAGCGATCCAAGTGGTGCAAAATCCCGTGCAAAAACGGAAATCACCGTTGGCAACAACGAACCGAGCATTGCCTGGCACCTCGGCGGCAACCAGACTTTTTATTGGGATGAAACGGAGGTGCCATATTCGCTGGAAGTGGCCGACCCAGAGGACGGCAGCCTGGCCAATGGTACGCTCGACACCCGCCGGGTGAAGGTGTCCATTGACTACTTGGCAGAAGGTAAGGACGTGGCAGCCATCGTGTTGGGCCACCAGACGAAAGAGATGGCGGCGGGCAGCTTGCAGTTTGCCGGGGGCGCTATTTTGATTCAAAAAAGCGACTGCGGCACTTGCCATGCCGTTGACCGCAAAATCAATGGCCCCAGTTTTATTGACATCGCCAACCGCTACTATGGGAGCGAGTTTGCGCTGCAAAGCCTCAGCGAAAAGGTCATCAAAGGCGGCGCTGGCAATTGGGGAGAAACGGCCATGTCTGCCCACCCTAATATCAGCAAAAAAGATGCGGAATCCATCGTGAAATACATCCTCTCGCTGGCGGGCGAAGTACAAGGCTCGGCGAATATTCCTTTTACCGGCAGCTATTTGGCCAATGCCCATTTGAAGAAAAAAGAAAAAGGCGCTTATGTGTTCCAGGCCAGCTACCGTGACCTGGGCAGCCGGGGTGCGGCCACCCTTTCAGCCAAGGAAACCGTGGTGCTGCGCTACCCCAAAATCGAGGCGGAAGAGTTTTTCCAAGCCAGCAAGGGTGTGCGCAAAAGGCGCTACTCCAATTCGGATACCCTGCTCGTTACCGACCTGATGGACGGGCGTTTTATCGCTTTTGAAAACCTGGACCTGACGGGCGTGGACAGCATCCAACTGGGCTTTTTTGAACCGGAAAATGTACTGCCGGGCTGTACCGTGGAAGTGCGGCTGGACGGGCCGGAGGGTGCCCTGGCGGGTAAAACCACCTGGGCAACAACGCAGGAAAATTATGTAGTGCCATTGACTGCCACCAAGGGTAAGCACGATGTGTATTTGCTTTTTAAAAATGAAAAGGCGAAGGGAAAGGAAGTCGGGTGGCTGGATTGGGTGTTTTTTGGGAGAAAGGCTGGAAAAGTTCCGGCTAAATCCTCCCCTGTTTCGACCAAATAAATTTGGATAAACTACCCAAGTATCTCCTTCAAATTATCCCTAACAGTATTGCTGAGGCGGTTCAACGGCAGGTCGTTGGCATCCTGGCCAAAGGGGTCTTCAATCTCTTCGGCAATGACTTCGATGCTGGCGAAGGTGTAGAAAACCAGCGGGATGATGGCTATGGACCAATAGCCAAATTCCGCCACAAACCCAATGGGCATGGTGAAAGTATAAAGGAAAATGACCTTTTTCAAAAAAAGGCTGTAGGCATAGGGGATCGGCGTTTTCTGGATGCGTTCGCAGGCACCGATGAGGTCGGTAAAGGACTGCAATTCGGCATTGATATAAAGAAGTTGTTCGCCTGAAATATTGCCATTGCGGCGCAACAATTCCACCTCTTGATAAATGGCTTTCATGACGGCGTTGGGCAGGTGTGCTTTTTCCCTGAAACTGGCAAGCGTGTAACGATCAGTTTCTTCAAAATCCTCCGGGTTGAAGCCATTGCGAAGGTGCCATTTCATGGCCATTACCTGGTTGGAGATGAGCGCCCGGAAGCGCTGTCGGGTGGCGGCATCTTCCACCATCACGCCCAGTTTTAGCGCCAGGTTCCTCGAATTATTGACGACGGCGCCCCAAATCTTGCGACCTTCCCACCAGCGTTCGTAAGCAGTATTGGTGCGGAACACCAGCAGCAGCGACAGCACAAAACCTACCAGGGAATGTACGATGGTGGCGTTTTTAAAATGGGTGTGGAAAACGTCTTCCTCCAAGTAGGCCACCAAGGCCGTATAAGCGGCGATGCCCATCATAGCCGGGAACAGCATCCGGAAGGTATCGCTCCGGTGGAACATAAAAATGAGCTTCCACCACGATTTTGGGTTATAGTCAACCATGAATACTTGTTCGTTTTAGCTTGTATGTTCGTTTTTGCTGGACAATCCAATCATTCATCCTCAATCTCCGCCTTCAGATCCTTGTTCACGGCGATGCTGGCATTGAGTTCAAAACCGACCTGAAGGATAAAGCAATTGATTTGTATCCACAGCATCAGCACGATGATGGTACCGAGCGAGCCATACACTTTATTGTAGGCGCTAAAATTGTCCACATAAAAAGAAAAAGCCACGGAGGTAATAATGGACAAGATGGACGCCAGCGTAGCGCCCGGTGTAAGCCACTTGAATCGGCTGTGCAGCGCCGGACCATAACGGTAGAGCAGCGCCACGGCCAGGTAAAACAGCATCATGATGACCAGCCAACGGAAAAGGTTGATCACCACCTCGGCAAACTGCGTCAGGGCCAGCCAGTCGGCCAGCCAGTTGATGGACGTATTTCCCAAAATGATGAGCAGCACCGAAACGGCGAGCAGTATGCCCAGTTCAAGCGTCAGTGCAACGGCGATAAGCCGCTTGCGCCAACCTGGCCGTTTTCGAAAAGTTTTTAAATGCGTTTTTTCAAAACCGCCCATCATCGCCAACATGCCATTGGAGGCAAAATAAATGGCCAGTAAAAAACCCACCGACAGCAGCCGGGAATCTGGTCTGACCAGTTCCTTGATGGCCACTTGGAGTTCCTTGCCCGCATTGGTAGGCATGATGTAGTCAATGTAGCCGTTTATTTCATGTTCAAATGAGTCGTAAATGGGCAACAACGTGGCCACCGTGAAGAGGAAAATGATGGACGGGAACAAGGACAGGAAAAAGCTGAATGCCATTGCATTGGCCCTGGATACGATGGTCACCCGCTTCGATTCGTTGATGAGGAAAACCGCCACGTCATATACCGGCACGCCAAAAAAGCCGGGCATAGAATGGGTCTTTGACCATTTCAATCCGGCCTCCAGATAAGGGTGGGCCAGAAAAAAATCCTGTAAGACTTTAATGTTCGGCAATCGCATGGACTGTTTTTTTTTAATCGGGTGCAAAATTACCCTTTCGCTTCTTTTGCCCTTGTTTTTTTACCAAAAAGCCCCGCAACATGTACTTTAGCCGCCAGAGCTTCCTAAAAGTTTGATTCTAAAATGCCGCATTCAGTCAAATTCCCTTTTTTCACCGTTACCCTGCGCCTGACCAATGATGGCTCGATCACCATTCCCTTAACGGACATGGCCTCGCTGCATGTGGAAAAATCGCCGGAGGCTTTGGCAAAAAAATTCCGGGAGCGCCTTCAAAAAAAACAGCTTGACTTGGGCAAGTTTTCCCGCATTTTGAGCATGATGAAAAAGGGCCAATTTGACCCCAAAAAGCTCTCCGTTGCATTTCCGCCCGCAAAAGACGGCATTAGTTTCCCGGCCTTCAGCCTTGAATTCGATTGTTTTATCCAAAATACCGATAAAGGCAGTTGGGGAATCCTGCCAGCCCTGGGGCTGGAGGCGCTGGCCCAAGATGAAATGGAACTGCAAGAGCGGCTGAAAGAGGTGGTGAGGCTGGAGTTTACCTCCAAAAAACGCTTGCAGGCCGTCCAGCAAATCATCGCCACGACCTGGTTTCAGGAGGCCAGCATAGAACAAACGGACATTCGCCTCGATTTTTATTCGCCCTCCGAACTGGCCGAAATCCAAAAGGAAAAGAAAAGCCTGCTCTTGCCGCTGGTGGCCGAAAAATTGGACATCAAGCACCAGGCGGCTTATGGGCGGGAGGAGGAATTGGCCTACATGCAGCGCATCCTGAAAAGCCGTTTCAACCGCAACATCCTGCTGGTGGGGGCCTCTGGCACTGGCAAGACAGCGCTCGTCTGGGAAGTGGTACACCGCAGCAAAGACCTGGGCATCGAAGGCGATTTTTGGGAAACGACTGCCTCCATGATGATAAAGGAACTGACCCGTGAAACGGGTTGGCAGGACAATCTTTCCCAACTGGTAAAAGAATTGACCGAAAAGGGCGACATCCTATTTGTGCGCAACCTTTCGGAATTGTTTGAAGTGGGGCGGTACGAAGGCAACGAGGTGAGCATGGCCGAATACCTGCGCCCTTTCCTTGGCAGGGGCGAACTGACCATGATCACCGAATGTACGCCTGAAGAGCGGGCCCGCATTGAGGTGCGCAGCCCCAATTATTTGGCCTTTTTTCAAAGCGTACAACTGGAAGAGCCGAGGCAGGGCCTGGAGGATATCATCCACCGAAAAGTCAGCGATATAGCGGGCGAACGGCAAGTGGGCATCGAGGCGGGGGCCATTCAAGAACTCATCCGCCTGCACCGGCGCTTTTCGCCCTATTCAGGGATGCCCGGCAAACCCATCCGTTTTCTTGAAAGCATTATTTTGGGCCAATTGCTGGTGGACAAAAGCCCTGCAATCGGCATTCCGCCATCCACGATCACCCGCCAAACCGTCATCCGGGCCTATTGCGAGGAGTCGGGAATGCCAGCCTTTATGGTGGATCCAGAGCTGCCGATGGATCCATTTTCCATTAAAAACCTTTTTAATCAAAATGTCTTTGGCCAGGAGCGGGCTGCCAATGCCGTGGTGGACATGTTGGCAGCGGTAAAAACTGCCCTGACGAGAACAGGGAAGCCCATTGCCTCCTTCCTGTTTGTCGGGCCGACCGGGGTGGGGAAAACCGAACTGGCCAAGGTGCTGGCGGCATTTATGTTTGGCAGCCGGGAGCGGATGCTGCGCTTTGACATGAGCGAATACAGCGACCCTTATGCCGTGATGCGGCTCACCGGGGAAGCCTTTTATGCGGATGGGCTGCTCACTTCCGCCGTGCGGCGGGAGCCATTTTGTGTGCTGTTGTTTGATGAAATAGAAAAAGCAGCCCCCAATTTCAACGACCTTTTGCTGCAAATACTGGGCGAGGGAAGGCTGACCGACAGCCGGGGCAAACTGGTCAATTTTTGCAGCGCCATCATCATTATGACTTCCAACATCGGGGCGGCCTCGCTGCAAGGTGGGCGCATTGGTTGGAAGAAAGACATAGACACCGCCGAAGTGACACGGCATTTCACCAAAGCAGCCGAACAGCACTTCCGGCCAGAACTTTTTAACAGGATTGATTCCATTATTGCTTTTGAGCCACTGTCCCGTGAAACGGTGCGCTTTGTGGTGGAACGGGAGATTGGGCTGTTCAGGAAAAGGGAAGGCATCAAATTCCGCCGCCTGGAACTGGACATCGAAGAGGCCGTGTCCGACTATTTGGCCGTTAAGGGTTTTGACCCTAAATATGGCGCCCGCTACCTGCAGCGCACCATCCGGGAAGAACTCATCGTGCCGCTGGCACAGGCGCTCAACGCTTTTGACTATGATGAAAGGCTTTTGGTGAAGGTGGTCATGGACAACGGCAAAGTAAGCATCCGCAGCCAGTCCGATCCGATGGGCTTCGACTTGTTAATGGAGCAATGGGACAAGCTGACCCTCGCCGAAAATGCCTCCGCCGACCGCCGCCATTTGGTAAAAATGATGGAAGGGCCTTTGTACATGCGCCTGCAGAGCGAAATAGACCTGACGGAACAAAAGAAGAAACGGCTGGGGGAAAAATTTTGGGAAAACCTGGCGCAAGCCAAATTGTATTCCCAACTCCTGGCCGCAAAAGATACGGCGAGCCAGCTCCACCAACGGATCGAGCTGCTGGAAATGGATATGGCCTTGGCTAGCATGGATCAAATGCCTTTTGAAGAGGCTTTTGGCGAAAAGTTGGAAAACTGGGAAACAGCGCTTTTTACCTATAAAATATCATTGTATGCCACCTTGCACCCCAGGCACAACACCTGCTTTGTCGGCTTGTACGGCCAAGAGGTGGAACCCTTGCTCCACTTTTACCTTGTCCTATTTGATTTAAAAGGCTGGACAGTGAAAAAGGCAAGGACGATATGGTACAGGGAGGGCCGTACTGCCGTGCAGGAATTCAAAACGCCCGCAGAAACGCCTGTACCAGAAACGGAAGAAGACCAGGCAAACGAAGCGGAATCGCCCAGTATTTATGAAAAAGTAGAATGGAAACTGCCCGGAAAAAATGAGGCTGCCGTGTTTAAACCTGACATAAAAAACGACCTGCTCTGCGGCATCGAATTGGAAGTGGAGGGCGAGGCGGTGTGGCCCTGGTTGAAGCCGGAAATGGGCATTCAGGAATGGGCGTCAAGCGACAAGGAAGAGCCTTCCTTATTTTATGTGGAGGTGAGCGCCAAGCCCATCAACACGCCCGAAGAGATTCACCGGCTACAGTTTTTTAAAAAAGAAAAGCCCCGCCGAAAGGTAGGGGAGGAATGGCTCACCGATAAGAATTTTGGCATCAACAACGCCCTCAACCCCAGCCAGCGGGCCGATTTTATGAAAGAAAAACTGGACGAAAGCTTTCGGCTTTTTTTGGACAAGTTGTTTTTGGGGTAAAAAAAATAATGGCATAGCCTGTTAATCAAGTATATTCCCTGGATGAAAAAAACTTAAAATTTTGTTGGCGTTTTTTTCAAAAACCCCTACCTTTCCCCAACTAAAACAAAAGTTCTTTTCTTACTGATATTTTCAATTCCGCAACCAATTGGGTATTGGATCGCTTTTGCATTTTTCCTGTTTTTTTTCCTGAACTTACCACATTTTTCAAACGGGAAATATGCTTAGCGCCGACAGCCAACCGGTTGCACAAACCAAATTTTAGCGATATGAATATTACCTTCAATGAATTGAGAAAGATCAAGCACAGCCTGCCCACCGGCAGCATCGCCCGCATCGCCCATGAGCTTAATATTGAAGAGCAGACCGTACGAAATTACTTCGGCGCTCAGAAATATGAAGAAAATGGGAAGGTTGCGGGCATACAGATTGAACCAGGCCCCGGCGGCGGCATCGTGCACATTGAAGACACAAGAATCCTTGAGCTGGCCAGGCAACTAATCACCGAATCTGCTGCTTCTCCAGCCATTCATCCTAACTAAAATATTACGCTATCAAAAAAAGGGGCCGGAAGTTGATTCCGCCCCTTTTTTTGTTTTAAGTACAGTGTAAATTAGATAATTTGATGTTATGCCCCTCCTCGCCGCCTGTCCCGATAGCTATCGGGAGCTCGTCGGGGGAGGTTTCGATATCTATCGGAATTGGGGCGACCCGCCCCAAACCCCTGTTTAGAAACACTATATTGAGCTGTTGTTTTTTCACAAATCCCAAGAAAAAAAATACCGGTTGTCCGATACAAATGATCAAACAACCGGTGTGATGGCAAAAGGGGTTAAGTTCTTAATGCTTTGATAGTACATTACTCATACAGTTTTTTATCATTCACAACCTTGATTTTCAAGGTTTTAGTTAATGACAAAATAACTAATGACGCAAAGCACTAAATAGCTTACCTGTCGTTTTCCATGGTTTTGGTATTGAAATAGACAGGTACTACAACGGTGCTATTGCTCGGTTTGCCGGATTGGATGGCAGGCTGCCATACGCTCAGGCTGGAAATACGGTTGACGGCCTCTTGGGAGCAGGACTCGCAAACCACTGGCTGCTTCAGTACCTGATAGCTGGAAATCTTACCGCTTTCATCCACATCAAAGGAAACATATTCCACGCCGCTGTAGCCTTTCGGGAAGGTCATTCCTGGCTGGTTGACGTTGAGGAACTTGGCCTTGAAATAGTTCTCCGTGCATTGGCCGGGGTTGGAGGAATCCTTACATGCTTCTGAATAAATGGGGCCCCGATCGTTGGGGTCGGTAGAAGTGGCTCCAGTTGAATACTTGTAGCTGTAAGCTTTCGGCGAATACCACGTATCAGTCGTTTCACGCCAGGTGTAGGCGGAATTGTCTTGCTGAGAAATGGAGGTTTTGTCCTGCACTGGTTTGTTTTTGTCCACCTGCGCATTGGCTGTTGCGAAGCAGCCGCAGAAAACAATCAGCATGGCCAGCTTCAAGAAATTTGTGAAATTCATAATACTCATTTTTTGGTTAGAAAATACGGAGCGGGAATAGGTGCTTAAAACAGGGTTTTTCTTTATTGACACTCAATTGTTTTTGCCCATCAGGCTTGTGTCAAAATAGATAGGCACTACGATGCTGGTGGCCACTGGTTGGCCGCCTTGGGTGCCGGGTTGCCATTGGGCCAGAGCGGAAATGTGATTGACGGCAGCCTGGGCGCAGGGTTCGCACACGACGGGCTGTTTCACCACTTGGTACCCACTGATTTTGCCAGTTGCGTCCACGTCAAAAGACACGTATTCCACACCGCTGTAACCTTCGGGGAAGGTCAGGCCAGGCTGATAGACATTGAGGAATTTGGCTTTCATGAAGTTTTCAGTACACTGACTGGGGTCCGCCAAATCCTTGCAGGCGATTGCATACACAGGGCCTTTGTCGTTGGCGCTGGGCGCAGTGCCGGCAGCATTGTTTGAAAACTTGTAGCTATAAGATTTTGGCATGTACCATTTATCGGTGGATTCCCGCCAAGTGTAGGCATGTGGAGTGCCCATTGTGGAGGCAGTTTCTGTAGTCTTGAACTTTTCGGTCTCACCGTTGGCCTTGACCTTGGTTTCCTTTTGAATGACGCCGTCTTCTTCCTCGGTTTTGGTCACGATTTTTGACTTGTCGCCATCTTCACTTTTCACCGTGGTCTTTACCTTGGTTTCGTTGCCGTCCACCTTGGTTTTTTGTTCAATTTTCGAATCTCCTTCTGCACCTTCTATTTCAATTTTATCCTTTGCTTTCATGTCGCCGTCATCTTCAACTTTAATTACAGACTTGGCGTTAGCGTCTTCCTGCTTCACTTTTACCTTCTCGGTCGTTTCGTGCTTGTCAACGTCGGTTTTTTTGATGGTGGTCGTTTTGCCGTCTTCAGACACTGTTTTCTTCTTTTCCTCCTTTTTCACAGGGGTTTGATCTGTCTTTTCAGTTTGTGCGTTGGCTGTCAGAAAAAGACAGCAAAGCGACATTGGAAGGAAAGCAATCCTTAAGAATTTTTTGAATTCCATGATACTCGATTTTTGGTTAGAAAATGATTGTGGGTAATGGCGTATGTTGGATGGATTTCACATAACAACAGGCTCAAATTCCCGCATGTTCACTCCGATTGACTTTAAAACCCATGCGAAAAGGGCACAATCGGAAGTATTTATCGGGCCTGCGTCGGGTATTTTGACTTTTTGTAATAGGAGCTTTTTTTATAAAAAGAAGGAATTGTTTCAAAAACAAAAAGCCTGTTAAATGGGCCAATGGCCATCAACAGGCTTTGTTTAGTGCTCCAAAAAGTGGAATGGTAATTCGGGGAAAATTTCTCTTACTTATCATCATCCTGCAGCGGAGCAGTGACGTGGAAGCCCACCGGTACCACCACCGTACTTTTGGCGGTATTGCCGTTTTTCAAGGCTGGCGACCAATCGCTTTCAAACTTCGCCACTTCGTTCACGGCTGCCTGGGAACAAGGCTCGCAGACGGTGCCCTGTTGCACCACATGGTAGCCGCCGACTACTTTCCCGTTTTCATCCAAATCGAAGACCACGTACTCCACGCCGCCATACGCCACCGGGTAAATGATGCTTGGATGGTAGCGGTTTTGGAGGTTGGTCTGGATATAATCTTTGGTACATTGGGCCGGATCTTCCACGCCGAAACAGAATCTGTTCAGCACAGGCCCACGGGTGGCAAATTTCTCGGCATCTTCATTGCTGCCCTTGGCGGTAAAATTGGGGCCGGGCGTGTCAAAGATGTAGCTGAACTCCTTTTCAAAATTCCAACGGTCGGTCGTTTCCATCCAGGTAAACGGTTGGTTTTCGAGGATGCCGGAAGTGCCAGTTGTTTTATCCTCCTGGGCATTGGCGCCCAGCGCAAGGCACAGGCCGCAAATCACGAAAGCTGTTTGGGCAATTTTATTCCATTTCATGGCAAGTAGATTTTGTTTAAAATAAAGGCGAAACATACGCCTTATGTGTTAAGAACAAGCAAAAACTGGGGCATGTTCAGTCCAGTTGAGCGTTGAAAAGAAAACGTGGCTATATTAGCTACTATTTCTTCACCTTTTAAATTCTATTTTATGAAAAAGACTACTCTCTTTGTATTGATGCTCGTGGCATCTTCCTCATCACTTTTTGCGCAAGACATGCCCTTGGGCAAGTATGTTATTGGTGGTAATCTTGGGTTTTATACCGATAGAAATGAATCCACCAATTCAACAAACAACAAAACAATTAACAAGAGTACAAATTTTCACATTAATCCTTATGTTGGTAAAATTCTATCAGAGAAATGGATGTTTGGAACGAGTCTAAACTATAACTTGACAGTTAGTAAATTTAACAACACATTGATTGGTAGCGAAAACAAAATAACGAGAAATTCCTTTCAAGGAGGGGTGTTCGTCCGCTATTCCTATAATCCTAAAAATAAGCTTGTTTTGCAATTGATGCCCTTTGCAAATGTTGGTTTTATCGTTTCAAAAAATAAGAACAATACGACAGACGATAAAAACGAAAATCTATTTGTTGGGCTGGGTGCAACACCCATGGTGAGTTACAGTGTTTCTCCCAAAGTAAACTTAATCGGCAGGTTTGGTCAAGCAACTTTCGTATCAGAATTTGTTAAAACGGATGACTATGATGGAATTGACAACAAGAATTCCTTCAATCTAAGCTTCAGCTTGAGTTCTATAGGTATTGGAATTGAGCTTATCCTATAAAAAATACCCTTTGCTACTTAAAGGAAGTAGCCATATCGGCATTGATTGTTGAGAGGTAGGATCATCAAACCGACGGGGTTTGAGACCTGAACTATCGGCTTTGATAACCCTGCCTCTAAATAGAATAACTCTTGCGATTAATTCAAAAATGCCACCTCATTTGTTTTCCCAAAACATGTCGCCTATCCGCCTGTTCCCCTTCCATTTACATCATTTCCTACCGTAGCTTTGCCCTTTGTCATTTTTTTAAACCCACATCATGAAAAAAATTCTCAACCTGCTTTGCCTGTTGGCGTTTGCCCATATCACCATCGCACAAACTGATAATTGGCAACAAAAAATTGATCCGTCCCTCTTGGAGAAAGTTGCTGATAATGAAAGCGTTCCATTTTTTGTTTTAATGGCAACGCAGGCGGATGTCAGCGCTGCCCGCCAACTAAAAACCAAGGACGAAAAAGCCACTTTTGTTTTTAATACACTTCGGCAAACTGCCACAGCTTCCCAAGCAGATTTGATTGCTTTTTTTAAACAAGAAAACATCGCCCACAAGCGCCTTTTCATCGTCAATGCCATCAAAGCTTCGGGTGATGAAGCGCTCATCGAGACCATAGCGCAGCGACCGGATGTTGCGCAGATTTTAGGAAATCCTACCCTTCACTTCGACCCTCCCATTGAGCGGGGCGGCATTTCTGAGCGGACCATCGAATGGGGCATCGAAAAAATAAACGCCGACGATGTGTGGGCAATGGGCTATCAGGGCCAGGGCATCACCGTCGGCGGCCAGGACACAGGCTACGAGTGGGAACACCCAGCACTAAAGGAACAATACCGGGGCTATGATGATACCCTCGGAATAACTGACCACAATTACAATTGGCACGATGCCATCCACTCCATCAGCCCGCTGAGTTCCGATTCGCTCAACCCTTGCGGACTGGATTCGCCTTTCCCCTGCGACGACAACAACCACGGTACCCACACGATGGGCACTATGATCGGCCATGATGGCGACAACGAAATTGGCGTGGCACCCCAGGCGAAATGGTGCGCTTGCCGAAATATGGAGCGTGGCAATGGCTCGCCTTTCACTTATCTGGAATGTTTTCAGTGGTTTTTGGCACCCACGGATTTGAACGGCCAAAACCCCGACCCCTCCAAAGCACCGCACGTCATCAACAATTCCTGGTATTGCTCTGAGGGCGAGGGCTGCAACCCGTCCAATACCTTCGTGATGGAGCAAGCCGTCAACAACCTTCGCCTGGCAGGCACGGTAGTAGTCGTATCGGCTGGCAACAGCGGCAGCAGTTGTGGCTCCGTGTCCAACCCGCCGGGTTATTTTGAAAACAGCTTTTCTGTTGGAGCTACTGATATCAACGACACGATAGCTGGCTTTAGCAGCCGTGGCCCGGTACTGGTGGACGGCAGCGGGCGTTTGAAGCCCAATGTGAGTGCGCCGGGGGTAAACGTTCGCTCGTCCGTGCGTTTTGGCGGCTACGCCAATTTTTCGGGTACGAGCATGTCAGGCCCGCACGTAGCAGGCTTGGTGGCATTGGTGATTTCCGCCAACCCAGCATTGGCGGGGCAAGTGGAGGTGATCGAAGACATTATTGAGCAGACCGCCGTACCGCTTTTCATCAACCAGGAATGTGGCGGGATCAATTCTGCCACGCAGGCGCCCAACAACACCTATGGCTTTGGCCGGGTGGACGCTTTGGCCGCCGTGGAAGAGGCACTTTCTTTAATTGTAAACCCTACTTCAACCGTGGAGGACATGGAGGTAAAGGTTTTTCCTAACCCTTTTTCCAGCATACTTACTTTCCAGCAAACAAATGGTTCAGGGCCTATAGCATTGGAAATACTTGATTTGAACGGACGGCTGTTGATGAAACGTGGTTTAGAAGGCAGCGCTGTCGTGAACCTTAGCGACTACCCTTCGGGCGTTTATTTCTATCGTATTTTGCAGAACGGGAAAGTGCAACGGGGGAAGGTGGTGAAGCGGTAAGGGCGAAATTAATTTTACAAAGCCCGCTCCCGACAAAGTGACAAATGTCAAACTCCAACTATCATCTTTTATCTAAATTTGCCGCTAGCTTGTTTTTTCAATTTTATAATTTGCAATTGAAACAAACCATTGCCATATCTTTAGCATTGCTGATGCTGGCCCTTGCGGCCAAGGATTTTGTGATGTTGGCAGGGTACAAGCTCAACCAGGATTTTATTGCCAAAACGCTCTGCGTTAACCAGGATAAGCCTGAAATGCATTGTAACGGCAAATGTTATTTAAAGAAAAAAATTTCCGAAAGCAAGGAAAAAGACCAGGGCAAAGCACCAGTGGCGCAGCCCGACGAGCTAAAGCAAACGGTTTATTATCAGCCAATTATTAAAGTCGAATTGCCTGAGCTTATTTCTACCCAACAAAAATCATTTTTCATGGAGCCTGCCTTCTCCGGGCAGCCATTCCTGCATGAAATATTCCAGCCACCACGTACGCTTGCCATTTGCATATCAGCGTAATTAAACCTTCCATTTAAAATGAAAAAATCATGGCAAGAAGCGTCTTTGCGCTTGCCATGTTCCTGCTTGTTTTTGCTGAAAAAGGCATAGCGTGCGACGCCTGCGGGTGCAGCGTCAATGGTGTAGGCGTAGGACTGATGGCGGCATATCGCCAAAACTATGTTGCCTTCCAGTACCAATATGCCCCTTTTTCCTCCAAGCTGGAACATGCGCAAGGCGCAGTGGATGGTTTCCACACTTTTGAGTTGGCTGTGCGGTACCGCTTATGGCGCCGCCTCAGCCTGCAACTCCACCAACCCTGGCGGCTCAACATCAGGCAGCACCCCGACGGGGACGCCACCCAAAGCGGATGGGGCGACACTCGCCTGCTGGCCAATTTCGCACTCCTGAACCAAGTGCCGCTCGGCAACAACTTCAGCCTGTACGCCGAAATTGGCGCTGGCATGAAGGCCCCAACTGGCAAGTTCGATCCGAAGCTGCACGACGAACAAAACCTGCCGGAAAACTTCAACCCCGGCAATGGCAGTTGGGCCTACCTGCTGCAATCAAACCTTGCCCTCAGCCATAAAAACGCTGGCCTGTCGCTGAGCGGCAGCTACCAGCACAACCGTCCATCCAAGGAAGGCTACCGCTATGGTGGCCAGTGGTCAGGGCAGGCGCTCTTGTTCAACGAATTCCCATTGGCTGGCAGATTGTCCATCACTCCTTACGGTGGGCTGGTTGCTGAGAAGGTGACTCAAGACGAGAAAGCGAATGGCAAATATGCGCCTTCCACGGGCGGCAGGGGCTGGTTCGCCGCTGCCGGGCTCAACCTGAAATTCGATAACTGGCTCTTGGGCGCTGCTTTTTCGCTGCCATTTTCTCAGCATTATTCCAATGCGGAAGTGGCGGCAAAAGGCCGGCTCACGGTTCAAGTGTCACATATTTTTTAATCAATAAACCTTTTTTGGATCATGAAAAATTATTTGTTCTTACCTATTCTCCTTTTAGTTGCCCTGTCATTCAATGCTTGCGACAAAGACGAAACTACAATAGAAGCAGGCACCCTCGATATCAACTTCGACAACATTGCCCTGGTGAACGGAACGCAAACGCAGTTGAGCCTGGTGGCGCCTGGCAGTACTGATTACGGCTACACCAATGGCATGGGCCAGCAGTTCAACATCAACCTGTTGCGCTACTACATCTCCGCCATCGAATTGGATGGCCCGAACGGTGAGCATTATCACGACCACCTGGAGGTGAGCGCTTCGGATGCAAAAGGCTATTACCTGATTGACGAAAGCGTGCCTGCCTCGCAATTGATTTCATTGTCTGAAATCCCGGCGGGTGAGTACAACAAAATCACTTTCACAGTAGGTGTTGACTCATCGGGCGTGGTGGACGGCGCTTCGGGCGGCGTGCTCGACCCTGCTACCAGCAAAATGTTTTGGAACTGGAATTCCGGCTATATCGCATTGAAGTTCGAAGGCCAATCGGATGCCTCCAACGGCGGCGTGACGGGTGCTGAAACCATTACTGCCGACAATGCGAAAGGCATGGCCTACCACATTGGCGGCTGGAAAAACATCCCCGGCACAGCCTTCATCTACAACAACAAGCGGCTATCCTACACCTTCGACGAAAACGTGAGGGTGGAATCCAAAAATTCCCCAGAAGTACACATGGTGTTCGATGTGCTGAAGTTTATGGACAGCCACCATACGGTTGACTTCACTGGCAACCACAACGTACACAAGCCATCTGACGGCGAGCATATTGCCAACAATTTCGAACATGCCTTCGCTTATGACCATATCCACCAATAAACCAAAAACGGATATGGCAAACCTGGCTTAGCTTTTTAACCTCAAAAAATAAGTTTGACTTGAATAGTTGTTATAACCGGCGGCAACTTTCGTGAGTCGTTGCCGCCATTTTTCCTTTTTTTTATGAAAAATTTCATCTTCATCCTGTTTGCGCTTACAGCCTTGGCATCCTGTCAAAAAGACGATTTGTCAAATAGTGAAATACGGTTTGTCAAACCGCCGCATTTCCCTGAACCCACTTATACATTTGACAAAAATCCCGTCACGAAAGAAGGTTTTGAATTGGGCAAAATGCTCTTCAACGACCCACAATTATCCGTTGACAATTCAGTGTCATGCGGCAATTGCCACGTCAAATCGGTCGCCTTTACCGACCCACAGCACCGCCTGAGCGTGGGCGTAGAGGAACGGGAAGGCATCCGCAATGCGCCGCCCGTGCAAAACATGGCATTTATGAAGGAATTCATGTGGGATGGCGGCGTCTATCACCTCGATTTTGCCCCGCCCAATGCCATCGAAAACCCGTTGGAAATGGACGAAAAGCTGGCGAACGTCATTTTCAAACTGAACCGCAGCGGCTCATATCCAGCCCTTTTCAAAAAGGCATTTCCCGAAATTAACTCCATCACCACCCCATATATGCTGTATGCGCTGTCGCAATACCAAAACATGCTCGTGTCTGCCACCTCGAAATACGACAAATACAAAACGGGCGATGAAATGCTGACTGCCAATGAGTTGGATGGCATGGCGCTTTTTCAGCAGAAATGCGCCACTTGCCACAGCGGCGAACTATTTACCAACCAGGACTACCGCAACAATGGCCTGGACACGGTTTTCCCCGACCTGGGCCGGGCCAGGATAACGGAAACGGACGCCGACTTGGGCAAATTCAAAGTGCCCAGCCTGCGGAACATCGCACTCACTGGCCCCTACATGCACGACGGCAGGTTTAATACACTGGAACAAGTGCTCGACCACTATGCTGCCGGGGTAAAAAACTCGCCCACCTTAGCGGAAGAACTACAGCATAATGGCAACTTGGGAATTCCGCTTACTACAGCGGAAAAGGAGCTGATCATTGATTTTTTGAAAACATTGACCGATTACGATTTTATCCAGGACAGTAGATTTTAAAATAAAATAAAACCAATAACATGAAAAAAATCATCGCTTTTGCAATTGCAATTACCACATTTTTAAGCTGCCAAAACCAAACAAAACAGGTGGGTGGCCATGTCCATTTTGCCAATAAGACAGATTATATCTGTGGCATGGAAGTGCAGCCTGACTACACTGATACTTGCAGCTACGAGGGCAAAACCTACGCATTTTGCTCTGCAAGCTGCAAGGAGGAATTTTTGAAAAAACCGGAACAATATCTCCAAAGCCATTAAGGAACGTGTGAAAGATAACTTGTCACTTTGGGCGGCGTCATTTTCCCGCTGGCTTCGTTCTTAAAACAGTTGCGTAGCGCCACTATGCGCCTGTTTTAATGCCTTGCCATCAGAAAAAATACACTCGCCGAAAGCAACAACTTATCTTTCACACGTTCCTAAGCGGCTGAAAAACTGGCTTCATGCGAAACTACTTTCATCAAAATCATATCACATGAAAAAATTACTCTTTGTTCTTTTTTTATTTGTTTTCGGCCAAATGGCCATTGCGCAAAAGGTTGAATGGAAGGAACTGGAAAACTTCCACGAGGTGATGTCGCAAACCTTCCACCCATCCGAAGATGGCGACCTGAATCCTATCAAGCAGCGCTCCGGCGAAATGGCCAGCAAAGCCAAGGCACTGAAAAAATCTGCTATTCCCACCGAATACCAAAAAGACGGCGTGAAGGAGAACCTGAAACTGCTGTCGAAAGAGTCGGCTCAGTTGCACAAGATTGTTTCTGCCAAAAAAACGGATGCCGAAATCAGCCAGGCATTGTTGAAATTGCATGACCGCTTTCATGAGGTGATAGAAAAATGCCACCACTGATCGGTTTGAACAGAATACACGCTCCTTCTTTTTAGATGCTGTATCCCGCACCGCCAATGCTGGGCAAGGTTGATAAAGGTTTATGAGGTTAAAAGGGTTGATTATCAACTTTTTATCATTCCTTATCAGCTTTATCAACTGCGCTGAAACGTGGCGGCTCGCAGAATAAACCTAACAATAATGAAAAAGACTCTTAACACACTTTTGCTACTTGCCTGTGCCGCTTTTCTTTTTGCCCAAAATGACACCGAGCTTTACTTTGAAGACATCGTTTGCAAAGAGGCGGAAGCCCACACCCACTTCTTCTTGCCGCCATCTGCTGCCACTTCTTTGACGGAAAACTATGACCTGAAATACTACCGCTTTGAGTGGTTTATTGACCCAGGTTTTTATTTTATTGAAGGCAAAGCCACCGTTTATTTCCAAACATTGGAAGACAATTTTTCGGAAATCAACTTTGACTTCTCCTCGGCGCTGGACGTTGAAAATATCAAATATCACGGCCAGGATTTAACCTATTCCCAAGACGGCAATTACCTGCTGACCATCCAGTTGCCCAATGCCCTGTCTGCCGGCACCTTGGACAGTATGACCATTGAATATGCAGGCGCACCGCCATCGGGCGGTTTCGGCTCGTTTATTCAAAGCGAACACAACGGCACTCCCATTTTGTGGACCCTGTCGGAACCCTTCGGCTCACAGGATTGGTGGCCCACCAAAAATGGCCTGGAAGACAAGATTGACAGCATTGACATTTATATTACCACCCCATCGGCCTACCGGGCGGCCAGCAACGGGCTGCTCGTAGAAGAAGCCAGCCAGGGCAACAATAAAATTTATCATTGGAAACACAATTACCCCATTGCTGCCTACCTCGTGGCCATTGCCGTTACCAATTATGCGCAATACACTGACAATGTGCCACTTGGCAACGGCACCAACCTGCCTATGCTCAATTATGTGTATCCCGAAAACCTCTCCTCGGCACAGAGCGGCACGGCGGATTTGGTCAAGGCGCTACAGTTTTACGACAGCCTTTTTGTCACCTATCCATTTCACGAAGAAAAATATGGCCACGCCCAGTTTGGCTGGGGCGGCGGCATGGAACACCAAACAATGAGCTATGTGGTCAATTTTTCGTGGGGCCTGCTCACGCACGAGTTGGCGCACCAGTGGTTTGGCGACATGGTGACCTGCGGGAGTTGGGAAGACATTTGGCTCAACGAAGGTTTTGCCACCTATTTGGAGGGCATTTCGAGGGAGCGTTTTCCCACTGACCAGAGCTGGTTCAATTGGAAACAGGGCCGCATCAACAACATCACCTCGCAGCCCGGCGGCTCCGTGATAGTGGACGATACGACCAGCGTGGGCCGCATTTTCAGTGGCCGTTTGAGTTACTCGAAAGGCGCTTACCTGTTGCACATGCTGCGCTGGAAACTGGGCGGCGAAGACTTTTTCCAAGGCCTGCGCAACTACCTCAACGACCGGGCTTACGACTATGCCAAAACCCCCAACCTACAGGCACATTTGGAAGCCGAATCTGGCCAGGATTTGACCGAATTTTTTGAGGATTGGTATTATGGTCATGGCTTTCCCAGCTACCAGGTCCTTTGGCAGCAAGACGCCAACCAGGTTTGGGTTCAATTGAACCAGACCACCTCCAGCCCAGTCGTTGATTTTTATGAAATGCCCGTGCCCATACGCTTTGCGGGCAACGGCCAGGATACCATCGTCAGGTTGGAACACGAGTTCAGCGGCCAAATATTTTCAATCGAACTACCCTTCACCGTAGCCTCCGTACAGTTCGACCCAGACCTTTGGCTGCTCTCCAATTTCAACACGGTGGAGGAGGCTGTGATCAATGCCAACGGCGAAGTGTTGGGCGAAAACGGCATCCGTTTGTTCCCAAACCCAGCGGGCGATTTTGTGATGTTTGAAATGGAAAACAGCGGAGTAGCGGAAGGTGCCAATTGGCAGTTGATGAATGCCCTCGGCCAAATAATGAAGCAGGGGCAAGTGGCTGAAAATCAATCTTTTATTGCATTGAACGGATTGCCCTCAGGCATGTATTTTTTGCAAATGCAATTGGATAAGGGCGAAATGGCCACCATGCCTTTTGTGAAAAAATAGTGACATTCAGATTTCGTTGGCTAAACTCTATCAACAGCCTGAGTTTTGAAGTGACGAACTGTGTTTAGACGCATTTAAGGCCAAAAAAGGGTGTGTCTAAACACAGTTCGTCACCCCAAAATTTTGATGAATTATACGATATTTGAAGCTCAGAACCCATATGGGCATTTCACCTTTACAATTCAAATCTATGGGCTCCAACCACTTCACCGCAGCCCGCATCACAGATATGCTCATAGCCAAAAACATCCCTTTCGAGCACAAGCGGATGTTTGGCGGCGACTGCTTCATGGTGGACGACAAGATTCTTATGGGCACTTACAAGGGCGGCCTCATGGCCCGTGTTGACCCACAGAAGAAGCGGCCCTCACTGAAAAGCCCGGCGCCTCGGCCATGATTCATGGCGGGAGGGCCATGCCCGGTTTCCTGATGATTGAACCGGTGGGTTACGAGCGCGGACAATGACCTTGATTTTTGGGTGAAAAAAGCGATGGAATTCAACCCGAAGGCGAATTCGAGCAAAAAGAAGAAATGAGCCACAAAAAGCATTTCTACCAAAACATCCGAGAACAATTCCCTGCCGACCACCGACTGCTTTGCGAAGCGATAGAAGCCCGCTACCAAGCCATTTTCCCCGATGTTGCCTTCGCCCGACATTCTTCAAACCCGATTGACAGGAGGCTCGAATTCTCGGCATACTTCCTCGCCACCGCCCAGGTTTTGGAACTTCGGGGCGAAAACTTTGACACCATCCGCCAAATTTGCCTCGACATCACGCATGCTTACGTGCGCCCGAAGAACGGCCTTCATGCTTGGCTCAAACGGCTGCCCGTAAAAATTATCCACTCGCCGCTGGGCGGGCTGCTTACCCGTTTCATGGAAAAGATAACCACCAAGCTCGGCCACCCCGATGGGTTCCGGGTGAAGCTGCTCACCGACCCCTCCCTCACCTTTGGCCTCGGCTACGGCATTGACATTCTGGAATGTGGCATCTGCAAGCTGTTCAACAAACACGGGGCGGGCAAGTACGTCCCCATCCTTTGCGAAGTGGACAAGCTCACCTCCTCGCTTGCCGGACTGGAGATGGTGCGCAGCGGCACGATTGCCAATGGATCGAAGTGCTGTGATTTTCGGTGGAAGTTGCTGGACGTTTCGGGTTAAAGTAAATGGACTACTGAGCCTCCTCTTTGACTGGCTGGAAATCTTCCCGCTTTGTAAAATACTCCAAACCCAATATCCAGCAAATTGCAATGGCGATGTAGGACTTTTGAAGCAAGGGCAGGTATTCCAAGCCCGTGCTGGTGTAATAGACGAAGCTGCTGCCATAGAGCACGAGCAGGAAGGCCACGGAAAGCGCCTTGAAGCCGTGCAGTTTCGATTTGAAAACAAAAACGGTGACGTAAAATATGCTCAACATGAGCAGTGTGCCGGACAGCGTGACCGCCAAATCGTGGAAGGGTGTGGCCGCCCCCAGCCCGAAGGCAGTAGCACCGACCCCTGCGTAGCGGACGACGTTGGAGGCACTTTTCACGGGTATTTTCCTCGAAAAACGAATGAAAAAAATGGTGGCACTGGCGCAAAGGAACACGACACCAGCCACGGCCCAAGCCTGGGCGCTATTGGCCGAGCCGTTCACTGCGATGGGGTTGAGCAGGTTACTCAGGTAATTGTGCCGCCAACTGAAACCGATGGATTTGGCATCGGCCTGCGAGCCGCCGGAGTACTGCGTGGTGGAAATGAACAGCAGCGCCAGTGAAAGCACAATGCCCAGCAGCACCGGGTATTTTTTCAATATCATTAGATTGGAAAATTTAGGTCGGCAAGATGGCGAGCTGGGAGCGCTTTGCCCTCACAATTTCTCTCCCTTCACCAAAAAACTCGACCGGATGGCCGCTTCTTTCAGGTGGAGGAACTGCCTGCGCTCCTCGTCTGCCATGAAGGCCCGAAAATCTGACTCCGCCGGGAAATTGACGAAGTGGATTTCGTAGGGCCGCTCGATTTGGCTTTCGATGAAATCCTCCGCACCGGGCCGCAGGCGGAACAGCAGCGTGCCGTTGTATTTTGCAATCAACGGAATGGCCACGGCCTCGAATTCGTCGAAGGTTTTTTCTTGGCCGGGCTGGAGGTAGATGAGTTGGGTGAGGTACAACATGTGAGGTGATTTTGAAGCGGAAAGGTAGAAATTTTAAGGTCGGGGAGGTTTGAAACCTCTCTGACCTTCCGCTTATTTCACCCCCGCCAAATACTTCTCCAACTGCTCGAACGTGCCGCCAAAGCCTTTTTCCATGCTCTCCGTCATGCCCTGGTAGGTAGCGATTTCGGCTTCGCTGGCCCGCAGCGGCCCGCCTTGCAGGGTCATCAGCGTCTGCTCGCCCTGCGTTTCGAGGGTCAGCACGTTGCGGATTTCCAGTGGAAAATTCTCCACGATGGGCGCAGCGATGATATTGCCCGCCGCATCGGCGAAGGAATTGTGGAACACCAACCGTTTCGGTGCTTCGATTTCCTTGAACGTGAAGCGGCCAAACATCTGGAAACCGTTGTGCGGCACGGTCATCGAATAATGGAAAATGCCGCCGGGCTGTAAGTCGAATTTCAGCACCTCCAGTTCCATGCCCGCAGGCCCCCACCATTCGGCAAGGCGCTCCGGCTCGGTCCATGCCTTCAACACCAATTCGAGCGGCGCATCGAGCAGGCGGGTAAATTTCAGGCCGGGCGTGACTGCCAAAAAATCCGCCAGGTTGGTACCCAAAATCTCCTTCCAGCCCATCTCGAAATTCTTTGCATCGAGGTCGGGATTGTTCGCTGGTGCAAAACTTTCGAGGCCGCTGTGTGACAGTTTCACCTTGGTTTGCTTGCCTTCCGGCAAAATCTCGAAGCGCACCAGCGAGTCGCCGGGATAACCGTCGTAGCGCCAGGAGTAGGCCAGCACCCGGTTCGGCTCGGCTTCTTTTACTTCGCAAAGGTGCAGGTAGCTTTTCTCCGGCGGCCCACCTTCGAACTGAAATTGGTGGCCCACTTCCGCCTTGAAATCGGGCAGGTCGAAGTACCACAATTTCATTTTTTCGGGGTCGGTCAGAGCCGCCCAGATTTGCGCCGGGGTAGCATCGTAGCTGCGCTCGATGATGAGCGGATTTGATTTTTCCATGATATAATTTATTGAAAATGAATTGGTTGTGTGGGAGGCCAACGTCGGGGAGGTTCAAAACCTCCCCGACGTTCAACATCGCTCATAACTGCTGCCCAAACATAATCCGATGCCCGTCAATCGTGATGACCCCGAACTCCCTCATCCCCCAAGGTTTGCTGCCCAGCGGGTAATGGATTTCAGCGCCTTTCGTGACCAGTTCTCGGAACAGTTCGTCCACGCCCTCCACCTGCACGTACGCGAAGTAGGAATGGTTGCGGGTCTCGAAGGCCGACCGGTCGTCGGTACATTCGCCGAGCATCACCACGAATTTCCCCCGTCGCAATTGGTGCCAGCCGTCGAAGGCCCAATCGGTCGTGAAGCCCAGCTTTTCCTGATAATGTGCCACGGAGGCAGCGAGGTTTTGCACCGCCAGCACGTAGCGAGTTTCGAGGATTTCGGATTTCGGATTTCGGATTTCGGATCGGGTTTGCTGGGACAAATACGCCTGCATCCTGTCCACGTTCTGTTTCAGACCCAAATCCGCCTTCACCGTCCGGATGACATGCGCCAGTTGCTCCTCGCTCTCGAACAAGCTTTGCACCTGCACCCTGGTTTTGTTGCCTTCTTCGGTAAAAGTGGCCGTCAGCACGAACTTTGGCCCAGTCACATGCTTCAGCACGATGCGCTCCGGCTTCACCAGTTCCACAAACACATGCACATTGCGGTAGTCCGTGCCATCCGGCCCGTGCATCGTGAACTCCCAGGTGCCGCCGGGCCAGACTTCCATTTTGTCAATGGTATTGGTAAAACCCTCCGGCCCCCACCAGTTTTTGATGTGGTCGGGGTTCGTCCAGACCTCCCAAACGAGGTCACGGGGAGCGTCGAGCAGTCGGGTGATTTCGAGGCTGCGCCCCTTCGTTGATTCAGGTGAAGCTGATGGTTGCATTGCTTATTTTTTAGCTTGAATTTTAGCCAAGTACTGTTCCAGCGAGTCGAGTTTTTCGTTCCAAAACTGCCGGTACTGCTCCACCCAGTCGGCCACTTCCCGCAGTTTTTCGGGTTGCGCTTCGCAAATGCGCTCCCGGCCCTGTTGCTGGATGACCACGAGGCCACATTCCGTCAGGATTTTCAGGTGCTTGGAAATGGCCACCCGGCTCGTCTCGAAGCGGTCGGAAACGGCGTTGATGTTCATCGGTTTTTGCGCCAGCAAACCGAGAATCTCCCGCCGGGTCGGGTCGGCGATGGCTTGGAAAACGTCACGTCTCATGTGTTCTGTTATTGAGGTATTGGGATATTAGAATATTGGGCAACTTGCGATTGGTTGAAATACCGCAAGTCGCCCAAAATCAATTCTTAACTTCATAATGCAGGCAAACCACCTCGTTTTCAAACCGCTTGCACGCCAGCAGTTTCAGCTTCACCCGTTCGTCCATTTCCGGGAACATCGGGATTCCTTTGCCCACTAAAATCGGATTGACGAAGAGCCAAAGCTCGTCCACCAGCCCAGCCTGCAACAGCGAACGCCCTGCCGATGGGCTGCCGAAAATGACGATTTCTTTGCCGCCGCCCGCTTTCAGGTGTGCGATTTGCTCCGCCATATTTTCACCGATGAAAGTCGTGAGCGGCTGACTTTCGCCCTGTTTGCTGTGCGAAAGCACGACTTTCTGCACCTGATTGTACCACGCCGAATGTTGAATGCTGTGTTTGGAAGCATTCGGCTGGTCGGCGGCGGTGGGCCAGTAGGCTTCCATCATTTCCCAGGTCACCCGCCCGTAGAGCGCCAGGTCCGAGTTCTGGGTGCGGTCGTCAGCGTAGTCGAAAATCTCCTCGTCCACGGTTATCCAATTCATTTCCCCATTGGGGCCAGCGACGTAGCCGTCGAGCGAAACATGCATGAACCAGACTAATTTTTTCATGTGAAATTGATTTTGGTGAATGTTGTGTAACCAATTGGTTTCGCAAATATAAAACGAAACCGTTCGGTTACACAAGTTATTTTTGATTTTTTTTTGAAATCAAAAATAACAGGTACGTGCACTGCCTGTGCTACTTTTTCCCACCTTCGCAATTCATCAAAACAACAATCAAATGCACTTGCTAGCCAAAATCCTCGTCGCCATCGTCGCACTGGAACACCTGTATATTTTATGGTTGGAAATGTTCGCCTGGGAAACCCGTGGCAGGAAGGTTTTTCGGGGTTCCCTGCGACAGGATATGTTTGGCCCGACGAAAGTTTTGGCAGCCAACCAAGGCTTGTACAACGGCTTTTTGGCTGCGGGATTGGTTTGGTCGGTGCTCATCACCGATGAGGCTTGGAGCAAAAACGTGGCGATATTTTTCCTCGGCTGCGTCATTGTGGCGGGCCTGTACGGCGGGGTGACGGCGGGCCGGAAAATCATCTACGTGCAGGCGGTGCCAGCGGCTTTGGCATTGCTTGCTTTATTGTTAATTCGTTGATTACAAACATGTTGCAAATAAAACGCACCACTTCTGATAACCCCGATTTTATAGCGCTCGTCCGCCTGCTCGATGCTTATTTGGCTGAAATAGATGGGGAAGATCACGCCTTTTATGCCCAATTTAACAAGGTGGCCAGCCTGAAAAATGTCGTACTGGGCTATCTGGATGGAAAACCAATTGCTTGCGGCGCATTCAAGCCGTTTGATGAAAAAAGCGTGGAAATCAAGCGGATGTACGTGCTGCCTGCATGGCGTGGGAAGGGTTTTGCTTCGCAAATTTTGGCTGCCCTGGAAGGCTGGACGACGGAATTGGGCTTCATCCGCTGCGTACTGGAAACGGGCAAACGCCAACCTGAAGCCATTGCACTTTATACCAAATGCGGATATGCGCACACGCCTAATTTTGGGCAATATGTTGACGTGGAAAACAGTGCGTGTTTTGAAAAAATACTGGTTTAGACTTCGGCACAACGTCGTCGTCCCGATAACTATCGGGATAAACTTCAACGACGTTTAGGCAACGAAATTGAGAGGTTGTTTTTTTGTCATTGCTTAATACAGGAGCCTTCCAACCTTTGCTTTAAATAATTCGGCTGCCGCCGCATTTTCAGTCACCAACACATCAACTTGTTGTAAATCAGCAAATTGAAGATAGGCATCTTTCCCAATTTTTGTAGAATCGCATAACAGGTAAACGTTTTTTGTCCCAAGCATCATTGCCAGGGTAATTTCTGATTCCCGTTCGCTGTTCGCCGTCAAACCATGCTCCACAGAAACGCCATCCACGCCCAAAAAAGCTTTGTCGGCATGGTAGCGGCGAATGTGTTCTACTGCCATTTTACCATGCATTGCCTGACGTAATGGATCAAGTTCCCCACCGATAACATTGATGGAAACTTCAGTGCCTGTCAATTCATAAACCACAGGCAATGAATTGGTTATGACTTTTATCCGTTTATTTTTCAAATATTGGCACAAAGCAAAAACAGTGCTGCCACAATCCATAAAAATGATGTCGCCATCCTGTATTTCCTTGGCGGCAAGGCTGCACAGATAGGCTTTTTTGTCGAGGTTCTTGGCAGATTTTTGAGCAAAAGAAATGGGTTGTTCCATCAGGCGAAGGCTCATGGCCCCGCCGTGGGTGCGGCAGATCAAACCCTCCTCGGCCAGCAGCACGAGATCACGCCTGACAGTAGCCTCAGATGCGTTGATCTGGCTCACCAATTCCGAGACGCTGACCTCGCCCAATGCTTCGACTATTTTTAGGATTTTTCGCTTTCTGTTTTGAAAACTCATGGTTTAGGGTAAGATTTGCGCAAAATTAATCATTATCAATCATAATCAATCAAACCGAATGAAAAACAACACGGTAAAAGTCAGGGAAATAGAGGTTTTGTCGGACAATTGGTACACCCTGCGCAAAGTCATTTTCGATTTTCAGAAAAGCAACGGTCAGTGGGAAACCATGAGCCGGGAGGCATACGACCGGGGCAATGGTGTTGTGATCTTGCTGTACAATCGGGCGAAAAACACCGTCATTTTGACCAGGCAATTCAGGATGCCCACCTTTTTAAATGGAAACGAGACGGGAATGCTCATAGAAGCCTGTGCCGGACTTTTGGACAAGGGCAACCCAGAGGATTGCATCCGCCGGGAAACCGAGGAGGAGACCGGCTACCGCATTGGAGCAGTTAAAAAGATATTTGAAGCATATATGTCGCCCGGTTCGGTGACGGAAATCCTGTATTTTTTTGTGGCGGAATATACGCCGTCCCAGAAGGTTGGCGAGGGCGGCGGCGTGGAGGAAGAAGAAGATATACAGGTGCTGGAATTGGATTTCCAACATGCGATCGGCATGATACAATCAGGGGAAATAAAAGATGCGAAAACGATTATGTTGTTGCAATATGCTCAATTGAACGGTTTGCTTTTGATATGATTTTAGCATCGTGTCGGAAATAACTTACCGATTTGGGCGGCGTCTTTTTCCCGATAACTTCGTTATCAAAACAGTTGCGTAGCACCACTATGCGCCTGTTTTGACGCCTCGTTCTCGGAAAAAATACACTCGCCGAAACCAGCAACTTATTTCCGACACGATGCTAAATTGGAATAGTCAACTATAGAATGGCGGCAACCTGACAATTGACAAATAACGAGGTAATTCTTTATAAAGTGAAACGGCAAAATGGTGGAAGGGGCTTTGATTTGGCCATTGTTTCACCAAAATTTTGCCTACATGAAAATTAAAACCTTTACACTCGCCTGGTTGCTGGCCATTTGTATTTCCCCTTCCCTTTTTGCCCAAAATTTCGATGTATATGTCAGCGATGCGGGCAATTTCAACCTGCCAGGCAACTGGCAAATTCTGAAGTTTGACGAAAACGGCGAAAACGGCCAGGTTTTCATTTCCGACCACCTCGCCTGGCCGCAGGATATTTTTTTTATTGAAAGCAACAACACTGTGCTTATCTCTAATTTGAATACTGGCACACTCTCCAAATTCGATGCTACAACGGGCGCATTTTTAGAAGAATTTGCCACGGGCATCAGCGGCCCCACCCGCATGAAACTGGGGCCGGACAGCCTGCTGTACGTGCTGCAATGGTCGCCCAATACCAGGGTGAAACGCTACCAACTCAACGGCACTTTTGTGGATGATTTTACAAAAACCAACACCGGATCGGCTATTGGACTGGATTGGGATGCCGAGGGCAATCTCTTCGTGGCTTCCTACAACGGGAATTACGTGCGGAAATACAGCCCCAACGGTGATGACCTCGGCAATTTCATCAGTAGTGGCCTCAATGGGCCGACCAATATTTGGTTCAACGATGAGGGCGACTTATTTGTAAATAATTGGAATAACGGCATTGTCAAACGATTTGACGGCCTGGGCAATTTTGTGGAGGATTTCATCACTGGAGCCCCGAACTGCGAAGGGGTTGATTTTTTCCCAAACGGCGACATCGCCATCGGGGTCGGGGGCACGTCATCAGTCAAGGTTTACAGCCCTGACGGCGCATTTATCAAAGACCTGGTTGCGCCAGGAACCTTGAATTTACTAGTGCCAAATGCCGTTGTTTTCCGGGGAAAAACCGCTTCGAAAACAAAAGACAAGTACCTGGAAATGAGCTTTGTAAGCCCTACCATCGGCTCACATTTCCAAATTTCCAATCCAGATTTTGCTGGGCGAAGCTTATCTTGTGAGGTCTTCGATACGTCGGGCCTCTTTGTACAAAAAATGGAGTTTTCAGGCCAAACTATCTGGGACGCATCCAGCCTGGCCAATGGAATTTATTATCTCACCGTCAAATTGCCGGATGGCACGATGGCGAGGCAAAAAGTGGTGGTGCAACGGTGAGAATTGGAAATTATGAAATAGACAGCTATGAAAATACAACAGCTTCTGATACTGCCCATTATCGTTTTGAACATGGCCTATGCATTCGGGCAACTTTCGGAGGAGGCATTGGAAAAGGCCGTGACGGGGCAAACATGTAGTGAAATAGCCGCCGATTTGGAAAAAACGCCCTTGCTCAACGAAGGCATGAAATACAACGGTGCGGTTTGTTTTTACCGCAACGGCGATGTAGAGCGGGCGTTGGGCCTCTTCGAGGAAGTGCGGCAAATGGGTGCCCAAAAACAGGCGATGGCCACTTTTTGGGCGGCGAAATGCCATGCCGTTTTTGGGCACGACAGATTGGTCGTTGCCCTCCTTGAATCGGTACCAAAAGGCGTCCTCAACTACAAAATGCTTTCGCAAAAAGAATTTGACGGGCTGTCAAAAAACAATGAAGCTTTTACCCGACTGATGCAATCGGTAGCGCCCGCTTTCAACATTTGGACGGGCCTGCTCACGGTAGTGGCAGTATTGGGGCTGTTGATCGGATTTGTGCTATTGTTCGGAAAATCGAAGTTTTCGGCAGGGGAAAAAAAACTGTCCGTGGTGGTATTTTCTTTTGCCTCGATATTGCTTGCATATATTACCATTTGGACAGGATATGCCATATATTTTCCTTATTTACAAAATATATGGCAATTCCTCACTTTCTTGGTTGGGCCGTCTTTATATTTTTATTTAAAAGACACATTTAAGGAAGAATATACGGCAAAAGAGTTGGCTGTTCATTATCTATTACCCACAATATCAGCACTTTGCACGATACCAAGTTATTTGCCAATATTTAATTATCAACATGGTATATGGGCCGATATTTTCATCATTGGCACCTCTCCTACCCTGCTTACCGGGCATTTATTATTTTATTCGGTAATTATATTTTCCATGACCAAAAATGAGTGGCAGGTGGACGCCAATATCAAGATATGGACAAAAGTAGTGGCTTGGGGCATGGTGGCTTATACGTTGGCATTTTTGTCTTATTTCGTGCTGGTGCGCTGTTCATTTTTTAATCCTGCATGGGATTACACCATCAGTTTGGTGATGGGGCTTGGCATTTTGGTCATTGCATACATGGGACTTGTGCAAAAACGGGTGTTCAGCAGCGAGCCTATCGCCCATTTTTTGCCTGTGAAAAAATACCAAAGTTCCAGCCTGACCGAAAGCGCCAGCGATTCCATCAAACGGAAAATGGAGCGCCTGCTGAACGAAGAGCAAGTATTTAAGGAAAACGAACTCCGACTTGCCGACCTGGCTGCCTACCTCGACATCAGTTACCACCAGCTATCGCAAGTCATCAACGAGCATTATGGCGTCAACTTTTTTGAATTGATCAACAAATACCGGGTGGAACATGTGAAGCGCCTTTTGGCCGATCCGAACTACAACCACTACACTATCATCCAGATCGCCTACGAGGCGGGCTTCAACAACAAGGCTTCTTTTAACCGTTATTTTAAAAAGGAAATCGGCATGACGCCCTCGGCTTACCGCATCAAGGAAAACAGCGAAATGCGGTGAATATCGCCTGTCGCAAATGCTTTTCAAAAAGAAAGGAAAGACAAAATCTTGCGCCAACTGCTGTTGGTGGCAGACTGAATGTCAGCGGACAATTCTTGATAAAGTTGTTCAACCTCGCTGCGCAAAACAATGCCCACCAGATCGCCGTCGTCGTCCACCACCGGGATTACATCGTAAACCTTGGCATCGAATATTTCCTTGGCTTCCGACAAGGTATTGCGGGGCGAAAGCTTGACCATTTCCTTTGAAACAAGGTCTTTGGCCGTGAGGCTCATGTCGCCCGATAAAGCAAATTCTCTCAGGAAATCTTCCCTCAAAATAACGCCGATAAAACGCAAACCTTCCACCACGGGCAAAAATTGGGAAGGGAAGTAATCGAATATTTCATGGATGGTTTGTACGTCGGCGACGGATTCTACGATAGTGCAATTGGTAGTCAATAAAGCTGATATAGGCTCTGTAATTTTCATTCCATAATAGTGTTAAGTGTGCAGGGCATTGGCCAGAAAGTGGCGTCAGAGCATTTGTTTTGTTGTAAAACTGAGACTTTGACAAATTGGAGTGAAACACAGTTCGTTGGGAAAAGTAAAACCATTCGAAAATTGGGGAGAAAGGGAAGGAGGTATGGGTTCCTATTTTACAAAAGCGATACCAAAACACGAAGGTTCGACATTGACCGCACAATTATTTTTAAAACAACCATTCCCGACAGCTTGTGTTTGATCCTAAATTTGCCGTCCTAATTGCCAGCTTTGTTACAAAAACTTCATCCTGCGTCCAAAGCCCGGTTTATTGTGAAAGCCCTTAGTCAAAAAAAGTTTTACCAACATGACGAATTCCCTAATAGCAGAAAAAGAACTCGAAACATTGGGCTACCTTGATATGGAGGTGGATCCCAGCCTTGATTTGTTTGAGGAAATCGAAAAACTAAAAAAGGAAAAAAACGCCGTCCTGCTCGCCCATTATTACCAAGAGCCTGATATTCAGGACATTGCGGACTATATCGGCGACAGCCTGGGCCTTTCGCAAGAGGCCGCCAGAACGGACGCCGACATCATCGTTTTTGCCGGTGTCCATTTCATGGCCGAAACGGCGAAAATGCTCAGCCCCTCCAAAAAAGTCATCTTGCCGGACCTTAAAGCGGGCTGTTCCCTGGCAGATGCCTGCCCCGCACCACTCTTCCGGAAATTTAAAGAAAAATACCCCGACCACATTGTGGTGAGCTACGTGAACACGACCGCCGAGATGAAGACCCTGACCGACATCTGCTGCACTTCCACCAATGCCGTGCAGATCATCGAAAGCATCCCGAAAGACCAGCCCATCATCTTTGCCCCCGACATCAACCTGGGGCGTTATTTGGTGAAAAAAACTGGGCGTGACATGGTGTTATGGAACGGCGCCTGTATGGTACACGAGATTTTCTCCCAAGAAAAAATCACCAAGTTGCGGATGCGCCACCCGAACGCCCTTTTCATTGCACACCCCGAATGCGAGCCGCATATTTTGGAACGGGCAGATTACATCGGTTCGACCACTGGCCTATTGAATTTTACCATCAAAAATCCGGCGACGGAATTCATCGTGGCCACGGAGGCGGGTATCATTCACCAAATGGAAAAGCGCTCGCCGCAAAAGACATTCATCCCAGCGCCTCCAAACAACACCTGCGCCTGCAACGAGTGCCCGCACATGAAGCGCAACACGCTGGAAAAACTCTATGTCTGCATGAAATATGAACTGCCGGAAATCATCCTGCCCGATTGGGTCATCGAACAAGGGGTGAAAAGCATTGACAGGATGCTGGAGATTTCGGCGAAAGCAGGACTTTAAAATAACGATGAATGATGAACAAAGCTGCGGCCCCAAGTTCATCGTTGATCATTCATCGTTCATCGTTTCTTAAAGGCAATATCAAGCACCTCTTCCATCCTGTCCAGATAATGGAATTTTAGTCCTTCGATATATTCCTTGTTTATTTCCTCCACATTTTTCTGGTTGTCTTTGCAGAGGATAATTTCCTTGAGGCCGGCCCGCTTGGCTGCGAGGATTTTTTCCTTGATGCCGCCCACTGGCAGCACTTTTCCACGTAGGGTAATTTCGCCAGTCATGGCGAGGAAAGGTTTGACAGGCTTTTTGGTTAAAGCAGAAGTAAGCGCCGTGAGCATGGTAATGCCAGCAGAGGGACCGTCTTTGGGAATGGCACCTTCCGGCACGTGGACGTGTATGTCGTTTTCTTCAAAAATCTTATTGTCAATGCCGAGGGCTTCGGAATTGGATTTGATAAATGTGAGCGCCGTGGAGGCCGATTCTTTCATTACAGCGCCGAGGTTGCCCGTGAGGGTGAGGTTGCCTTTCCCTTTGTGGAGGCTCGTTTCGATGAAAAGGATGTCGCCGCCCACCGAAGTCCAGGCCAGGCCGATGGCCACGCCATAGGTTTGCGCTTCTTTGTAGAGATCGTTGGAAAAGCGCTCAGGACCGAGCATTTCATGCAAGTCCTCCGGCTTGATTTTCGGATCGTACACCTCTTCCATCGCCACCTTTTTGGCCACAGCCCGCATGACGCCAGCTATCTGGCGGCTCAAGCTCCGCACGCCCGATTCCCTGGTGTAGGCTTGGATGAGTTTTTCCAAAAGGGTTTTGCTGAAAACAACGTGCTTGGCTTGCAGCCCGTGCTCAGTACGCTGTTCGGGTATGAGGTGCCGTTTGGCGATTTCTATTTTCTCCTCAATGGAATAGCCATGGAGATAAATGATTTCCATCCTGTCCAGCAGGGCGGGCTGGATACTGGCCGTAGAGTTGGCCGTAGCGATGAACATGACCTTGGAGAGGTCGTATTCCAGTTCCAGATAATTGTCGTAAAAAGTGGAATTCTGCTCCGGATCGAGCACTTCCAGCAAAGCCGAAGAAGGGTCGCCCCGAAAATCCTGGCCCACTTTGTCCACCTCGTCCAAAATGAAAACAGGGTTGTTCGATCCCGCTTTTTTGATGGATTGGATGATGCGGCCCGGCATGGCGCCGATGTAGGTTTTGCGGTGGCCCCTGATTTCCGCCTCGTCGTGCAGTCCGCCGAGCGACATGCGGATAAACTTGCGCTTGATGGCGTTGGCGATGCTTTTGCCCAAAGAGGTTTTGCCGACGCCGGGCGGGCCAACGAGGCAGAGGATGGGCGCTTTCATGTCGCCCTTTAGTTTTAAAACAGCGAGGTGCTGCAAGATGCGCTCTTTGACTTTTTCAAGGCCATAGTGGTCTTTGTCGAGTACTTTTTTGACTTTGTTCAGGTCAAAATTATCTTTCGTATAGTCCTCCCAAGGCAGTTCGAGCAGGATGTCCAGGTAATTCATCTGGATAGCATACTCGGCCACCTGGGGGTTCATGCGCCGAATCTTGTTGATTTCTTTTTCAAAAGTTTCGGAGACGGTCTTCGACCATTTTTTCTTTCTGGCCCTTTCTATCAAGGTCCGCAATTCTTCCTCTTGCGGATTGCCGCCAAGTTCCTCTTGAATGGTCTTGAGCTGTTGGCTGAGGTAGTAGTCCCGTTGCTGCTTTTCGATGTCAGTGCGCACCTTGCTTTCGATGCGGTCTTTGAGTTCGAGCAGTTGCAGTTCGGTGTCCATCTGCTCCAACAGGGCCTCGGCTTTTTCGCCGAGATCATGTTTTTCGAGGATGCTTTGCTTCGCAATGAGCTTCACGCCCAGGTTGGAGGCAATAAAATTGATCAAAAAACTGGGGTTGTTGATGTTTTTGATCATAATGACCGCCTCGGACGGGATGTGCGGCGAAAGGTGGATAATCTGGCGGGCCTTGTCGGTGATGGAGGAAACAATGGCGTCGAATTCCATTTTTTCCTTTGGCACTTTGTAGGGCAATTCTTCCACCGTGCCTTGCATATAGGGGTTTTCCGTCACCATTTTCAAGAGGCGGAAGCGCTTGCGGCCCTGCAAAATGGCTGTCGTAGTGCCATCAGGCATCCTGATGAGCTTGATGATACGGGCCAGTGTACCAATCTGAAAAAGATCTTCGGCACCGGGGTTTTCAACTTTGGCGTCACGCTGCGAGAGAACGGCCACGATGCGGTGCTGGTCGTAGGCTTTTTGCACTGCACGGATAGACTTGTCACGCCCTACCGTGATCGGGATGACCACGCCAGGAAAAAGAACAGTATTTTTCAGGGCCAGTACAGGCAAAACATTTGGATAAGGATCTTTTATGCTCGCCTCGTCTTCTTCTTCAATCGTAATCAAGGGCATAAATTCGCCTTCTTCATCAAAACCCTCCGGCGCATACATTTCATCAAATAAAGGCATAATTCGTTTTAAATCAGTAGATTAGATAGTAGATTTCAGCATCGGTAATTTTGGACGGCGGCAAAGGTCGCATTTTGCTTTCTGCCAAACCATCCTCAAACACCGGACATCGAAAATCCTACAGGCATCAAATATCAAACATCAAATTTCAATTTTCAAGCATCTGCTGCTGAAAACCGTTGCACAAAGCTAATTCTTGTCAAATTGTCAGCGTTTGGTGCATTTAGGGAAGTGTACGCAGTTGGCCAAGTTTTGTGCCATGCGGGTATAGGGAAATTTTGGAGGAAGGAATGGCAGAAAATGTTTTAAAAGCTAATTCTTCAACCCAAAAAAGCGACAAAAAGGCAGTGGCAGGTTTACTCCTTCTCAAGCACCCTCCTTTCGTTTTTGACATCCTGATCCATCAAAAACAGCCCGTACTCGCTGTCAAGGGTAAATTCGTCCAAGTTGCGCATTATACGGTTGTTGTGAGTATCTGTCCAGATGATATATGGCAAAAGCCAGGCTACTCTGGTATCAATATTTTCCGCTGGTTTGTCCCATCTTTTTCAATGACATAAAAATCGTATTCAGTATCCACATGGCAATGATCAACTTCATGTACCACTCCTTTGTCGAAAACCACCTCGTTGCTGCCTGGCCTAACGGTGAGCTGTGTTTCGTATTTTTCCTGTTGTAGTCTTTCTTTCAAAATCTCAAAGGAGCCGTCTGTCAGGTTGGTTTTTCCAATCAGGCCCCTGGCCAACCATACAATGGCATTTTCATTGGGTAACAGTGATATGGATCGCACTAGACCGTCGTTAGAGGATTGGTTGCTTAGGGTGTGGAGATGAATAATTTCTCCCGACCCTATCTCGATGTAATTCAACTTCAAAGAAAAATAGTCAATTGCATAGCAAATTTTATCCTCGTCTATCCAATGCCAACAACTTGCCCTGCTCAGTTCGTTGATCGTGTCCAACGGCATCCCGTCATGGCTGACTATGAGAAAATGATAACCTGTATCTACTTCAGTTCTGTAAGCAAACTTATCTGCGTTTGGGCTCCATTTAGGATATTGATTATAAGAGCCAGAAGTTGTCATCTGGGTCAGGCTGTCCCCGTCCGATTTTATTTTCCATATATTCTGATCAGTGGCCGTGAAGATGAGCCAACCCTTTGTACTCCAATCAAGGCTATAAAAAGCATTGTCCGCTAATTTCTTTTGTCCGCCTGTGCAGAAGTCAGCCACCCACAACTCATAGCCAATGCCCATAAGGGTGTTGTCGTAGCGGTAATAGGCGAGTTGGTCAGGGTTGTTGGGGTTGAAGCAAGGATAGAAATAGTCGAAAGGGATGGCGGATGAATACACTTCCTGGCAGTCAATCTGGCAATCGAAACAAAAGAGGGTGGTATCCTCTACTTCGCTGGCAGGCTTGGTGAAATACCCTAAGCCTTGCATACAGGTGGCTATGGGATTATTATCGTCATCACTGCAACAAGCGGCAAAAAAGAGAGAAAGAATGGCAAGACAAAGTATGGTAGTCCTTTCCATGACAAAGATGGTTGGAAAAACCAAAGCCGGGCTGCTTTTTCGCAGCCCGGCTTCAGGTTTTTGTTATTGTTTGATGAATTTGGTGGTCAGCAATTTTTCAGAAGTGGTAAGTACACAGGCATAGATGCCTGGTGGCAGATCGCTGACATCAAGTTGGATGGAAGTTGAGTGCTTGGGAAATTTTGCCCCATTTGCATACAGGACTTCCCTGCCGGAAAAGTCATGGATGGCAATACTTTGAAAGCCCGCACCCAATATTGCAGGAGTGTTGACGGTCAACTGCCCCGACACTGGGTTTGGGAAAACTATGAAGGATATCGCCGATGGTGCATCGGTGGCATTTACGCTGCACCCAATCAGGGAGTAGGTCAGTTCTGCATCCTCGGGCGAAGCGGGTATCCAGCCCTCTATACTACAGTCGCTGTTTTTGAGGTAATAGACATAGCCCTCCACTACAGCAGTTGTTTGGGTGGGGGAACCATCAAATTTAACGATCTCAATGGGTACCAAGGTGTTGGGTGCCCCAGGCACGTACAGATCAAAAACAGTAGAAGCGCTGTGCCGTTCCCATGAATGGGCGACATCAAAGCCGGAAGGCAGGGAGTGGCTCACGGTGGCTGTCACTTTGTAAACATCCGCAGTATATGCTCCCATGTCAAAGCTTAGCCCGGCATCTGTCGTGTAGGGTTCGGTGAGTTCGAGGGAAATATCTTCCTCAATTAATTCACTGTCCCTTGTGTCAGGATCGTCGTCCGTGCCAAAATGGAAGACATTGCATAGGGGTTCTTCTATCATTTTTAGGGCTTCGCCCGCACTGATTCTACGATGCCCTGTCAGGGCATCGTACCCTGTACTTTCTACATCAGTTGCAGAAGCCTGAATAATATACTCCACATCATCCTGTACCAAAGGCGTAGAAGAATAGTTTAGCATGATTGCAGCTAGGCCGGTTGCATGTGGGGTGGCACCTGATGTAAAACTAATGCCGCCGTAGGCCTGATCCGAAGGGGTAGTGGTATTGGGGATATAGTTTTGGGCGCTTCTGGTCAACTGCCAACGGCTGGGGGCAGCAACGTCAATCACCTTACCTATCCGGCATTCGGGATTGTAGTTGCCATCTGTCCCGGTGCCGCCAATGCACAAAACCCATTCGTCCTGAATGGTGCCTGGAATCCTGTCCCAATCTGTAGGCAACCCTGATATCACGTTTCCACGGGAAGCACAGATAATTACACCAAGCCTGTTGGCAAGATGTACCTGCTCCCTGAATAGTATGGAAGTGGCACCGTCAATTGCATTAAACCCACCGCTGGTGTTAATAACTTGTACCCCATACATACTGATGGCATCGTCATAAGCCTGGATCACATCGCTGGCGGTAAATACTGCACTATTGTTAGGATCGGGGAATTTTTTGTCTATGCACCGCTGGGCTATCAGCCTGATGCCATCTCCGCCCCCGCTCCCACCGGCAATGCCGGCAATACCTGTGGCATTATTTCTCACGGAACCCGCCACACTTGCCACTCTTGTCCCATGATCCCCGAAGTCGTTTTCGTTATTGGCTAAAATGGGTGTCCCATTTGCATAGTCCATGCCTCCAATGACTACGCTATTGCCGTTTTCGTCCAAAAAATCCTCATGCGACCACCTTATCCCGGTATCAGTTATTGCTACTGCGATATTAGAGCTTGAGGCTCCGGCAATGCACCATGCTTCTTCCATATCAATATGCCCGTTCGGATAATCCATAGTGGGGTGCAGATTTCCCTGATTGGCGTAATTGGTGTCGTCGGGTTCACAATCGTCAACTGTAACAATGGGATTGATATCAACGAATTTCACGAAACAACTAAGGTTGCCATCCCGCAGCGTATCCCTAATATCTTTTGCATCGTCAATCCTTTTATAATCACTGGAAGCTAGCACCAGAAGGGTATGGTAAAAGTCGGGGACATGGGTTGCTTTCCCCAACCGGGTTGTTGCCAGCGTGTCGGCAGTAGTCCTGTTAGGAAAGATTTTGACAGCAGGCCATTCCTCAAAATCAGATTCGGGAAGAAGATCTTGCAAGGCTTGCAGGGCGATTGTGTCTGCAAAAATATCCTCAATTTTTCCAAATAGTAGATCTTTGTTGTCAATGAATGTATTGCGAATAACGCCAGGCTTGAAACGGACAATTATTTCGTCTTCGGCATAAAGTGGGTTGCCCAGAGAATCAAGTACAGGGTTGGACAATCTTTGCAGGGTGTTCAACTTATAAGTATAATAAACATTGCCGGGGTTCTTGTTGGAGATGGCGGTGACAAACACCTCATTGTCGGTGTTCACGAGCAGTTGTAGGGGCCTGGCAAAAACAACTTCAGGATTGCGGAGCTGTTTTTCCCAAACGACATAACCATTGGTGTTGTATTTTACGACCAGGATGGTATTGCCCGATCCGCCTGCCATGATGATGCCACCGTCGTTGTCCAGTGCGATGGTGCGTGACTTGGTCACGGTGCTTTGTGGGCTGACCGTCCGCTTTTTTGCCCATGCCAGGGTGCCATCGGATCCATATTTCAGGGTAAGGAACTCCGATCCATCCTGTTCGTTCAATTGCCAGCCCGTCACAAACACATCTCCGTATTGATCGCAGGTGATGGCAGAGGCGCTGTCCATTTTGGAACCGCTGTCGTAGTCTTCTGACCACAACAGGTCGAGGTCGTCCTTCAGCTTGATGGTGCGGATATCGAAATGTGTTCCGTTGGAGGTCGTAGTACCCGTGATAATGAAATTCCCGTCGGGATCTTTGACGATGGCAGAAGGTTGGGCAAAGCCAAGCGAATCGTTCCCTACCCTTTCCTCTCCAATAAGTGCGCCGGCCGAGTGGGCGTACTTGACCGTCGCCACTTCCCAGTTCAAAAGTGTTTCCGCGCTCGACCCGGTGAGGACGATATTGCCTGAATCATCCAAGGCCATGTTTGCCGGGTAATCGTCCAAACCGGCATAGTCGTACCTTTTTTGCCAAGTAAGGCTGCCATCCGAAGCAGCCAGCTTCAAGGCCCAGTAGTCAATGCCAGTGCCAGTGCCCCTGCTTGCACCACAAACGTAAACTTTGGAGGCGTCGGAAATGATACCAGTCGGGACGTCCATGCCGCTGCCTGGCCCGTCGAATGTTTGATGCCAGAGCTTGGTGCCCGTACTGTCGTATTTGAGGATAAGGAAGTCAAAATCTTCCGTATCGCCCGAAGTGCTGGTGACGCCCGCCACATAGATGTTGTTGTTGGCGTCAATGGCGAGTGCCACGCCCCCGTTTTTTGTATCGTCGCCAATTTTGAACTCCTCCTGCCAAAGCACATTGCCATCAGCATCTTGTTTGTTGAGGATCAGTTCGGTGTTCGTGGCGTCGAGGGCAGTGTGCCCGGCTGTGATCAGGTTTCCGTTGTTGTCAAGTGCGGAAGCGGCCCATTCGTAGTCGTTTGGTACGCCGAAGGAATATTCCCAAGTTTTGTTCACCAAGGTTTCAGTTTGTGCGTTCAACCAAGTACAAATCAGCATTAGCAGGGCTGCAAGGCTGCCTTTTTTTAGGAAATGGAAGGATTGCCCCCCCCCACGGAAGTTTTCTTTTGAAAAATCAGTTGTTGGATCAGGAAAGTGGAGAATGTGTGCCATGGTTTATGGATTTGGAGCCTGGTTTTGGAAAATGCGTACTTGCGTTTTGAAAAAACAGGCTGGATGAAAAATGCAACGCAGCGAGCAAAAGATGTTTTTGAATGGAGACGGGAAAACTCAATCTTCCCAAAGGATTTGAAGACCGATGGCAATGTACGGGATTTGGGGAGAGGATGCAAGGATAGATTTGTTTGCGGTGAATTTTTTTCCATAAAGGCATTCAGTTGAACAACCTGATAGGCACTTTGGAAATCCGGGTTGTTTTTTCAACATTTGCTTTCGCAAAAAAAAACTGCATGACACCCTCCCATTTGGTCAAAATAGCCTCCCTCCTTTTCAGCATCATACTATGGGCGAGGTGCCAGCCTTCCGGGGCTGACAAGCTGTTTACCTGTATCACAGGGAAGGAATCCGGCGTCACTTTCGCCAATCAACTGACCGAGGACGACCGGTTCAACATCATCAAATACCTCTACTTCTACAACGGCGGCGGCGTGGCTACGGGCGATGTGAACAACGACGGCCTGCCCGATATTTTCTTCACGGCCAACCAGTTGTCTAACAGGCTATATTTAAACAAAGGCAATTTTAAATTCGAGGACATCACTGAAAAGGCGGGTGTGCTGGACGAGGCCAAGGGCACAACGGGCAAGTGGAAAACGGGCGTGACCATGGCCGATGTGAACGCCGATGGTTGGCTCGACATTTACGTGTGCGAAGTGGGTTTTTACAAAAGCGTAAATGGCCGCAACCGCCTGTTTATCAACAACCAAGATGGCACCTTTTCTGAAAAGGCGGAGGAATACGGCCTTGCTTTTAAAGGTTTTTCACAACAGGCCAGCTTTTTTGATTACGACCTCGACGGCGATCTGGACATGTTCCTCGCCACGCATTCCGTCCATTCTGCCGAGAGCTATGTGAAGGCCGAAAACCGGGTGGCCAGGGACAGCATGGCGAAAGACATGCTGTTCAGGAACGATGGGGGCCATTTTACCGATGTGAGCGAAGAGGACAGTATTTACGGCGGCTCAATGGGCTATGGCCTTGGCCTCATCACTGCCGACCTGAACAACGACGGCCTTCCTGATATTTACGTGACCAACGATTTTCACGAAAACGATTATTTGTATTTAAACACTGGCAAAAATTTCAAGGAAAGTATCGCGCTATGTACAGGTCACACCGGCACTTTCAGCATGGGCCTGGATGCTGCCGACCTCAACAACGACGGCCTGCTCGACCTGATGTCGCTCGACATGAAACCACAGGACGAGGCCATCATGAAGGCCAGCGCAGGGGCCGACCACTACAACCTCTACCAAATGAAATTGGGCTATGGCTATTATTATCAATACCCAAAAAATTGCTTGCAACTGGGGGTAAGGCTGCCCACTCCCAACAATTATCGGGAGCAGTTTGACAGCCTTGGTCTTGCAGAGCAAACAACCACCCAAGGAGCAACTGGTGTCGGCTACATTGAAATAGGCGAAATGGCTGGCGTGGCTGCCACCGACTGGAGTTGGAGCACTTTGATGGCGGATTTCGACAACGACGGCTGGAAGGACATCTATATTACCAACGGAATCTGGCGGCGACCCAACGACCTGGACTATCTCAAATATGCCTCCAACCAGGAGGTACAACGCTTAGCCTCCGACCTTGAACTGGCCGCCAAGATGCCGCAGGGGCAGGTGGCGAATGTGGCGTTCCAAAATCAGTCTTCAGACCACAGTCTTCAGTCTTCAGTTTCAGGCGAAGCGAGAATCCCGAACCCGCAGTCGCCGATCCCAACTTTTAAAGATGTGTCGAAAGAATGGGGCTTGGACTTGTTGGGCTGTACCAACGGGGCCGCCTATGCCGATTTTGACAACGACGGCGACCTGGACCTGGTGGTGAACAACCTCAATGCCGAAGCTGTCATCTACCGCAATAATGCCGAGCAATTTTCAAAAAACAACTACCTGAAAATCAAGCTGGAAGGCGAAGGCGGCAACCGATTTGGCATTGGTGCAAAAATAGCGGTGGCCATTGGTGAAACGACCCAAACCCAGCAGCTTTTCCCTACCCGTGGCTGGCAATCGTCCTCCGATTTAACCTTGGTTTTTGGTTTGGGAAAAAACAAAACTGCCGACAAAGTGACGGTCACTTGGCCCGGCGGCCAGCAGCAGGTGTTGGAACAAGTCCCCGCCAACCAAATGCTGGTTTTGAAACAGTTAAGTCTTCAGTCAGCAGTTCGGAGCGAAGCGGACAGTAGTCTTCAGTCTTCAGTCCGCAGTCCTCAGGCCTCAGGCTTCGATCAATTGTTTAAGCCGTCAACTGCCAGCCGTCAACCGCCAGCCGTTCATAGGGAAAACCGTTTCGTGGATTTCAATATCGAGCCGATGATGCCGCACATGCTGAGCACACAAGGCCCCAAACTGGCCGTGGCCGATGTGGACGGCGACGGACTGGACGACTACTTTCTCTGCGGGGCGAAGGCGCAGGCAGGGCAGTTGGCATTGAGCACTTTGCAGTGGTCAGTGGACAACCAATCCGCCTTTGAAGAAGACTTTATGCAAGAAGACGTGGACGCTGTTTTTTTTGATGCAGATGCCGATGGCGACCAGGATTTGTTCGTAGTGAGCGGCGGCGGCGAGTACCGGGAAGGGGCTACGCAATTGCAGGATAGGCTGTATTTGAACGATGGGAAAGGGAATTTTTCCAAAAATACAAGCACCGCATGGCCCACTGCCAACGGCTCCTGCGCCGTGCCTGCCGATTTTAATGGCGACGGTGCGGTGGACCTGTTTATTGGAAGCCGTTCCGTGCCGGGCAGCTATGGCATCACACCCAAAAGTTTCATTTACCTCAATACTGGAAAAGGGAATTTCCAGGATGCCACGGCTGAAATTTGCCCAGAAATTTCGAGCATCGGCATGGTGACCTCGGCAGTTTGGCTACAAAAAGAAAAACACCTGGCTGTAACTGGCGAATGGATGCCAATTCTTTTTTTCGATTTTTCCAAAACACCGGCCCCCAGTACATCATTACCTCATTCCAACGGTTTTTGGAACAGCCTCGCCGCTGCGGATATGGACGGCGATGGCGACACCGATTTATTGGCCGGCAATATGGGCCTCAATTCGCCCATCAATGCCAGCCCAGGCGAGCCGGTTGAATTGTTTGTAAAAGATTATGACGAAAACGGCGCTACAGATCCCATCATCACTTATTATAAACAAGGCAAGCAATATACCTTGGTTTCCAAAGACGACTTGGTCACGCAAATTGTGGAAATGAAAAAGCGCTTTGTGGAATATGCGGCCTTTGCCAAAAGCACTTTCAAGGAGATTTTTGATGAAAAAATGTTGGAAGGCGCCGTACATAAGCAAGCGGACATTTTCCAGTCTGTTTACCTTGAAAACAAGGGCCAGGGCCAGTTTGAAATGAAGCCCCTGACCTTGGAAGCGCAGGTGTCGCCAATTTTCGCCTTCCTGCCCGGCGACTTCGATGGCGACGGCAACATGGACGCCCTGGCCGTCGGAAATTTCTACGGCAACCAACCTTACATCGGCCGCTACGATGCCCTGAACGGCCTATTTTTAAATGGCAACGGCAAGGGTCTTTTCGCCCCCATCGGCCCAGCCAACAGCGGTTTCTACGCACCCGGCGAGTGCCGTGACATCAAATTGTTGAACGTAGGAAATGGAAAACAGCGGGTACTAGTGGCGAGGAACAACGGGTCGGTTTTGGGTTTTGGGTTTTGAGTCAAAATGCGCTCCTTTCCTTCAGCATTTCCAAAAACTCTTCCTTCCGGCGGCGGGCGATGGGTATTTTCAACCCATTTTGCAAAACGGCATAGCCGCCATCCTCTTTGAGGTATTTTTTTACAAAATCAAGGTTGACGATATGGGAAACATGCACCCTGAAAAACTGGTCGTCAGGCAGTAATTCCTCGAATTCTTTAATAGAACGTGATACGACGGTGCGTTGACCATCCTTGGCGTAAAAGGTAGTATAGCATCCGTCAGATTCCAAATGGGTGATTTCTTTAAGGCTCAAAATGGTCAACCCGTCTTGAGAAGGCAGGGCTATTTTGTCAAAACTCTCCTTTTTGCCCTTTCCCTCCATCATTTTCATCAGGTGGAACAGTTGATCCTGCGAATGCTTCAGTTCCGCCTTTTCCAGCGCCCGCACAAAATCCTCCGGTGCTATAGGTTTCAGCAAGTAGTCCACAGCGCTGTACTTGAAGGCTTTCAGGGCGAACTCATCGTGTGCAGTGGTAAAAATGACGTGGAAAGGGTGGCTGGAAAACATGTCCAACAAGTCGAAACCTTCGCCGTCGGCCATTTGGATGTCGAGCAGGAGGAGGTCGGGCTTCAGTTCACGGATTTTCCGAAAAGCCTCCAGTACATTGGCGGCCTCCCCTGCCAGGTGGTGATTCGGGCAATAGTCGGCGAGGTAAGATTTCAGGACGCTGCGGGCGTCGGCTTCGTCGTCAACAATGAGCACGAGAAGGGAAGATGCTTGTTTAGAATTTGTGTCCATGCTTTTTGGAAAGAAGTCTGAATATATCCCAGGGAATGGCTAACAGAAAAACCAAAAGCCATGTGGCGAAATAAGCATTTATTGCTGGAAAAAGGAAATGGTAATGTGGCCGGGGAAAAGGCTGGTTTTACCGGGAATTGGTAAAATATGGCCGGGGATTGAATAATCTTACAAATTGATAGTTTGTCAGCCATTTTTGGATGGAAAATACCCCCCTTCCTATCAAAGGGATTCAACTTAGACCTCGAAAGGTATCGGGCGGCGGCGCCCTTACAAAAAAGTGTTTTCCCCAATGGAGCAAGAAGAAAAAACTTCCATCTTTTCCACCCCCGCCCACCTCTGGGACGGCATCCGCCAACTGCCGGGTAGGTTGGAGCTTTGGGAAAATGAAGTTGTTTTTCGCTTCGCCAATTTCCAACAAAGCCACATGAATTTGATTATCCCCTTACATGAAATCGAAAAAGTGGAAGAGTTTCTGGTATTCGATCTGGCCAGGAACGGGCTGAAAATTACTGGGGCTGATGGCCGTTGCGACCTTTTCGTACTGGATGGTGCGGCGGATTTTAAAAAAGCTGTGAAAATGCAGCAAGCGAAAAACGCTGCTTAGGTTCTTCTTCCAGTCTGATGTGCAGTTTGACGGTGGTGCCAGCCACTTGGCCATATTTGTCTTTTTCCTCAAAAATATCAAGGGTACTTTCTACTGGCGTCTTTTCCAACAATTCCAAGCGGCGGCGGGTAAGCATCAAACCAATGGGCCTGTGCTGGGGGCCGCCCTGGGGCTTATGGCGCAAGGACTGTTCTAAGCCTATCCCGTTGTCCTTGACCGTGATGGCCAAATGCCGGCCTTCGAGGCGGAAATCCACATGTATCATGCCCGGCCCATTTTTTGGGGTTAACCCATGTAAAATGGCGTTTTCAATAAAGGGCTGAACGAGCATGGGCGGGATTTCCACATCGAACAGGTCGAGGTTTTCGGCGCTGGTAATTTGATACCGGAACACGTTTTGGAACCGCATCTGTTCCAGTTCCAGGTAGTTTTCCAACATGTCCAATTCTTCGTGCAAGGTAATTTTCTGGGCGTTGGCCAGGTAAAGTGTGGACCGCATCAACTTGGCAAAACGGGCAAGGTAGCTGTTTGCAGTTTGACGGTCGCCTTTTGCAACAAAGCTTTGGATGGAATTAAGGGCGTTGAAAATAAAGTGGGGGTTCATCTGCGAGCGGAGGGCTGCTTGTTCAAGTTCACGCATTTTTCGCCGGGTGCTTCTTGACACTTTGGCCGATTCCAATTTATCCTGGATCAACATCGTCAGGGAAAGGAACAGCACACCGGCACCCGATACAAAGAACCAAGGCCGCCAGGGCAGGGCTGCCAAATAAGTTTGGTTTTTCGGGGCATGGCTCCAGGGTCCGATTTGAGAACGAACCCGTGGATTGGCTTTAAGGGGTATTTCGTTGCCATTTGCTTGAAATTTGGCAGCGGCAAAAGGGAAATTACCGCTACAGGCAAAATACAAGGTCCACGCAGCGAGCCAAATCATGCAATATGGGAGGTATCGTTTCAAGGTGTTTATCCAAAGGGTTGAACTACTAAAAGGGCTACTGTACTGCTCGTTTTTCTTGTTGGCCGGAATGTTGGCCATGCATAAGAGAAAGCATAATCTTCAAGCAGGTACAAATTTGAGGGAATCAGATGTTCAAAAAATGGACAAATTAGCTACATTGTCAGCTATTTTATTTGCGAATTTATACACATTTTTTCCACATCTAATTGTTTATAAACTACTTATGACAAGGTAGATGTAAATTTTTGTCACGCCATATTTTTTGAACATGGAAAATACAAAACTGCTGAAACTCATTCAAACATTGTCGCAGGATGAGTGGAAGTACCTGCGCTGGTTCGTGCAGTCCAATTTTTTTAATACCGATCCCAAGCTTCTCCGTTTGTACGAAGCCTTGTCAAAATACCACCCTACTTTCAGCGCAAAAGCTGTAGAAAAGGAAAAGCTTTTCGGGAAAGTGTTCCCCGGCTTGGATTGGGACGATGCCAAATGGCGCAACCTCGTGTCGAAAATGGTCAAAGTAGTCGAAAAATATTTGGCCATGCTGGAATTGGACGAATTTGAAAACCGAAGATTGCTGGCCAAGGCTTATGGCCGGCGCAATTTGTACGAACTGTTTGAAAAGGAACAAAATGAACTTATTGCAACAGTGGGTTGCCAACCTGTACAGGATGCAGAAAGCCTGCGGAAAATGCGCCAATTGAAGCACGAATTTTACTTCCACCCCATGACAGACAAGGTTGGTAACAGCCCAATACTGTCCGAACTGGAAGGAGAGCTTGACCTCCTGCACGAAGTGGACAAAAAATTATTGGCCTGTGAAAAAATTGTGCTGAACAGGATCGTTAAACAGCCACGTTCAACTTCAAAAATACCCGAACCCACCTTTCTATTAATATACCGGGCTGCATATCAAATGCTGACGAGCAGTACTGAATCCGATTTTATAAAAACCAAAAAAATATTCGAGGAAAATATAAATTCATTGAGCGAAAGCGACCAAAAATGGACATTGATCCAATTGCAGAATTTCGCTGCCGATAAGGTAAACAAAGGGGAAGGCGCTCATTATAATCCTTATATACTTGAATTGTATAAAATAGGGCTGGAATTCAAAATATTGCATCAAAATAACCAGCTTACATTGCCAACATATTTGAATATCGTCTCCACAGGCGCTGCACTCAAAGAATTTGACTGGACTGCGGGTTTTATTGAAACATACAATGCCAGCTTGTCCGTCGAAAACCAGGCTCCAGCCAAGACATTTGGGCTTTCAATGCTATATTTTCAACAAAACCGCCATGAAGATGTCATCAGTATATTGTCAAATTTTTACCCACCAGATATCCACCTATTGTTGAGTACGAGGTTGATGGAATTTCGGAGCTATTTTGTAATGTTCCTATCTAATACATCTTACTATGATTTTTTATTGTCATATTCCATTTCTTTTGAAAAACTAATAAACCGGAAAGGGATCTTGGCAAAAGACAAGGCAACGCAATACCGCAAATTAATACAAGCCATCCGAAAAATGGTAACGTTAAAAATGAGCGGTAACTGGAATTCAAAATCCCGTCAACAATATTATCAAACAATAAAAAATGACCCTGCAATAATTGCAAGGCCATGGCTGTTGGAACAATTAAAAAATATGTAGCGAATAGCCTTAAATAATTGGGGCTATCCTTGTTCAAAGCACTAATTTATCATTAGGTCTTCGATGCCAATAACCCCACTTATTCCACCGCTGCATACAGTGTAAAAAAAGAAATCGTAGCTGCCAGCGGACAGATTGGAAAAAGCGATATTGGACGTGGAAACCGGATATTCGGGGCTGGTGTAGCCTCCTTTTACATAATAAACCCGGTATTCAGTGGGATGGCAGCCACAGTCGTCCCAATCGAAGGACACAGTACCGTTGGACTGGAAAACCTTGTGGACATTGGCGGGTTCGGGGCAGGTGGTTGGCATCTCGGCCTTTGAAAAAGCGAATGCCAATGGAAGGAAGAAGCACAGGAAAAACAGTGATTTTTTCATAACACAAATAATTTTGGACGGTTAAAAAATATGGTTGCGGTGGCCCGATAGGCTTCGGTGCGGGCAAAGGGCGTCCCCTCTGCCGCTCCGCCGTCGTATGGGGCCGTCAAAAAATTGCATTTGGACAAAGCAAGGCCATGCCACTTGCCGCCAAGGAGGCGGCTGTGTCGGTATTTTTAATCAGCCTTTTTGTGGGAATTCCGCCACCTGGTGCTTACCCAAAGCTTGGGCACCAGTTTTTGCCGAAATTTTTGGCAGGCAGTTTTTTGGGAGCTGCATCGGTTTTGCTACATTGGGGCTGATTTCGGCACTTGATTGCGGGAGGTGGGAAAAGGTAATCGGGGGGAGGGGGGGATTTTTTTTGGGGTTGCCGGAAATGGGGAGAAACTGACCGAAATTTACGACACAGCCACCGCAAATAGAACTAGCATTTTTTTGCAACAAGCTTTACCATATATTTGATGAGACAAAACTGCCAATAATAGTCAACTATACTGCGAGCCGTCATGGTTTGTGCATGGTTGATGAAGGTCTATGAGGTTGACAAGGGTTGATAATCTACCGTTTATATACCTTTATCAACTTTATCAACCATGCACAAAACTTGGCGGTGTGAGCTATAAAAAAACACCTTTGCCTTATGAAATTCTTGAAACTTTATTTTACTTTATTTATCCTAAGTCACACCTCTATTTCAAATGGCCAGAAAGCATGGGCAAATAACATAATTATTGAAAACTTACCATGTGCTTCACCTTCTTCCACATGCAAACAATACAAGGTCAAGAACATTCCTATTAACAGAAATGGCGACATGACCTATGGATATTCATTTTTTTGGGAATTTGCCGATGGCACATATTATTCATCCCATATCAGTCCAAATATTACAGAATTTACAGTAGAACACAATTACTTGTATGGCGGCCAGGGAAACGTATCTGTTCAAATGGCCCAGCACTATGACGATACGGACAAGCCAGTCAGGATTATAGGTGGCGGAATCCCGTCTTCAGGCATTAGCACCTTCGATGAGTTGGAAGACACATTAGCTATCATCCCCAGCCTATCACCCCGGAAAGGCGACTTGGCGACTTATGTGTTATTGTACAAAAACCCATGCAAAGCCACTAATGACCTAAGGGGGAACATAGAATTTACTTTTGATGCGGGCAAAGCAACTGTTGAAAACTTCCGTACTTATGGCGGAGAAACAGGAGGAACGATAAGTGCCGGCAAATTCTCATTCAATTTTGATAATTTGCCCTCGAATGCCTATCGGGCAGTTTTTGTAGATCTGCGCTTTTCCAATTCGTTGCTCGAATATGAAAATATGGCCTTTAATATCAAGATGATTCCTCCATTAGAAGGGTTTTGCATCTCTTCGTCAGACAATATTGGCCAAACGCTAAATATCCAATCCGTCAGGGAACATGATCCAAACCTCATATTTTCGGAAGTGAGCAGCGTGTGTACTGTTCCACCCCAAACTATGAAATATACCATCGTATTCCAAAATATAGGAACTGGACCCGCAGATTCGGTAACGATAAAAAACATTCTGCCAGCGTGTTTCCTTTTTTCCGAAGACAAAATTCAAATGGTTGATCCCCCTGCCCTGCCTTTTACAATGGAAATTTCAACAAGGGAAATCACCTGGCGCTTGACAAAAAACAATGAAACCCTAAAGGGCGATGATGAAAATTTTCTTTTAAGTGGCACAAACCAAACAGGCATTAGAGGCGATGATGGGAAAATGCACATGACCCTTGACTCAATAACATACATTGTAACTTTTGACAAAGACTACCCGCTACAACCCTGTGGGGCTATTGTAAACAAGGCTCAAATATATTTTGGCAAATTGCCTTCCATTTTTACAAATACTTATTATACAAGGATTCTTTGCGACTCAGTTTGCAGCTCATGCAACGATCCGAATAAATGGGAAAAAATGCCGACAACTACAGTTGACGGAACAAACCCTACAATCAACATCCCTTTTTCTGCTAAGGAGTATAACCTTGAATGGTATCCAAAATCAGGATTAGAATTACAAAGTGGCTCGACATTTTTGGTAAAAACCGACTCATCTGCCATTTTTACGCTGGTGGCTTCAAAAGCTTGCGAGCGGAACATCTTAGAAATCCCCATCGTTGTTAATCCTAAAGAAGAATCAACTCCATGTAGGCTATGGCTCTTTTTGATTGCGCTATTGGCAAGTGTATTTGGGCTTGCATTTTACGCAAGATCTAAAAAAAGGAAAAACAACAATGGACATATAAATGAACAATCTTCTCCCTCCTGAGCCCACAAAAGGGTTTCCTATGAAAAATATTTTTTTGTTATTGAGTTTTTTTTCCTTCAATGTTTTTGTGGCCACATCCCAAAATATTGGTGAAAAAAATTACCAAATTGGAGATTCATTATACAAAAACGGCAATTATGAAAAAGCTATTGAAAGATATGAATTGGCCTTGACCCATTTTAAATCAATAGATGAATGGAATAAGGCACTCGAAATAATGGTGGATATAGGGTATGCCTTGGATGATTGGGGAAAGCCAATTGACGCTGCCAACTATATTGAGAAAAACTTGCCAGAATATGAAAAACGAAAATCCAAAGTTGACCCAATGCTCTTTGCAAAAGCTATTTTGACCAAAGCAGTGACGTTGAAAAAATCTTCAAGATTGGCCCAATCCCTACAAGAATATGAAAATGCCATTGCCATTTACGAACAAATAGGGGCTAACCACCCCAATGTCGCATACGCCTATCGAAATGCGGCACAAATTTATGTCAGGCTCCTCAACTATCAAAAAGCTGAATCATACTATGAAACAGCCCTTCAAAAAGATACAAGCAACCATTATACCGCCTCGATTACAAGCCTTTTGGCCAATTATCATTTTTTTTTGGGCAAGTATGATAGAGCCTTGGAATATGTGGAATTCGGCAGGTCAATTCCAAAACGTTTAAGAGACAGTATTACCTTAATTTCAGTTGAAGGAAAAATCCATTTGAAAAAAGGGAATTTTCAAAAGGCGGAATATTTATTCCAAACGGCTTTCACGTTGATAAAGAAACATCCAGATCTCCATCTTGATCTTTGGGTAGATTTTAGCAATCTTGCTGATGTTGCCTTTTTACAAAAAAAATATGATGTTGCTAATAAATATTTTGCAGAAGCACTATCTGATGCGTCGAAGGTTTACCTCATTAAAGACCGGGAATTGGCCAAATTACATGCAAATTTTGGCCTAAATTTATTTCAGGAAAAAAAATATTCCCTCGCCCTCTCCCACTACCAACAAGCCCTCATCCAGCTCTTCCCAAATTTCAACAGCACCAATACTGCCGACAACCCCTCCATCAACGATATCTACACCGAATCTTGGATCATGACGGCAAGTGGCAGAAAAGGGGAAGCACTCAAATACCGCTACGACTTGAGTTGCGACACTGCCGACCTGAAAAACGCCTCGGAATGCTTTGATCTGTCCATTGCGGGAGTCCAGGCGCTGAAGCATAGCTATGGGACGGATGCGGCCAAACTTTACCTGGGCGACTACAGCCACAATTACTTTGAACAGGCCATCGAGGTGAATTACCTGCTGTACAAAGAAACAGGCGGGCTGCAACACCTCGAAAAAGTGTTCGCCATCATGGAGCAGTCGAAGGCAACCGTGCTGGCGGAAGCGGTGCAGAAAAACCGTGCCTTGCTTTTGGCGGGTATCCCTGATTCCCTTTTGGAGAAAGAAATGGAAATCCGTCTTGCCCTCGCCGACCTCAATACAGAAATAAAATTGGAGGAACTAAATGGGGACGAAATGGACGAAGAACGGCTCAGGAACTTGCGCAATCAACAAGGCACACAACAGCGGCAATACGAGTCGCTATTTGCCCAGCTTAAAGAGCAGTTCCCGTCCTTCCGGGCCTTTGTAGAGCGCCGCAACGTGCCAAAAATTTCTGATGCCAAAGCCTTGGCAAATAGCGAAGGGGCCGCCATTATGCAATATTTCACAGGAGAAAAGGCAGTTTATTTATTGGTAATATTGCCTGAAAAGGCATTTATTTTCCAGATCGAAAGGACTTCAGGCTGGGACAAAACAATAGAAAATTATCTCGACTTTTTTCAAAACAATGCTGCCATTACTTCCGACCCTTCAGGTTACTTCGAAGCAGCATCCAGCCTGTATGCAGCCCTTGTCCCATCTGCTCTGCAAGGTATCCTTCCGGAAAATTTGGTCATCGTCCCCGACGGCTTGCTCGCCCTCGTCCCCTTCGATGCACTCGTTGCCCAAAAACCTAAAACCGCCAATTTTACGGAAGCGGATTTCCTCATCAAAAAATACCGCATCCGCTACGCCTATTCTGCCGGGCTGCTGCTCGACCCGATTTCAATCAAAAAAAAGAAGGGGAAATTATTGTCCGTTGCGCCCCTATTTGCCCGGCAGGAGCGGGGCTTATCAGGGCTCCAGTATAGCACTGAAGAAACAAGCGCACTGAAAAAGTTGATTGTTTTGCAGGATCAGTATGCAACGCTGGCCCATTTTAAAGAAATGGCGGCCCAAAGCCGATTGCTGCACCTTTCTACGCATGCCGGGGCCGCCGATGGGGAAGGCATCCCCCGCATCGAGTTCATTGATACTTCGCTCTACCTGCCTGAAATTTATGCGATGAACTTGCCCCTGGCCGAACTGGTCGTGCTCAGCGCCTGCGAAACCGGGCTGGGCAAATTCGAAAAAGGCGAGGGCATCATGAGCCTTGCCAGGGGCTTTGCCTACGCCGGGGCCAATAGTTTGGTGGCCAGTTTGTGGAGGGTCAATGAGCGCTCAACGCAGGTTGTGAAAAAAGTCAAATTTTCATTTTTTCATAAAAAGTTGTCCATTCCACCTACCTGTCATCTTTTCTGCAACCCGCTACGCCCCGATAATTTTCAATCCTGCAAATTAGCATAATTCTATCTTCCAGATA
>JBGSKQ010000027.1:0-25287 GCA_041741095.1 Saprospiraceae bacterium
ACTATCGGGAAAGGCGGCGAGGAGGGGAAAATTTGGTTTCCATAATCTATCACGAACATCGGGAAAATCTATATAGTGTGAAGTATAGCGTATAGCATAATTTATATTTCATACTACTCCTATGAAAATACAACATATACTTGCCTATATATTGACATTTATACTTTGCCAAAAATCTATTTCACAAGGGGTTTTTGATCAAGGTTTTATGATTGCTTCCTCCCATTCCGCAGATGCCCTATTTTTCAAAAACAAAAAAGCCTTGTTGTTGAGGGATGAAAAACATGGGAATATCAATATGCTGACAGAAATAACTTCTGGTGTAAATGCACAATATATCAATAATAGAAATATGTTTTCATTGGGGATAGGTCATACCGTACAGACTTTCCGCATGAGCAATGATTTGGATGGCATTGATACTTGGTTTTGGTCCGAAGGAAAAGACCCAGATACCCGGTTTTACGAAGCAAGATATATTAACAGTTATATTGCCTTGCCATTTTGTTATACAAGGTTGCTTGCAGTGACGGAGTCGTCCAGGCTTACCTTTTTTGTGCAGGCTGAAATATCCAATGAATTCCTGTACAGGACTGATTTGGACATGAGCTATTATGAAGAACCTCCAGCAGATGAAGCCGAATTGTTGTCCCTATTAAAGTCCTATCAAAACCAACAGCACCAGGCCAGGCTAAGGTTTGGCTTTGGCTTTAAATGGCGGGCCTATACACCTGGATTTGGCTATTTTTTTAAAATATACAACCAAACCATTTTTACTTCCGTCAACGATGAATTTGTTGGACGGCCCTATGGTGGGGGAATCGTAATGGGTATGCAGTACCAATTTCAAAAGGCGAAGAAGCTCATTAATAGGGCGTAAAATCGAATCATTTGATGATGAAATTGAAAAACATTTTTACAATTCTGTATTTTTCCCTTTCCTTCCCTGCTGCCTTGTTTTCACAGTTGGAAAAAAGCAACACGTTTGAAGACAAAGGTTTCGTCTCCTCCACTTTTCAGCAAGGAGGTGACATCTTTTTTCGCTTCGATGATTAGGCAAATCAGCTAATAGTTGCCGGCGAAAAAAGGTGTCATCTCGCTGCGACCGCATTAAGATGACACCTTTTTTCCACTTAAACGCTGTATAAAATTGAAAAATTCGGATAAGAAAAAAAAGGTGTCATCTCGTTGCGACCGCATTAAGATGACACCTTTTTTCCGCTTAAATGCTATATAAAATTGAAAATTCGGATAAGGAAAAAAGATGTCACCTTAATGCTGAACGCTTTCTGAAAAACAATTAAACATCCACCCACATTTTCCCTTACTTTGCAGGTGCCCCAACAATGACAAATGACAAATGACCAATGACGAATCACAGCGCCATGCAAAGACACTTTCCCATCCTGCTCCTGCTCCTCCTATCCACGAGCATTTTCAGCCAACATACGACGCCGACCGTGCGTACCCAACAGGGCCTCGTCTCCGGCACCCTCACCCCATCCGGCGATGTCCGTATCTACAAGGGCATCCCCTTTGCAGCCCCGCCCGTGGGAGACCTGCGCTGGAAAGCCCCGCAGCCTGCCGCCGATTGGAAAGGCGTGTTGGCCTGCGACAAATTCCCGGCCAGCGCCATGCAGCCGCCGCCCGTGCCATTCTTCGTGTGGTCGAAAGAATTCATGGCACCGATGGAGCCGCTGAGCGAAGACTGCCTTTACCTCAACATCTGGACCGCCGCCAAACAGCCCGATGAAAAACGCCCCGTCATCGTGTGGATACACGGCGGCGGATTCGTGAGCGGGGCCGGGGCCTGTCCGATTTACGACGGCGAGGGATTGGCCAAAAAGGGTGTCGTGTTCGTCAGCATCAACTACCGCCTGGGCATCTTCGGATTCCTGGCGCACCCCGAACTCAGCAACGAATCGGACCATAAAGCTTCCGGCAACTACGCCTTCCTCGACCAAATCGCCGCCCTGCAATGGGTGCAGGACAACATCGCCGCCTTCGGTGGCGACCCGGAGCGGGTGACCATCGCCGGGCAGTCGGCAGGGGCCTTCAGCGTGAATGCGCTCGTGGCCTCGCCCGTGGCCAAAGGTTTGTTCCAAAGGGCCATTGCGGAAAGCGGAGGCATGTTTAGCAGTGGCAGGACGAAAAGCCTGCGCCAGGCCGAATTGGAGGGCATACAATTGATGCAAAAGCTCCAGGCCACTTCCATCGCCGACCTGCGCCAACTGCCCGCCGATTCGCTGCTAAAGGCCGCAACGGTCAACAACCCGGTGATGGACGGCTACGTGCTGCCAGAAGAGGTACACGCCATTTTTACCAAAGGCCAACAAAACGACGTGCCGACCCTGACGGGCTGGAACCGGGATGAAGGTTTCCTTTTCGGCGAGGCCAAAACGGCAGAACAGTATCGGGCGGAGGCCGAAAAGGAGTACGGGCCGCTGGCCGGAAAATTCCTCGAAGCCTTCCCTGCCAAGGACGACGCCCAGGCCAAACAGTCGCAAAAAGACCTCAGCAGGGATCAGATTTTCGCTTGGCAAACCTACACCTGGGCCAAGCTGCAAAGCCAAACGGGCAGGCACCCCGCCTGGCTCTACCGCTTCGACCGGGTGCCGCCGGGCCGCCCCGACCTCGCCGAACACGGCGCTTTCCACTCAGCCGAAATTGGTTACGCCCTGCACTCGCTGCCGATGTGGGACCGCCCCTGGGAGCCGCTCGACCACAGGCTGTCGGACATGATGTCTAACTATTGGGTCAATTTCGCCGCCACGGGCAACCCCAACGGCGAAGACCTGCCCAAGTGGCCGCCCGTCAGCCTCGGCCAGTCCAATACTTTTGTTTTTGGTGAAAAAATGGGCCTCGAAACCGACCCCCTGAAAAAGGAATTCGACTTCCTGGACGAATGGGCCGCCTACGGCAAATTAGACCTCAACGCCTACGAAAAAAGGCAGTTTGAATGGGAAGGCAACACCATGTCCTACCGCATCCTCTTCCCCGAAGGCTACGACCGCACGAAGCAATATCCCCTCGTGCTGTTCCTGCACGGCGGCGGCGAGTGTGGCAACGACAACGAAAAGCAGCTCGTACACGGCGCATCGCTCTTCCTGAAAAAGGAAAACCGCCGTGACTACCCCTGCATCGTGCTGGTGCCGCAATGCCCCGCCGACAGTTACTGGTCATCCGCCAAAATCAACCGGGAGCAGTACCCCATTGACGTGACCTTCGACTACAGCGCCTCCATGACCAAAGGCCTGACACTGGCGAATGCCCTCCTGCACGACATCATGGACACCGAAGCCGTGGACAAAAGCCGGATCTATATCACCGGCCTGAGCATGGGCGGCATGGGCACCTTCGAGCTGGTGTGGCGGGAGCCAGACCTATTTGCCGCCGCCGTGCCCATCTGTGGGGGCGGCGACGCCAAAGCCTATACTGAACGCCTGCCCAAAGTCCCCTTCCGCATCTTCCACGGCAACGCCGACGGCGTGGTCAGCGTAGAGGAATCGAGAAAAATGTACGCTGCCCTGCAAGCCCGTGGGGCCGAAGTCAGCTACACCGAATACCCCGCCGTGAACCACAATAGCTGGGATTATGCCTTTTGGGAGGGGGATTTTTTGGGGTGGGTGTTTGGGAGGAGGAGGTGAAATAATCTATTAAATAGATTGCAAAAAAATCTCGAAAAAACTTGGCAATAAAATTTTTGTCATGCACTTTTGCGTTGACAATAAAATTTTTGCCAACATGAAAAACGTCGTCGGACAAACACCAAGGGGTGAAGACTTCTTCCCACGAGAGAATATCATCAATAAAATTTATCGGAGACTTGATGCTGGCTCCCATGTTTTCCTTGCAGCACCTCGAAGGGTAGGCAAGACTTCAATCATGCGCTTTATGGAAGACCACCCACGACCGGGCTTTCATTTTGTTTATATCATCACAGAAAGTGCCCATGACTCAGAAGCATTTTACCAAAAGTTATTGGAAGAACTGCTGAAAAGCACTGCCCTTACCAATTTGGCGAAGCAAAAAGAAAAAGTTTCCGGCTTGGTCAAGAGCATCATTGAAAGGGTTGAGAAGATTAAGATTTCTGTAATTGAAGTAAACCTCCAACGCAAAGAGGCTGAAACCTACCAAGCCGCATTTGAAAAGTTTATAGCGGAATATGGCGATGGCGAAAATATGCTTGTCATCATGGTGGACGAGTTCCCTCAGACAGTTGAGAACATCAAAATTAAACATGGCAATGCCACTGCGCAAACTTTTCTGCGCCTCAACCGGGAACAACGCCAGCAAGCGGACAAGAATGTTCGTTTCATCTACACTGGCTCAATAGGACTTCCTGCTGTTGTGAAAAAATTGACCTCCACCAGTGTAATAAATGATCTGAACGTCATAGAAATACCGCCCTTGACAAACGAAGAAGCCGAAGAACTTATCTGCCGCTTACTCGGCCACTACCAAGTGCAGTACAAGCCAGAAATGGTGGCTTACCTATTGGATAAAATCAAATGGCTTATCCCTTTCCACATCCAATTGGCGGTGCAAGAACTCATTGATGTTTTTGAAACTACCAATCAGCCCCTTGACGAGACTTCTGTGGAAAAGGCATTTGCCCAATTACTAAATGTCCGTAACGATATTTACTTTGAACATTATTTTTCACGGCTCAAAGATGTATTCGTAAAACCGCAGTTGGGCTTTGTTATCCAATTATTGGATATCCTTGCTGAGAAAGGTACACTTTCCAAAGAAGCTGTCAACGAATTGGCAGTACAATACCAAGTTTCTGACGACCTCGAAGCCATGCTTGATGCTTTGATGTACGACGGTTATTTTCATTTCGACAACAGCATCAACGCTTATCGTTTCAATTCATATCTTCTTCAGTCATGGTGGGACAAGAAAAATCTCAAATGAGCTATACCGTAGCACCACGCACCATCGCCAGTATTTACAATCCAGACCTGCTCACCAAGGAGCAGCTTATCGCCAGCTTTGTGGTGCGGCTCAATAAATTCAAAAAGCTGTTCGCTGACATAAAAGAGGCGAAGATGGAGCACCCGGAACAGCCCATCCTAATTGTTGGGCTACGAGGTATGGGCAAAACGACCCTGCTGCTTCGCCTCAGTTACGAGGTGGAAAACGACCCAGATCTAAATGCCTGGCTGCTTCCCCTCGTTTTCAACGAAGAAGAATATGGCATTACCAAGCTCTTCAAACTTTGGGAGACCATAGCGCAGTATTTGGAGAAAAAGGACAGCCGGTTTGCTGGCCTTTTCGACCGCATGGATAAGGAATATGAGCGCCTCAAAAACGACTTAAAATACGAACAAGCTGCCTTTGACCTGCTGCTTGATGCCCTGCATCAACAGGGGAAAAAGCTGCTGCTTTTAATTGACAACTTCGGTGACATGTTCAAGCGCTTTGGTAAGCAGGAGAAGCAACGCCTGCGGGAAGTGCTGATGACTTGCCCCGACCTCCGCATCATCGCCGGAAGCTCGGTGGCAGCGGAGAGCTTTTTTGATTACGGTGACCCACTTTACGAACTATTTAAAATAGAACGCTTGGACGGCCTCACCAAAGAGGAAACCGAAGTCCTACTGCTCGAACTCGGCAAAAGCTACCCCGGCAACCCCATTAAAGAAATCCTCGAAAAACAGCCGCAGCGGGTGGAGGCTCTGCGCAGGCTTACGGGCGGCATTCCCCGCAGCATGGTACTGCTCTTCGAGATTTTCGTGGACGACAAGGATGGCGACGCCTTTACCGACCTTGAAAGCGTACTCGACCGGGTGACGCCCCTTTATAAGCACCGCATGGATGATCTGCCCCCGCAGCAGCAGGAAATCGTAAATGCCATCGCCCTTAACTGGGATGCCGTCTCCGCCAAGGAAATCGCCCAAAAAACCCGCCTCGACAGCAAACTCGTCTCCGCCCAACTCAAGCAACTCCACCAGAACAATATCGTGGACGTGCAGGCCACACACATCAAGAACCACCTCTATCTCGTACACGACCGCTTTTTCAATATCTGGTACTTGATGCGCATGGCCCGCAAGGGCGACAAGAACCGGGTGCTCTGGCTGATACGCTTTTTGGAGGCTTGGTGCGATGAGGAGCAGTTGTCAAAAAGGGCAGGGTCGTTGCGAAAGGCCATGTTGAAGGGAACTTACCACCCGAAAGGGGCTTATGATTTTTCCACGGCACTATACCATGCGGAAAAACACGACCTTGATAGCCGCTATGAACTTGCCAAGCAAACGCAGCGGTTTATGGAGGCGAAAGACGCTTCCTTGCATGAACGGTTGAACCAATCGGACATGGCTGTTTTCAAAAAAGGGGTGGATTGCTTGAAAAAGAAGGATGTTGAGGGGGCTTATCAGGAGTTTTTGAAAATAAAGGAGAAGGAGGCGCAGGATTTTTTGGTGATGTGTGCTTTATGCAGACATAAGGGGGAGATGGAATTGTATGGGCAGTTTTATCAAAAGGCGTTGGAGATGAAAGTGGAGTATCCGGAACGGGTAATTGGGGATGTTTTTTGTGATTATTTAGGTGAATATGAAGAAGCAGAAAAATTTTATTTGCAGGCATTAGATAAAGGAGATTTAAAAGCAAATAGGTCGTTAGGGAAACTTTATGCTTATTATAAAGATGATTTGATTAATGCAGAAATATATCTCAGGGCCGCTATCGAAATTGGTGATGCAACATCATGGAAATATTTAGGTGACGTGTACTCTGACGGCTTTGAAGATTATGATTCCGCAGAAGAATTTTACCACAATGCAATCAATGGTGGTTGTACAAGTGCTATTACCAAATTGGGCAGGATGTATCAAAGTAAATTAAAAGATTTTGCTAAGGCAAGAGATTTTTATACAAAAGCTATAGAACATGAAGATACTTTGGCGATGCTATATCTTGCCGAAATTTATAGAGACAATTATAAAAATTATACAGATGCTGAAGAACTTTACAAAAAAGCAATTGGAATGGGGGAATACGAGGCCTTGCGCCTTTTGGGCTGGATTTATGTCAACAAGCTGAAAGATCCCGCCAAGGCAGAGGAATACTATCACCGGGCGATTGAGAAAGGAGAAACATATACCTGGAACAATATTGCAGATTTGTACCGTGACGAGAAAAAGAACTATACAAAGGCCAAAGAGTACTACCTCAAAGCAGCAGAATATGGGCACAATGATGCCCTGCGCCTTTTGGGCTGGATGTATGCCAAGAAACTGAAAGACCCTGCCAAGGCTGAGGAATACTATCATCAGGCTATTAATAAAGGAGAGACATTTGCCTGGATCGATCTAGCAGATTTGTACCGTGACAAGCAAAAGAGCTATACAAAGGCCGAAGAATACTACCTCAAAGCAGCGGAATATGGGCACACTGAAGCCCTGCGTCTTTTGGGCTGGATGTATGCCAAGAAACTGAAAGACCCCGCCAAGGCTGAGGAATACTACAATCAAGCCATTGAGATGGGGGAAATGGAAACATGGAGCTATCTAGCTGAATTGTACCGTGATGCATACAAGGACTATACAAAGGCTGAAGAGTACTATCTTAAAGCGGTAGAAGAGGGGTTCAGCGATGTTCTTCCTCTTTTGGGCTGGATGCATGCCAACAGGCTAAAAGACCCCATTAGGGCCGAGGAATATTATCGTCAAGCTATTGAAAAAGGGGAAGAATTGGCATGGGGTTATCTAGCGAATCTGTACCGAGATATGCATGAAGACTATAGGAAGGCAGAAAACTATTATTTGAAGTTTAGAGAAAATAATGAAATGGCTGGAGCAGAAATACTAGGAAGCTTCTACGAAAAACTTGATAAAATTGAATTGGCAGAAGAATCTTTTAAAGAACTTATCAACCGAGGAGAAAATTTAGGATATAATTCATTGGCATGGATGTATTTTCAAAAAAAGATAAAAAAAGCTGATGCATTAAAATATGCCAAAATAGCATTTGATAAAATACCAGAAAACTCTGTAGCCCACACTTTGGCTTGTGTTCTGCTTTGGGCAGGGCAATCAGAAAAAGCTCAATTACTTTCGTCCAGGTTTATGTATGATACCGAATATTTGGAAGAAATTGAAAATGACGATGAATACCTTTTATGGTTAATTCTCCTCCTTTCCAAATCCCAATACCCCTACCTCTACACCTACTTCACCTCCGAAAAAGCCGAAGAACTCCACCTCAAAGACCGCTTCAAACCCATCTGGTATGCCCTCATGCACTATATGAGAGAGCAGTATCCGACCGAGTACCTGCGCATGCCGCCGGAGCTAAAGGAGACCGTGCAGGAAATCATCGCCAAGGTGGAGCAGATGCGGGTGGATTATGCGTAAATAATTCAGAATACTACTATGCCCATCCACACCCCCCGCCTCACCCTCATCCCCTGCGACCCGGAAATATTGCAAAGTGCCATTACTGGCTCAGAAACCCTTTCCAAGCACCTGGGCGTAGCCGTAGCCGAGAGCTGGACGGAGTTCGGGACGGGGCCGTTGCAATATGCCCTGGATAAAATCACGGAAAACCCATCGGATTTGGGTTGGGTGTCCTATTTCCCTGTCCATCGGCAGGAAGGGGTCTTATTGGGAAGCTGTGGCTTCAAGGGCAGCCCGACCGTCGAGGGGACGGTGGAAATTGGCTACGAAATCGCCCCGGCCTACCGCAACCAGGGCTTGGCGACGGAAGTGGCGCAAGCCTTGGTCGCCCATGCTTTTGCGAGTGGGCTGGTGAAAAGTGTCCTGGCCCACACCCTGGCCGAAGAGAATGCATCTGCCAGGGTCTTACGGAAATGCGGCTTTGTAAAAGTGGATGAATATACCGACCCCGACGACGGCCCGGTCTGGAAGTGGGAACGGACATAGGAAGGTTGAATTGTATAAAATGGAGATTTGACAAATTTTAGAAATTTGTCAAATCCTTCCCTTTCTGCTACCTTTTTAAAAACACTACAAATGAATTGGCAAGCATACATTTCTGCCGACCCGAAAATCTGCCATGGGCAGGCCTGCATTGCTGGTACCCGCATCCCGGTGTCGGTCATTTTGGACAATCTTTCTGCCAATGTCCCTCCATTTGAAATTCTCAAAAGCTATCCCTCGCTCAAGGTGGAGCATGTGCAGGCTGCGCTGGCCTATGCTGCTGTATTGGCCAAATAGCAAATCATTATATTGCCTTATGAAAATTTTCTTGGAAATACGCTTGTATTCTAGCAAGTAATTCTATCGCTCCCAAAACACCTTTTATCCCCTCGATTTCCCCCCATTTTCCCTACCTTTGAAAAAAACAACCATGAAAACAATCACCAAGCTATTCCTCCTTCCCACCGTATCCCTGCTGCTGCTGGCCGCCACTTGCAAAAATACCCAGGATGGGCCAACCGTCACGGAAGGCAAGGCGGTGTTTATGCGCAGTTTCAACAGTCCTTCGCTCAACCAAGTGGATTCCCTGGTGCTGCGGAGCGATGGGCCACGGGCGGCCAGGAAAGAGGCGCTGGGATTGTGGCTCAGCGATTTGTCCGTGCAGGGCAGTGTGCTTTCTGGGGGCGGGGTGCTGCCTTACGAGGCATACATAGCGGCCACTTTTTTGAGGGAAAAGGATTTGTTCGATGGCTACCAGCACGCATCGGGCGGCGATGTGGCCTGGTTGCAGTCCCGCCTGGATCGCCTGGCCATTGCCACCAAGGCAAACTACATCCAGCATTCAGAAGATTATGACTATGAACCCTCCGATGCTGCCCTGAAAATCGTAGCGTCCGATGACCCCCATGCCGAAGTACACCCCATTTATTTTGCTACAGGCGCCTCTTATTTCGCCCGGCTGGATCAGTCCGACGATTTTATCCCCTGGAACCACCCCGACGTGGATCCAAATATCCTGGATACGGCCTGTTTTTTCTCCACCGATCCGGATGTCCGCTGCATTGACGTGCAAAGCCTGACCAGGATGCTGTACAATTCTCTGGCAAATGCCATTGCAGCCCGCTTTGACAGCACTTCGCTGGCGATGGGTGCCACGGCCGTATTGGGCGGGCCTAACAACGACGGGGCCTTTAAATTGCGCTTTGTGCCGCAATTGCAATATCAATCCGGTGAGAATATAGAATACAATATGGCCAAGCCCGGCGTGGCGTTTATATTTGAGGGAAATTTCCGCATTATTGCGCCATATATCCCCATCAATGTTGCCCATATTAAATTTTATATCCCGCTTTTCCTGGTATTCAATCGTTTAAATAATGATCTGGTATTTTCCCTTGATCTATATCCGCTGGAAGAATTGGCAGATAGTATTGTACCTGCTACAGGCATGGAAAAAATTGCGGTATTTACCCATGGCATGACTGGCCCCCTGAGCCAGATGGTGGCCGATTCGGCCTTGTTTTCCATACAAAGCGGCCTGCTGGCCTATGCCACTTCCGATACCCTATTTGCACAACAACTTATGCAACAGATGGGCGCCCTCGAAATGGGTTTCACAAAATATATTGACCAAAACCGCCCCATTTCCAACTATGCCCAATTCCAGATAATCGCCTTGCCCACCCAATGCGCCAACCGGGCCGAACAGGCCCTTTGTTTCGAGTACAACGGCATTTTCGATACCCAGGTGCAACCGGAAGACGGGCATCATACGCCCATCCATTTGTTTGTGCTCGAACGGTGAAGAGCAGTCATGTTATTAGAAATTTAATTTACACAGTTTTGAAAACAACAAGGTTTGGGGTCCTTTGAAGCAATATTGGAGTACCTTGTCGCAGTTCAGAAAGTGATTTGATCGCCTCATAAGATGAATGGAGCTTTTCAGAAATTGAATGTCGCACCAACAAAATTGGTGACAGCACCACCGGAGTTGATGACACGACCAACAAAGTTGATGACAGCACCACCGGAGTTGATGACACGACCAACAAAGTTGATGACAGCACCACCGGACTTGATGGCACGACCAACAAAGTTGATGACAGCACCACCAGAGTTGATGACACGACCAACAAAGTTGATGACAAGACCAACAAAGTTGATGACAGCACCACCGGAGTTGATGACAGCACCAACAAAATTGATGACAGCACCACCGGAGTTGATGGCACGACCAACTAAATTGATGGCAGCACCACCGGAGTTGATGACAGCTTCATAAACTGTGTAAAATGGGGATAAGGCACAGCGAGAGGTCAAGGGAGCGTTTAGCAGCAAGAAAAAAAGTGATACCTTGCCCACACAAGTATTTCATCATTTTCATTCACCAAACTCACCCGATATGACACAAAAGAATGCCATCAGTTGGTTTGAAATCCCGACCCAGGATTTGGAGCGGGCCACCGATTTTTACGAAACTATTTTTGGAACAAAGTTTATCCCAATGGATTTTCCCAACCTCCGCATGAGGATGTTCCCGATTGAAGACCCCACTTGCGTTGGCGGTGCCTTGGTGCATTCCGACGGCTTCCATACGCCCTCTGATAGTTTGGGCCCTTTGCTCTACCTGAGTGCCAATCCCGATCTGCAATTGGTATTGGACAAGGTGGAACAAGCGGGTGGGAAAATTCTGGTGCCAAAGACCCAGATTTCGCCCGAATACGGCTACATGGCCGTGCTGTTGGATACGGAAGGCAACCGGATTGCGCTGCATTCTGCGCCGGCGTGAGCGGGTAGCACAGCATTTATGCTGTCCTGTATAACGGCCTTCAGGCCGTTGATACTGGCGTAAACGCCAGCCAACAGGACAGCCTAAAGGGCTGTGCTACCGGAACAACATGGGGGCAAACTCCGACAGGTAAATGCGCCAGACCGACCATGTGTGGCCGTCGGGGCTTTCCCGATAAGTGTATTTAAAGCTGTTTTTGTCCAGGTCTTGGCGCATGGTGGTCACACTGTCGTACAGGAAGCGGGTAGCACAGCATTTATGCTGTCCTGTATAACGGCCTTCAGGCCGTTGGTACTTGCGTAAACGCCAGCCAACAGGACAGCCTAAAGGGCTGTGCTACCGGAACAACATGGGCGCAAACTCTGACAGGTAAATGCGCCAGACCGACCAGGTGTGGCCGCCGGGGCTTTCCCGATAGGTGTATTTAAAGCTGTTCTTGTCCAGGTCCTGGCGCATGGTAGTCACGCTGTCGTAGAGGAAATCGTCCTTGCCGCAGGCTATCCAATAGAGTTTCGGATTGGCTTTCTTCAGGGCCTGTATTTGCTTTTCCCGTTCTGCCACGTCCACCTGGATGCCGAAGCTGCTGAGGTCGGCAAAACCCATGCTCATCACGCCGATATAGTCGAAGAGGTCGGGGTTTTGGAAAGTGGTGTTCATCGTTTGCAGGCCGCCCATGCTCAGGCCGGTCAAGGCTCGGTTGGCCCGTCCCTTTTTCACCCGGTAATGCCCCTCAATGTAGGGTATGACATCGGACACGAGGCTTTTTTCAAACTGCATATTGGCCATTGCCTCAAAGCCTGCCGGGCTTTCCATCACGGGCGAATCGGTGAAAGCCGCTGCTTGGCCGGGATTGCCGTTGGTCATCACCACCAGCATCGGCAGGGATTTTCCTTGGTTGATCAGGTTGTCCATCATCGTCGGTGCGTGGCCGAGGGTCGTCCAGGCATCTTCATCGCCGCCGCCACCGTGCAGCAGGTACAGCACAGGGTAGGAGTCCTGCCCAGATTCGTAGCCTGGTGGGGTGTAAGCGTACATGCGGCGGGTCATGCCCAGCGTCGGCGATTCGTACCAAACCTGATGCACCGTGCCTTTCGGGCCTTTTTTAGGCTCATAGAGGCTGGAGGCATCGCCCCGCACGAACAGCACGCTTTCCGTGCGCCAGGTGCCGTCCCGTTTGATGTGCAAGTTGGAAGGGTCGAGCGTGGTCACTCCATCCACGATGAAACTGTAGTTGTAGAGTTCAGGTGCCAGCGGCCCGACGGTAATCGTCCACAGCCCGGTGTCGCCTTTTACCATGGCCTCCGGCTGCATATTTGGCATCCAATTGCCGCTCAATTTGACTTCATCTGCTTTCGGTGCCAAAATGCGGAAGGTTACCTTCTTGTCAGCCGCCACTTCCGGGGAAACGATGGGGTTGCGGCCCATTTGGGCAATGGCTGTAAAAACACTTATAAGTAGGAATAAAATGGTCAAGTGTAAGGACCGGGTTGGAAATGCAGGTTTGTTTTTCATAGTTACCGCTTTTTGTTTGACTGTTTTTGGAAAATGGGCAAATGCAAATGCCCGACACTTCATGGTAAAGGGTTGCGGTAAATGTATTTAGAAATGGTGAAAACTTCCCCGTATTTGACAGTGACATATATAGGAATAAGATAAAAAACCAGTAGGGGATGCATTGTGCATAAAGATTACAGTTCAAAACCTTGACCCAGGAATAAAAATAAGGATGTCATTTTTCAAAAATGACGCACTGATATTAAGCACAATAAAATTTTTTATGATATTGGGATGCAAAAAACAAGGACTTATGTCATCTATGCCGTGAAAAAAAAGTATTATGTTTGCCTGGTTTTGTACGAACTCACTTAGTAGTCCGTGTTAATGAAAAAGGTAAAAGGTTTAGCACAAATGGGTGTATATTATATTTTCGGTCAGTTGCAACCTGGCGTTCCGTTTTCCGGTCATTGACGAAAAATATACGCTCACAAATTACTGGTTATTAATAATTTGTGCCCATTCACCACAAATCATTTACAGCTACTTAACAAAAAAAAATTTATTATGAAAATGAAATTCAACACTTTGGCTTTGCTGATTTTATTGGGCTTTGGGCTTCATGCCCAAGTAGCGGTTACCATTACGGGAACCGGTACAGGCGGCTGGAACCAACCCGGTGGCCTCGCCTTAACATCAGTAGATGGGATTGTCTGGACTGCCGAAAACTTTGAAATTTTAGGTGATGGCAACATGAAGTTTTCTGAAGAAGGGACATGGGAAACAACAGGTGGCTATGATGCCAGCACACCTGCCCCTGGGTTTCCAACAGGTAAGGTAACGATCAACGGCGGCGAGAACATAGTGGGAACTTTGGGTTTCTGGAACGTAACCTACAACCTGACCACAAAAGAGTATGCTTTTACTCCTGGCATCAACCCTAACCCGGTTGTTGTAGTAAGTGGTGGCGGTTTAAGTGCGGATGTTCAAATGAACACGCCAAATGGAGTAAGTTATGCGAAAAAAAGCTTGTTTTTTCCTGGTGGTGACGCAAGTTTCAAACAAACTGCTCCAACAACGGGACAATGGGGCGGTGCATTTCCTGATGGGCCAGCGGTCGTTAATGGAACAATACCTGTACCCGCTGGTGCTTACAATACTTATTTCGTTTTACCTTCTGCTTCTGGGCCGGCAGAGTATGTTTTTGAACCCGTCGTGGTGAGTATGATCGGCAATTTCGCCGGTTCCGGATGGAACACTGATTTGGATATGGAAACCACAGACAATGTCATTTTTACAAAAACAAATTGGGCCCCCGTCGTTAACCCAACCTGGACGGACACAACGCTCAATTTAAAATTTAGGGACAACCATGATTGGACTTTTCAATATGGTAACAGTTCTGCAACCAATGGAGCAAATTATCCTAATTTGTCAGGTACGGCCATGAACGGTATAGACGGTGGCGGTGGCGACATTTTTGTCCCGTGGCCTGCCCCAATGGCTTACGATGTTACTTTTGACAGGTCAACGGGTGAATGGCAATTTGAATTGGTAGAATTTGTGTCCACCAATAACGTTGAACCATCTATCTTCAAAGTTGCTCCAAATCCAACTTCCGACAGGTGGAACTTTACGTTTAACAACAATTCACGAGCTAAAACAATTCAGATTGTGGATGTTTTGGGAAAAGTTGTTTCAATAACGGAGGTAAATTCTACGGAGGTATCTATTGATGCATCGCAGCTAAACAAGGGTGTCTATTTTGCTATAATCGGCGCCGAATCTGTAAAGTTGGTTAAGCACTAACTAATACAAATTGCTTTTAACTTTTTTGCAAATGCTGGGAAGATCAGCTTCAAAAAAGCTGGCCTTTGAAGCAATAAAAGCAAAAAGATTAAACGGCTTCGATTTTTAATTTTTGAAAACCCTTGTAACCATTGTTGCAAGGGTTTTCAAAAAAATAGGGATTTTAATTGAACCGAATGTGAACAGCTACTAAACTGTTCGCTAATAGTTTTTCTCGATATTTGGGACAGGTGGCGGAAACGGGGCTTGGGGGCGAAGCCCCCAAAATACCCCTACCCCGACGAGCCGCCAAAGGCGGCGAGGAGGGGCAACAAGATATAATTTGTGATTTGCACTACTTGTCCCGATTTTTCGGGAAAACCTATTAGATCGGAGTATAATTGAACCGAATGTAAACAGCTTCTAAACTCAGGCATTTTTTTACAATTAAATACTTTGTAAAATGGGGACTAAATACTATTTTATAATTCTTTTCTCCTTCATCGTCAGTTTTGCAAGCGCACAATCCATAGAGGTAAATGGGAAAGTTGTTGATTCAAATGACAAACAGCCCTTGCCCGGAGTTACCATTGTTGCTAAAAGCACCCAAGACGGTACAGTAACAGATTTGGATGGAACCTATTCCATCAGGATTAACCCAAATGAAACCTTGGTATTTTCGTTCATTGGCTATGCCAGCCAGGAAATTATCATTGACAAATCACAAACTTTAGATATTAGCCTTTCACAAGGTGCTAAGCTACTCGAAGAAGTTGTTGTTATCGGTTATGGCACGCAAAAAAAGTCATTGGTCACCAATGCCATTTCATCCGTAGGGTCAGGGGCTTTTGACGATCGGCCAATCACCTCTGTAGGGCAGGCATTGCAAGGCAATGCAACGGGTGTAAATGTAGTACAATCATCAGGAAAACCCGGAGGGTCACTAGACATCAGAATCAGGGGTTTAAATTCAATTGTCTCAGGAGTGAACCCATTGTTTGTGATTGATGGCGTTCAAACATATTCGGCAGATGGGATAAACACGGATGATATTGTTGACATACAGATTCTAAAAGATGCGACCGCTACTGCCATATACGGCATAAACGGTAGTGCGGGCGTTATATTGATTACGACAAAAAGGGGCAAGGCCAATAAAAATGTATTTGGCTTTAGCACTTATATGGGTATCTCGAATGTAGTTAAAAATATTGACGTACTGAATTTGGATCAATACAAAACCCTAATGGGGGAGCTGAGTTCGTCGTACGTAGATCAAGCAAACGCTCCAAGATATGCGGGCATCAATACCAACTGGAGCGACGAAGTTTTTCGGACAGGACAAGATGGAAATTATGAACTTTCGTATTCTGGGGGAACCAATAAATTAAGGGCATTTACGTCTTTAGGTTATCAAGACACAAAAGGCATCGTAAAACCTTCAAGGTTCTCCAGGTATTCGGGCAGGGTTAATTTGGATTACGATGCCACTTCATGGTTGACAGTACACGCAAATGTAAATTTGATCAAAACGAAATTAGCAAATACGAGTGATAATAATAATGCTAATCAAGGCGGTGTAATTTTGAGTACATTAACGACCCAGCCCTATTTGCCCATATATGCCGACGACCTTATCGGCGGTGCAGAAGCAAATGGTCAATTGCCAGGCCAGTTTGCTTCAAACCCCATTGCTTCCTTAGAAAACCCGGTATCCTTTCAAAGCAGGCAAGAAGATACCCATACAAACAGGATTTTGGGGAATTTAGGTTTCGATGTCCAACTCATTAAAAACCTGATTTGGAAACCAGCCGTTACCATTGACAGGTCCAACAGTGAATATGAATATTTTGTGGATAGTTATCGGTCAAATTATGGCAGGAACAATGACAACCCGGATATTGCTACAAGGGGAATTGGGCGATACAATGAAAGCAAAAATTTGAATTTGAACCTTGAAAACACCCTGGAATATTTGGTGGAAACGGGTAACCATGAGTTGAAGTTTTTATTGGGGTCTGGTGTGCAGCACTTTAATTTTAAACAAGATCAATTAGAAGGGATTGGTTTTGCGCTGGATCTAAGAAAATTGGACCTCAATCAAATGATGGATACAACTTATGCACGAGCCATTGAGCGGGAAAAAAATACGGTTTCCTATTTTGCAAGAACGACCTATAACTTTAAGGAAAAATATATCATCAATGGCGTGTTTAGGGCAAGTGGTTCTTCGCAATTGGCAAAAGGCCATAAATGGGGATATTTTCCAGGTATTTCTGCTGCTTGGCTCATTTCTAATGAGGAGTTTTTTGGGGCTAAAGAAACGATTTCTCTTCTAAAATTAAGGGCAGGCTGGGGACGGACTGGTAACATTTCCGGCATACCAGAATATGCATCTTATGGTTTGGCTGCATACAATTATTCAAACCCCGATGCGCTGGAGCAAATAAATTATACAAATGATGATCTAACATGGGAAACAACCACAGACATAAATATTGGGGTGGATGTAACTATGTTCGATTACAGGGTAAAATTTACGTCGGATGTTTTTAAGCGAAATACAAATAATCTGCTTTTCCGGCTTAAAATTGAGGGCAAAGATTACCTCTATAACGCAGGGGAAATAGAAAATAAAGGGATTGAATTTTCTTTAAATACCCAAAATATCAGAAGTAAAGACCTGAACTGGAATACTAATTTCAATATTTCTTTTCTAAAAAATAAAGTTGTTGAATTTGGTAAAAACAAGTACGAATCCTATGGCTATCAGGGCGTCAACCTAATAGAGGGCGGGCAACCATTGGGAAATTTCTATGGGTATGCAGTCGCACAAATCAATCCAGTAAATGGAAATATTGAATACCGTGACATTGATGGTGGCGGGTTCCTGAATGCGTCGGACAGAACAATTATTGGCAACGCCATGCCTGATTTTACTTTTGGGCTTACCAATTCATTGACCTACAAAGGGATTTCGTTGGATGCGTTGATCACAGGCAGCCAGGGAAATGATATTTTTAATGCGTCAAGAATAGATTTGGAGGGTATGCAAGATCCTAAAAACCAATCGGCTGCAGTATTGGAAAGGTGGCAAAAAGAAGGAGACATTACCAATATCCCACGAGCCAATGACCCTAATGCGGTATTTGCATCCGATAGGTTTGTCGAAGATGGATCGTATGTTCGCTTAAAATCAGTTACGCTTTCCTATAATTTCCAAAAAAAGTTTTTAGGTATAAACTCCTTAAAAATTTATGCCACCGGACAGAATTTGGCAACTTTGACAAATTATTCCGGCTTTGACCCAGAAGTTGGTTCCAATAACGAATCAACAGGTGTCGCAAGGGGCATTGATTATGGTACATACCCACAAGTAAGAACTTTTATTTTTGGGATAAAAATTCAATTTTAAAATCACTAAAAAATATATCATGAAAAATATATCATTTTTCAGGAAAATGCTTATCCTTTTTGCGGGGATCATTTTTTTTGCATCTTGTGAAAAACTGCTGGATACCGAACCTATAACCGACAAAATAGTGCCGCCACAGGATGAGCAAATATTGAAAACGGTGGAAGATGCTGAAGGGGCAATGAATTCTATATATGCTATTTTCGGCAACGAGTTTTGGCAATTCGACTATTTTTATTTAGGCGATGGAGGGTCAGATGTAGCTTACGCTGGTGCCGATGTCCCAGAATTTTTTCAGATTGATGAATACCGCATCAATGCGACCAATTATGTGATTGCAAGGGATTGGAATCATTTCAGTGATTTTGTAAAAAGATGTAACCTTTTGATCAATTATATAGATGCAGTGCCCGATCTGCCGCAAGATAAAAAGGACGAAATGATAGGGCAAGCTGCTCTGTTCAGAGCTTTGTCAAGGTTCATGGCAACCCAAATTTGGGGCGATTTTCCGATTATCAATTCGACCATTACATCAGTAAACTCAAGCAATTTTGACTCCCTGTATAACGATTTATACCCTTCCAGAAAGCCAATTTCGGAGGTGTACGACGCAATTATAGCTGATTGTGAAACAGCAATAGCAAAAGCTCCTGATGCTACATCGGCTCCGGAAAGTAAATATAAACCGAGTAAAAGTGCGGCCCGTGCATTGTTGGCAAAAGTGTATGCCACAAAACCCAATCCCGATTGGGCAAAAGTAATTCAAAACTGTGATGAGGTAATGAGTGGCGGTTTCAGCCTTTTGGACATCTACGATCATTTGTTTGACAATATGCACGAAGGAAATGCAGAATCCATTTGGGAAGTAAACGGCGAAGGGCAAAGCACTTTGATCAATTCATGGTGTACAAATGTATTTTTAGGCACCAACTGGAAAAAATTTAATACTCCATCGCATACTTTAAGCAATGCCTTGGATGCTAAAAGAAGAGCAGCTACTATCAAAAAATTCCCAACTACATTTTCTGACCCTTATTGGACAAGTTTTACCCAATTTCCGCACCCTTGGAAAATGAGGGCGACTGATGGAACCCAAAATTTTTATATTTTTCGTTTGGCCGACATTATCCTACTGAAAGCCGAAGCTTTGGCGAGAACAGGGGACTTGACGGGTGCAATGGCATTGGTTAATCAAATACGTAGCAGGGTCTCCTTGCCAGATGTGGAACCTGCTATATCTGAGGACGATGCGATCAACAAAATTCTTCAGGAACGGTTTCTGGAACTGGCTTTTGAAGGCCAGCGGTGGTATGATTTAAAAAGGACCGGCAAGTCTATTGAAATATTATCAAAGCAGACTTATTCGGTTTACGATCCAAATACTCAGATGTTTTCAGAAATCCCTATGCCATATTTGGGTAATTTAACCACCAACGATTTAGTGTGGCCAATTCCGCAGGATGTTTTGGACAACAATCCAAACCTTTCTCAAAATCCAGGCTATTAATGGGCATTTTAAAATGGAAGCTATAGTTGGTGCTAAAAGATTTTCCCGATATTCAGGAAAACCTTTTAGCACCAAGTATAAATGTGTATTTTTGACAATTCCAAAGATCTTAAACCCCCAACAAATCATTTTTCTGTATATGCAGAATTAAACATAAAATAATGAAATTCACCTTAAAGATTATTCAATTTTTTTTATTGCTAATAATTGCAGCTTTGGCTACAGAGTGTGAGCACCCCGAAGACCCTTACGTTGAACCCACGCCGGTAGAGAAAGATTCTGTCAGTGTTTGGGTAACAAATGGACAACAAACAAAACTTTTAGAAAATCAGGCAACGCTAGTATTTGACACATTACAAAACCCTAACCAATCTATTGAAGTTGACGAAACCCAGACATTTCAAACCATAGATGGGTTTGGTTATTCCCTAACTGGTGGAAGTGTAGAGGTGATTAATTCATTAACACCGGCCAAAAAACAAGAATTGTTGCAAAACCTTTTCGGGGAAACAGCAAATGATATTGGTGTAAGTTATTTAAGGATCAGCATTGGTGCTTCTGACCTGAGCGCTTCGGTTTTTTCTTATAATGATTTGCCACAGGGCCAAACCGATATTCCACAAACAAATTTTAGTATTTCACAAGATAATGCATTGGTGCTTTTGATAAAAGAAATATTGCAGATAAACCCAGACATAAAAATAATGGCCGTGCCTTGGTCCGCACCATTATGGATGAAATCAAACTTTAATTCTATTGGGAGCAGCCTGTTCCCTGTTTATTACAGCTCTTACGCTACCTATTTTGTGAAATACATCCAAGCAATGGAAAGTGAAGGAATTATAATAGATGCGGTCTGCCCACAAAATGAACCCCTCCATGGTGGCAACAATCCAAGTATGCTTATGACAGCAGACCAACAAATCAGTTTTATTAAAAAACTTGGGGCTGCATTTCAAGCAAATGGAATATCAACCAAAATCGTATGCTACGACCACAATTGCGATAAACCAGAATACCCCATTCAAGTTTTAAATGATGCAGATGCCAACCCTTACATTGATGGATCCGCATTTCATTTATATAGTGGCGATATCAGTGCATTATCAACCGTGCATGATGCCTTTCCAACAAAAAAACTATATTTTACTGAACAATGGACTTCTTCAATCGGTGATTTTGGCGGCGATTTAAAATGGCACCTTAAAAATGTAATCATTGGTTCTATGCGTAATTGGAGTGTAAATGCGCTCGAATGGAACCTGGCAAACAATTCCAGCTTCGGCCCTCATACGCAAGGAGGTTGCACGATGTGCAAAGGAGCAGTCACCATCAACAATAGTGAAAGTTATTCAAAAAATGTTGCTTATTTCATCATTGCCCATGCCTCCAAATTTGTTCCGGCTGGCTCTATAAGAATTGCCAGTAATATTTCGGGCAGTCTTTACAATGTGGCATTTAAAACACCAACAGGAAAAAAAATCCTGATCGTTGAGAATGATGGTGCCACAACCTCGACCTTCAATATTAAATACAATGGAAAATGGGCTGCAACTTCGCTTGAAGCTGGTTCTGTAGCTACCTACGTGTGGTAATATACTCGCGCTAATAGGTTTTCCCGAAAAATCGGGACAAGTAATGCAAACCGGAGTTTGGGGCGGAACGCCCCAATTCCGATAGCTATCGAGAAATGCGGCGAGGAGGGGTAACGAGATATATTTGTGATTTGAACAAAACCTATCAGCGCAGTGAATAGCACAAATTTAACGGCTATTACGTGGTGTTTGATCAGCCAAGTGTGCTATTTTAAAAATTAGGAAAGCCATTAGCTAGTATCGCCTTATAGATAATCGCATTTGAAATTGATAGTCATCAAATAATAAGTAGCTGATTTTTAGCAAAATGACCTCAATGACCAATGACATTCAATGACGTTCATCTATAGCACGCTCGCAAACCATCCAAACCCTCAAACCCCATCACCTACTCTTCACAAATTTCCCTACACCTATACCCTTCATATTACTGTCCAATATTTTTACAAAATAAATACCATCGGCCAAATTGTCAATAGAAATGCGGGTTTAACCTATATCTATTTGCACTAATTTCCCTGTTATATCGGAAATAATTATTTGGTTGTTTTCTTTGTACAATTCACCCAATATTTCAATATATTCTTGTGCGGGATTTGGGTAAATGTGAAAAGCGGGTTGTATTTTTTCTGCCGCAGCATTGGAGCCGCTTCGCCGATAGACCGTATTATAATAGGAAACCGCATAGCCATTGTCCTCGTCGGCAAAGGAGAGGTAGTCAAAAAAGGTGGAGTCCACTTCCAGGTCATTCTCCCAAGATTGACCACCGTCGTTGGTTCTATAAATCCTGCCCAGGTTGAAATCGTTGGCATGTGAAGCAATGTAACCTGTGCTGGCGGAAGAGAAGTAAATGTCCCGCCCCGTTTCGTTGGTATCGCCGTATTGTTGCTCCGTCCAAGTGGCACCGCCATCGCTGGTTTGCCATATTTTTCCTTCATTGCCGAGTGCAAAACCATGTTCTTCATCGGTGAAAACAAAACCACCGTTGTCATAATTGCTATCCACTATTTCAAATATGGACGTCCAATGCAGGCCAGCGTCAACGGTTTTGTAAATATATTGGGTAATGGAGCTATTGACACCGAAATTAATTACACCAACAAAACCTATTTGTTCGTTCATGAATTGGATTTGCTGATAGCGGGCATTGTCCAGTATATTGTCAATAAATATTGGGAGCAAATTGGCACCGCCATCTTCGCTATAGTGCAGGCCAGTAAATTCATTGGTAATATATATTTTCCCATTTCCCAGTATTTCAATATCGGTATATACACCAAGAAATAAATTCCCTTGCAGTTGATTCCAGGTCATGCCGCCATCTTCCGTTTTATAAAAAGTATTGCCGGGGCATTCGTCAAATGGGAAATAGCAGCCACCCCCTGCGTAACCAGTCATTTGGTCTTCAAATTCTACCGTATAAATGAAGCCGTGTTCCTGCAAATCCTTGATGTCAAAGTCTTCTCCGGCATTGATACTTTGATAAATATCCCCTTTTTCGGTGCCAAGAAATACTTGGTCTTTATCGGGGGCGTATAACTCGTAAATATTGTTGGAAGCAATTTCATAAACTGCCTCCCATTGGGCTTGGGCCTCAAAGGCTATAAAGGATAACAATACAAAATAGGTGTATTTCATGTGGAAATATTTTGGTGAATATTCCGCAAGTTAGATGATCCCATTTTGAGCCTTGGCATTATTTGCTTGTTTGCAATCAAAGCGTCATCAGTAATTGAAAGATCCAGGCTTTGTTTTTATACTTCCTTTTTCGCCTCGTTTAAAAGTTTTTCAAAACGCTTGTCGGGCACAATCCAGATGGCTGCCACCAAAATGTACATGGCACTGCCCCAAATAGGGTGCAAGTAAGCCAGGGCGAGGCCAGCCAAATAGATAACAATGGAGATTTTGCCTTTCCTGTCCGAGCCGAGCGCTTCGGCCAGGGTGGATGTTTCTCCGTGCAGCTTGGTGAGGGTCTGCGCCAATATATAATACGAGATGGCGGCCATGAGCAGTACAAAGCCATAAACCATCACAGGTACGGTGGCAAAGTCATTTTCACCCATCCAGCCGCTGACAAATGGCACCAGCGACAACCAAAACAGCAAGTGCATATTGGCCCATAGGGTGGGGCCGTTTACCTTTTTTACCGCCTGCATCAGGTGGTGGTGGTTGTTCCAATAAATGGCCAGGTAAACAAAACTCAAAATGTAACTGAGAAAAACAGGCAAAATAGGCTGTAGCGAAGCGAGATCATCCCCTCCGTGCGGCACTTTCATTTCCAATACCATAATCGTGATGATAATGGCCAATACGCCATCGCTGAATGCTTCGAGTCTTCCTTTGCCCATGCGTTTGCTTAAATTTTTGGTGAAAAATTTCAACAGCCAATTTCTTACTGTTTCTTGACATTTCACAATTTGATAGCACCTGCATCCATTTTACCTTCGTTGCATCTTTTAAATTAATTAAAACAACTCATCATGAAAAGAATACTACCCATTTTCGTTATGTTTTACACCATGTCGCTTTGCGCACAGGGAGAATTGGTGCAGGTATCTTATGGCCAGAGTTATAAAAACCAAACTTATTATCGTTTGGCGGACGATGCGGTGGCCTCACTTGACAACAATTCCTGGGACATTGCCCTGACCACCTTCGGCGATGTCGCTGGCATTCACCTCAACGAGTCTTCGGTGACTTTCGGTGCCGAGGCGGCTTTGTACCTTGCACCCACCAACAATTTTGACGACCCGATCAATTCTGCCGACCTGACCGAGCGCCTTTACAACGAAGAAAAAAGCTGGGATTTCGGTGCCTTCAACAGCACCCGTGACCCGAACGACCCCAATGATTTTGGTTGGGGCAACCTGGACGCAGGCGTGATTACTGGTGACGAGGTTTTTGCCATTAAATTTAAAGATGGCTCTTATAAAAAATTGCAGATTGTTTCCCTGGATCAAGGCGTTTATACTATCAAATACGCCGATCTGGACGGCAGCAACGAAAACACCATTACCATTGACAAGGCCAATTTTACGGATACGGATTTCGCTTTTTTGTCGCTGACAAGCGGACAGACGCTGCCTTCCATTTCTTTTGATTGGGATCTGGCATTTGTGCGCTATGCTGCCCCCAACGATGACGGCAGCGGCGGTGTCATCCAGATTGTGTCCAGCGGCGTGTTGTCGGCCCCAGGTGTCGAGGTGGCACAAGCGGACAACGTCATTCCCGAAGAAGTAGAATATGATGATTACATAGACTCGCTCAGCAGCGACATTGACATCATCGGTTGGGATTGGAAGATTTTCAACAATGTATCCTGGGAATTGGCGGAAAACAGGGCCTATTTTGTCAAGACAACTGATGGCGCTGTTTGGAAATTGGTTTTTATGGAATTCGGAGGCTCATCTACTGGCAATGCTGTTTTTTCAAAAGAACTTGTTCTTACCTCCGGCATTGCTGAAAAAAGCCCTGTGGGCGAGGTGAATATTTATCCAAACCCTACCTCCGGCCAAACGACTTTGTTATTTTCTGTTGAAAAAGCTGGCCCAGCCCGCTTGATGGTTTCCAATATTTTTGGCCAAACCGTTTGGACTGGGAGCTTCGCCGCTCAATCCGGCTTCAATGCAGCAACACTGCCCCTGGAAGGTCTTTCGACTGGACAATACCAGGTGACCATCAGTTTTGGAAATGAGATTTTGACGGAAAAAATCGTAAAGCTTTAATACACTGTTAACTGAGTTTTCGAAACAGGGGTTTGGGGCGTTACAAGAGAGTTGTAAAAAGTTATAACAGGGGTTTGGGGGCGGAACGCC
>JBGSKQ010000028.1:0-33297 GCA_041741095.1 Saprospiraceae bacterium
TCCCCCCTTACCAGCAGACAGCGGGGGGGATTCATATTGGGCCACGAAGCACGGAAGGTCAACGTCGGAGGTTGAGGAAAATCTGACAGTTTCTTAGCGTCCGAAATGTTGCGACTGTCAGGTCAAGTCTTGACTATTACAAGTGAACATTATAGTTTATTGATTCCCTCTGCCCGGCACTCACTCACTCTTGCCGGGCAGTTTTTCCCATCTTTTCATCAAAAAAATATCACTCACCATGGAAAATCAAACACCCTCCAAGCCTGAGAACGTGGACAAAAAAGGCCAAAAACTGCCGAACTGGACAATGCTCTTCGCACTCTCCACTTTCATCGCAACCAGCATCTACACTGTTCATGTCATTTTTTACAGCAACTACACTATACCTGACCTGAACAGGACAATCATACTCGACTGCCTTGGTTTTTCGCTGTTTGCCATACTCGCCAATAGTTGGTCTATCCTATAAATAAAACGCTACCTGCAAGATAAACCCCAGGGCGCAAAAACGTGCCCCTATTGCAGCTCTAAGGATGCAGGCCCTTTGCTGTGCAACAAATGCCATAGCATCATGTGGGGCTGGATAAGCTCCCGTACCGCACAAGTGGCAGTTTTTGTGGCACAGCACAGATGGTCGATTGTTACGGGTTTTCTGGCACTTTTCCTGATTGCTCCGATTTCGATGCTCTGTGGAATGAGGAACGATAAACAGCTACAAATAGATAACCTAATACAACAAGTAGAAGTCCATATCGGAAAGCAAAATAACCTACGTTCTCTAATTCGAGATTATGAATGTTGTCAGGATTCAGCACAGATAGACCATGTAAGATTAAACGAGATAAAAAAACTCTATACCGACCTAAGTTGGGAAATTCGCAGGATAATTACCGAAATAGAAAAGCTATCAGGAATTCCTAACATGAACAAAGCGCCTGATGAAAAATCCAGTGCATTAGAGTTGGCTGTGTTCATCAACAAAATAATAATTAACGGGGATACAATGGTCAATGATAGCAAAATAAGCCATCCAAATGAATTAAAAGAACGATGGGGAGATTTTATCACCTTAGTTTATGCTGCAAGGAATGACCCAGAACGTGTAAATAGTAGAAAGCAAAATGCTTTCAATCTCTATGCAGAAATAAAGGTCCAGAACATTGTGTTGAGGGAATTCGCTTACCACCTTCAAAATCCAAACACCGATTCTGAAGAAAACAAGGAACAATTTAGTCAGATTTTCGGGGATAAGAATGGGTTTTTCAAGCCGGATTCCGTAATTCGCATTGCCAAAGGCGACTACCACTTAGCTAAAACCGATAAGCTTTTGTTTTCGATGACCAAGGAATACCTAAGTGACATTCAGTAAATTCTATCTTTTGGCATCTGCTCGGCTTCCGACTTCGCCGGGCAGTATTTATCTTTCGCATTTTTAAAAACAGATGTTTATGAATAATGCACTGAAGAATTTCTCAAAAATATTTTTACGTTTTCTACTTATTTTAGGAGTCTGTACGGGGTCTGTTGCTATCAGCCTTGGGCAAGAAACTGAAACTGTTTTTAAAGGGACAGCAGCCGATACAACTACAGCCAGGATTCTGTTTAGAAAAACGGAAGCCCTTATGGTAAAAGAAGGAAGTTTTATCGGGGGATTTGACGGAGCATTTGAAATTTTATCCAATTGTCAATCTGTATTTGAAAAGTACTTGGGAAGGGAATCCATTCTTTATGCAGACGCTACGTATGATTTGGGAATGATTTTGAACCAACCTGATAAGCTCAAGGCGGCAAGAGAAAAAGTGGATACTTCACTAAACATTTACCTTGCAATACTGGGAGAAAGAAATGAGAAAACAGCCAATGCTTATGAACTTCTGGGGCTGATTAATAGGGAGTTTAACATTGATTCAGCGATAATTCTAATTCAGAAAGCCGTTGAAATCAGGATAGCCCTTTTTGGGAACTTTCACGAAAATGTTGCAAATGCATGGTTAAACCTTGGAGGGTGTTATCAGGTAAAAGGTGAAGTAGAAAAGGCACTTGAATGTTACAATAAATGCATCAAGGTGCGTAAAAAACTGCAAGGTGATGCATACATAGAAGACCATAATGTATTGGCAAATTTGGGTTCTATTTATGAGGCACTTCAAAGATTTGAAGAAGCTGAAAAATGCTACAAAAAATCGCTTGCAATCAGAAAAGAGAGCAATCTCATCTCATTGCTCCCTAATAATTACCTTCAATTATGTTATTTGTTCGGAGAAATGGAAAAAGGCGATTCATTTATCATTTATGGAATGGAAGGATTAAAAGTGTGCCGGGAATTAGGCGAGGAAGAAGGGATAATGGCCGCTCAAATTCATCATGCTTTGGGAGATGTTTATAATAGCATCCAAGATTTTAGAGAGTCGCAGTTTCAGTATGAATTATCGTTAAAACTGCTTCAAAAAAATCTTGGAGAAAATCATCCTTTCCTAACAATACCCCTTAATTCTTTGGCTTCAAACACGACAAGTGGACCTTCCCACGCTTTGGAATATTTGTTCTCTGCATTAGATATTTGCATGAATACTGGAGGCTATTGCCCAGAGACTTATGGAAACATTGCTGAAAATTATGGCTATCTGAATGATTGGAAGAATGCAATTGAATTCGGATGGAAATCATTGAAAGAATACCAAAAGCAACAAAAAATCAATCAATTTTCAACTGGCATCGTTTGGGATAACCTTGGTAATTATTACACTGAGAATAGAAACCTTGAAAAAGGATTAGAGTGCTACGATAGCTCTTTATACACTTTCAACCAACTTAATGGCTCTGGAAATTCATGGTCATCCTTGGTTTTAGCAAATATAGCAGGGAATTACTTGCGACAAAATAAACTTGATTTATCAGAGTCTTATCATCAACAGGCACTCAACACTTACCGATTATCAAAGGAAAACGACCCACGACAATTAATACAGATATACGAGAATTGGGCAGAACAGAAAATGAGGGAAGATGAATTTGATTTAGCTATTCCTCTTCTTGATTCGGCAATATTGGTTGCAAGTTCAAGTACTGGAGGGTTTAATCAGGGATTTACAGAAAGCAATATTAGAGTGAATGCACTAAAGGGTTCATTCTGCTTGGCGAAATTCAAAGAGACAAGAAACGAGAAACTACTCTGTCAGGCTAAGGATTCATACCAACGGGCAGAAAGTGTATTTTGGGAATGTTTCAATAGTTCAATCCGTGACGATGATAAGGCGAGGTTGTTGCAAAATTTGATAAGCATAAGTGAAGGATTACTTTTCTTAGATTATCAGCAAACAAATGGTATTGATAAACTTCAAACGTTTGAACAGGCTTTCGCAGTTTCCGAGAAATCCAAATCAGCCATATTGCGAAGTGCGATAAATGAATCCAAAACAAGGCAATTTTTTGGGATTCCGGATTCTTTGTTAGACCGTGAATATCATATCAAAACGAGGATAGCCTATCTGGATTTAAAGAAAAACGAATTTGAAAAATCAAAAGCGAATGATATTAACCCTGAATTTCTCGAAATTCAGCACCAATTGTTTATTCTTAATAAACAATTGGATTCCTTCAGTTTAGAATTAGAAGCCAACTACCCCACCTACCACCGCCTAAAATACGACCTCACCACCATCCCCCTAGAAGAAGTCCAAAACACCCTCCTCGCCCCCGCCGGCCAGGCCCTCCTCGAATACTTCACCGGCGACAGCAGCATCTTTATTTTCGTCGTCAAAAAAGGCGAAGAGCCGCACCTCGTCGAGGTGAAAAAGGACTTCCCGCTGGAGGAGTGGGTCGAGAAGTTCCACCGGTCACTGCACGATGAGACGCTGTCCGGCCAATACGCCGAGTACGGGCAAAAGCTCTATGATAAATTAGTGGACACGGTTGCGCAATGGCTGCCGGAGCGGGTCGTCGTCGTGCCGGACGGGGTGCTGGGCAATGTGCCGTTCGGGGCGCTGTTGAGCGGGGAGCCGGGGCATCCCGGCAATTACAAGACCTTTCCTTTCCTTGTCAGAAAATACCAGTTCAGCTATTGCTACTCCGCCACGCTGCTGCGGGAGATGCAGCAAAAGCAGCACCGCCAAACGCCTGAAAAAGCCTTCGCTGCCTTCGCCCCCGTTTACGACGGGGAGGCCCAGCCCCTTGCCAACAGGTCAGCATTTGAGCTGGGAACTGAATCTGGGCTTGCACCACTTCCGAACTCCGAGCCAGAGGCGAGGAAGGCGGCGGGCAGGATGGGCGGCGGCGACGTCTTTCCGGGCGGCATGGCGCTCAAGGAAGTGTTTCAGGAGATGGCCCCGCTCTACCGGACGCTGTACCTCGTCATGCACGGCAAGGCGGACAGCCGGGTGGGCGACTACGCCTTCCTCGCCTTCACGGCGCAAAAGGAGCAGGGCGACGACGGGCTGCTATACGTCCGGGACCTCTACAACCTGCAGCTCAATGCCGATTTGGTGGTGCTGTCCGCCTGCGAGACGGGCATCGGCAAGCTGCGCCGGGGCGAGGGCATCATCAGCCTGGCGAGGGCCTTTGCCTACGCCGGGGCGAAGGCCATCGTGACCACCCTGTGGAGCGTCAGCGACCTGCGCACTGCAGAGGTGATGGACGTTTTTTATCGGGAACTCGCTGCCGGGAAGGACAAGGATTGGGCGCTCAGGACGGCGCAACTGGAATACCTCGGCCAGGAGCCGGACGACAACGTGGACCTGCACCCGAAGTACTGGGCGGCTTTTTTGCCCGTGGGGGATATGCTACCCATCGAAAAATGAACAGGTCAGCGGGGACAGGTTTTGGAGAACTCTATCGCTTCCTTCAAAGGGGCTACCTTTTTTCTATGAAGCTGAATTTCATTGTTCTCAATACCGTTCAACAAGTCCGAAAGCTCATCGCAAGTGGCGGGTAGCAGGGCCACCAGCGCAAGTGCCCTTCCCCATTGCGCATCGAAGCCCCGTTGAACATTTTCGGGTATCGAGCCAAATGCATCAGCGGCTTCCCTGTAGTTTTTCAGCCTGAAAAGGGCAATCCCTTTTACGTACAGGTAATCAGGGTTTGTGGTGTTGGCTAAAGCAGAAGAAATTTTGCCGTATTCTTTCTCCATCATCCACCTTTTCAACTGAGCATTTTGGGAAGTGTCATTGGGGTTGGCGGGAGACATGAGTCTGTCCGCCAGGCTTTTTTCCATGGGGTCAATCCTTGCTTCGGCTGCGACCCAATAATCTGGTCGTTGTTCTTTTCGTGGAGGGGATTCCCTCTCTTGCTTTTCGCCTTTTTTATCCTCCATCACCACTTCCTCTTTTTTTTCATCGATAATGGGAGGTGGTGATTGGTTCTCAGGAGTAGTTAGGGTTGAATCGGAAGGCAGTTCGGTTGGTTTTTCCACGAAGTCGGGTTTATCGGCTATCCTCGTGAAATAATATACGGCAACCAACAGCAAGGTCAACGAAGCGGCGATGGCCAATGCCCGTCGGATGTTGAAGGGGATAATGTTGCCTCCGGCGACTAGTATTTTTTTTCCGTTTTCTTCTTCCTCTCTCCGCCACTTCGACATTTCTTCAATAAGTGCCTCTTTTCGGAGATATGTCATTATTTCACCTTCAGCGCTCAACGCTTCAAGCTCTTGCCTGAGATATTCATTCTTGGCCAATTCTTCCTCAAAGGCCTGGCGGTCAGGCCCGCTCATGTTCCCGTTCTTGTAATCCTCAATGTCTTCGAATTCGTATGGATGGTTCATTTTTCATTTATTATTTTTGATAAGGCCGGATGATTTGCAAGGTATGTTCTCAACATTCTCCTGCAATCACCGACAGCTTCCCTAACAGTATCTTTATTGTTGTATCCCATTTCCTCTGCAATTTCTTCATTTTTATAATGCAAGGCTTTTAGAGTGATTATTTTTCGGCATCGTGGAGTCAAGCCTGAAATAGCTTTTTTGATGGCCTCAATTTTTTCTTGGCTCATGAATTCAGCTTCCGGGTCAACGGTCGCGTCCCTCAAGACTGAGTTGGTTGAATCTGTTAGCAATTTATTCTTCTCCGTTCTTCTCTTCTCAGTCCTTCGCTGACTTGCGGAACTTTTCCACACAATTGCAACGATGTACGTTTTAATGCCAGACTGAGAGGTGTCATATTTCCCACTTTTCACCTGTCTGTCAAATTCAGCAAGCGCATCATTGAGCCAAAAATCTGTTTCAGTCTCTGCATCGAAGCCTTTATAAGAAAGCAGATTTTTCACCGAGTTTACAAGCTCTTTGTCAAGCCATAAATATTTCAACGCCTCATGTACACGCCGTCTGTCATAGCTTTTCAAAGCATCAAGTATCTCTTCATCCGTGAAAGCTTTTTTTGGTTTGTCCTTATTGTTCATTGCGTTATTGCCTTTAGATGCCGAAAGATAGGGTGGCAATAGGATTTTTTTACAAAATTTGAATGCACATGATATTCTTGAGGCGCATAAAATTAAGCAGTGAGAGCATTTTGCAAATACTAATTGTATCAAAGTTTCCGGGTGGGACAAACTGGTGCGTGGCAATCGGATTGGGTTGGCGGCGGGTGGCTGGAGAGCAGGGTCAGGGCCGAAGTGAAACGGAACCATGTGCAGTGAAACGGCGGTGCTGTGCCTGCTGCGGGGCGCTGCGGCTGCCTGGGCTGCAAGACTGGGAGAGAAACGAACGGGCTTGCAGAACTGGCTGCGGCAGCGCCTTTGGTGAAGCGTTTGGGGTCTTCCGTTTGCCACACCGCTGCACTGGGTGGGATTAGGCCCTCTGCGAGGATGACAAAATGCAGGGAAGGCAGCCGGGAAACTGGCTGCCTTCACCCCTTTGGTGTTCATGCGGCTTGCCGCATTTCTTCGGAGATTTCGACCTCCTTTGCCTCGGTTTTGAGGAGGAAATTGGCGGCTTTCTCGGCGGCGCTGGCGGCTGTCATCAGGAGGCGGGCGTCGCCGTGCAGAGCGTTTATCCATGAACGCAGATAAGCGGCGCTATTCTCCACCAAACCCTCGACAACGATGCCGCAATTGGCAGCGAGGAACGAGGCGGACATTTCGGCAACGAGTTCTTCCCGGCTGTACTTTTCCGAGCCAAACGAATTTCTGATTTCAAGGTTGAGGCGGGAGGAATGCCCCGTCCAGTGGCTCAACTCGTGGAAATAGGTGTGGTAGAATTTCTCCGGGCTTTCAAACTCGGCGAGGTCGGGCATGAACAGTTTGTCGAACAGGGGCGAATAGGCGGGTTCGCCCTTGGCGACCTCGTGGGGATTGTTGGAAAGAAGGAATTCACATTCCTCAATTCGGGCGGGGATGGCTTCGGGCTTGTCCTCCCGGAACATTTTCTTGCGAGAATCTTCGATTTCAGCGGTGAAGCCCTCGATGTCGAGGACGTTGAAAACCCGGTACTCGGAGACGAAAGGCACGACTTTTTCAGCCTCCTTTTTCGTTTCAACCCGCTTGCCGTCGGCGTCGAAAAAGAGCATTTTCCAGAAATAAATGGGGAGGGATTTTGCGCCCTTTTTGACCCGGTGACCAGCTCCGCTGATTTGATGAAAGGTGGCGAAGCGTGGCACCTCGAAGCCGTCCAACATGAAACGGTTGATGCCCCGGTATGTGTAGCCCGTGAAATGGTTTCGGGCTGCGCCCATCACAATTTGGTTCCAGGTGCGACGCCACGGAACGACGCCTTTATCAAGCTGTGAAATGATGCGGGTGGTCATTTCTTCAAATTTATCGCTTTTCATAGCTATTTGATTTTGGCAAAGCAGCCTCTGTCCTTCGGTAGGTCAGAAGGCTGTTTTTGATTTGAAATTTGATGTTGGAAAAGTCCCCCGACCTTTCAGCGGGAGAAAGTGTCCCGGTCAGGAGACCGGGACGAGCGACAACTTATTTTCAGGCTGCCTTTCTTTCCTCCTTCGGTGTGAACTCTGTCAGCAGGGCGGTTTGTCGTTCCTTTTCGGCTTCGACTTCTGCCCTCGTCGGCTCCAAATGGGTGCTGTAATTCTCGGCAAAGAGCGTCTTGGCTTCCATCGTATCGGAGCGGTAAATGTGGAAATGGGTGGCTTCGATGTCCTGAACGAGTTGGCGCTGCTTTTCCAAGTCCTTTTTTGGAAGCGGCGTGAAATCGAAGAAAGCCATGAAGTAGGCAGCGCCTTCTTTGTTGGTTTTCTTTTCCAGCTTCACCGTCCAAAGCACCTCGCACAAGCCCCGTTTTTCGTAAAAAAGGTCACGGGCTGCCTCGCTCAGGTTCTGGACGCTGAAACCGTGGAACATGAACACGCCGACGTGTCCTTCCTCGTTCACAAAGTACACTTCGCACCATTTCTTGACGGGCTGACCGAAAAGCCCATCCTCCAGGCAACGGAAGGCAACGGGGATGACCTTGAACGTTTCGCCGGGCTTGGTGACCTGTTGCCTTCCTTCAAGGTTCAGGACGCCTTTTCCGAGGTCGAGGCGGTAGGAACGGGGATTGCCGGGCATGTAGCGTGTTTCAAGGGTTTCGAGTTTTTTGATGTCTGAAATTGGAAGCAGATTTTTCATAGTAAAATAAAGTTAAATTGTTTTGAAATTGAGTTAAAAACGAGGTGGTAACGGATGCCTCGCCCCCGCCTTCCCGATACCGCACGGGAAGGAAAAGCGCCGTTCTCTTTCAGATTTTCCCGCTACCGGGGAGGCTATTTCTCAAAGGAACTGGTTACGAAAACTAAGCCTGTACTAACTGCGCAGTAGGAAATGAAAAAACTAAAACGGAAGCATCCAACCTTCCAACTCTTCGGCGACCTGTTCAGCACTGGCCCAGGGCGCAGCGTGAACGGAGTAACGGCCATTGCCATAAGGGACGATAATGCGGATGAACTTAAAGCCCTCTTCTTTTGCCGCACCCGGACAGGCTATTTCCGGGAAGAAATAAGGGGACGGCAGATAGACTTTAAATTGTTTGAAAATGGGTTCGATGTCGAAAGGAAATTCGACGGCGGGAGGCGGCTGCATTTGCCGCTCGGCGGAGGCTACACGGGCAGCCTCCACACTTTGAGCAAGGTAATTTAAGTTTGTCATGTTGTCATTTATTTTGATTAACAATACTTAAAGATAAACAGAAAGTTTGAATTAAACAACTGATTTTCAACAACTTAAAACATTTTTATTTCATCAAATTATTAAAAAAGCGAGGACTGAGAGACAGGCAGAAACCACCACCCACCACCCAAAAAGCCACCCAAAGAAGACCAACTACCCCACCCGGAAGGAGGGACCACGCCAACTGGTAAAAACACCAGCACCGGGACGCCCAAACCAGCAGCCAGGGCACACTCAGACCAAGAGCCAGAACCACAGGAAACCCAGGAGCGGGAAGGGACAGCGGCAGCGGGACAAACCCCACCCGGAAAACAAACCCACAGCGGAAAAGGCAATGCCGCCAAAGCACGAACCAAAGCAGCAGCACGGGCAGAAAAGGCACGACGGCCCAAACCACGAAAAGCAGGAGCCGAGGCACTGAAAAGCTGGCAACCGGGAAAAGCAGCAGCCACCAAAGATGGCGCACCAGCACCACAGGAAGTAAGCACCGAAGAAGAAGCAACACCAGAGCGGCGAAGCGAAGCCACAAAAGCAGAAGCGGCAATACCGGAACAAGCAGACGGACGACGGCTACCACCTACCCCCAAGGAGGAGAAAGACGAGAAAGAGAACATATTAAAAGATTAAAAATTAGAAAAAAAGAAAGGGAAAAAAGCGGGGGACAAGCCCCCACACGGACTAAGCGCCAAAGACGCTTGAATGGTAAAATTCGACCCAGGCCAAAAGCGCATCAGAGGCCGAAACACCAACGGCGGCCATGAGCGGCGAAAGCACCGGGGACGATGCATACCAAAAATCATCAATCTGAACTGCGGTAACCTCGTAGATGAAAACGAGGAGAGCGGGAGCAATGGAAAAGGTTTGTGTTGTCATGTCATTTATTTTGATTAACTCCTACAAAATACGACTAAAATATGACATAAACAACTGGCTGTCAATTTTTTAAAAAGATATTTTTTTGAATAAATTAAAGAAAAAAGCTGGCAAAATAGGGCGAAAAGAAGGAGCAAAAAGCAGGCAGGAAAGGCCGGGCGAGGCAGGAGCGGCAAGCCGCACACCACCCCTAAATGCCTTTATGTTTTGAGGGCTGTGAGAAGGGCTGTCACGGCGGGCGCATAAGCAGAAACTTGGCTTACCTACACCAGTGATGCGCCCGCACATGATGCGCAAGGAACGGCGCCCACTATGCGCAAGCGGGCTGAGCGGCGCAAATAACAGGGAGCGGGCTGAGCGACCGGGAAATGCCAATTTCATCGGTAGAGCGCCAGCGGAGCCTCAACATGCGCAAGTTTACGGCGCTAATGAAACTACTCGCTGCCTGCGGGCGGCCCCTTAGAATGGAAGCCCCCTCCTCCATAAGGGGGCTGGAAAGGTAACAGCAGAACGGAGTGGAGCGCTAATGAAGCCCCGTCAGCCTTGCGGTGCGGAAATGCCGATTGTGTCCGTTAGATGGGCTGTTAAAAGGGCTGTTTTTTGTGCTAAAAAAGTGTCAGCGAAACCCTGTATTTACTACAATTTCACCGGGGTTTTGCCTATCTTTGGAACGTCATTTATTTGATTAACAACTGTTAATCGAAACAGGGCTGCCTCTTGGGGCGGCTCTTTTTCTTGGTAGTCAAGAATTTGAAAAAATTCTGTCAAATGGAGATTATCCCATTTCTTTAATTTAAAAAAGAGAGCATTTTGCCTTTCAAGTTTGTAATCTACCCGCACGAATTAAAACATATCGGGATACCCAAACTGTGTCTTCCTCATTTTCACCACAGGTTGTCAAGCAAATCAGTGTCCAGCAGCAGCATTAATTTACTTACCTGAGCGCATTGCGTGACAACCGATGGCTGACTGGGACCATGCACAGCAAATACTCACCAATATTGCCACCTGTTTCATCGAATTTATCAATGTTCCACTCAACAACCTTGAAGAGATTGACAACTTTGTTTTGACATTTTCCCCGCCAAACAAACATGCCTATCAATTCCCAGATTGGCACATTATTGTATATTTGCCGCCTTATGAAATTGATGCCCCACAAATTGTTCGTTTTTGCCACCTTCAGCTTGCTGCTGGTGCATAACCTGACACCGCATCACCACCATCACCCTTTAGAAGCGGAGCAAACGCATCACCACGACGAAGGGGAACACGGCCACCATCACCATGATTTTTCCTTCCACTCGGTTGATGAGAACTTCGTTTTTCAATCCTTCAACCTAAAAATAACGCCCCCGGCAGCGATTGCGGCTGTCGTCTTTTTCATAGATGATTACAGAAAAATTGCCGGGACAAAACCTGCCGGGTTTGTCCCTATTCCAAGCGGCCACCCGCCTTCGCCACCTTTCTTGAAGGCATTTTCCTTCCGGGGGCCTCCCGTAGTTTAAGCTTCAATTTTTTTCAATCCAACTGTCATTTGCACCCCGCAAATGCAGGTTTCCCGTATTGCACTGCGCCAACTGAAAGGTGCATGTGCCAACTTTTTTAAGCTTAAATTTCAAATCCAACAATGAAAAAAATAATCATTGGCCTGTTTGCCGCAACATTGCTGGCAAGCTGCCACTCGCACGACGTCGAAGGCGAGCACGCCCACGACGCTGCGGGCAACCACATCACGCCCGCCGTGCCTTCCTTGGAAGCCCTCGCCTTTACCCTTTATTCTGACAAAACCGAACTTTTCGTAGAATTCAAACCCCTCGTGGTGGGTTCGGAAAGCCGTTTTGCGGCACATTTCACAGCACTTGGCGACCTGTTCAAACCCATCGGTGAAGGCACCATTACCCTCACTTTGTCGGGCAATGGGCATACACAATCCGTCACCGCTACCGAACCTGAAGTGCCGGGCATCTTCCGGCTGCGGATGTCTCCCGAAAAAGCAGGGACGTACAACCTCGTTTTCGACATCAAAACGCCCGCTTACGCTGATAAAATCACCATCGAAAACGTCGAGGTTTTTGCCGATGAAAAAACGGCGATAGAGCAACAAGCACCCTCGGAAGGCGGCGCCAACGACATCACCTACCTGAAAGAACAGGCTTGGAGGGTCGAATTTGCGAATGCCCCGGCACAGGTGCAGCCGTTCAGCGAGGTCGTGAAAACGAGCGGACAAATCCTCGCCGCACCAGGCGACGAAGCCGTTGTGGTTGCCCAAATCAGTGGTATCGTGGCTTTTACCGGAAAAAATCAAGTGGCCGGAAGCACCGTTTCGGCTGGCGCTCCCATGTTCACGGTGAAAAGCAACGAAGCCGTGCAGAGCAATTTGGGTGCAGCGGTCACGGAAGCGGAGAACGATTTGGCGAGCGCCAAAAAGAACTTCGAGCGGGCAAACGAACTGGTGAAGGACAAAATCATTTCCGATAAGGAATTTTTGGAGGCAAAACGGCAGCTTGAAAATGCGCAGACGCAATTCGCCAACGTGTCCGTTTCCAAAAAATTCAACCAAAACAGGCAAAGCATCACCGCCCCGATGGGCGGTTTTTTGAAAAACGTTTTGGTCGAAAACGGGCAGTTCGTCAACGCTGGACAGCCGCTGGCAACCATTTCCAAAAACAAAAGGCTGCTATTGCGGGCGGATGTTTCACAAAGGTATTTCCCGAAACTCGCCTTGTTCACTTCTGCCAATTTCAAGACTTCGGACGGCGGGCAGGTTTTCAGCACAAAAAATCTGAACGGACGGGTCGTCTCCACCGGGAAATCGGCGGAAGCTGGTGCGCCTTTTTTGCCCATCCATTTCGAGATTGACAACGTGGGCAACTTCGTCCCCGGTTCGGTGGTCGAGGTGTTTTTGCAGTCCGGCACGAAGCCCGCTCTTGTCATTCCGACCTCGGCACTTTTGGAGGAACAGGGCATTTTTTACGCCTATGTCCAAACGGAAGGCGAAAGTTTCCAGAAACGGGAACTCAAAATCGGCGCTTCCGACGGCATGAACGTCCAGGTGCTTTCGGGCATCGCCGAGGGCGAACGGGTGGTGACGAAAGGCGCTTATCAAATCAAATTGTCCACCGCTTCGGGAACGCTCCCGGCGCATGGCCACGAACATTAAAACCCCAAAGCCATGCTCAATAAAATAATAGATTTCTCACTGCACAACCGCTTGCTGGTGATTGTGGCCACCGTGCTGCTCATCGTCTTCGGTTCCTATGTCGCCTCGCAGATGGAGGTGGACGTATTCCCCGACCTCACCGCTCCGACCGTCGTCGTGCTCACCGAAGCGCACGGCATGGCACCGGAGGAGGTCGAAAAACTGGTCACCTTCCCGCTCGAAACGGCGGTGAACGGCGCTACCAACGTCCGGCGGGTGCGCTCGTCCTCGTCGGCGGGCATCTCGATTGTCTGGATAGAATTCGAGTGGAACACCGACATTTTCAAGGCCCGGCAAATCGTCAACGAAAAAATCATCGCCGTCGCCGAACGCCTCCCGACGGGCGTGGGTAACCCGACCATGGCGCCGCAAGCGAGCATCATGGGCGAAATCATGCTCATCAGCCTGACGGCGGACTCGACTTCGCAAATGGATTTGCGGACGATTGCCGACTGGTCATTGCGGCCACGGCTGCTGGCGACGGGCGGCGTGGCGCAGGTCGTCGTCATCGGCGGCGAGTACAAACAGTACCAGATTTTGGCTTCGCCCCAAAAAATGGGCGCTTATGGCGTGTCGCTCGATGAACTGCTGAAAGCCTGCGAGGAAGCCAACGGCAACTCCTCCGGCGGTTTCCTGAACGAGTTTGGCAACGAGTACATCGTGCGGGGCATCGGCAGGACGAGCGATTTGGCGGAACTCGGCAAGTCGGTCATCAAGGCCACGCCGCAGGGTGTGGTGAAAATCGAGGACGTGGCAACGCTCAAAATAGGTGCAGCGCCCAAAATCGGCGACGGCTCGCTCCGGGGCGAACCCGCCGTGATTATGACCGTGATGAAACAGCCCGGTACGAACACGCTTTTGCTGACGGATAAAATTGACGGAGCAATCGCCGATTTGCAAAAAACGATGCCCGGCGACGTACATGTCAACACCCGCATTTTCCGGCAGGCGGATTTCATCAACGCCTCCATTTCCAACATCAACAAGACCTTGCTGGAGGGCAGTATTTTCGTGGTCGTCATCCTGTTCGTGTTTTTGATGAACTGGCGGGCGACGGTGATTTCATTGCTGGCCATCCCCGTCTCCCTCATCGTCGCCATTTTGACCCTTAAGTGGCTGGGGTTCACCATCAACACCATGTCCCTCGGAGGCATGGCCATCGCCATCGGCGCACTCGTGGATGATGCGATTATTGACGTGGAAAATGTTTTCAAACGGCTGAAACAGAACGCCGCCCTGCCGATTGACTCCCCTTCAGGGGCTGGGGGTCGGAAAGGTGTGCTGCAAGTCGTATTCGATGCCTCGGTGGAAATCCGGACGAGCATCATCAATGCCACGTTCATCATCATCGTGGCGTTCGTGCCGCTGTTTTTCCTGTCGGGCATGGAAGGCAAACTGCTTGCGCCGCTGGGCATTGCTTTCATCGTTTCGCTGTTTGCCTCGCTGGTGGTGAGCATCACATTGACGCCCGTTTTGGGCAGTTATCTTTTGTCCAATGAAAAAATGCTACAAAAACAACATGGTGAAAGTTGGCTCGTACAGCGCTTGCAAAGCGGCTATTCGGCTGTTTTGAAACGGGTGATGCAGGCCAAAACCGCCGTCCTCGTGGCTTCCTTAGCACTCCTCGTGGTGGCGTTTTTTGTGCTTTCGCAATTGGGCAGGAGTTTTTTGCCGGAGTTCAACGAAGGCTCGCTCGTCATTTCTGCGGTCAGTTTGCCGGGCATTTCTTTGGAAGAAAGCAATAAAATCGGCTCGCACGTCGAGCGGGAATTGCTGAAAGTCCCGGAAATCCAAATCACCACCCGCCGCACTGGCCGGGCGGAACTGGATGAACACGCCCAAGGCGTGAACGCTGCCGAAATTGATGCGCCGTTTTTGTTGAAAGACCGTAGCCGGGCCGAGTTCATGGAGGACGTTCGGTCAAAACTGGCCAACGTTTCGGGCGTGAACATCACCATCGGGCAGCCCATCGGCCACCGGATTGACCACATGTTGAGCGGCACGAGGGCAAACATCGCCATCAAGATTTTCGGGACGGACTTGGCAAAACTCTTTTCGCTTTCCAACGAAATCAAGGCGGCGATTACGCCAATTTCCGGTCTGGTGGATTTGAGCGTCGAGCAACAAATCGAAATCCCGCAGGTGCAAATCAAGGCGAAACGGGACTTGCTCAACCACTACGGCATCCCCATCGGGCAGTTCAACGAGTTCGTGGATGTGGCGTTTGCGGGCGAAAAAGTGTCGGAGGTGTACGAAGGCACCCGCAGTTTCGACCTGATTTTGCGTTTCGACGATGCCAACCGGGGCAACATCGAGAACATCCGAAACACGCTGATTGACGCTGCCAATGGTCAAAAAATCCCGTTGAGTTACGTCGCCGATGTGGTCAGCACTTCCGGCCCGAACACCATCAACCGGGAAAACGTGCAGCGCAAAACGGTGGTCTCGGTGAACGTGGCGGGCCGTGACCAAAAGTCCGCTGTGGATGAAATCCAGAAAGTGGTGGCGGAAAAAATCACCCTTCCCGAAGGCTACCGCATCGAGTACGGCGGCCAGTTCGAGGCCGAGGCCGAAGCTTCGAAAACGCTGATGGCGACTTCCTTGCTGTCGTTGCTGGTGATTTTCCTCCTGCTTTTTCAGGAGTTCAAGGACATGAAAACGGCCTCCATCATCTTGCTGAATTTACCGTTGGCATTGATTGGCGGGGTGTTCAGCATCTGGGTCACGTCGGGCATTTTGAGCATCCCGGCCATCATCGGTTTCATCACGCTGTTTGGCGTGGCCACCCGGAACGGCATCCTGCTCGTGTCCCGCTACAAGACCTTGCAAGAGGAGGGCAAACCCATTTATGAGACCATCATGGAAGGCTCGGTTGACCGCCTTTCGCCGATTTTGATGACGGCTCTGACGGCAGGGCTTGCGCTCATTCCACTGGCCATTGCTGGCGACTTGCCGGGCAACGAAATCCAAAGCCCGATGGCGAAGGTCATTCTGGGCGGCCTGCTCACGTCCACTTTGCTCAATGTGTTCATTGTGCCCGTGGTCTATTTTTTAAGCAATAAAAACAGCAATAGAAATGAAGCAACGATATAAACTGCTTTGCGCCCTGCTGGCCCTGACGGCCAGCCTTTCGGCGCAAAGCACCCTCGACCAAGTGCTTGCCTCCGTGCAGGCCAACAACAAAACTTTACAGGCAGAGCAAAGCCGCATAGAGGCCAGCAAAGCTTTTTTTCAAACGGGACTTTCCCTGCCTGACCCTTCGCTAAGCTTCGACTGGCTGAGGGGGTTCCCTTCCTCCGCAGGGAACCAGGCCGACCTGACCGCAGCCCAGGCCTTCGATTTTCCGACGGCGTACAAATACCGCCGGGAGGTGGCGGGCCTGAAAACGGGGCAGACGGTTTATGAAAGCGAATCGGTGCGGAAGGATATTTTGCTGGAAGCAAAACTGACCGCCCTACGCCTCGTTTTCCTCAACAAACGCAAGGCGGAACTGACGGGGCGGCTGGCCGGTGCAGAGCGGTTTTTGGCCAATTACCAGCGGAAAATGGAGCAGGGCGATGCCACCATTTTTGACCTCAACAAGTCCCGCCTGCAATTGCTCAACATCCAGACCGACCTGCAACTGCTGGAAACGGCCATTGCCGAAAACCTACAAAAGCTTACCGAACTGAACGGTGGCAACCTGGTCGTTTTCACCGACACGGTCTATCCGCCCGCTCCCGGCCTGCCCGATTTCGAGACCTTGGAACGAACCATCGAAGAAAGCGACCCGGTGCTGAAATACCTGCAAACGCAGCAACAAATCGGGCAAACGGAAGTGAAGCTGACCAAAGCGCTTTTGCTCCCAAAATTCGAGGCGGGCTACCGCTATCAGGGCATTTTGGGGCAGCAGTTTCACGGCGTCCATGCGGGGGTGAGCGTACCGCTTTGGGGAAACAAGAAGCGGCTGAACTACTCGGCGTTGCAGGTGCAGGTGTACGATGCCCGCATCGAGGAACACCGCACGGAACTTTACCACGAAATCAAGCGGCTTTACGAACAGTACGAGTCACTCCGGCAACGTTCCGATGCGTACCGCAGCAACCTGCAACAGGTTTCGGGCGGCGCTTTGCTCGAAAAGGCCCTGCAAGCGGGCGAGATGACGGTGCTGGAATATTATCTGGAAACGTCGCTGTTCTACGAGAGCGTGGACAGGTGGCTGGAACTGGAGGCGGCCTGGCAGCGGATTGGGGCAGAGTTGATGAAATACCAGTTGTAGGATAGTTTGTTTTCAAAAAAATGACCTGCCACCCCGGCAGGTCATTTTTTGTTGGCAACCCGAAGAATTGCCCATGGTTTCGGTTTAAGCTTTTAATCTCCGCTATCGAAGAGGATGTTCCCATCCCCGTCGAACACCAGCCTTCCACAATCCGACAACCGCAGGAAATAGTTTCCATTGAATGTCTGCATGACGTGTTCAACGGTAGCGTCGGGATGGTTGGTGTTTATATAAGTTGTGATGGCTGCAGGAAGGTCGTCAACTGATAAGCTCGTGCCGCCCCAACAAGGTTCGTTCGAGCCTGAATGGTTGCCCATCCCGCCATGGTTTCCATGTCCCATTGACCCACCGTGACCTCCACCTGTACCCCCGTCGGGTTCGCAATGCCAGCCCGGACCGCCCATGTCACCATGTTCATGCCCGTGTCCGCCGGTAGCCTGCATGTCGCAATCATGGAAATAATTTCCACTTGGGCCGAACATCAAAATATCGCCGGTGCTGATTTCCACGGCCAGGTTGCCGCTGGGCTTGAGGACGACCGTAACAACAGTTGCCCCCAGATAATTGGCTGAGATATGATTCAGGGCCGCTTGTGGCAGGGCGGTTATGTCCAGTGTATCCCCTGCCAGGCAGAAATTTATGCCGGGGCCGCCGCCACCGTGGTGGTTGCCCATATCGCCATGCATCCCGTCGTGGTTGAGGTGGTTGCCATGCTGGTCGAAGTAGAGGCAAAGCCCATTTTCGAGGAAAATTTCATAACCATGCTGTCCGGCACGAAATGCCAGGTCAATCCCAAGCGGGGCGTGGTTTTGGTTCACATAATTGGCAATGGAAGCAGGCAAATCCGCCACGCTTACCGCTTCGACGGTGGAAGCGTTGACAATTTGGCCGATGAGCATTTCCTCATTCGCTGATGGCAGCGGGTTGTCGTCTTTTTGGCAGGAGAAATAAAGCAGTGCCGCACTTGCCAGGAGGGCTGCAAAAATTAATTTTTTCATGACAAAGACATTTTTGACTGACTCGCCCCACCTGCTGACCTATTAGTCTTCGCTGATACCCCGATAGGCGGGGTTGAAATTTTTGTATCGCCGCAAAGTAACGGGGTGAAGGGAAGGGATGAGATGACTTGGGTCAGGGCGGAGGGTGATTTTTGTGCACGCTCTTTGGCTATCCAAACTTCAGCATGAATGGTGCTAATTCCCAGAATTTTTGGGTGTGCTTTGGCCGGTTGAGCCACTTTCCAGACGGTACAAAATCTTTTTCATCTGTGCGATTTCACGCTTCTGCGCTTCGATGATTTCCTTGGCCAGTTTTTCCGTTTCCGGGTCTTCAAAAGTTGCCTGTTCGCTCACCATGATAGCGGAAGAGTGGTGCGGAATCATGGCCTTCATGTACGCCACATCCTTAATAGGCACTTGTTTGCGCAGTCCATACAGGCACCAGATAAACACCAGTGCGGACAGGGCGAGAATGGTATAGTTCAGTTTCTTGTTTTCATACATGCCCCACATGAACAGCATCATGCTGATAGCCATCGGAGCGACCATCAGAAATGACATATAGGTTCGGGTAGTGCTGAGCATGATGTGGTCAACCTGGTCTACGTTCAAGAACATCACGGCGTACATGGTGATAAATCCAACGCCCATCATCAGGGCAAATTTTTGATAGCTTCCTTTTTTCATGGTTCAGTTAGTTTTATCGTTTTTCAATGGTCTCTTCTACCTTGCCGCATTTCAACATTTTTTCTCCAAAATAGGGGTTGCGGATTTCCTTCACTTCGGAAAACCAGGACGCTCCCTGGTTGTCAAAAGCCATTGGGCAATATTGCTTGTAAATGGTGCCGCTTGATATGCCTTCTTTGAACAGCGATTCCAATTGTTTGGTCAGCGTGAAAAAGAGTTCCCGCTGTTTTTCCATGTCGTCTGTACCGGCTATTTGCCCGGCAGTGGATTTGATAGCTGCCCGCTCTTCGGTGAAAGTTTCGGCGAGGTTGCCTGCAGCTTTTTTGGCTTCCCCGGCATCGGATTGCACCAGTGCATCTTTCAGGTGGAGGTAGTTTTGAAATACCTTTTCCGTCATGCCGTCCGTAAACGAAACATCGGCCACGTCGGTAGTATTTTCTTCTTGTTGTTTTACTTCCTCAGGAGTGTCCACGCCGACGCTCCGTTTTTTGTCTTCGTTGCCGCATGAAAGAAAAACAAGGACGGTCAAACCAAACATTGAGAAGCCTTGTATGATTTTCAGCTTTTTCATTTTATTCAAGGTTTTAATTAACCCGGCTACCATAGTTAAGTGAGCGACTGGGCCAAACAGACGTATCTGTGGTTCGTGATTCTAAAATCCTCAATTCCAACATTCGTCAATACCGCTTTGAAATTTTTCTTAGGCCAAGGATTTAATATTTTTTGGTTAGAAAAATAGCATGAACGGAGCCAACTCATGCAGATGTAGCCGTGTAAAAGTTTCCTTTATAAGAGCGATAAGAAGGCGGATTTGTTCAAATCTATTCGGTAAGTTTTTTTCGCAGCAACTGCGCATTCACTGCCACTATCACTGTGCTCAGGCTCATCAAAACCGCCCCTATCGCAGGGCTCAGCACAAAGCCCCAGGGATACAAAACACCCACAGCCAGCGGAATGGCAATAGCGTTATAACCCGTTGCCCATGCGAGGTTTTGAATCATTTTCTGGTAGGTAGCCTTTCCAAATAGGATGAGGTTGGCGATGTCTTTCGGGTTGCTGTTCACGAGGATGATGTCGGCGGTCTCGGCAGCTACGTCGGTACCGGAGCCGACGGCGATGCCCACGTCTGCCTGTGCCAATGCCGGGGCGTCGTTCACCCCGTCGCCAGTCATGGCGACGAACTCGCCTTTGGCTTGAAAATCCTTGATGATTTCCACTTTTTGATGGGGCAGCACCTCGGCGAAGTAGCCGTCCAGGCCCAATTCCTCGCTGACTGCTTTCCCGACCACATCGTTGTCACCAGTCGCCATGTAAACCTTGATGTTGTTGTCCTTGAAGATTTTGATGGCGGCAGCGGATTCCGGGCGTATTTCGTCGGCAAGGGCGATAAAGCCCGCCAGTTTTTTATCAATCAAAACAAAAACCACTGTTTCGGCGGCGCTGCCGAAAGCACCTTCGGGGATGTCTATTTTTTCATCCTTCAGATAGCCGGGACTGACCACTTTCAGTTCCTTCCCTTCGACTGTTGCCTGCACCCCTTTCCCGGTAATGGCCTGGAAGTTTTCAGGCTTGGGGATTTCGATGCCCATTGCCTTGATTTTTTGCACGATGCCCACGGCGATGGGATGTTCGGAGCTTTGTTCCAAAGCGCCAGCCAGCCGCAGCATTTCGTTTTTGTCCAGCCCACTGCCGACAGCCTCGTAACGGGTGACGCCAAACTTGCCGATGGTCAGTGTTCCTGTTTTATCAAAAAGCAAAGCGGTGATTTTCCGGGACTCCTCAAACGCCGTCCGGTTGCGGATGAGCAGGCCGTTTTGGGCGGAAATGGCCGTGGAAATCGCCACCACCAGCGGCACCGCCAAGCCCAGTGCGTGCGGGCAGGAAATGACCATGACTGTCACCATCCTTTCCAGTGCAAAAACAAAATCCTGTCCGAGCGCCAGCCATAAAACCAAAGTGCCAAACCCTACGGAAAGTGCGATGTAGGTCAGCCATTTCGCTGCCCGGTCGGAGAGGTTTTGCATCTTCGATTTGGTCTTTTGCGCCTCCTGCACCATGGTGATGACCTTGTTCAGGTAGCTATCTTTTCCTGTGTGTTCCACCTTTACTTTCAACGAACCGTTGCCATTGATGCTGCCGCCGATGACCTTTTCGTCAAGGCCTTTTTTTACGGGCTTTGATTCGCCGGTGAGCATGGATTCGTTGAGGTAGCTTTCGCCCTCGATGACGATACCGTCGGCAGGGACTTTCTCGCCGGGTTTTATCAAAATAATATCGCCGCCCAGCAAGTCTTCCAGTTTTATGTCAACCACTTTTTCACCTTCCATTTTGTGGGCTTCGGAGGGCATCATGCTCACCAGTAGTTCCAACGCTTTCGATGCGCCGAGCACGGATTTCATTTCAAACCAGTGCCCCAGCAACATGATGACAATCAGCGTGGCGAGTTCCCAGTAGAAACTCTCCCCCTGCAACCCGAAGGTGGTGGCTGCGGAGTAGAAATACGCCACTGAAATCGCCATGGCAATCAGCGTCATCATGCCCGGTGACCGGTCTTTTATTTCCTTAAAAAAGCCTTTGATAAATGGCCAGCCGCCATAGAAATAGACGATGCTGGACAGTGCGAACAACAGGTAGCTGTCTCCCGGAAACCGCCACTCGACGCCCAGCCATTTCTGAATCATGGGCGCCAGCAACAGAATGGGAACGGTCAGGACAAGGGCTACCCAGAAGCGTTTCCTGAAATCGGCAATCATCATGCGGTGGTGGTCGTGCCCCATGTGGCCGTGGGCTGGGTTGTCCCCGCCACCATGTCCGCCGTGGCCACTGTGGTCTCCTTGCATTTTATCTGCTTTGGCTGGCGTGGCCTTTTGCGGAGGCGGTTGCTGATGCCCGGTGTGACCGGAATGGCCACCGTGTTCGGGGTGCATTTTTTCGTCCGGGGCGGCGGTCTTTTTTTCGGCGTGGCTGTGGCCATGTCCGCCGTGGTGGTCTTCGTGGCCACCCCCCGTTGCCATTTTGAGGCTGTAATTCCCGGGAGCCGCCAGTGCCTCGTTCATCGCATCTTCGGAAACATGGTGGTGCATCGTCACAATTGCAACCGGAGGTTCCAGTGTGACCTCGGCAGAATGAATGCCCTCGATACTTTCGAGTGCTTTTTTGACTGTTTGGACGCAATGGTCGCAGGTCATGCCTGTGATTTGATAGGTATGTGTCATTGTCGTTTTGATTTTTCTGATTTATAAAATGAATAAGTGGCTAAGGGCCTCCGAATGCTCTATTCAATATTATCCTTATGTAGCAGTAGCATCATCTCTATAAAGTAGCTCTCTGTCCATTGTTTTCATGGATTTGGATTGACCAACCGCCAACTTGCCTCTGCTCTTAAATTCACCGGCAGTTGATTTTCAGTATTCATGTGTATCATCTGACATGTTGAAGAACCAATCCAAGAACTATGAAAGCTATAATCCCGGCAACCAGGAGATTAAAAATCAATCGAAATAAGGAGCGAGGATTGCCGTTGTTCGCATCCTTGCAACATGATTTCATACCGCAGTTTTTCAACAAGAAGGCGGCAGGCAAACAATATTTTCATATTCCCCACCTGCAGCGCCTTCTCTGTATAAAGAATTAATACCCTTCTAACTTTTCGGGCGCTCGTACTGACAGCAACCGGGAAGGTTGTCGTACACTTCGTCTCTTGCCCGGAACTTGTCCGTGTCGTGCCCCACTTCCGCCACCTTTTTTTTGATGTCGTCGAGTGAAATGATTCCATCGTCGTATTTGACCGTCATCACTTTGGTATCCACGTCCCAATCGCCGGAATAGACGCCCTTCACATTGGAGAGTGCGCCTTCAATCCGCCGCTCGCACATGCCGCAGTTGCCGTAAACCATGAAAATGTCCGTTACGCCACCGACCGGCATTGCTTCGGCTTTGATGGGTTCCGTCTTTTGGTTATGGCTGCCGTGGTCGTGTTGCGCCTGTACCTGAATGGCCAGGAAAAGAAAAAAACCGAGACTCAGAATTTGACTTAAATACTTCATGTTCGAAATTTTAAGAGTGATAAAATACATAATCAGTGAGCATGACCCTCCTCCGGATGTTTTTCATTCTTCTGGAAGTCCATGCCACACTTGGCGCATTTGCCAGGCTCATCCCCACCCTGATCTGGGTGCATGGGGCACACATAGGCAAAATTGTGCTTTAGTGTGTCTGCATTTTCAGTGGACTCGCCATGCATGGCATCTTGGCCATGATGGCCGTCATTGCCGCCGCAGGCGGCGAGGAAAGCAGTCATGGCGATGCCAAGAAAAATCGCTTTGAAATACTTCATTTTAAACAAGATTTAATAGTTATGAAAAGGAATGGTTACCTGGATGAACAGCTATTTAGCTATTAAACCATTCAGCCATCAAACAATCACTTAATCGTCTCCGTCACGCTCCCGCATTTCGGCATTTTATCGCCGAAATAAGGGTTCAAGATTTGTTCGTCCAGGCTCAGCCAATCCGCCCCGGTGTTGCCATCCGCCATCGGGCAGTGCTGCACATACACCGTTTCACCGAAGGGGCCGAAGGCTTTTGCCAGCGCCACCATCTGACCGGAAAGCGGCTTAAAATACTTTCGTGCTTCCTCCACGTCTTTGGCAACGGCGATTTTGTTCAACACCTCCACCGCAGCCCCGCTGTGGCTCATCCAATGGTTGTGGGCAGCGCCTGTGAAAAGGCCCATGCTGGTTTTATCAAATGCCTTTTTCAAATCACCAGCCTGCTTTTTGGCGGTGGCCAGGTCGTCTTTCACCAGCGCATCTTTCATCGGAAAATACAAGTCGAACAACTGCTTTACCGCTGCTTTGGCCTGTTTGCCCACTTCCATTGCTTGTACCGGGGCGGCGGCCGAAGGGGAACTTCCGCCGTGGTTATGCCCGGTCATCACAGCGCCGCCTTCGGGGTTCATCATGCTCGGCTTGCCCGCCAGCTGGGAGGCGGCGTCAATGGAGAAGGTGCCGTTGGTGGCGATTTCAGTGCCCGGTTCCAGCCCTTTTTTTATCACATAATTGTCCCCGACCAAAGGCCCGAGCGTGACCTCTTGCATCAAGAAGTTCGTGCCCTGTTCGGTTGATTTTTTTACATAAACCACAGAGCGTTCGCCTGTCCACATCACGGCGGATTTGGGCACCATGATGCTCTCCTTGTTGCCCGAAAGTTGTGTTTTGATAATGCCGCTGGCAAACATTTCGGGCTTGAGCTTGCCGCCGGGGTTGGGTACTTCCACCCTCGCCGTGGCCACCCTCGTGGCCGGGTTGATGACCGGGTCAATGAAGGTGATTTTGCCTTTGAAATTTTCGCCCGGCAGCGACTGGATGATGAAATCCACCGCGCTGCCCACCTTCGCCCAGGACATGTCGCTCTCGTACACATCGAACAGCAACCAGACCCTCGACAGGTCAACAATGTCGTACAGTGGCATGCCCCGCATGACGTAGTCGCCGAGGTTGACCTTCTTTTCCATGACGATGCCGCTCACGTCGGCCATGATGGGGAAGCGTTCCTGCGCTTTGCCGGAGGCCAAAATATTTTCGATTTGAGCATCGGTGAGCTTCCAGTTTTTCAGTTTTTGTTTGGCTGCATTGAAAAGTGCAGGTTGCATATCCTTGATTTTTTGTGCTGAAAAAAGCTCCTGCTGCGCCGTGACGAGTTCGGGCGAATAAATGCTGGCAATCCTTTGCCCTCGCCGCACCGGTTCGCCCGTGAAGTTGATGGCAAGCTGCTCCACCCTGCCGTCGAGGTGGGTCACCTGGGTGAAAATCAGCCGCTCGTCGGGCTGCACCTTGCCGTTCATGCGAACCTCCTTGGTGGGCATCCCGAAGCCGACGATAGCCGTCTGCACGTTGGCCAGTTGCATTGCCGTCGGCGACATCTTGATTTCCATCGGGTCGCCCTCCGACGTATTGTCGTCGAGCGGTATCAAATCCATACCGCAGATTGGACATTGGCCAGGTTCGGATTGGCGTATTTGCGGGTGCATGGAGCAGGTCCAGATGGTGGCTTTGGAAGATTCAGCGCCTGCCATTTCATGCCCTTCGTGCGTTGCACCGTCCGGAGTCGAAGGCTTGGCGAGCCAGCCGATGAGCAGTCCAACCGCCAGCATGACGATGGCGGCAATGAGGGTGGAACGATTGATTTTTATCTTTTTCATTGTTGAAATTTGTTAGCCTGCCCTTTGCATCCGCCCAGCAGCTGCAGAGGCTATTTGAAAATTTGGTTAATTCATTTTTCCGGTCAAATAATCCAGTTTCACCAACATCAGTTGGTACCCTGTCTGCGCCGAAACCTTTTCCGTCCGGTAGCGGAACAGTTGCTGCTGCAAGCGCAAAACTTCTTCAAAGTCCTGCCCGGCATTGCTGTAAGCAGCCATCAAAAGGTCAATCGCCTGATGGGTTTTCACCATTTGCAGGTTGAGCAGTTCGACCATCTGTGCCATTTTTTCCACTTCATAAAAAGTCATTTCGTACATGGCGGCGAGGTCGTTCTGCATGTCCTGTTTCATGTCGGCGTACATGACTTGCATTAGCCGGCGCTCCTCGACAGCGGCGTTGTATTTTTTCTTCCAAATGGGCACGGTGACGGAGAACATGGGCATCACCATGTCCCTGCCGGTGTTGGGGGGGATGTCGCTGTTGGCCCGTTTCGCCAACGGCATGTATTGCAGGCCAGCGCCAATCATCGGCTTCCGCATGTAGTCTGCCACTTTCTCCTCGGCTTGTGCAGCCTGGATTTGTTTGTCAAAAACCGCCAGCGTGGGGTTGTTGGCGATGAGGCTGTCACGGCGGGCGGCAGCACCGGTCACAGGTTCCGGCAGGCTGCCGGAGATGGCCACCGGCAGGTTGTCGTCCCGGTTCAGCATGCGGTTGAAAGCGACCTCCAGCGGCCTTCTTTTTTGTTCCAAAATGGCGATTTCGGTTTTCACCTCGTCAATCATGATGTCCGCCCGGATGGGGTCCACCATCGGCGCCATGCCTTGCTGGAACATGACGGTGGCGAGTTCCTTGTCCGTTTCGAGCAGTCGCAAGAGGTCTTGCTGGATGCGGATTTTTTCTTCCAGCTCGAACAGCGGATACCAGCCGTTTTTTATCTTGAAAAACAGTTCGTTTTGTGCCACTTGCACTGCCTGGAGTTTCACCTCCGCCATCCGTGCCGCCTCGTTTTCCAGGGCGTCGAGCGCCCCGAACCAGGGAAACATTTGCATCGCCGAGATGCTGCCCAATTGGTTGCCCATTGGCAGCATCATCGGGCGGATGAACCAGGAAGCGTTCACCGTCGGGTCGGGCAATGCTTTTGCCTGCGGCAATTTTTGCAAGGCAGCCTGAACCTCAGTCTGCCGGGCCTTAATGCCGGGATTATTTTCGGCAGCGATTTTCAGGTAGTCGTCCAGCGTTTGGGCGGAAAGGCTGCTCGTCGCCAGGATTGAAATAATGATGATTATACTGCGCATGATTTTCTCTTTTTTGTTTAAAAACTTTATTGCCGTCAGCTTGGCGTCACCGTTGAAGATGCCTGCTTTTTCACCACTTTTTCCCGCCAATACGCCTGCAACACCGGCACCACGAACATCGTCATCAACTGGATTGTCATCCCTCCGAATGTTGGAATCGCCATCGGCACCATGATGTCGGCGCCTTTTCCAGTCGAAGTCAGCACAGGCAGCAGGGCGATGATGGCAACGGCTGCTGTCATCATGGCGGGGCGTACCCGCTTTTTGCCAGCAATCAAAACTGCCTCCCGTACTTCCGGCACGGTCTGCGGCTTCCTTTCTTCAAAAACCTGGTGGATGTACGTCCCCATAATCACCCCGTCGTCGGTGGCGATGCCGAACAGGGCGATGAAGCCCACCCAGACCGCCACGCTGAGGTTGATGGGGTGCAGTTGGAACAGCTCCCGCATGCTCACTTCGGCGATGGAAAAATTCAGGAACCAGTCCTGCCCATAAAGCCAGAGCATGATGAAGCCCCCGGCGAAGGCCACGAACACGCCCGAAAAGTGGATGGACGAGGCGATGACCGTTTTGAACTGGAAAAACAACAGCAAAAAGATGGTGATGAGACTGATGGGGATGACGATGGACAGTCGTTTCATCGCCCGTAACTGGTTCTCGTAGCTGCCGGAAAACTTGTAGCTGACCCCGGCAGGCACGGTCAGCTCGCCATTGTCAATCCTTTGCTGGATAAAACGGGTGGCTTCTTCTACCACATTCACTTCTGCGTAGCCCTCTTTTTTGTCAAAAAGCACATAACCCGTCAGGAATGTATCCTCGCTTTTAATCATCTGCGGGCCACGGACATATTCAATTTCCACCAGTTCGCCGAGCGGCACCTGCGCTCCGACAGGGGTCGGCACCAGCATTTCTTTGATGCTCTCCGGGTTGTCCCGAAGCTCACGGGGGTAGCGCACCCGCACGGGGAAACGCTCCCGGCCTTCCACCGTGCTCGTCACGGCGATACCGCCGATAGCGGTTTCGATGAACATCTGCACGTCCTCGATATTCAGCCCGTAGCGGGCGGCAGCGGCACGGTCGATGTTCAGGTGGAGGTAGGGTTTGCCCACGATGCGGTCGGCAAAAACGGCCTCTGACTTTACGGAAGGCACCTCTTTCAGGATGGCTTCGAGCTTCAGCCCGAAATCCTCGATGGTCTTCAAATCGGGGCCGTAAACTTTGATTCCCATGGGCGCCCTCATGCCGGTCTGGAGCATGACGAGGCGGGTTTCGATGGGCTGCAATTTCGGGGCAGAGGTGACGCCGGGCAGTTTGGTCACCCGCACGATTTCGTCCCAGATGTCGGCAGGTTTTTTGATTTTCGGGCGCCAGTTTCGGAAGTATTGGCCGTCCGGGTCGGGAATGAGTTCGGTAGGTTTCACACCCCGTTCCAGGGCTTCCTCGTTCGTGAGCGAATCGCCCGAAACAAGGATGAAGCGTTCTTTTTTATCCGCCTTGAACGTTTCCCGCTTTCCGTCTTCATTGATTAAAAACTCAGGTTTGTAATTGATGACGTTCTCGTACATCGAAATCGGGGCGGGGTCGAGCGCCGTTTCGGCACGCCCGGCCTTGCCCACCGCCAGTTCCACTTCGGGGATGTTCGCCAGCAGCATGTCGAGCTGTGCCACCACCCGTTGGTTTTCCTCTACCCCGGAGTGCGGCATGGAAGTGGGCATGAGCAGGAAACTGCCCTCATTGAGCGAGGGCATGAACTCCTTGCCCATGCCGGGAAATTTATGCGTCATGGCGCTCCAGAACCCGGTCGTGCGGATATTCCAGCCTACTTTATCGAAACCCTTTGCTGCAAAACCGAACGAATTGTTCCACCCCAGCCAGATGACCAGCCCGAAGAGGATGGTGAACAGCGGGATGAGCATGAACTTGCCTTTGTTCACGAGGCACCATTTCAAAACAGGTTCGTAAAAATGGACAATGGACAATAACGCACCGAGAATGATGCCGAGCAGCATCAGCACGAAAAGGTAGTTGACAAACAGCGAATTATGGTGCCCCAGCGGCGCCCACTCCTCAGTCAGGAAAAACGTGGCGACCAACACAACAACAGCGATATTGATGAAATTGGGCGCTGATTTCCAGCGTTCCGGCCATTTGTTTTCAAGCAGGTTGTTCAAACCAATAACTACCAGCCATACGGGCAGCCATGTTTTATAAACGATGGCGAACAGGATGCCAGCGGCAATGAGCGCAATGTTCCAGATACCTCGCACCCTTTTTTTGTCAAAATTCAACGACATCACCAGGTGCGCCAGCGCAGGCAGCACCACGATACCGAGTACGAAAGAAGCGCCCAGCGCAAAGGTTTTTGTGAATGCCAGCGGCTTGAACAACTTGCCCTCCGCTGATTCCATCGCAAAAACTGGCAAGAAGCTCACCACCGTCGTCGCCAATGCTGTGGTGATGGCAGACGAAACTTCAACGGTCGCCTCGTAGATGACTTCGAGCAGGCGCCGCCCCCGAACCCCGTGGTTCTCCGGCAGTTCGAGGTGGCGGATGATGTTTTCCACAAAAACAATCCCCACGTCCACCATCACGCCGATGGCGATGGCGATGCCGGACAGCGCCACGATGTTGGCGTCCACCCCGGCGTAGCGCATGACGACGAAGGTCATCAGCACCGCCACGGGCAACATGCTGGAGATGAGCAGCGATGCCCGCAGGTTGAGTACCAGCACGATGACCACGATGATGCTGATGATGATTTCGTGCGAGAGCGCCCGCTCCAGCGTGCCGAGGGTTTCATGAATAAGTTGGGAACGGTCGTAAAAAGGCACGACGGTCAGTTGGCTCACCGTCCCGTTGGCCAGGGTCTTTTTTGGCAGGCCAGAGGCGGTCGCCTTGATTTTTTCTTTGACGCCGTTGATGACGGCGAGCGGGTTGGAGCCGTAGCGGGCAACCACCACGCCCCCGACTACCTCGGCGCCGTCCTTGTCGAGCAGGCCCCGCCGGGTAGCGGGGCCCAATTTCACGACGCCAATGTCCTTGATACGGATGGGCACGTTGTTGTTCACGGCCACGACCGCCAGTTCGAGGTCTTCCACTTTTTTGATGTAGCCCAGCCCCCGGACGAAGTATTCCGCCTTGTTGATTTCGATGGTTTTTGCGCCAACGTCCCGGTTCGACTTTTTAACAGCATCCATCACCTTTGTCAAGGGGATGTTGTAGGCTTTAAGGGCATCGGGGTTCACGTCCACCTGGTATTCTTTGACGTGGCCACCGATGGAGGCGACTTCTGAGACGCCCTCGACGGCATTGAGGGAATATTTTACATAAAAATCCTGCACCGTCCTGATTTCGTTCAAATCCCATCCGCCGGTGACGTTCCCGGCGGAATCACGCCCTTCGAGGGTGTACCAGAACACCTGCCCCAGGGCAGTGGCATCCGGCCCCAACGATGGCTGTACCCCTGTTGGCAGCAGGTTGGAGGGCAAGGAGTTGAGTTTTTCCAATATCCGGCTTCGTGACCAGTAAAATTCAATGCTTTCATCAAAAATGATGTAAATGCTGGACAAGCCGAAGATGGAGGAACTCCGGATGGATTTCACGCCGGGGATGCCCAGCAGGAAGGTCGTGAGCGGGTAGGTGATTTGGTCTTCGATGTCCTGCGGGGAGCGCCCCATCCAGTTGGTGAAAACGATTTGCTGGTTTTCGCCGAGGTCGGGGATAGCATCCACAGGCACGGGGTCGGAGGGCAGGAAGGTCTTCCAGCCAAAGGGGGCGGTGGCAATGCCCCACCCGATAAATATCACCAGCAGCAGCAGGGTGACGAATTTGTTTTCAAGGAAAAAGCGAATGATTCCGTTAAGCATGATGTACCATCAATTTTGGTTGAAAAAATTCACGCCGTTGCCGGCGCAAACCAAACGACTTTAGCCCCTGCGGTGGGTTTCACCGAGCGGCAAGTGCATACTGATGGCTATTTATAAACGGAAAGTCTGCAACATGGACTGGAAATCGTCGCAGACAATGGGCGGCTTGTAGGTTTGGTAGGTGAGAAATTGGGTTTTGTCAACCGGCAGTTCGATATTAAATATAACCAGGACGGCTGCAAGCAATACCGGGGCTTTCAACGGTTTGAACTCAAGCGATTGGGCCTGTTTTTCCTGGTCGAGCTTGTAATACTTTGCGGTGTTGTGGCAACAGCCATTGTCATCTTCGCCGGAATGGGAACCGCAATGATGGCTGGCGCTTTGGCAGGGAGGCGATTTGGAATGTTGGCAGTTTTCCGCTTTCGCAAACAGGCTCACATCCTGCAACTCTTTTTGGCAAAAGTGTTTGCTCAAGGTGAAGCCGGTCGTGCTGAACAAAACCGACAAAGCGAGAATGATATGTAGGAACTTAGCTGCCATTGATTCAAAAATCACTGCAAAAGTAAAGATTTTAATGGAATAATGCTTTATGAAATTATGGACGATTGTTACAAAATATGGGGCAAAACAGGCTCCGGTCACTGAAAATAGTAGCGAATTTACTCAGCCAACCGAAAATCAAGATAATTGCCCCCCAACTCACCCGACTTGGTAATAACCACCTTGTAGTAGCCATTTTCCAACCAGATACCATAAGGCGCCGAGGACGTTCCGCAAACGCCACTGCAAGCGGGGTGATTTTTGTGAACGGTCTTTGGCTATCCAAACCTCAGCATGAATGGTGTTTCATTCCGCCCTATGCGTCCCCGCTGAAAACTCAAACCCGCCGTCCGCATGGGGGACAATCACAAAATATCCTGCCGTCGGGGCTTTGATATCCCCGTCCTGCACGATGCCCCGCATGTCCACCTGCAAATTGTAAAACCGCAATTTGTCCCCGGTTTTTTCGACCGTGTAAAACCCTTTGGCGAACCATTTCATCCTGTCCACCAGCTGTGGGTTTACCCCTTCCAGCAAGTGGTCGTTGGTGTGGAAATATTCAAAGGGAAGCCGTTCGTTTTTGAGGATGGAATATTTGTGCATGTACAGGCCGTCATTGGTTTTTGCAACGCCGTACCAGTTGATATTGGCCACGCCGACGGGCATAGTGAGCAGGGAATGGTAGTCAATATGCTGTTCCGCCAGTTCTGCCCGAAAATATTGTTCTACCCTGTTTTTTATCCCTAAAGTGCTCAATAGATAAAGGGTGCTGATGGCCAACCCAACATAGTTGCCGACAGGTCTCGACGGCCTGTTTTTAAAAACAAAAAGACTGAAAAACAATCCGAAAATCAACGGCAAAGTATAGACAGGGTCAACGACATTAACGCTGTCAAATCCTACTCGTGCATCAGAAAAAGGAAGAAATAACTGTGTGCCATACGCCGTAAAAGCATCCAACAGCATGTGTGTGAACAAGGCCAGCCAGGCAAATATCCAGCGCCGCCAATAGCCCACCTTTTTAGTCCATTTTATCCTTCGCAAAATAAAGGCAATCAAAAACGCACCGACGATACTGAACAAAATGGAATGGCTGTACCCCCGGTGGATGCTCAACATTTCAAACTTGTCATAAAAAAGGTAGAGCGCCACATCGAGGTCGGGGATGGTGGCGACGGCAGCGCCGAGGATGGCCCCTTTGTTGCCGATTTTTTTGCCTAAAACGGCCTCTCCTATGGCTGCGCCCAGCACAGCTTGGGTGATACTATCCATGATTGTTTTGTTTATACCCCAACAACCGCAGCGCATTCGCCACCACCAGCAGCGTCGAGCCTTCGTGCGCAACGACGGCGGGGCCGATTTCCGCAATGCCCAAAATGGTGAGCGGTACCAGCACGGCGACCATGCCGAGGCTAATCCAGAGGTTTTGGTGGATGATGCTGCGGGCCTTTCGGCTCAGGCCGATGGCAAAGGGCAGCGCCTCCAGCTTGTCGCCCATGAGGGCGATGTCGGCGGTTTCGAGCGCCACATCGCTGCCCGCAGCGCCCATGGCAATGCCGACCGTGCTTTTGGCGAGGGCGGGGGCGTCGTTCACACCGTCGCCTACCATGGCGACTTTGCCTTCTTCCAGCCGCAGTTTTTCGATGGTTTCCACCTTGTCTTCCGGCATCAGGTTGCCCATGGGGTCGGTGATGCCGATGGATTTTGCCACCGCATCGGCCACCCGTTGGTGGTCGCCGGTGAGCATTATCATGCGGCGGATGCCGAGGGTTTTTAGCTTCGCCAGCGTCGCCTGCGCCTCCGGGCGGGCCACGTCCATGACGGAAATGATGCCGAGGTATTGGTCGCCCCGGTGGACTATCATGGCGGTGTGCCCCTCGTTTTCCAGTTCCTCCATTTTTTGGGAAATGCCGCCGGGGACGGGCTGCCCGGTGAGTTCCTCGAACAGTTCCCGGTTGCCGATGTGGACGGTTTCACCCTCAAAATTGGCTTTCACGCCCCTGCCGGTGATGGCCTGCAAGTCCTGTGCTTCGGGGACGGTTTTGCCGCCGAGTTCTTTTTTTGCGCCCTCCACAATGGCGGCGGCCAGCGGGTGGTCGCTCGTTTGCTCCACTGCCAGCGCCACCTTCAGGAGGTCTTCCTTGCCCGTTTCGCCGAACGGGACAGCGCCCGTGAACTTGGGTTTGCCCTCCGTCAGCGTTCCCGTTTTATCGAAAGCGATGGCGGTGAGCTGGCCCAAATCTTCGAGCGGTGCGCCGCCTTTTATCAAAACGCCCGCCCTTGCCG